>JAMDCP010000007.1 GCA_023489335.1 Deltaproteobacteria bacterium | reverse complement strand
TCTTTTAATCGCACCAATATGGAATTGAAACGATTATAAGATTTAAAACTTCCGGAATTTTGCCGGCTTTTAATCGCACCAATATGGAATTGAAATGAAATAAAAGCCGGCGAAATCGAAAAGCAGCTGCAATTATTAAAAATCGGCTACGATAAACAACAGGTGTGATAAAATAGGATTATGGAAAACAAAGAAAACATATTAAATACTGCAAAGCAAATAATTACCGAAGAAGTCGAAAAAGCTGGCTATAAAGCCTGCGTCATTTAAAATTATATTATGAACTGTACAGAATGCGGAAAGAAAATGTGGAAAGTCGATAGGCGCGAGGAAATGGCCGAACTGGATAAAGATGCCACCGAAGGACAGATGGCAGACTATTATGCAGCTGAGTTATCCGGAGATATGGGGGATTGGCGTTTAGGAATAGTTAAATATAAATGTAAATGTGGCGTTGTCCTTGATTTAGTTAGTGATTATTTGAAAGATTATAATAGCTTAATTATAGATTGGCATAAAAAAGCTAGGCGAGGAGACTATTTTTCTAAATATATATTTGAGTATCTCGCATTTAATGCTTTCATAAAAAGTCTTTTCTTAGATGCCGATAACGACAGGATTGCAATTCAGAGGTTGAAGAGAAATAAAGAACTAAAGAGACAATACTTGGACAAAATAAACAAATATACTCAATTTGATTTAAAGAGCACTTGGAGTACGCTTATTCGAGAATTAAAACAAGAGCCACTTTATAACTCGTCAAAAGACTATGACTATCCCGAAATTGGCGATTGGTGGAATATCATGGAAGATTATCCTAATGCTAATAATAAATCTGAACTTGAAAAAGGTGTGATTCATTCATTAGAGGATTGGGGAAATATGATCGAGTTCTGGTATGGGGTAAGAAATAATTTATTTCATGGAGGAAAGAATCTAACTATCAAGAGGGATCAGTTTTTAGTTGAACATGCTTTTAAAACTCTAAATGTATTTATGAAAATTGTAATAACAAGCTTGTAGTAATTCAGCGTTTACGAGCTTTACAGGGTGTTAAGCGGCTTAACACTTTTAAAAATCGGCTACGATAAACAACAGGTGTGATAAAATAAACTAAGGAGGTTTTCTAAATGTCGATAAACGAAGAAATTGCCGCGAAACTTGATAAAATAGACGAATTAAAGGAAGAAATATCCCGTCATAAATCCATAGACAAAAATCTCCCGAACAAGCTTAAGGATTTTTACAGGGTTTCCTCCGTTTATTCTACTAACGCTATCGAAGGCAATACCCTTACGGAAAGCGAAACGAAGGTCGTTATAGAAGACGGCATAACGATAGGAGGCAAAAGCGTCCGGGAACATCTCGAAGCCGTAAATTCCGCTAAAGCTTATGATTTTATATATACCCTCCTGAACTCCGCAAACATAACCGAAAACGATATCCTTAAATGCCATAAGCTTGTTCTCGCCGGGATAGACGACGAGCATGCCGGAAAGTATCGGCAGGAAGCCGGTTTTATATCGGGTACGGAATATGCCCCTCCGGCATATAAAGACGTTCCGAAATTGATGGGCGGATTTATCTCAAGGCTGAATGAACCGGCAAAAGAGCATATAATAATCAGGGCCGCGGACCTGCACGGAGAATTTGAATCGATACATCCGTTCTTAGACGGCAACGGAAGGACGGGCCGTTTTATCTTGAGCTTAGAGTTAATAAAAAACGGATATCCGCCTTTTCTTGCATATCCGGTAAAAAGGCTTGATTATATAAACAGCCTCCGAACGTATCAACTTAAAAACGATAAAACGGAAATAAGAAAGTTCGTTGTAGAGAACACCTACGAGACCTCAAAAGCTTTAAAACGGCATCTTGAGAAGGCAAACGGCATAGGCGAAAGTAATACCCCTGAGCAGGAAGACGACTTTACCAAAAACTTTAACAACCGGCTTAATAAAAACAAAGGCCCCAAGCTGGGGTAATCAGGTGTGATAAAATAAAACCATGAAATCTTTAAACGATATTAAAAATGTTATCAGCGGTCATAAAGCCGAACTTCAAGAAAAATATTATATTTCAGAAATAGGTATTTTCGGTTCTTATGTCAGGGGCGAAGAAACGCCTAAGAGCGACGTAGATATTTTGGTTGAATTTGAAAAACCGGTTAGTCTTTTTGCGGTTTCTTCTTTGGAAAATTATTTATCGGATTTACTTGGCGTAAAGGTTGATGTCGTTAGAAAAAGGAGCGTCCGCAAAGAACTTAAAGAAAACATATTAAAAGAGGTGGTGAACTTATGAAGAGGGATTTTAGATTATACCTGGATGATATAGTTAAATATATCGAAAAAGCGGAAAAATATACAAGCAATATATCTTATGAAGATTTCTTGCGAGACGATAAGACAATCAATGCCGTTATAAGGTGTATCGAGGTATTAGGCGAAGCAAGTAATAAAATTCCAGACGAAATAAAAAATAAGTACCCTATTCCGTGGCGCGATATAACCAATATGAGAAACAGGATAATTCATGGCTATTTCGATGTGGACAACGAAGAAGTCTGGATTGCGGTCCGGAAAGATATGAAGGAACTAAAACCTCTTATACAAAAAATTATATCAGATTATCAATTAAATAAGCTGAATCAGTTATCTGAACCTGACGCCTTCACTCAAGACCTTAATAACCGGCTTAATAAGGGCAAGGGCGGTCCGGAGCGGTAGTGGGGTTTTGGTCGTTAGGGGTTTGGGATTATTAGGACAGTCTTTGGTAGTCCGTAGTTTGTAGTCGGTTTGAGCTATAAATAATAAAATATAAAATTAGAGGCAGTTATGAAAAATTATTCTTAATCTTAATAGCAGGGTTCTTCGCTTTCGGTCTTTCGGGTTGTGGAGTTACGATTCGGCAATGGGCAGTATATTCTCGCCACCGGCAGTAACGCATACAAGCCCGCAAAACGGCGCGACCGGCGTAAGCAGGACAGCTGTAATAAGAGCATCGTTTAACGAAGCTATGAGCCCTTTAACGTTTAATTCCGATACGGTCCTGTTAATTGCCCCTTCCGGAAGAAGAGTCGCCGGAAAAGTATATTACGATTCGCATAGCTTGACAAGTTATATCGTGAGCTTTACGCCGGACAGCCCTCTTTCGCCTCATACGACTTACGCGGCAGAACTTACAACCGCTATAGAAGCGAATTTAAACGACCATTTAGGAAAAACTTATACATGGAGTTTCACGACAAGATAAATAATAGGAGGAAGTGATGAAAAAGATACTATTAATTTTATCAAAAAATAGGCAAGAAAACTCCAGCTTCTTAAGCGGGAGATATATCTTTATTTACGCTTATAAAGCCGAAGGCTTTATGTAAATAAAGATGTGCTTGAAAAAGTATTTGAAATTAGGTTGCAATATGATATAATCAAGGCATTCAGTATTTTTGTTGCAATATCATCTAATATTTGTCGTGAAATATCGCAGACAAGTAATAAACGATAATGACGACTAAGCAATATACATACAAATTCAGGATATATCCAAACAAAGAGCAGATATCTTTTCTTGACGAACAGATAGGATATAATAGGTTTGTCTATAATTTCTTTTTGGAACGGGCTGTTAATCTACATAAGAACTATAATATAAAAACCAATTATTATACCAACGCAGTAATACTGCCTTTGCTCAAAAAGGGTTTTTCTTTCCTGAAAGACGCTAATTCTCAATCCTTGCAGGCAAGTCTTAAAAATCTCGATACCGCTTTTCGTAACTTCTTTCAGCACAGAGCCAAGTTCCCAAACTTCAAGAAAAAGGTCAATACAAATTCTATCGAGATACCGCAACATTTTACTATTGACGGAAATTCCCTGTATATACCTAAACTTAAATCCGCCATTAAAGTTAAACTCCACAGGCGGTTCTATGAATTTGCAAAATCCCTTAAAATAACGAAAAAGCCGTCAGGTAAGTATTACATAAATATACTTGTAGAAAAATACGACTATTGCGCCTATATACCAAACAAAGCGGTAAACGGAGTATCTGGCATAGACTTAGGCATTAAGGACTTTGCCGTTATAACTACGGGCGCAAATATATCCAATAAACAAAGTAATAAAGTTGCCAATCCTAAATACTTAATTAAGGCGCAGAATAAGCTTAAAACGCTTAACCGGCAGTTTACAAAGAAAATAAAAGGATCCAAGAATAAAGTTAAATTCAGAAAAAGGTTATCAATCTTTCACGAAAGGGTTGCTAATCAGCGCAAGGATTTTCTACACAAGTTGTCTTCAAGAATGGTAAACGATAGCCAAGTTATCGTTCTTGAAGACTTAAATATAAAAGGAATGGCTAAAAACAGGCGTTTGTCTAAAAGTATATCCGATGTATCATGGTCTATATTCACGGGACAGCTTAAGTATAAAGCGGACTGGTATGGACGGGATATTTTCACGGTCAACAGGTTCTATCCGTCATCAAAGGCTTGTTCTACTCTGGGCTGCGGATATAACAAGCAGGACTTAAAACTATCCGACCGTGAATGGACTTGTCCTGATTGCGGCGCAAAACACGACAGGGATATAAACGCTTCCGATAATCTATTCCTTGAAGGACTTAACTTAACAATACGGCCGGAACGGTCGGAATTAACGCCTGCGGAGTATGCTCCGGCGGGTATCCAAAATACCGGATATAGCCGTCATACGATGAAACAGGAAGCTCACGCCTCTTAAGGCGGGAGTAGTTCACTAAGTCTTTCCGAGACGATATTTCTGACGCTTTCGCTTGCATCGTCCCGCATTAAATAAAGATATTCCGCAGGAATTCTTTTTGCGACTGCCTTTCTAACCAATGCTTCGCCGTCTTTAAGCATATCCTTTAAATATTCTTCGCTTATTCTTTCGGCAACCATAATCCTCACGATAGGTTCTTTATCCTCCATAAGCGAAGGCAAAAACGATTTGTCGATTCTTTCGGCAACGGCATGCCTCACCCAGAAAGATTTATCTTTAATCATTTTCGGCAGTTCTTTCTGGTCTATCCTTTTTGCAACTATCAAGCGAACTTCTTTGTAAGGGTCGTTTATAAGTGGCGGCAAATTTTCCGCAGGTATCCTTGATGCGACTTTGTATCTTATATTTTCGTCTTTATCGCTTATAGCATGGGTAAGATAGGCAGGGTCGGCCCTGCTTACGGCATCGAACCGCTCTTTAAAACCTCCGGTTTTTAAAATATTAAGGAACTCTTCTTCGGTCATCTTCGGCTATTTTTATGGATTTAATTTATTAATATTATCCATATATTATATCCCATTTTATTTCACTTGGAATGCCTGAACTCAGGCAGAGGAGCCTCAGCACGGCGCCGCCGGCAATTTATCCGATTTTTGCATAACTTCGTCCGCCGTTTCAATTTTAACGGCGTTTGAAGATATGTAAATATTTTTATTTTTATAACCTATTTTTTCTGTGCCGTTATCATATAGATTAAATATTATGCCGTTGTAATACGGGCATTTTTCTTTTCTGCACCCGTGGGGATGCAATTCGGCAAAGCCGCATTTGATTTCAAAATCTTTACCTATAAGCACTTCTCCAAAATCTTTATAAATACCTGCAATAATAATTTCGAGAGCTCGAAACATGTATGCTTTGCAACAGGACGGTCCCGTAAGTTCATAAATTGCGTTAGAAACAGCCGAAGTTAAACCCATAGTAATTTTTTGCTCCGTATCTTTGCCGCATGCCGACCCTGTCAAAATAGAATAAATTACTCCTGCGGCAGGGACAATTCCGCATACCCCGCTCAATCCGCAGTATCCGCCTACAGCCTGTTTCGATAATCTAAAAAAAGCTTCTTCTATATCCCCGCCCCTGATATTAAAAAGCTTTTTATTTTTTAAACTTGCAAGAACCGACCCCGTCAATATGTAACAATGATGACACCCCAGCATCGGCATATCTTTATTTTCCAATATAGAAAATACAATTTCAAAAGGATTTTCGGCAGCGGTGCGGGTAACGAATTCTTTAATGTAATTAAATGAATAAATATTGTGGCAATCATCGCAAATGTAATGTGATTTGTCATGCGAGCAGACTATATTCGATTTTTCTTTTTTTCCGCAATAAAGGCATGTCAATTCTTGGGAAGATTGCAGATATTTCAATTTGTTGCCGCAACTTACGCAGTTGGCGGCATGATTATTATTTTTCATATCTTTTTATAATGGTATAGTTAATGGTTACCATTTAAATATCCCTTTCTTTTTGGGTTTTATTATCGGCTTGTATGATTCCAAATCGGCTATATCTTCCGGTTTTTCTAACGAAACGATTATCCATGGCGGCGGAGTGGTCAAGGAACAGCCGCCGCCCGACATGCGCGGATGATAAATCTTTATTATGGAAGGATTTTCTTTAGTATGAACATAAAACCAACCGCAAATTTTGTCTATCTTTTTTATCTCTTCCATTCTTTCTTTTAAGAAATCGGCAGCCTTGCCGGCATCGATTTTGTCCTTCTCATCATCAAGCTGGGTATAAACATAATGCCAGGATGAACCGGAATCTTTGACATCGCTAATCAGCTTTTCGACATCTTCCCAGCGCAAAAGGCCGGAAAAAGCAACGGTATCCACTTTATAAGACATCTTCTTTTCTCCCGATTTTTCATTTTATTTATTTTTTGTGATTGTTATACATTGCTATATTATATCTTATTTTTTTAGTTATATTCAATTTTGGCTTAAGATTAAGAAATGCCATGAAATTTTTATTTAAAATCAATAATAAAAATGATATGCTTAAAAAGTTTGAAAAATAATCCCAAAGGGGGGAGTTATAAATATGAGAAAAAATTTTAATTTAAGGACGACGGTGTCCTTAGCAGGCAGTTTATTAGGCAGTTTTTTGTTAGTTTTGCTTTCATGCGCAACTCCGGTTTTTGCGGCAACCGGTTCCCAGCCGAACATTCCGGCTTTCAGCCCCGGAAATATAGCATGGGTTTTAGCCTCGACCGCACTTGTATTGCTAATGACTCCTGCGCTCGGTTTTTTTTACGGAGGAATGGTCAGGAAGAAAAACGTGCTAAATACCCTGTCCCTGAGTTTTGTTACAATAGCAACGGTAAGCTTTATATGGATTTTATGGGGATATTCCTTATCTTTCGGCCCCGATGCCTTTGGCGGACTTATCGGCAATTTTAAGTATTTAGGGTTGGGGGGTATGGGCGCAAACCGGCATTCAAGATATGCGCCGACGATACCGTCTTTTGTTTTCGTTATGTTTCAGCTTATGTTTGCAATAATAACCGTAGCATTGATTAGCGGTTCGCTCGTTGAAAGAATAAAATTTTCTTCGTGGGTTATATTTACGGTAATATGGCTCACGGTTGTTTATGCCCCGATAGCCCAGTGGGTTTGGGGAATCGGCGGTATTTTCGAAAAAATGGGCGTATTGGATTTTGCCGGCGGCACCGTCGTTCACATCAGCGCCGGATTTGCAGGCCTTGCAGGGGCTTTGGTTCTCGGGAAAAGAAAGGGATATATGAAGGAAAATATCGTTCAGCCTAACCAGTTAGGCTATACGATATTGGGAGCGGGACTTTTATGGTTCGGATGGTTTGGTTTTAATGCGGGCAGCGCATTAGCGGCAAATTCCGTTGCGGCGTCCGCGCTTCTTGCTACAAATACCGCCGCCGCTTCGGCGGCCGTGGGTTGGATGATAGCGGAGTGGATTCGCAACGGAAAGCCCACAAGCTTAGGCATAGTTTCCGGCGCTATCACCGGTCTTGCCGCTATTACGCCGGCTTCCGGCTATGTTACGCCGCTCGCCGCAATAGTAATCGGGCTCATTGCAAGTATTATATGTTTTTCCGTGGTTGTCTTTATAAAGCCGAAATTAGGCTACGACGATGCGCTCGATGTTTTTAGCGTTCACGGAGTCGGAAGCGTTTGGGGTGTATTTGCAACGGGCTTGTTTGCCGACCCGCTGATTAATAAAGCGGGAAGAGGCCTATTTTATGGAAATCCCGGACAGGTTTGGATCCAGGTAATTACGATTATTGCCGTTGCGGCTTATTCGTTTATATTGAGTTTTATAATATTTAAAGCGATAGATTTAGTTATCGGCCTCAGGGTAGATAAAGATTCCGAAACGATGGGTCTCGATATAACCCAGCATGAAGAAACGGGGTATAATTTATAAAACTGCAGGTGATATTTATACTCATTAATACTCGGTGAAAAATGTTTTAAGAAACTACGGGCAGACCATTAAAAACCCCTTAAATAATTACTCCCGCACCTTAAACTTTTAAACTTAAAATTTATATTGTATAATATAGAAATGTCTATAAATTTTAATTTAATTTTAATTTAATTGTTTATTATGCCGGTAAATAAACCCGTAAATAAGAATAAACCTAAAAAAACGAAAAAAAAATTAATAGGGATAATAGCCGCCGCTGTTTTTGCCTTAATACTCGCACCCTTTATTATTGTGGCCGTTCTTTATTTTTTGCTTTCCTCCACCGTTCCAAATATTATCTCTCTTAAGAGTTATCATCCGCAGCAGGTGAATTATGTATATTCATCCAGCGGAAAACTTGTAGGTTATTTGGGTTCCGTAAACAGGGTGGTTGTTCCTTTTTCTGATATACCTTTGCAGGTCAGGGAGGCTTTTTTGGCGGCTGAGGATAAAAATTTTTATAATCAGGGTCCGCTCGATTACAAGGCGATTGCGAGGGCTTTTGTAGTTAATCTTACGGCGGGACGCATTGTCGAGGGCGGTTCGACGATAACCCAACAGGTGGCGAAAACCCTGCTTGTCCCGTATGAAAGGACATATGTCTGGAAGTTGCGGGAGGCTATTTTAGCTTACCGTATAGCCAATAATTTATCAAAAAACGACATTTTAGATATTTATCTTAATCAAATATATCTGGGCAATAATGCATATGGCGTAGAGGCGGCTTCCCTCACATATTTCGGGGTTCCCGTGTGGAAACTTGACCTTGCGCAGGCCGCCATGCTTGGAGGATTGCCGCAGGCTCCGTCCTTTTTGGACCCCTATATCCACTTTAAGGATGCCAAAAGAAGGCAAAAATATGTTTTAGATCAAATGGTCAATGACGGATTTATTTCTAAGGCGCAGGCGGTGTCCGCTTACAATACAAAGCTTGTTTTTCACAACTACTTTAAATATTACGGGATTGCTCCATACTATCTTGCCTTTATCAAGCAGAGGATTATAGATAAATACGGCGAAAGAGTTTATAAAGAGGGCGGACTTAAAGTTTATGCTGCCTTAAGCGCGAGGGCACAGAAATATGCCGTTGAAGCCGTAAAACCCGGACTTGCCAAACTTTCCCACGAATACGGTTATACGGGTCCTCTTGAAAAGTTAAGCTATGACGAAATGCTTAAAAAAATTAACGAGGAAAAAGACTTAATAGATTCTTTAGATGTCGGCAGTATTTATAAGGGTTTTGTTACTGGAATTCCAGCAAACGGCCTATACGCCTATGTTGCCGTCGGAAAATTCAAAGGGGTTCTCCCCTTATCCAATATGAGGTGGGCATCCCATTTTGAACGCTATGTTTATTTTGCTTATAGAACGATTAATAATGTCAATCAAGCTCTAAAGCCCGGATATGAAATATTAGTTAAATTCGACGGCTACGATAAAAACCATACGCCTATTTTTTCCTTAGAGGAAAAAGATGTTATCGAAGGGGCGTTAGTTTCGATTGACCCCAAAAACGGGTATGTGAGAGCTATGGTCGGCGGTTATAATTTTAAAGATACCCAGTTTAACAGGGCGCTTTATGCTAAAAGGCAAACAGGTTCGGCATTCAAGCCTATCGTATATGCCGAGGCTTTAACGCTTGGCTACACCCCTTCTTCTTTAATAAACAACACCCCCGTAATTTATCCTACAGGGGTACCGGGCAAGTATTATAAACCCCACAATTTTTCCCGCCGGTTCACCGGTCCAACAACGCTTTTAATAGGGCTTGCGCACTCCATCGATGTTATTGCCGTAAAACTTTTGAAAAGGATCGGCGTGGATAAAGTGGCGCATTTAGCCAATGAAATGGGTATCCGCCATGTCGTAAGAAACCTTACCATGGCCTTAGGTTCGTCAAGCGTCAGGCTTATCGATTTAACGGATGCTTATACCGCGTTTGCTAACGGCGGAAAGGAGTGCAAGCCCATTTTTATCGTAAAGATATTGACGCCCGCAGGTAAAACCCTTTATCATAATACGCCAGTTTGCAAACAGGTGCTGACCCCTCAGGTTGCTTATGTTCTGACAAATATGCTTGAACGGGTTATTACAAACGGGACCGGCGTTACCGTCTCGAAAATAAGAAAAATTACCCCATATGTCGCGGGAAAGACTGGCTCGTCGAGCCAGTACAGGGACGGCTTGTTTATGGGATATACATCTTCTTTGGTAACCGGTGTTTGGACAGGTTTGGACGATTTTCATTCGATGGGAAGATTTATGGTCGGGGCTATCACTGCCGCGCCGATATGGGATGACTACATGTCAAAGGCGCTGAATATTTATCCGCCGAAAGCATTTAAAATCCCAAAAGGAGTGGTATTTGCGGAAATTAATCCTCGCACGGGTTTAATTGCAAATTCAAGCTATAAGGATCCGGTTTTGATGCCGTATGTTGCCGGGACAGAGCCGACCCTGAGCAAAAAACAAAAAAAGATCAAAAACCCGCAGTCCTTTTTTGGATTATTTTAATCATTTATTTGTTAGTTATTTATTTATATAGATTCCCGCTGAAGCGGGTTGGGACAAACAAGAGGATAGTGAAATAAAGAGCCTATTAATTTATTGCAGGCGGTTTACTTATATAAATTCCTGCTTTTGCAGTAATGACAAACGAGGGGATAAAGTTATTTTGGATAAGTTTAAGCCTTTGATAGACAGCCATGGCAGAAAGATAACATATTTAAGGGTGAGCATAACGGATAGGTGCAACCTGAGATGCGTTTATTGCATGCCGGAAAAAGGGGTTAATCCTTTAAACCACAACGAAATAATATCCTATGAGGATATTTTGAGATTTGTTAATGTTCTGGCAAATCATGGGGTTAACAAGGTAAGGATTACCGGCGGCGAGCCTTTGGTGAGAAAGGGTTTAGTGGACTTTACCCGCAGCTTAGGTAAAATAGCAGGTATAACCGATATCTCCATGACCACGAACGGAACGCTTCTTGAACAGTATGCGGCCGGGCTTTATAGTGCAGGACTCAAGAGGATTAATATCAGCCTTGATTCTTTGAAGGAAGACAGGTTCCTGCAAATTTCAAGAATGGGCAATTTAAAAGATGTCTTAAGAGGCATAAAGCTTGCGCAAAAAACAGGTTTTAACCCCGTAAAAATCAACACGGTTTTAATAAAAGGGATAAATGACGATGAAATAATAGATTTCGTGCATTTTGCAAGGGAATTTGAAATTAACTTAAGATTTATCGAATATATGCCGATTGGCGGAAATGTTACGGAAACTATTACATCAAAAGAGATTGAGGATAAAATAAGAAGGGAGTTTGACGGTTTTGAGCCAATTTTGGAGAATGGGCATCAAGCGGTTAGCCAAGCGGTTAGCAAAGAATTTGGATTTAAGGATAACAAGGCGGTTATCGGATTTATAAGTCCGTTATCGGAGCATTTTTGCGCAGGCTGCAACAGGTTAAGGCTCACGGCTTCGGGCAAACTAAGGCTTTGCCTTTTTTACGACAGCGAATATGACATTAAAAAAATTCTAAGCGGCGAACATGAGGACGAAGCTGTTTTTAATTGGGTTTCTAATCTAATTCGGTTGAAACAGGATAAGCACAATTTTAGCGAAAAGGCTAAAAAGCCCGGTTCTTTATTATGGGCTAACGATTTTATGAATGGAATCGGCGGATAATGGTTACTAAAACACTGCAAGCATACAAGCAAACAAGCATACAAGCAAAGGAGGAATTTTGGATCAAAAGAGTATTGTCGATATTAACATAGAAGACGAGATGAGGCAGTCGTATCTTGATTACGCAATGAGCGTGATTATAGGAAGGGCTCTTCCGGAGGTTAAAGACGGATTAAAACCTGTTCATAGGAGGATTCTTTTTGCTATGAACGAGATAGGCAACGATTTTAACAAGCCTTATAAAAAATCTGCAAGAATAGTCGGCGATGTCATAGGTAAATATCACCCGCACGGGGATGCAGCGGTTTACGATTCTATCGTTAGAATGGCGCAGGATTTTTCCTTAAGGTATCCGCTTGTTGACGGGCAGGGAAATTTCGGTTCTATTGACGGAGACCCTCCTGCCGCCATGAGATACACCGAAATCAGGATGACCAAGCTTTCGTCGTTTTTATTAGACGATATAGATTTTGAAACGGTTGACTTTGCCCCAAACTACGACGGTTCGTTAAAAGAACCCGCCGTTTTACCCGCTAAGTTTCCAAACCTCCTCATTAACGGTTCGTCCGGCATTGCCGTAGGAATGGCATCAAATATTCCCCCGCACAATCTCACCGAGGCAATAGATGCAACACTCTATTTTATGGATAATACAGGCTGTGACATAGAGGAATTGGCGGCCATAATCAAAGGCCCCGATTTTCCTACGGGAGGCATAATTTACGGCCATTCGGGAATAAATAACTATTTTAAAACTGGAAGGGGGCTTGTAAAGGTAAGGGCTAAGCATCATTTTGAGAAATCAAAAATAATCATAACCGAAATACCGTATCAGGTAAACAAATCAAAAATACTCGAAAGAATAGCCGAACTTGTTAAGGAAAAAAAGATTGAAGGAATATCCGACCTGCGTGACGAATCCGATAGGGAAGGGTTAAGAATAGTTATTGAACTAAAAAGGGATGCCAATGAGACCGTTATAATTAACAATCTTTTTAAGCACACCCAGCTTGAGGAGACATTCGGGGTGATTTTTCTTGCAATAGTGAATAATCAGCCAAAAGTGTTGAATATAAAGGATATGATATCCCTTTTTGTAGATTTTAGAAAAGAAGTGGTTATAAAAAGGACCCTATTCGAATTAAAAAAGGCTGAAGCCCGCCTTCATATATTGGAAGCTTTTAAAATTGTAGCCCAAAATATCGATGAAGTCATCGAACTCGTAAAGACCTCCGAATCTCCATCCGCAGCCAAAGAACGCCTCATGAATAGATTTAATTTTTCCGAAATTCAGGCTCGCGCCGTTCTCGATTTAAAACTGGAAAAGATTACAAGCTTAGAGCGCAAACAAATTATTAAAGAATACGAAGAAATACTTGACAAAGTTAAAAAATTAAGAGAGCTGTTGGGAAGCGAAATACTTATAAAGAATGTTATAAAAGAGGAGCTTAAGCTTATAAAGGATAAGTTCGGCGATGAAAGAAAGACGGAAATAGTAAAAGAAGAAAACGAGGTAACCCTCACCGACCTCATACCCAATGAAGCTATGATAGTTATGATAACCGAAAACGGTTATATAAAAAGGACGAAGTTATCGACCTTCAAGGCCCAACATAGGGGCGGCAAGGGACAAACAGGCATTAAATCAAAAGAAGAAGATTTTGTTGCAAACTCCTTCTGTGCAAATGCCCTTGAATCTATCCTATTTATCACGAATATGGGGAATGCCTATAAATTAAATGTTTACGATATTCCCGAAACATTAAAATCCTCCAAGGGCAAACCTATCGTAAACCTTCTTAATTTAAGGGAAAAGGAATTGGTTTCGTCCGTTCTTCCTATCGCAAATTTCGATAAGGATTATTCGATTTTTATTGCCACAAAAAATGGCCAAATTATCAGAACCTCGCTCGATAAATTTGCAAATGTCAGGAAGGGGGGGCTTATAGCAATAAGGCTTAAAGATAATGACGAGGTTATAAGCACTCAAATTGCCAACAACACCTTGAAAAATCAGCTTGTCGTGATAGCCACAAAAATGGGGAAGTCCATTTGCGTGGGTATAGAGGGTTTTAGAACTTTGGGCAGGGGAGCGATGGGCGTCAGGGGAATCAGGCTTTCCAAGAATGATTCAGTTGTTTCCATGGATCTGCTTTCTTCGGCGGAGGATTACCTTATAGCCTTTACGGAAAAGGGTTATGGAAAAAAAACCAAGATGACGGAATTTAGAAAGCAAAATAAAGGCGGAAAGGGAATAATAGCCATAAAGACGGGGCAAAGAAACGGCTTTGTCGTCTCGGTTCTAAAAGCATCGGGAGATAACGACATAATAATAATAACCTCCAACGGCAAGATTATAAGGATAAATGCGTCCGATTTAAGAAGCATCGGAAGAAACACTATGGGCGTTAAGCTGATCAATCTCGACGAAAACGAAAGAGTCGTGAGCGCCTTAATCGCTTCCGGCGATTTAAAAGAATAGAACAAAAATAAAACAACGCAGGTATAAACAAATTAAATATGCAAAAAGCTAAACCCATAGGCATAATAGGTGCAGGAAGTTTTGGAACAGCCCTCGCCGTCAATTTTTCAAAATTTACCCCGCATGTCTATTTAAAAGCCAGAAGCAAAGAATTTGCCGAAAAATTAAATAAGGAAAGGCAAAACGATTGTTATCTTAAAGGGGTGCCGCTTAGCGGGAATATAATAATAACAGACGATTATGAAACTATTTTTAAAAACTGCCGCATAATTTTTCTTGCCGTGCCTTCGAATGCGTTACAGGAGACTTTATTGGACATAAAGGCATATAGCGGCAAGTTCAACCTTCAGGGTTATATTTTCATAAATACGGCAAAAGGCTTAGGCGATAAATCCATGGATTTGCCGCACAAAGTTTTTTCGAGAACGCTCGGGGATTTAATGCTCGAAAGATACGCAGTTTTAAGCGGCCCAAGTTTTGCGGTCGAGGTATCCAGGCATCTTCCCACAGCCGTGTGTGTTGCATCTTTTAATAAAAAAATTTTGGACGAACTAAAAAATTTCTTTAAAAATATAGTAAACTTTAGAATATATACATTAGACGATGTTATAGGGGTTGAACTGGGCGGGAGCCTTAAAAACATTATTGCGCTGGCAGCCGGTATTTCCGATGGACTTGGTTTGGGCAATAATGCCAGGGCGGCGCTTTTAACGAGAGGGATAGTCGAAATGACAAGATTCGGCGAGGCGATGGGCGCAGATAAGATTACCTTTACCGGTTTGTCCGGCTTAGGCGATTTAATACTCACATCGACATCGGATTTAAGCAGGAACAGGTCTGTCGGCATAAGGATAGGAAAGGGTGAAAGCTTAGACTCTATTTTAAAAGATATGAAAATGGTTGCGGAAGGCGTTGCTACGACAAAATCCGTCCATATAATAGCTAAGGAAAAAAATATTTATATGCCGATAACGGATGTTGTTTATTCAGTGCTTTACGAAGGGCTTAAACCTGCAGATGCGATAGTTAAACTTTTGGAAAGGGATATAAAAAATGAGTTTATTTAAATGTATAATTTATAATAAATAATAAACGGAGCCTGGCTATGGGGATTAAATTAGAATACCTTAAAGGTTTACAGTTTAAAGCATATTCGGATAACGGCAGCGGCTATTCTGTTTTGCTCGATACTTCAAAAGAGGCTGGAGGAAACGATGAGGGTATAAAACCTACCGATTTAATTCTAATTGGACTTGCCGGGTGTAGTTCGATGGATATAGTTTCTATATTAAAGAAAAAAAGGCAGGATATAACTTCTTATAGCGCTGATGTCAGGGGCGAAAGAGCGGAAACGCATCCAAGAGTATTTACAAAAATGGTTATAACTTATGAAATTAAGGGTAAAAATATCGACGAGCAGGCGGTAAAAAGAGCAATCGAATTATCGAAAGACAAGTATTGCAGCGTTTGGGCTATGTTAAAAAATGTAGTCGATATCGAGTGGTCGTATAAAATTGAAAATATTTAAAATTAGAAATCGTTATTCCCCCTCCCGTCAAGGGAGGGGTTAGGGGAGGGTGTGTATAATATGAAAAATTTTGATTTAACGGAAAAGGAAAAGGCCCTTTTGGTAAAAGTAGCCAGAAAATCCATCGAGGATACCCTTAATAAAAATAAAGATGAATTTCTTAACTCACGGGAATTATTGTCCGAACTTACGGATAACCTTAAAATGAATGCCGGCGTTTTTGTCACACTAAAGACGGGAGGAGAGCAGTTAAGGGGATGTATCGGCAACTTTGTTTCCAACATCCCGATTTATAAAAATGTTTATAAAATGGCAAAAGAGGCGGCCTTCGGCGACCCAAGATTTATGCCGTTAAACAACTCGGAACTTCAAAAAATAAAGATAGAAATATCGGTTTTATCCCCGCTTGAAAAGATAGATAATCTTGATAGCATCGAAATAGGCAAACACGGCTTATATCTTATAAAGGGGCCGTGCCACGGGGTTTTGCTGCCCCAGGTTGCTACCGAATGCAATATGGATAAAGAAGGTTTTTTGGAAGCCGTTTCGATGAAAGCGGGACTTTCGCCCGATGCTTATAAAAATGGCGCCGATATATGCACATTTTCAGCCCTTGTTTTTGGGGAAATAATTTAACTAATTTTATGAGATATTACCCTGTAAATCTTAATATTTATAATAAAAAAATTCTTGTAGTCGGCGGCGGCGCGGTTGCGACAAGAAAGGTGGAAAGGCTTGCGGCAAGGGGCGCCGATATAACCGTGGTTTCACCGGAAATTTCCTCCGAAATCGCCGGATTTGCCAGGCAATCCAGGGTTCAATGGGTTAATAGAACTTATAAAGCCGGGGACGAAAAAGGAGCGTTTGCCGTATTTTGCGCAATTTCTCCCGGCAAAAAAAGTATAAAAATAGAAGAAGGGCTATTCAAAAGATGCGTAAAAAAAAATATTTTGATAAATATTGCCGATAAGCCTGAATTTTGCACATTTACCCTGCCCGCCCTTGTTTCAAGGGGAGAATTCGATATAGCTATTTTTACGGGCGGATTAAGCCCGAGGCTTGCTAAAAAAATAAAAGAAGATTTGGAAAAGGTTTACGGCAACGAATACGATACTTATGTTAAAATTCTCGGTTTAATAAGGCATGAAATCAAGATGAAAAAATGGCCCCAAAGCAGAAATCAAAAGCTTTTTGAAGAGTTAGTCGATTCCGACCTTTTTGAGCTTGTCAAAGATAAAAAATATTCCGAAATTAGCCTTTTTATAAGTAATTTTATGCAGAGGGCGCAGGTATGACCACCGGAGAACTATATCTAATCCCGTTTTTTATTTATGTTTTTTCTTATATATTTCTTTTATTAAGGAAAAAAAAGTTTTATCAGGCTTTTGTATCGTTAATTTATGCGGGATTTATCATTCAAAGTTTAATTTTTTTTATATGGCTAAATCTTCACGGGCTTAAAGACCTGATGTCGGTAGATTGGATTGTTTTCTTTAATGCATGGGTTATTATGATTGTGGTTGTTTTGTTTAATCTCTTTTATAAGACAAAATATATCCTGATATATATAACCCCTATTGTTGCAATAAATTTATTAATCGGCTTTTTTACCCCCCATACTTATATCAACCTTAAACCCTTTTTTTCGAACTTCGACCAGGCTGTCCTTTTAACTCATATAATTCTTATATTAATCGGGGATTCGCTATTTGCCCTTGCTTTTATAATCTCTTTAATATATATTTTTCAAGAAAGAAGGATTAAGATTAAAAAAAACTTAAAACTATTCGATAAAAAAAATCATCCGTTCGATGAGGTGTTTTACCAGGGCAAGGGTTATAATTTAGAGTTATTGGACAGCATGAATTACCAGTGCTTAAAAATAGGTTTCCCTTTAATTACCGTTGGCATTGCCATGGGAATATATTTGTCGAGTTCTTTATTTAAATCTTTCATGATTGTAAAACCAATCGAAATTATATCTTTGGCGACATGGCTTATTTATGCCGTGCTGCTGCATGAAAGGGTTGCAAAAGGACTCAGGGGGAAAAAGGCTGCGGTTTTTAGTATAATCGGATTTTTATTGATTATTTCCAGTTTAAGTTTTTCTTTTTATTTATTTCCCGAATTTCATGGTTTTAAATAGGATCTATACATTATATATATGGATATTTTAATTATAGGCTTAAGTCATAAATCTGCTGAAATCGGCGATAGGGAGGTAGTTTCCAAGAAACTTCTAACCCCTGAATTAAGGCAGGAATTTGCAAAAAAACTGCTTAATTTGAAAGATGCGGGCGATAGGCCGTTAATTAAAGAGATAGCAATACTTACCACCTGTAACAGGTCTGAATTTATAATGGATTTATCCCCGTGGGCAGTCGGAAAAGAAGCACATTTTATAAAAGATTATATATCAGAGTATTTTTTTGCGAAAAAAAGCGTGGATGACGACCTTTTTTATATGCTTCTTAACCTTGAAGCGGTTAAGCACCTTTTTAGCGTAGCCTCAAGTTTAGATTCCATGGTAATAGGGGAACCGCAAATACTGGGACAGATTAAAGATGCATATAACGAATCGTGCGAATTTAAAACAAACGGCCAGGTTTTAAATAAGCTGTTTCATAAGGCTTTTTATTGCGCGAAACGGGTTCGAACCGAAACAAAAATAGCATCCTCTCCCGTATCCGTAAGTTATGCGGCGGTAGAGCTTTCAAAAAAGATTTTTAACAGCCTTAGCGATAAGAAGATATTGCTTTTGGGAACAGGCGAAATGGGCAAGCTTACTGCCAAGCACTTTATAAAAAGCGGCGTTCATAATATTTATATAGCGAACAGGACAAAAGAAAAGGCCTGCCATTTTGTGGAAGAGTCATTTGGGATGAATGAAAAAAACTGTGTTGATGTGATTGATTTTTCGGAGTATTATAAATTACTGCCCCACACCGATATTATTTTATGCTCGACTGGTTCGGAAGGGTATGTGTTAAGATACGACGATATTATGCCCGTTATAAAACTTCGCAAACAAAGGCCGCTATTTTTAATCGATATTTCCGTTCCAAGGAATATCGACCCCGAAATTAACAAGATTTCCAATGTATATCTCTATGACATCGACGATATCGGAAAAATGATCGAGGATAACTTAGAAATAAGAAAAAAAGAGGCTGAGACCGCGGGCGAACTTGTAGAAATAAACGCAAAGGAGTTTATGGAGTGGAAGAATTCGTTAAATGCCGTGCCGGTCATAGTTTTACTTAGAAACAAGGTAAAAGATATATTGGAAGTCGAGTTATCGAAATATATCGGCGAAAAAAAAGAAAAGGACTTAATTATCAATTCGCTCACGAATAAAATCCTTCATGAGCCGATAACCCTTATTAAAAAAGCCGCCGTAGATTCAAACGAGGCGAATATGTTAGAGACATTAAAAACCCTTTTTAATCTTGATTTAAGCAAAGAAACCCTGCATAAGAAAGGCAATGATAATGCAATAAATAAGGAATGCGAAAAAGGAAAAATAAAGTTAGTAAAATAATTCTAAAATAAATTAAATAACTTAATAAAAATAAAAGGTAAGTTTTGAAACTAAAAATAGGAACGCGCGGAAGCAAGCTTGCGTTATATCAGGCTAATCTTGTAAAGGATAAAATAAAACAGCTTTTCGGTGGTAAAAATAAAAAAATAGATATCGAAATAAAAACTATTAAGACCTCGGGCGATAAGATTTTAACCGCATCGCTTAGCAGTTTTGGCGGCAAAGGACTATTTGTAAAAGAAATAGAAGAAGCCCTTTTTAATGAAGATATAGATATCGCCGTGCACAGTTTGAAGGATGTACCGCAGGCAATACCCGAAGAGTTGACGCTGGGTGCGGTGTTAAAAAGGGATGACCCGAGGGATTGCATTATTTTAAAGGATAAACCTGAATCTTCCGGCGGATTTGATTCCGTAAATTTTGCATCTTTATTGAAAAGCCGCGCGATAGTCGGAACCTCGAGCCTCAGGAGAAGAGCTTTGCTTGCCCGCTTGAGGGATGACATAATATTTGAACCGTTAAGGGGCAATATCGATACAAGGCTTAAGAAATTAAGAGACGGATTTTTCGATGCTATCGTCCTGTCGTCGAGCGGCCTTATAAGGCTTAATCTTTCATCCTGTATAGATGTTTATCTGGACCCTTTTAAATTTATTCCCCAGTGCGGACAGGGTGCGATAGCTTTAGAATATAAAGGCTCCAGAGCGGACATCGGCGAAATAATTAAACCATTGAACGACGAAGACACGAAGTTTTCGGTTTTTGCCGAAAGGGCATGCATTAAAGGGTTAGGCTGCGGATGCGCATCTCCCGTCGGGGCTTATTCGCATATCGAGGGTGATAACCTGCATATCAAAGGTTTTGTCTCTAACCTGCACGGAGAATACTTAGAAGATGAGGCTGCCGGTAAAAAAACGGATTATGAAAATATCGGCAAAAGCCTGTCTTTAAATTTAATAAATAAAGGCGGTCTCGAGATACTGAATAAAAACAACGATTTTTGTGATAATAAAAAGGAGATTTAAAAATAAATGGTTAAAAACTGCAATAAAGGCCGCGGCAATTCAAAAACAGGAATGGTTTACCTTACGGGTGCGGGACCCGGAGACCCGGAGCTTTTGACCCTTAAAGCTAAAACGGTTTTGCAGGAGGCGGATGTCATCGTATATGACAGTTTAATTTCGGAAGAGATTTTATCCTACGCAAAAGAAGGGTGCGAGATAATCTATGCGGGTAAAAGGTCGTCAAATCACAGTCTTCCGCAATATTCGATTAATGAACTTTTGGCAGAAAAAGCCAAAGAAAATAAGGTTGTTGTCAGGCTTAAGGGGGGAGACCCTTATTTATTCGGAAGGGGCGGGGAAGAGGCCGAAAGGCTTTTTAAAGATGCAATCCCGTTTGAAATAATACCCGGCATTTCTTCATCTTTTGCCGTTCCGGCTTATGCCGGCATCCCCTTGACCCACAGGGATTATGCCTCTACGGTTGCAATTGTAACGGGACATGAAGGGGAACACAAGGAAAAAAGCACGATAAATTGGGATAAATTAGTCGGCGCGGACACGATAGTAATTTTAATGGGGCATAAAAATCTGGATTCTATTGCTAAAAATATAATTTCTTCGGGAAAAGGTAAAGATACCCCGTGTGCCGTGATTCAGGAAGGGACTACTTTAAATCAAAAGGCGGCAACGGGGACACTGGCTACGATTAAAGGCGAGGCTGAAAGGCAGGGCTTAAAAAGTCCGCTTATACTTATTGTCGGGAATGTCGTTAAACTCAGAGGAATACTGAACTGGTTTGAAAGAAGACCGCTAAGCGGTTTAAAAGTGATGGTTACAAGGGCGGAGGGTCAGGCCGGCACTCTTTCGCACAGGCTTAAAAGGCTGGGGGCTTTCGTAATCAACCTGCCGCTTATAAAGGTGGTTAAAGGCGGAAGTAATATAGATAAATCCAAGATTTATGAGGCAATAAAAAATATCAAGGATTACGATTATATCATTTTTACAAGCGTTAACGGTGTTTCGGGATTTTTTGACGAGTTTTTTTTGAAGGGGTTAGACGCAAGGTCGCTTTTCGGCAAAAAAATAATTTCCGTGGGCAAAATCACATCATCGGAGTTAAAAAAATACGGCATAGTTCCGGATATTATCCCTGCCGAATTTTCCCAGACAGGTATAATAGACACTATTAAAGATATTGAACTTAAAGGTAAAAGAATTCTTTTTCCCCAGGCCTTGAAAATAAACGCCGAGCTTCCGGAATTTCTCATATCGAAAGGGGCAATTTTAGAGAATTTGCCCGTTTATGAAACCGTTGCGCCTGAAAAATCAAAAGAAGAGCTATGCGAAATTTTTAGTTCCCTTATAGCGACGAAAGGTGCCGATGCAAAAAGGCTCCATAAAAATATAGGCCTTCCGGATGACCTCGCATTAAATTCTTTAGTTGTGAGCTTTACAAGTTACTCAACTGTCCTTAACTTTGCCAATTTAGTCGAAGGCATTCAGAAAGGGCTTTTGAAGAGGATTATGGACTCGGGAGTTAAATTTGCAAGCATTGGGGAAAAGACGGCTAAATATGCGTTGGGGTTTGGCATTAAATCTGATATAATATCTAAAGATGTCGATATAGATTCGTTAATAGATGGAATTGTCGAATTTTATCAAAAAAATACGATTTAAAATAAATTTTGAAGTTTAGCATTAGAATTACGGCTAAAAATTAAATTAAGGAGTAATTATATAATGATAGGAATATCGAAACTTTATTGCGGCGGGGTCCATGCCTCCGATGCCCTTCGTTACGGGCGCATGTCGAGCAAACTGCCCTCCCACCTTTTACAATTTTCCGAAGATAAAAAGCCGGTAATAGTATGGAATATGACAAGAACTTGCAATTTAAATTGTATTCACTGCTATTCCCAATCTAAAAACCTTCAGTATAACAATGAGCTTACGCTTGAAGAGGGCAAGGCATTTATAGACGATATCTCGGCATTCGGTTCCCCCGTTATGCTTTTTTCTGGCGGCGAACCGCTAATGCATCCGCATTTTCTTGATTTGTGTTTTTATGCAAAGTCTAAAGGCATGAGGGCGGTTATCTCTACTAACGGAACCCTTATTACCAAGGAATTAGCCTCCGAATTAAAAAAGGTGGGACTGTCTTATGTGGGTATTAGTTTAGACGGGCTCGAGGCGGTTCATGACAGATTCAGGGGCAAAAAGGGCGCATTCAGGGAGGCTCTGGAAGGAATTAACTATGCTAAGGAGGCGGGAATTAAGGTCGGGCTTCGCTTTACCGTGAATAAAAGAAACGCTCAGGAAATTCCCGGTATTTTCAAACTTTTAGAAGAAGAAAATATCCCGCGGGTTTGTTTTTATCATCTTGTTTACGCGGGCAGGGGAACAAAGCTAATAGATGAGGATTTATCTTTAGAAGAAACGAGGCAGACGGTCGATACGATATTAGAACTCACAAAAGAGATTTATTCAAGGGATAATTCAAAAGAAGTTCTTACCGTCGATAATCATGCCGACGGCCCGTATATTTATTTAAAGCTTTTAAAAGAGGGCAAACGGGAAGAAGCGGAAAATGTCATGAATCTCCTTAAAATGAACGGGGGCAACAGTTCCGGGGTTGGAATCGGCTGCGTCAGCTGGGACGGCGAGGTTTATGCCGACCAATTTTGGAGGCACTATTCATTTGGCAATATTAAGGAAAGAAAGTTTAGCGAGATATGGACGGATACCTCGAATCAGCTTATGAAACAGCTTAAAAATAAAAAGGCTTATGTAAAAGGAAGATGCGAAAACTGTAAATGGCTCGACATTTGTAACGGCAACTTCAGGGTCAGGTCGGAGGCGAAAGAAGGAGACCTTTGGGCGCCGGACCCCGCTTGCTATTTAACCGATGAGGAGATATACAATGGAAAATAAAAATATCTCTATGCCTGCCGGCCACCCGGGTCAAATGCACGGCGGCGGGTTGCCGCTGCCGAAAAAAAACGAGTTGAGATTAGTCTTTTGGGAGCTTACCGCAAGATGCAATTTAAAATGTATTCATTGCCGCGCCGAGGCTCAGACGGAAAGGCAGGAAGACGAGCTTTCGACGGAAAAGTGCTTTACCGTTATAGACGAGTTATGCAAATTTAGCTCCCCCATCCTTATTTTAACCGGCGGTGAGCCGTTATACAGGGATGATATTTTTAATATTGCCGGTTATGCCGCAGGCAAGGGCCTTCGGGTCGCTCTTGCTACCAATGGCACATTAGTGGACGAAAAGGTTGCGGAACGGATTAAAGAAAGCGGCATTAAAAGGGTTTCCATAAGTTTAGACGGGGCAAACCCGCAAACCCATGATACATTCAGAATGATACCCGGTTCTTTCGAAAGCGCATTTAACGGCATTAAAAATCTGCAAAAAAAAGGCGTCGAAGTTCAAATAAATACCACTATTGCAAGGCATAACGAAGACGAGGTTAAAGACATATTGGATTTAGCCTTAAACAATAACATAAAGGCTCTTCATATATTTATGCTCGTACCCGTCGGCTGCGGCGTTCAGATAGCGGATTCACAAATGCTCGATAAACAAAAATACGAAGACATATTATCATGGTTTTACGATAAGACTATGGAGTTAAGAGGCAGGATCGAGCTTAAAGCAACTTGCGCCCCGCATTTTTTTAGGATTATGCATAAAAGAGCAAAGGACGAAGGCATAACTATTTCCCCTCAAACTCACGGCATGGCCGCTGTTACCAAGGGTTGCTTGGCCGGAAGCGGCGTTATGTTCATATCGAGAAAAGGCATTGTCCAGCCATGCGGTTATCTGCCTGTTCAGGCAGGGGATGTTACGAAGCAAACCGTCAGTGAAGTGTGGAACGGTTCCGAAGTCTTTTTAAACTTAAGGGATACCGGCCTTTTAAAGGGTAAATGCGGCATTTGCGAATATAAAAAGGTATGCGAAGGATGCAGGGCAAGGGCTTATTATGAAAAAGGTGATTATATGGAGGAAGAGCCGTATTGTATTTATGAGCCGATAAGAGGAAGGGCCGCCGGTAAATAAATTTAAACTAACTTTAGATTGCTTCGCTGCGCTCGCAATGACAACTGCCTGTCATTGCGAGGAGTCGAAGACGACGAAGCAATCTGCTTGAATAATATTTATGATAAATTAATTTATGGATAAGAAAGCAAATACCCTTCACAGATTTATAGCTAAGGCTATCGACTTATTAATCTTTGGCTTCTTAAGCGAAGTGTTTTATCCCTTTGGTTTTTTAGCGGGTATTTTGTATATTTTAATTGCGGACGGATTTTTCGACGGGCAAAGCCTTGGGAAAAAGATTATAGGTTTAAAGGTTATAACGATTCCCGATGAAAAACGAATCGAATTTAAGGAATCGATTATAAGAAATTCTTTTTTTGCTTTAGCCCTTTTATTTTCCCTCATACCGTTTGTCGGATATTTTTTACTTTTCACGGTGGGCCTTTTCATATTCGGCGTCGAGATTTATTTTGTCATAAAAAGCCCCGAAGGTGAAAGGCTGGGGGATAGATTTGCCTTTACCCGCGTTATAGATGTTAAGAAATTTTAAACAAATGACAGAACAGGACCTGCCTCAAAAAAAGATAGGAAAGAAAAGCCGCCCTAAAGCCAAAGAGATTCTTGATATTAAGGCAGACCTTTTTTTAATAGATTCAAGCTCCTACTTTTATAGGGCTTATTATGCCCTACCCCCCCTTACAAATTCCAAAGGTATTCCCACCGGCGCCACATTAGGATACACGCGGATGCTTATGAAGCTGATTAAAGAGGCAAATATAAGGTATGGGGCATGCCTTTTTGACTCCCACGAGAGCTTGAGAAAACAGTCTTATGAGGAATATAAAGCCCATAGAAAGGGGATGCCCGAAGACCTGTTGTCGCAGGTCGATTATTTAACGGACATTTCTTATCTATTGGGATTTAATACATTCAGGCTTAAAGGATACGAAGCCGATGATTTAATTGCTTATATCGTAACTAATTTTTCGGAAAAATTATCTATTTCCACCTGTATCGTAAGCAGCGATAAAGATTTGAAGCAGCTATTATCTGACAGGGTTTTCATATACGACGCCCTTAAAAATAAAATTATTACAGCCCAGGGTTTTGAGGAAGAATATGGAATAAAGCCGGACGAATACCTTTATGTTCTTGCATTAATGGGAGACGCCTCCGATAATATTCCCGGGATTAAAGGCATAGGCGACAAGACGGCGTTTAGTTTAATAAGGACATATAAGAGCTTGGACGGCGTTTACGAAAATATAAACGGGATTAAACAGCAAAAACTTAAGGATTTGCTTATAAATCATAAAGAAGAAGCATATAAGAGTTTGGAACTTGCCTCATTTTACAAAGACATCGATATTAACGGGGCATATTTCACGCCCGAGTCAAAAGAATTTGCTGGTGAAAACGGCAAAAGTTTTCACACATTAGACGATTTTGCAATGAGGCAAAAAGACGGCGGCGGGCTTTATAATATTTTTAAAAAATTGGAATTTAACTCCCTATTAAAGGAGTTGGAAACAGGCATGAGCGGCAAAGACAGCCCTTCCGGCAATTATTATAACAATAATAATAAGGACAATAAAGACAGCAAAATTCTTTCGATTTATATCGATTTTGAAGGTAAAAATATAGATTTGCCCGACTTTAATTTTGAAGGCGATAACGGCGGGGATTTAATATACATATTTTCAAAAGAAACGGGAACCGAAATTATCAATCTAAAAGACCTTGCAGGCAATCCGCGGATATTAAATTTATTAAAGGACGATTCTGTTTATAAAACCGGTTATGACCTTACAAGCATTAAAAGATTTTTAGAAAAAGGCGGCATTAGGCTGACCAATCTGTTTTTTGATATAAAAATAGCATCCTACCTTTTAAATCCGATAAGGCATTCCCATAGTTTCACCGATATAAAAAAAGAATTCGAAAATGAGTTAAAGGGGTTAAGCAGCAAAGACTCAGGGTTGCCAGAGGATTCAAATGTTCAAATAGATACCCTCAATAAAGCCTTTTCGGTTTATATCCTGTATAAAATTTTTGAAGCCGAGATCGAAAAAGATGTAGATTTAAAATATTTGTTTTACAATCTCGATATGCCGCTTTCCATGGTTTTGAGCGATATGGAGGATGTCGGGTTTATGGTTGACAAAGATAAACTTATGTCTTTGTCGGTCGAATTAGACACGGAATCAAAGAGGCTTGCAAGCGCCCTATATAAAATAGCGGGAAAAGAATTCAATGTCAATTCGCCAAAACAGCTTAGCGAAATTATGTTTAATGAAATGAAATTTAACAGGGTAAAGAAAAACAGCACCGATATAGAGGTTCTTTCAACATTAAAGTCTGAACTCGAGTTGTTATTGCGTCAGAGCGAGGATAAGACAATAAGGCAATATTCAGAATTTATAGACAGCCTTATGTCCTACAGAAACAAAGTTAAGCTCAAAACATCTTTTACGGATGTTCTTTTAAAGGAAATTGACAAAGATAACAGGGTTCACACATCTTTGTCTCAGATTACGACCTCTACCGGCAGGCTCGCGAGCCAGAGTCCGAACCTTCAAAATATCCCCGCCTCCGGCGTCGAAGGAACTAAAATAAGGCAGTCATTTATTGCAAAAAGCGGCTGTCTTTTATTATCGGCGGATTACTCCCAGATAGATTTAAGGGTTATGGCATCTATTTCGGGGGACAAAGCATTAATCGAAAGTTTCCGAAACAACGAGGATATTCACGCAAAAACGGCGTCCGAAATATTTAAGGTTGCCCCGGACGCCATCGACTCCGCTATGAGAAGGAAAGCAAAGGTAATTAATTTTGGAATAATTTACGGCATGAGCTCTTATGGGCTGTCAAAAGAACTTAATATCTCTGCCGAAGAGGCAAAACTTTATATAGATTTATATTTTAAAAACCACCCTGCCATTAAAGATTATATGGACCTGACCGTTAAAGAGGCTAAATCGAACGGATTTGTCAGAACTGCTTTTGGAAGAAAGTGTTATGTAGAAAATATTAACTCCCAAATAAAAAATCTGGCTTCTTTTTCCGAAAGAGCCGCAATAAATGCCCCTATTCAGGGAACGGCCGCCGATATAATAAAAATCGCGATGGTGAATATTCATAAAAGACTTCAAGACAGCCCCGAACTAAAAAAAGATGCAAAAATGATACTTCAAGTCCATGATGAACTTATATTCGAGGTAAAAGAATCTTTAGTAAACGAACTCAAAGATATAGTAACCGTTTTGATGACGGATAAGAATCTTCTGGCAAATGTTCCGTTAGTTATCAATATCGGGGTCGGCAGAAATTGGGCAGAAGCGCATTAACGCCCTTAATACAAATCGGATACCTTGTTTCTTTTAATTCCCCTTTTTTAAAAGGGGTGTCAGTCCGCCTTTAGGCGGGACTGACGGGGTATTTATAAAATAAATCGGACACCTTGACAAACAATACAGTTGTTTTTTTATTGATAATATCCTGTTTTATTATTATTTTATTTAAAAGATTTAACCTTCTTAAACGACAATCAAGTTCTACCACCTCCTTTAATCCCTTATCATAAAACGGTATTTTAATTTTTTACTTGACAAATTTTTTATAAATTAATATAACCAAAATTATGACAAATAGGATTATATTTGTCTTAAATTAAATTTAAGATATTTATGGAAAAAGAGGGGGGTGAAAACGAGTTTTTAATTTGGTTTATTTGTATTATTTTAGTTTAGTTTAACTTTTTATTTAAGTTTAAGGAGTTTTTATGGAAGAGTCGTTGGACAGTTATGTTGACAAGGGTCTTGTAAAGACTTATTTATTTACGGCGGTAATCTGGTTGTGCATTGCCACGACCGTCGGTTTTTTGCTTTCCGTTAAATTTTGGTGGCCGGCATTTTTAAGTAATATTCCATATCTTGCATTCCCGAGATTGCAGATGGTTCATGTTAACGGAGTTGCTTTTGCCTGGCTTTTTACGGCTTTTTTCGGCGTCTCTTATTATTATGTGCCGAGGCTGACAAGGCAGAAATTATTTTGGGTAAAGGGCGCATGGCTTCTTTACTTTTTGTGGAATTTTATAGTCGTAGCGGCAGTAATAGAGTTTTTATTAGGTAACAATAAAGGATTGCCGTATGCCGAAATTCCGATATGGATAAATTATATCGTCGTTGTTGCGGTGGTTATATATGCCATAAATATTTTCGGCACTATATTCACTCGGCAGGAAAATCAGCTTTATGTTAGTTTATGGTATTTAATGGCGGCAATAGTCTGGTCGGCATTAAATTATATAATCGGCAACTGGATTCCTTATTACTGGGCTACCGGAAACGAAGGGGCGATGCTGAACGGTTTTTATTTTCATAACGTCGTCGGAATGATGGTTACGCCTTTGGGACTGGCAATCGCTTATTATGTTCTTCCGATAGGAACGGATAGACCGATTTATTCGCATAAACTTTCTCTAATCGGTTTCTTTGCATTAGCATTTATATACCCGTTTACAGGCGCTCATCATTATATTTATAGCCCGATTCCAGTGTGGGTTCAAACGATAGCTATTGTTACAAGCGTTTTACTTATCATACCCGTTTGGGTTGTAATAACTAATTTCTTCGGAACCATGAAGGGAAAATGGACCAAACTTACGGAAAGCATCCCCGTTAAATTTGTAATTTTAGGTTCGGTATTTTATCTTCTTACTTGTTTTCAGGGACCGATGCAGTCGCTCCGGTCAATGCAAAAAATCATCCATTTTACCGACTGGGTCGTCGGACATGCCCATATGGCTCTTTACGGCGCATTTTCGTTATTTATATTTGCGGCAATATACCTGATGTGGCCTATTATTTCGGGAAAAGAGATGGACAAAAAACTCGGAAACTGGCATTTCTGGCTGGGTTTTGTCGGGTTTTCCATTATGGCTATGGTTTTGTGGGCAGCCGGTTTAATTCAGGGTATATTGTGGATTGCGCAGGTGCCGTTTCTTAACACTGTTTGGGATATTCAGCCTTACTGGGTCATAAGGACGGTTGCGGGAGCGATGATGGTGCTGAGCTTTTTTGTTTTGCTCTATAATATGTGGAAAACTAATAAAGAAGCCGCATCAATGGATTAATTCAGGTTTTAAGAAAATTTAAAAATTTAAGCAAGGAGATAAATTTATGAAAAGGAGTGGTAACGTCATATTAATAGCCGGCTTCGGGTTTTTCCTTTTAGGGTTTGTCGTGGTCGGACTTATTCCGTGGCTCCAGCCGAAACAAAGCACTCATACGATAGTAAACTTAAAAGGGAAGCCTGAGCCGGTCAATGAAATTACAGGAGCGGCTGCAAAGGGCAGGCTGGTTTATATACACGAAGGGTGCTGGGTCTGCCATTCGCAATTCGTCCGTCCGGTTTCCGGTGAAAAACAGTATTACGGTCCCGTTGCTCAGGCCGGAACTTATAATTATCAACTGCCGATGCTTATGGGCAAAAGAAGAATAGGGCCTGATTTATCGGATGAGGGCGGAAAACACACAAACGACTGGCAATTTGCCCATTTATACGACCCTAACTCGATTTCTCCCGGAACCATCATGCAGCCTTATCCATGGTTGTTCCACGGCAGTTCCGCCAAGCCTACGAAAAGGGCGGTCGAACTTGTCGCATATCTTCAAACTTTAGGAACGGATGTAGCGGAAGGAACCGGCTATAAGAGCTACTGGCAATATAAAGCCGCTCAAGTTAGCGCCGTTTCCACCGTTGTTTCTAACACGCCTCAGGCTGTACGGGAGGGTATGAAGATTTATAATGCAAATTGTCAGGGTTGCCACGGGATAAAAGGCGGCGGCAACGGTCCTGCTGCGGCAAGTTTAAAACCGGCGCCGTGGAATTTTACATCTGGAAAATGGATGAGCAAATACGGTACGACGGATAAGGATATATATAACAGAATAGCCCAGGGTGTTCCGCATACTTCTATGCCGGAATGGGCTACAACATTAAAGCCGAATCAGATATGGGAAGTGTTATATTACATTAAAACTTTTTCGCAGAAAAAAACTGCGTAAAGCAAGCTAATACTTCTGGATTCCCGCTAAAGCGGGAATCCAGAGATGCAATTTATATTGCAGATTAAGGTTTAATACCGACCCTAAAAGGGAATTATTTAAAAATTATGTTTGATTTTATAAAGAAAATAAAAGAGAAACAAAAGCCCTTAAATTGTGATTTTTGCGGGGCTAAAGTTGTTAAACAGTCCGTAACGGCAGAGGTCAAAACACCCCCCTACATGTTAAACTTTTGCTGTTACGGTTGTAAAATAGGCTATCTGGCCCTTGGAAAGAGTGAAAGTTCTATATCCAATCTTATAATTAATGACCTTGAATTATCGGGTCGGATACCTATTTTTAAAAAAGCAAAGGGATCCTTATCTTTTGCTTCCGATGGAGAGGGCGGCAATCGGATAAGTTTTGGAATTAAAGGCGTCACATGCACTTCGTGCATCCCCGTGATAGAAAAGGCGCTGGAACTTCAGGAAAATGTCGTAAGCGCAAAAGTAAATCCTGTCAGTCATATCGTTACGCTTGATTTGGAAAAAAATGAATCCAGCATAAAAGCTATAAAAAATGTATTAAAAAAATTAGGCTATTCCATTTCGGAATATGATGACAGTTACGACAATCTTAAAGAAGAATCATATTCATTGCTTGCCAGATTCGGTTTCGGTATTTTTATGTCGATGAACATAATGGTATTTTCGCTGCTGCTATATTCCAAATATTTTTTAAAATTAAGAAATGAAATCGTAAATTACAGCCACTTTATTTTATGGGCATTTACCACGGCAATTGTAATTGTCGTAGGTTATCCGATATTTAAAAGCGCTTTTAAAAAATTTGCTGCATTAACTTATAATTCCGATACGCTAATTTCTATCGGAGTTCTTTCCGCATATATTTACAGTTCGTTTATTACTTTCGGACTTTATAAAAAAAGTTCGGGAGTTTTCTTTGATACCGCCGCTATGATATTGATTTTAATCACCTTCGGCAAGTTTCTCGATGCCTCGGCAAAAAGAGCTTCCTTATCAGGCCTTCACAATTTAACGCTTTTAAGGCCCGATTCCGCCGCCTTAGTTTCAAACGGCGAAGAAAAAAAAATAGATGTTAAAGATATCGAAGCCGGGGATACTTTGGCTATTAAAGCAGGGGAGCTGATACCCACGGACGGCGAACTTCTTTCGGAATATGCGATAGTCGATGAATCGATGTATAACGGGGAGCCGCTGCCCGCCAACAAAAAATCGGGCGATAGCTTAATCGGCGGTTCTATCAACAGGGGTGAAGATATAACGATGAGAGCTTCCACCCGGGCTTATTCAAGCTATTTATTTAAAATGATAAGGTTTGCGGAAAGGGCATATAATATGAAAATTGAGCCGCTAAGGTATATTGACGAGATATCTAAGATTTTTATTCCGCTGATAATTTCCGTTGCTTTTTTAACATTTGTTTTTTACTATTTTTTTACGAATAATCTCGACCTCTCGTTAGTAAGATTTATATCGGTTCTGGTAGTGGCCTGTCCATGCGCTTTCGGCCTTGCCGCCCCGCTTGTTATTACGAACGGCATCTCAAAGGCGCAGAAGGACAAAATTTTGATTAACGGGTCGGAAACTCTTGAAATGTTAAATAATGTGGGTACGGTTATTTTCGATAAAACAGGAACCTTAACCGAGGGACTGCCTGAAATAAAAGAGGTTGTCTTATTTAATGCCGTTAAGAACGGAATTGCGTATTCAAAGGATGAATTGATTCAAATTGCCGGATTAATCGAAAAAAACATAAGCGATAGAATTGCCGAGGCTTTTAAAAGAAAAAAGGATACCGATTTTAAAATTTCAAACTCTAAAACAATTAAAGAAGATGAAGTTACGGATATTATTTTTAAAATAGGGTACGGCGTAAGCGCTAAATATTTAGATAAAAAGGTGCTTATAGGCAATAATGAACTTTTAAAGATGCATAATATAATATTAAATGAAGATGCCGAAAAAAAGGCGTTGGAATATGAAAAAGACGGAGCAACTGCCGTTTATTTGAGCATTGAAGATAAGCCGGTATGCCTTTTTGTTATAATGGATAAAATAAAAGACGGCGCTAAAGAAGCGGTAAAAAGTATTTCAGGCCTCGGAAAGAAAGTCGTTATGCTAAGCGGAGACAATGAGGAGGCGGTTAATTATACGGCCTCAAAAGCAGGAATACCAGTGGAAAATGCTTATTTCAGAATGAAGCCCGACGATAAGCTTGAATTCGTCGAAAATTTAAAAAAAGATAAAAATAACGGTTTAACGGCATTTGTCGGTGACGGATTAAACGATATACCTGCTATGGAAGAGGCAGATATTTCCATTTTATCGCTTTCTCGATATGAAATCCCGTCAAATCATGCAAATATAGTTTTATTAGACGGAAATTTAAAAAATATTATTAAATTATTCGATATTTCTATAAATGTAAAAAAGATTATAAAAGAGAATCTGTTATTTTCTTTTATATATAATTTTATTGCTATACCTTTAGCGGTTATCGGAATTTTAAATCCTTTGAGCGCGGCCGTTTCGATGATGGTTTCAAGTATTTTTATAACCCTGAATTCATTAAAAATACATATGCATAAAAACGAGCGCATCATTAAATCTGCTAATAAAAAATTTTTACAAAAAAAAATATTAAATACCTTAAGGGGGTGAATCAAAATGTTTTTTTATCTTATACTTATTCTCACGAGCTTATTTATGGGACTTGGTTTTTTCTTTCTTTTATACTGGGGCATAAAAACCGGACAGTTTAGAAATCCGGAAGAAATAGCAAAAAGAATGCTTAAGAACGAAGAAGATAGCGCAAAACTAAGGCAGTAAACCCTGGCTTTATTTTTTTATAATTTAAATTTTAATTCAAAATGCGGAGGTTTTATTATGAGTAACGAGCATACCGAAGAATCATCGAATATCGAGGTTACCGCCGGTCACGGAGCGATGCCAGTATGGCTTACATTGGTAATAGTCGGACTTATTATATGGGGGGTAATTTATTTATATCTTTACTGGTAAGTTTTATATTTGCCGTATTCGTATTATTTATTATTTTTTCTTCCTTTAACTTTTCCGCTGACATCCCCTTTTAGAAAGGCAGGGGATGGGCGGTAAAAGTTTAAATAATGTTGAAGTCTAATTTAAGAAGGGGAGGGTGGTCTTTTATATATAGGAGTATATGAATATATGAAATATAATATAAGCATTAAACTGATAAGCAAAATATTGTTGGTATTTTCCACGATATTTATAATAGTTGCCCCATTGTTAAATATATTAAGGATGAATGTTTTAAAAGGAACTATCGTCTTATTCGGCAGATATTATTTTATAAACGAATTTTATGTATTGTGGCTTTTTCTTCTTTTTATTCTATTTGCATTTATTTTCGTCTCGATTGTTTTTGGCAGGGTGTATTGCGGCTTTATCTGTCCGCAAACAATATTATCGCAAATCTTCGAAGGATTATTCGATTTTATTAAAAAAAGAACGAGTGCGCTTTCCAAACCTGTTATATATGCAGCCGTTTTAATTTTTATGGCGATATTATCTTTGTTTATCGGATTTAATTTAATCGCTTATTTTATCCCCCCTTCTTTAGTTATAAAGCATGCATTTTTCGAGCCTGATTATCTAACCCCGTACCTGTGGGTTATTGCAGGATTCGTTACATTATTAATTATATTCGATATGGCGCTCCTCAGGCATAAATACTGCATATATGCCTGTCCATACGGATTTATACAGTTTTTATTTAACGATTCCAGAACCTTAAGAATTTTATACAGGCCTGCCGATAATAATTTATGTAAAGATTGTACCGACTGCGCGGATTCCTGTTTTATGAAAATAGACCCGAGAAAAAAAGCCCTTCAGGTTCAATGCGTAAACTGTGGATACTGCATAGATGCTTGCAGAGAAAGATTTGATTCTAAAAGGGAAACAGGTAAAAACCTTTTTTACTCCTTCGGATTAGATGAGGATAAAAAAAATAAATCGAAAAATAGGCCTTTTTTTTATAAAGCGTCTATTGCTTTATTTCTATTAATAGGCTCATTTATAATATTTTTAGCTAAATTTTCTAATTATCATTATTTAAACCAATCCATATTTAATATGAATCAGGCTTTTATCGTTAACAATAAAATGATCGCAAACAAATATAAGCTTATCGTGGAAAATGCTTCGGATAAATCTAAAAAATTAAAAATAAAACTTGTAAATTCAGAGCTGAATTTACATTTTTTTTCGAGCGATCATTTTGAAATTAAACCGCATAACAGTTTAACCTTATATCCGGTTCTTTATATTGTCAACAAAAAAAACTCGAAGAATTTTAAAAAGGGACCTTATCCTGTGGTATTTCAGATTGTAAATTCTAAAAACGCTGTTGTTTCGGCTAAAAATACAATTTTCTTTATAACGAAAAAATTTAATAATAAGAAATAAAAAGAAAAGGTGGGAAAAATGGAAATAAAAAAGGATTCTAAAATTACGGGACTTTTGATTTTAAGGAGATTTACCCAAGTTTTAATAATATTTTTATTATTTTTAACCCCGGTTTTGGGATTTATAAGGTTTGATAAGAAAAACGATTCGATATTGTTTTTGCATCATGAAATATTTTTAAATTCCGTTTCGGTATATGAAGTTACATTGTTTCTATCGTTTTTGGTTATATCGGGGTATCTTATATATCTATTGTTCGGAAGGGTCTGGTGCGGTTTTTTCTGCCCCCAGCTTACCGTTTACGAGTTCAGGGATTATGTTATAAATAAAATAAAGAGGGTCTTTGATCATAAAGCAATTAATAGCCGGCAAAGTGTGGAAAAAATAGCTATTCCGGATTCCTGCCTGCGCAGGAATGACAAATCGCATGAAAAAACAACCAGTTTTTTTGAAAAAATAGCCATCGGATTATTTATAGCGATTTTATCGGCTGTCCTGACTTATTCCGTTTCCTCATATTTTATTAATTTTAACTCTTTGGGCGCATTTAACTTTGAAAATCTTTTATATCCGCTGCTCGTAGTATTCCCTTTATTCATAGCCGACCTCACGGTACTGAGGCCGAAGATGTGCGATTATTGCCTGTACGGCTATACGCAGTCTTCGTTGTCCGACGAAAATTCTATAGGCATAAGCTATAAGCCTTCCGGAATCGTTTGCAAAACCTGCACGGATTGCAAAGACGTCTGTCCCCAAGGCTTCGATCCGAGAAATACACATTTCAGAACATGCTTTAACTGCGCAAAATGCGTCGATGCCTGCGGAGAAGGATTTATCAAATTCGGCTTTAAGGGCGAAAAGAGGGGGCTTTCGGTAATAAATTATAAAACTGCTTTTATAGGAACGGTTTTAATCTCCATCGGAATTTTAATGCTTCTTGCGCCGCACAGAGTCGGAAAAATCAGGTTTACGGCGGCAAATTACAACCTTTATCATTACTGGAATTATAAATTGCCCGGGTTTAGCGGATATTATGTCAATAAATTCGTAATAAACGCAACTAATTTTACCGGTAAAAAGATTGCCGTAAAACCAGTAATAAACAACGGTCCGCTTTTTAAATACCAGTTTTTAAATAACGAAAAAGAATTTGAAATATTAAACCCGCATGCGAAAAAAAGAATAATTTTTTACGCAGCCGTAAAAAAAGGCGCGCTAAAACCCGGGGTTCACGACTTTAAGATGTCGCTGGTGTCGGCAAAAAACGGGAAGCCTTACGAAACCGATGCCGTATCGGTTTATATCCCCCGCAACCATAAGGCCTTATGAGGCGGTTTTATAACTCAATAATTTTTAAGCGTGTATATTTTCAGGCGCGACTTGCCGAGCCTTTTTACGAGAATAACCTTAATATGCCCGCCTAATTTTTTCATAACGGCGGCAATTTCTTTCCTGTGCAATATGAAAAAAGCGCACGAAAGCGCATCGGCAACGGTTGAAGGCAGTTTGAAATCGGTATTTCTGACGATAACCGTATCGCTCAAAAAACTTGTGTTTGCGGGAGTTGCTGTTTTAGGATTCATAATATGCCCGTAGTATTTTCCCTTATAAAAAAAATGATTTTCATAATTTGCCGAGGTTTCAACCGAAGCATTCTTTACCTTAATTACTTTAATTACCCCATTTTTATACAGCGGATTTAAAAGCCCTATCTTCCAGTTTTTTCCGTTTATATTTTTTCCTATTGCGGTAATTTGCCCTCCCCCGTTTATAAGGGCGTTTTTTATGCCATGTTTTTCCAAAACAAAAAGAGCCTCGTCTATTCCATAGCCCTCGCCATCCCCGCCAAAGTCGAGCATCATACCCCTTTTTTTGAGAAAAACCGTATTTTTATTTATTTCGATAAATGAAGGATTACTGAGAAAAACCGCCTTTTTAATTTTTATTCCGGAAGGCACCGTGTATTTTTTATCGTAAAATCCCCAAATTTTCATTATTGGGCCTATTGCGACGTCGAAGGAATTATCAGTTAATCTATAAAATTTGAGGCTTAGCTTTAATAGCTTTAACAGGTCGGGGTTTGCTTTGACGGGTTTTATTCCTGAATATTCATTAATTAACGACACATTGCTTGAAGGCTTAAAATTGCTTAATATGCCGTCCAATTCTTTTACCCTTTTTATTGCAAGGTTAACTGCTTCCATGTCTTTTGCTTTATTTTTATCTGCGGAAACGACCTTTATTTCCCAGAAAGTTCCCATGGAATAAAAGGACTTTTTTATTTCTATTTTTTTATCGGCGGTTTGCTTTTTTGGTTTAGCGCAGGAATTTAAAATAAAAGGCGATGCGAATAAAAATAATATTAAAATGATAAATTTTAAATTGGCAGGTTTGTTCATTTTTTCTCCAAATATCCGAAAAATCTCAAAAAATTTTCGATATTTTTAACAGGCTCATTATTGGTATTCGTAATTTCGTCTTTTAGTAATTTCCCCTCAAAATCATGAATATGGTTGGGATAGGTTTCAAGTTCATTATGAATCGGGGCAGTATCGATTATAAATAGTTTTTCTTCCTTTAAGAAATTAAAAGAGTATTCCCTTTTTGAGGGGTAGCGCAATTCAAGCTGCGAACCGTCTTTAAACTCAAGGAGTATTCCGTCGCTTTTTACCTCTGCGGGAGTTTTAAATATATTTTTAAATCCGGCGTTTATATCATCGGCTAATTTTATTGCAAATTCTTCCGGAATTCTTTTCTTTTCCAAAAAATCAAATTTATCCGCCATAATTTCTCCTTATAATTCATCCATTAAATTTTGTATTTTAAGCCTGTAATGCGCGATATAATCCCTGATGTGAAGTATGGAAAGGTAGCCCTCGTAAGCGGGATGTTCGGGGACAAGCCCTTTTTTAATTTTATTCAATAGCTGTTTTTCATCTTTTACTTCATAAGCTTCTTTAATATCGTCTATGGCAACCTTCATCTCGGTTATTTCCTGAACCATATCCGCAAGCTCTTTTTTCTTTGAAACATCCTCGATATTTTTAAAAAAATCGGCCATATAGTTACCCCCCTTGAATAATTAATATCTTTTTTTATAAAATATAAACATACCGGAAAACATAGGCAGAAAAATCCACATAATATAGACAAAAATTAAAAGAACGCGGTTAAGTATAAATTTTCCCGTTAAAATACTCGTTAAGCCGTAATAGCCTTTAAGTCCGTGAATAAAAGAGATAGTAAAAAGCCTGTAAACATCGGCCGGATTAACAAGCAGAAAGCCGCCTATCACGGCATTATTAATAAACGCCGCTTTACCCTTAGTCGCGACAAGAATTCCTATCAATAGCAGGTCGTAAATAAAAATATAAAAAAACCATAAAAAAACGGAAATAGTTATCGAAGCCGTTCTTGACCTGGTAAAACTGGAAATCAACAAGGCAATAGATAGGAAAGATATGCCGAGTAAAATAGAAGAAAAAATAAAAGAGAAATAGCCGATTATATGGCCGGCATTTTCTTTTAATAAAATTATGATGCCGGAAATTCCGTAACCTGCAAATACCGCAATAGAAATGACAACCGCAAGTCCGATAAATTTTCCAAGATATATCTCGCTTCTGGAGGCGGACGACGATAAAAGTAAAGGCATCGTGCCGTCCTCCTCCTCTCCCGTAATAGAATCATAACCGAGAATAAATGCTATTAACGGAATTAAATAAATAGACAGACTCATAAGGGATGCGATGGTGACGTCTATCCCGCTAAAGCCCGTCAGTCCGAACGGGCTGGTCCCGAAATACGATATCGCAAGGGATAATAAAGTTAATATAAAAATTAAGATAAAAAGGGAGATATTCTTAATCCTGTTAATGAATTCTTTTTTCGATATCGTTAAAATTACTCTTAGATTAATCATTTGACACCTTTTTAATTGAAAAATAGTTATAAATTTCAAAAAGACCCGGCTTTTTTATGTTCATATCCGCAAGATTATCGGTATATCTGCCGATAATTTCATTTATTAATTTCATCCTGTTTTCTTCGAGAAATTTAATATCTACGGATAAATTCTTATTGTTCACATTGTAATCCAAAATCAGTCTGGAATTTTTTATCTGCTCGAACCAGCTTTCTTCAAGCCTGAAGCCGTCTTTAAACTTTAAATTTGCCGCCGCAGCCAGACCGAGCTTTTCTAACAATTCGGGGATTTTTCCCAGAGCGGCGATTTTTCCGTTCAACATGATGCAAACCCTGCTTGAAATATCTTCGACCTCCGGAAGAATGTGCGAAGTCATTATTACGGTTTTCCCTGCGTCGTTTATAAGTTTAATAAGGGAAATAAATTCGTTGATGCCGGATGGGTCCATTCCGCTTGTCGGTTCGTCGAATAGGTAAATATCCGGATTTTTAATGCGCGATACCGCAAATGCCAATCTCTGCCGCATTCCTTTCGAATAAGCAATAACTTTTTTATTAGCGGCTTTAAGTATGCCGACCCTGTCCAATAGCTCTTTAAACAGTTTTTCATTATAAACATTATTTAAATTTCCGAAAAACTGCATAATTTCAAATCCGGACAGATTACCGTAAAAGTTGACAATCTCTGGAATATAGCCTATTTTAGCCTTTATATTTTTAGGAATGGCTTGAGCGGTGTCCGTGCCGAAGATTTCAATTCCGCCCGCCGTAGGTTTGGTGATGCCCATAATGATTTTTATAAGCGTCGATTTGCCGGCGCCGTTATGACCCACTATTGTTAAAACCTCTCCTTCTTTTACCGAAAAATTAATATCTATCAGCGCTTTAAATATATAGCCGCCCTTAATTTTGTAGTCTTTATTTATGCCTTTAAACTCTATTACCGGCGGCTTTCCGTTATTTGCCCATTCTTTGCTTAATTCCTGTTTTAACATAAAAAAATCCTTCCTTTGTTGAATTTATCATTATTTTTTTTGGAAAAGTCGGGTTTAAATAAGGGTATCTGTCAACGATGCCCGGAATAGTAAAAATAGGGAAACTGTTTTCGATAAACTGCAGGGTTTGAATTACGGGAGAACCGCTTAATAAAAGTTTTGCAATAGGATATTTCCAGTAAATATAACTGGAGATAGAATTAGACCTGTAAGGCAAAGAACCTGTATTATTTTTTTTCATACTGAAGCCGTTATAATCGGACCAATAATTGCCTTTTCCCTTATAATCCCAGTAAACATCGCTATGGGCAAGGAATTTTATTTGAAAAATATTGTTGATAAAGGAGTTATTGTAAACAATATTCGGAAAGGAACCTCCCCATATATGCATTCCTATTTTATTATTTATGACAAGATTATGAATTATTTTGCAATGCACGGTGTTATATAAGTCCATTCCCTTGCCCGATTTTATCACTACATTGCTTACTATGGTGTCGTAATACGATTGGTTAAACAAAAAGCCCTTGTGTTTTGCATTAACTACGGTATTCAGAACCGCGAGGATATGCCTTGAATACATAAGGGCCAACCCATCTACAGTGTCTTTTACGAAGTTTCCGGCAACAATGTCATGATTTGAAAACATATAATGGGTGCCGTAATAATTATGAATTATAGCATTTTTTAAAAGGTATGAATTTGGAGAAGATACGACATAAAATCCTCCGACAAAATATTTGATTAAATTTTCTTCGAATACCCCGTATTGGGCGTTCCATAAATAAATACCGTAACCCCGGTTCCCGTATTGGATTTTTCTGGAAGATGTTATGAAATTATTTTTAACCGTCGTAAAAAATGCGCCGTCCACATAAATTCCATTTGAGTTGGAATTTATTACATAATTATTTTCGATAACCGCAAAACGGGCTTTTTGCCTGAGGAGAATGCCGGCATCCATTTTTGCAAGGTTATTTCCCGTATTTATTATTTTAAATCCTTTAACCGTAACATTTTTTGCATCTACCGTGATGCCGCTGCCTTTTAAAAGTGCGTTTATTACCGGACTATTTTTTCCTATTAAAGTTAAAGGTTTATTGATATAAATATTGCCCGAATATTCTCCATTCGATACGATAATCGTGTTGCCGTTATTTGCCGAATTTACGGCGTTTTGTATTGAATGAAACGGCTTATCTTTTCCGACATAAATTGTTTTAGAGTTAGCCGTCCCTTGCAATATTAGAAAGAACAATAAAAATAAAAAATCTATAAATATATTTATAAAAATTTTATGGTTTTTAAACATTTATTGTATATTCTTTTTAAGTTTCAGTAAATGCGGGCAAAGTTTATCGTCATTATAATTTATCTGACATTCCAAACAGTAAAAGCATTCGGCTCTGTTAATTTTTCCCCTGTCGTCTATCGCCCTGATAGTGCACGACCTTGTGCAAATTTTACAGCTTTTACATTCCTCGTATCTTTTTATGCTGAATATTTTTAATTTCGACAGCAAACCGAAAGACGCCCCAAGCGGGCATATATACTTGCAAAAAAACCTGTAAGACAAAGCCGATATGCCGATTAAAAGAACAGCATAAGACGCAAAATACCACTGTCTTTCAAAGTGAAGATAAAAAACGGTTTTGAACGGTTCCGCCTCTGCAAGCCTTTCACCCCACGCAATAGATACAATTGCCGTTGCCATTAATATTATGAATATAGCATATTTTAAATAAACTAACTTAAAATGAAATTTATCGTTAAACTCGAGCGAGATTTTTTTAGCAAGTTTTTCAGGCAATATTCTTCTCTTTATTTTATAAATATATTCCTGTAATATGCCAAACGGACAAATCCAGCCGCAAAACATGCCCCTTCCCCATACGATAGAAGTAATAAAAATAAATACAAAAAGTATAAAAATTAACGGGTCGAGCAAGAAAAGGGTTGGATTGTAATTCACGAACAGGCTGTCATAAATTGTGTAAAGATGGGTAATCGAAGGCTGTGAGGGTTTAATAAAGCCGAGCAGCGCAAGAAATAAAAATAATACGGAATAATAGAGCCATTTTATCTTTTTACGCCCATTTGCCGATGTTTTTTTTGTTATAATCCTATCTTTAATTAAAAAGACGACGGTTAAAATAATCAGAAGTAAACCAAGCGCGATAATATAATAAAAATCATTTATCCATGCCGCCTCATACGGCTTAAGTTTTTTCTCGTAATGATAGCTTGAAATATAGTATTCATGAGGCAATAGGTAGCTTGTGTAAAAGGTTTGAAACCTTTCCTTTTTTAACATAGAGCCATGCGATACATGCTTATGGAAAGTAAAAACTATATGAAACGGAAGAATAGGATTAAACTTGGAAAGAGGAATAGTAAATATTCCGCCTTCTTTAAAATTTGGAACGCCTTTTATATTAAGGGCGGAAATATAACTAAAATTAAAATCCCTGAATATTATAGAACTATACCCCTGTTCCAGATGAAATTTTTCGAACACCCCGCCTCTTACAAAGCCGGAACCTAAAAAAGAGGATATGCCGTTTGCAATCACGAAAATGGCGGCTTCATTTCTATTTTTCCATCTGTTTGACAGATAATTGTATTGAAAATCGCCAAGGATATTTCTTCCTATCATAGGAACGCTTAAAATACCGTAATATATGGTTTCATACGGTCCGGTGCAGCCTTTTACGCCCATCTGCGAACATGATATGACAAATTTTTTAATGCTTCCGTTTTCTCTGAGTTCTTTCCAGTCTGCCGGTTTGTAAATATTTTTTAATTTATATTTTACGCTGGGGATTGATTTAATAATTCCCGCTTTGGCGGCAAATCTTCTTGCGGCCATCATAATCGTCTGGTCCATCGCCACAGTCGTAACGCTTGCGCTTGCTATCGCCGATACATGGTTTTTGCCTTTTCCGCCGATATAAATATGGCTTTTTATATTTCTTCCTATATACTGGTCGGTAAACGAATATAATTTCGTAACCGGAATTCCTATTAGAAATATCGGGTCGTCTATATGGATTACCCTTACCCCTTTTATTATGCCTTTTTTATTAATGGATATTAGCGATACCAAAGGTTTTCCCGAATAACTTTTGATATTTACCAGATTGGTTGAAAGGAATATATAGCCCAGAAACTTTCCTTTTCCGTTATAGCCGTATATAACCGGCGTTCCCTTTATTGTACCGTATTTATATGTAGTTGCGCCTTTTAACGCATACCGGTAATATTTGGAAGAATTTTTTAGGGTAACTTTCGCATTTCCGAATGCGAAAGAGGAATTTAGTACAAAAGATGCAATAAAAGATATGATAAAAATACAGAATGTATGAATAATTTTAGATTTTCTCATAGTTTATATAATTTATCCCCTTTTAACTTAGAATATGCATTTATTGATGTATGCATATTTTTATATACATCAATCTTAGCATTTTAATTATGTTTTACAAATGATATTAATCACTTTTTTCCTATCCCATATTTATTGTAATTTTCATATTAGCGGGATTTGCTGCCTTATTTATCATTTTTATAGTAATTTCATTGAATTTATATATTTTACCGCCATATTTTTTAATGAATTTATTCGCGGCTTTTTCGTTCGAAAACGAAACGAATGTCGGACCCATGCATCCCATTCTTTTAGAGCCTATGACGTAATAGGCTTTCTTTGCGTTAATAAACCGGTCTTCAGGATGTTTCCATGAATTATTAGTCATATCCTGAACATACATAACTAACGGAACTCTTGCCGCAACGCTTTTTAAATGAATCCATTCTAATAATTCCACCGTATCGCAAAAAAAATAAGTTTTCCCGTTTCTATAAATTATCTGGGATTCCGGTCCTGGATATTGCTTTAGAAACATTCCGCAGAGCTTTGACGTCGTAGTAGAGGTAATCTTTCTCGGCGGGGGCAATTTGGGTTTGCCGGGAGAGCATGCGGTCAAAATTGCAAAAGAAGATAAAAAAATAATAAAAGATATAAGAAATAAAATAATAAAACTTTTTTTGCCGGACATCTTTAATCACCTTTAATGCTTTAAATTAAAATTTTTTAAAAAAAGATAGAAAAAACCCCTCTTTAATAATGTAATTTATTTAAAGAGGGGTTTGAAGGGAAAGAATAAATATGAAATGCTTACAGTATTAATTCTATCCAGCCCCTGAATAGAATATTATGCCTTCCCGACTTCTGGAAAATCTTTAAATCTTTCGTCGAAGGACGGTTTTCCGCTAAGCCTGTTCGGCTTAATGGGTCTTGAACGATACCCCGGAACTTTTTCGACTATCATCCTGCCGCGCATTTCAAGATGAAGCGCATGGCAGAATATGGTGCAGAAATACCAGTAAACGCCTGCCCTGTCGGCGGTAAATGTAACCTCTTTGGTTTCACCCGGGTCGATATTTATATTTTTGCCGTGCATCGTCATATTAAATCCGTGGGCAAGATTTTCGACCGAGTCATTATTCGAATAAATAACGGTTACAATGTCTCCCTCTTTAACATGGAAATAAACGGGGGTTAAAATCGGCGCTACGCCTGTCAATTTTACGATAACCCTGTGAGGCCCGATTCGTTTTACGCCTTCCGTGCCTCCTGCGACATGGTTGGCAAAATACTTCGGGTCGTAAACCTTTTTCACATATTTTATCCTGTCGGCAAGAGCTATCGTAGCCTGATGAGGTTCTATGTAAACAGGGTTGTCGGAAACGAGAACCATTTTATGACCCGATATATCTATCAACTGGTCGTTTTCAGGGAACCTCGGTCCGACCGGCAGGAATCTGTCCTTAGAAAATTTATTTAAGCTTACCAGCCATTCTCCCGTGGGCTTATTCGTATCGCTCTGGGTTGCGGCATTATGCCCCGGCTGATATTGAACATCGAGTTTTTGTATGATAGGCTTAACCTTTTTATCCCCGTTATAGGCCTTGATTGCGTCTTCGATATTCCACTTGACCATCTGCGAATCTACGAAAAGCGTAGTGTAGGCATTTCCCCTGCCGTCATATACGGTATGCAAAGGTCCGACGCCTACGGTAAGAACTGCTGCAACGGCGTCTTTTGGGTTCTTTTCTTTAAACACTTTTTCAAGGTCTATAACGGTAACTTTCGGGGCAAGTTTGCCGTTGGCGACGAAATATTTTCCGTCCGGCGTAGGCGATATTCCGTGAGGGTCTTTTTCGACTGGAACATAGTAAGTAAGGTCGGAACCATGCCTGCCGTCGAGGACGGGGACCGAAGATTTTCCGATAGTTTTATATTTTCCGGCTTTAACGGCGGCTTCGACTCTGGGGATGTTGACAAAAACGGCCCATGCGACTGGGGGTTTTGTCATTGTAGGAACATTCCACCCCTTATCCGCATTGTAACATGTGGCTGCAACATAAAGCCCCTTATAGTCGGTGGTCATGTTATCCTGGTTGCCGTCAACCATGACCTGCCATTTAACTGCCATAGTCTCTCCGTCGACAGCGCTAAGTAATGTCCAGTAATTTTTTGTCTGTGCCGCATTATTACCCGTAGGGACGATATCTCTGCCATCATTGGGCATTGGGACTTCAAATTCGGATGCTGCAAAAACATAACCTGTTTTTGGATATCTCTGTGTAGCTAAACCGTGAACGGCGGAGACATTTGGAAGAGCGGTAATTGCATCGGTTTGAAAATAGTCAAGCCTTATTCTGGCAATTCTTCCGGCAGATTTATCGTTGATGTAAAGATATTTGCCGTTAAAATCTCCGTCGGTATAAGAAAGATGGGGGTGATGGGTGTCGCCTTCGTAATACCCTCCGGCATCCTGAAGCATTTTCTCGCTCTGGTCATCTCCCGTTAATCCATAACCTCTTCCCGTGTCATTGTTGAAAACAGGTATTCTTAAGAGCGTTTTCATTGACGGGATACCTTTGACTCTTACTTCGCCGGACGGTCCGCCGCTCCAGAATCCCATATACTTATCCCACTTTCCGGGGGCGACTAAAGCCTTTGCCACCGAAGCCGGCACGCTGGCAGTGCTCGTCGGCGCTTTTGCGCAACCGGATAGCGCCTCCATTCCTGCCCCGCTTCCTAAGAGTCCGGCCGCCGCCGCAATCTTGCCCATCGTGGATAAAAATCCCCGCCTTGTGGTTCCCTTTACAACCTGTGAATCTTCTTCTTGAGTCAAATCGTTTTCATTTTTTTCCATAAAAACCCCTCCTCATAGGGTATTAATAAAAGAAAAAAGTTAAATAAAAATAAAAAAACATTGAATAAATAATTGCCCTACATAAAATAAAACTGTTTTTAAATCACCTCCCCCATAAATATAAGAAATATAAGTTTAAATTCTAATTATAGCGTTATAATGATGTTATATAATTTATATAAAATTTAAAATGTGACAAAAATCACACTATATTAAACCAATGTTTTAATTTATTAATTAATAATTATTATTGTTTATTATAATTTATTATATTAATCTAAAACATTATATTTATAATTAGATATTATCCTATTTTTCCGATTTGTCCATCGAAATTTTCCATATTTTCATAATTTTACCCCCCCCGAATTTGTCAAGAATTTTTTTTACGAATGCGATTTTTATCACATATTAAAAAAATAGATAAAAGCTAAAACCCGGCAAAACTTCAAGACTGCTCGGATATAAAACAAATGTTATGCCGAAGTTTAAATTAAACGGGCGGGAGCTTGAAGCCTTGATTGCTTTTATAAGGGATTCGAACAACAGGAGTTTTTGGAGGCACGGAAATTAAAAATAGATTTGTGACAAAAGTCATAACCCATGTTCTTTAATTTCTATATTATATAATTATCTTTAATTATAAAACATAATTATATAAGGAATCCCAAGTAAATTAGCATTTTTGTTATTTATATTTAATTCTAAAGGGTTCCTATTAATTTTATTAACTTTAACGATTGCCGTTGAAACTATATGCCTTTTAAAATATTTAAATTCAAAATTGCGTTATATATAATTTTGCCCGTCATCCTGGTTGCCGCCCTGGTAGCTTATTTTTACCTTGCAAAGTTTTCCACAGGCACCGATTTAAAATCGGTTAAGTATAAGAAAAACCGCCATATATTCATTGATTTAGGGTGTGTTAAATGCCACAGCATAAACGCGTTAAATATTAAGGGCGGACATGTGGGGCCCGATTTATCCGGCGCATACAAAAATGTCAAAAAGATTTACAGGGAAAACCTAAAAGAATTTTTAAAAAATCCTGCGGGAACAATGTCATTCGTGCTGATGTTTAACCACCTCACAGGTCAAGAAATCGAAATTATAAATCATGAGTTGAAAAAGGCTTATCTAACCGAAAAGAAAATTAAAAGCAAGAAATTAAAGTAAAAATTTCACAAAGAGAGCGGGAGGGGGTGGTGATTATTGTGAAATGGTTTGAAAGCGGTTCATTAAATTTAATTTAAAGTTGATTAACAAAACCAATTAAGTAAGTAAGAAGGAGTGAGCTATGAACGATTTTATTAATCTTAATTCGAAAGCGGTAAATAAATTTCTCAAAATTACTCTTTCGATTTCTATTATCGTCCTTGTCGGTATACTGGTTTATGGGACGTTTAAGGTGTATTACGGCGCGCCGCCTATACCAAAAACGGTGGTGGATAAAAGCGGCAAAATCCTGTTTACAGGGAAAGACATCGTTGCCGGCAAAGCAAGATTTCAGGAATTTGACCTTATGGATTACGGCAGTATTTATGGAAACGGGGCGTATTTCGGTCCGGATTTTACAGACCAGTACCTGCACAGGGAAGTCAAATATTACCGGCAATTTGAGGCAAAAAAACTATATAAGAAGAAATATGCCGCACTTTCCCCAAGGGACAAGGACTATATCGATAACCTTGTCGTGTCTAAAATCAAGAAAAACAGGTTTGACGCCGCAACAGGCGTGTTGACTTATACGGCTGGAGAGGCCTACGCCTTTAAAAAGATAAAAAAGAGATTAGAAAGCCTTTATATAAAGGGCAATCCGCAGCTTGGGATAGGAAGGAACCTTGTTGCATCCGCACCCGATGTGGTTAAAATAGCGTATTTTTATTCGTGGGCATCGTGGAGCGCCTCGACCCTGAGGCCTGGAGTAGATCATACCTACACCAATAACTGGCCTTTCAACAGGGGAGCGGGAAATACTCCTCCGACCTATCTTTATACATGGACATTTGCCTCTATAAGCGTATTCATTGCGTTGGCGGGGCTTGTAATATGGTTTTTCCTCAGTTATATAGCGCCTGGATGGCAGGAAGCCCCCGCGCTTTTGGAGGACTGGAAACCTGCGGATTTGAATTTTAAAATATCGCATGCCATGAAAAAGTCGGCAAAATTCTTTTTTCTTGGCGTATTTTTGCTCGGCTTGCAAATAATCGCCGGTATGCTTCTTGCCCACTACTATGCGGAAAGAACCTCATTTTTTGGAATACACACACTTACCGCTCTTCCGTTTAACATAGTCAAGGCATGGCATATACAGCTTGCCATATTGTTTATAGCTTCTACATGGCTCGGCGCGGGGATATTCGTTTCGAAATATATCGGGGGAGGAAAAGACCCGAAATGGCAATCGTTTATGATAGATTTTCTCTGGTGGGCTTTGCTGGTTGACGGCGTTGCGGCGCTTGTGGGAATGTATCTCGGCGCGAAGGGGTATTTTCACAACGGGTTATGGTTCTTTCTGGGAAACCAGGGACTCGAGTATTTGCAGTTAGGCCGCATAAACCAGATTATAGTTTTCGTGGGCCTCTTGTTGTGGGTTGTTATACTTTACAGGGCGTTAAGGCCGCATTTCATTAAGAACACGGACAAGTGGAGCATCGAAAGGCTTTTATTAATCAGTGCCGCAACTATTGGAATAATGTATGTATTTGGAATGTTTCCGCTTGCGTGGATTCTTAAAAACTGGACCATCACCGACTTCTGGAGATGGTGGGTCGTTCATCTGTGGGTAGAGGGAACATTCGAGTTCTTCGCGGTTGCCGTGATAGGCTATTTCTTCCTTTCACAGGGGCTTGTCAAAAGGGAAGTTATTGAAAACACCCTTATTCTCGAAATATTATTGATATTTATCGGCGGTATCGTGGGAACAGGGCATCATTTTTATTTCATAGGCGATGCCTCTATCTGGATTGCGCTGGGTTCGATGTTTTCGTTTCTCGAGGTTATACCGCTTTTGCTTTTAACAATGCAGGCGGTTTACGAAAAAAATGTGCTCATAAAAGCCGGAAAGGAATTTCCGCAGGGTTTATCTTTCAAGTATCTTGAAGCATCGACATTCTGGAACTTTATAGGGGCGGGGGTATTCGGCTCTTTAATTAACACCCCGCTTATGAACTATTATGAGCACGGGCAGTATTTAACCATAAACCATGGGCATACGGCTCTTTTCGGAGTTTTCGGGCTTCTTGGAATAGCTTTGAGCTACTATGTTTTAAGAATGATTGTGGAGCCGTCGAAGTGGACTGACGGGGCGGGCAGAATTGCCCTATGGTGCTTCAACATCGGAATGATTCTCTGGGTTATATTAAACTTTTTGCCCGAAGGATTCATGCAGTTTGCCGCTTCCGTAAAACACGGCTACTGGTATTCAAGGAGTATTTACTTCTATGATAAAACCGATTTTTGGCTCTGGATGCGGTCACCTGGAGATCTGGTCTTCACGATCGGCGTTCTGGTGCTTTTCATAGATATAACGAAAAAATTGTTTCAAATTAAGAAGTCTTCCAATGGGCAAAATTAACGGATAATATTCTGTTAATCTTAAAGGCCGCTTATTCGAACACCGCTTTCATCCCCCTATTTAGGCAGGTGTTTGAATGGGGCGGCCTTTAGATTTTTCTATCGCGAATTAAGCATATAGCTTGAAATAATTAAATTTTAAATAAATAATTCCTTATCTTCGTTTATTTTTATTGCTTTATTGCGCAAAAGGCTTTCATTATGTATAATTGTATTATGAAAGCGAAACGGACAGGGGAAGGAAATGTAAAAACAAAGCATGTTTCTAATGCCGCCGCAAGAGACGAAGTTTCCCATGATTTAAAAAGGCGGAAAAAATTGGACAAGCCCGCGCAAACCCAGAAAGAAAGGGTGTTTGAACTTGTTAGAAGCGGAAAGGCGGATACCGTTTCCGAAATAAGCGGGATACTTAATCTTTCTAAAATGAGCGTTTACCGGTATGTCCGGGCTCTTGCGCATGAAGGAAAGATTTCTAAAACCTTTAACAAGTTGTATCCGTATTCCGAAGCTGAAATTGCCGGCGAAAAAAGTCCGGTTACCGGAAAATGCGAGATTTGTTCAAAGCAAATTACGGACGAACGGCTCAAGGTCGTGATTAATTTTAAAGACGGTAGAAAGCTTCAATTTTGCTGCGCCCATTGCGCTATAATAGCCGCCGTCCACTCCGTAGATGATTTGAATTCCATAAGCTCCATAATGGGGATGGATTTTATATACGGTAATCCGCTTGACATCAGGAACGGCTTCCTTCTGTTTAAAACGGACGTGATTCCGTGCTGTTCTCCGCCTATACTCGTTTTTGCGAGGCAAAGCAACGCCGAAAGGTTTCAAGCCGGATTCGGCGGCGATATAATATCGTTTGACGATATTATATCGCATATGAAGTTTTAATTTACATTAAATTCTTGCGAAAACCTTATTAGCTTCCCGTTCTTGTTGCGCAATGCGTAATTCAGTTTCCACAACCCTCCCATCGTAAAATAAATATAAGTTTTATATGCGCCTGATTTTTCGCTTTCAGGAACGAATTTTGCGATGTTTTTTCCCATATACATTGCCGGCATGGAAAGAGACACTGTCCCACGGAAACCATTGGCAGGGGCCCCATTTTTAGAAATAACGAGGGTAAGCCTAAGTTTGGTAAATTTTACCGGCTGGACAGGCATGACGGTTTTAAATCTGTAACCACCCGAATAAACTACCCTGCTGAACGGCTTCATTCCGAAGGAACTTTTTGTCTGCGGGATTAGAAGAAAAGACAGGCTTGTTAAAAAGAGAGTTAAAAATATAAATACGGTCTTTGAAGACCTCTGACCCGATTTTGAATTCATAAAAACCTCCTGTAAATTTATTAATAAATTAATTTAAATCATAAGTATATTGTTAATTAGGTAAGAATGCCCTAAATTAATTATGTTTTCGAAAGACAGCGCTCTTAAAATAAACAATATTCCGACTATCAAGATAATTATCGATGCTAAAGACGCAAGCCATGTTCTTGCGGACGAGTCTTTAAGTTTTTTGTAAGCCTTCCCCGATAGCATGGCAAAAACATTAAGGGGAATGGCCGTTCCCAGCCCGAAGGCTGCCATAACCGCCATCCCGTAAATTGCGGACATGGTGCCGGCAGCGGTTATCGCCACCGTTAAAGACAGCATGCACGGTAAAAAACCAATAACAAGGCCGAATATTAGACGGGATAGCAGGACATTCTTTTTGATCTGGGAATTTAAAAGTTTTAGGTACAGCGGATTTAAAAAACTTAAACATTTTTCCGGATGAAAGTTTAAACTTATAAAAGGGGCAATGCTAAGTCCCATAAAAATAAGGACAACCCCGATTAAAGCCTCAAAAATACCCCTGATTAGAGAGGTTCTGGCCATCAACAATACAAAAGATCCGCTTGCTCCCGCAATCAGCCCGGTTATACCGTATCCAGAGATTCTTCCGAATGTGAACAGAGAGTTTGACAGGAAAAGAAAGGTCCTTTTTTCTGTCTTCGTAAACCTGTTTTTACCTATGAAGGCGGCATCCTTGGAGGAATAGCTGAAAACCATGGGGCCGCACATAAAATAGCAGTGGGCAACTCCGCCGATTAACCCGGTGATGAACATGCTCAGTATTATTATAGCCATTTATTTTTTTATTTGATCCCCTACTATTTTATTATTTTATAAAATTAATTCAATTAAAATGCAAAAGCAAGACCAGTTCCAAAAACATTGTCTTCGGGTTTATTTATTGCCAGCGTATATACCGCATATAGATATGAATTGTATGCTATATTATAAGTCGCCGAAAGTTGAAGTGTTTCGCCAACGCCGGAATTTAACCCCCCTGAGGTTTTTTGATACGCGCCGTCTTGAAAAATATTAGCTTGAGGGTTCATGAGATTGTTGTTGATATATAAATATGTTGTCGTGTTCTTAGAGTTGTAGTCAAAATTATATGCTTCCTGAAGTTTTTTATTATCCCATCGGTAGAATGAAAACTCCGCCATTAGCATCAGTCCTTCGTGCATATTCTGCATAAATGAAGCCATTCCGTATATATCTATAGCGCTGTAACCATTGGAAGAATTTGTGCTGCCGTGGGAAGAGTAACCAGAGGGGCATGCCCCTCCCGCATTATCCCCCTGGAACCCGTTCACAACCGATGTATTTTCTGAAGGGAGGCAAAAGTTTTGAGCGGGCAGCGACGGATTGCCGTATGGATGAAAATCCGTCTGATGCATATAGGTTATGCCTATCTCGCTCATATAACCGGGGAAAGAATAGTCTATATCGAATCCGTTTACAAGTATTGGGTTTATCCATGTAGTTGGAGAAGATTGCGTTGAACTGCCGCTGTCCTGAAGCACCCAGTTCGGACTGCCGGATACCGGTTCAGAAATATGCGCCCCATAGTAACCGAACTCAAGCTGTCCGCCATTTTTCAACTGTAAATATTCCTTCAACTGATAACTATATTCAAAGGCATTTGAGGTCGTGCCTGACGAACCCTGATCGTTGGAAAAAACAATTTTATACCACAGGTTATATCCCGGGGTTCCGTAAACGGCTATTCCTGGATTTGCGGCATTTATTAATTTACCCGATTCCGCGTCGAATCCGACATCAAGGCCTTGAGCCCTCATATTGGAATAACTTTGAATGAACATTGGCATTTGCCGGTAAAAGTAAGGGGCGGGGGTATCGGGCATCCCCATTTTTAAATTTATCAGGTGCGGCGGCACCCCGAAGCCGTAACCCAGTCCATTTAAAGATGCCCATGTCTGAGCATTTGTAAGAGGAACATTGCTTCCCGTAGTACTTCCGATATTATTCATTACAAAATATGAAATTGAGTTAAAGAAGGGATTATATAACTTGAATGAGCCTCCCGAATCAATCATGGATGATGCGCTGAAATTATCCGTATTGTTTTGCATAAGCATAACCATGGGCAGCGTGCCGATGTTCGGTATCGTATTTTCATTCGTAATATGGGTGTATTGTACCCATGTTGCGACGGAAAGCGGGACAGGCCAGGGATTTGGAAGGGACAGTCCCTGCGTAATCTCTGTTGCGTCGGCAGGAGTGCCGTTTGTATTCGGCAGCCTGAATCCGTTTCGCCAAAATGCCCTGCCGAACGGATTGAGATTCGGAAAAACGGTATGGCAGACGGCGCAAGCAAAGTGGTATTTTTCGGCGAAGGGCGGTATTGCCCTGCTTTTTTGGGGAAAAGAAACGATTGTTAAAATTAACATGGAGGAAATTAATAAAAAATAAAAATAAAAGGACGGTTTTTGATTCCGCAGGCATTTTAATCCCATAATAAACTCCAGTTTTTTAGATAAAAAGTTAAATATTAAATAATAAATTCCCCTTTCTTGCGAAAGGGGGAAGAGGAAGAGTTTTTACAGTTTAATTGTTAATATAAATGATACTTTAACTGTTAATTTAATATTTAATATATAAAATATTTATTGTCAAGAGTTTTTTTTGAATTGCCATTAATTATTAAGATGTGCTAAAGGTGTAAAATGTATGGATTAGGATAAATTAGGACAAAAAGGATAAAATTAGGATGAATTTTTTGAATGTTTTATAATTATTTGTTATAATAATAAAAGTTTATTTTTAACTAAGGCAGGACAAAAATAAAATAAATAAAAAAAAAGGGGAAAAGACGGTGAAGATTTCAAAAGCAAGCGATTATGCAATCAGGGGGCTTATATATATGGCAAAAAAACCTGAAGGCGCGGTGAGCTACATAAAGGATATCGCAAAGAACACCAATACGCCGGCTTCTTTTATGTCAAAAATATTTCAGACGCTTTCAAAGGCGGGGTTAGTTAACTCGTTTATCGGAACAAAAGGCGGGTTTTCGTTTAACTTTCCTCCTAAAAAAATTACGATAAAAATGGTGATAGAGGCGATAGAAGGGCCTATAGCCTTAAACAGATGCGTTATAAATAAGGCTTTTTGCCAGCAAGCTTCGCATTGCGAAGTGCATTTTATGTGGATAGACATTCAAAGAATGCTTTCCGATGCCTTAAGCTCTAACTCCATCGCCGATTTCGCAAATAAAAAATTACCCCGTAAAGGTAAAAAGATTGAGGGCGCTTCGGATATGGCAGGCGAGCTTCAGGCTCTTTAAAACCAAACATACCCCATATCTCCAGTTAAATCCAGCAAGTCCGCTGGACGAACAAGGAAAATAATGGCCTGCATTAGGGATAGAAACCATAATCCCGAAGCTCAGGGAAGTATTTCTTATATATTCCCCTATCCCTTGTTATAATTGCTTCACACTTTGATAATGCAAATCCTCCGATATAAAAATCCGACAGGAAATGTTCTTTATTGTCCAATATACAACCACATTCGGGGCATCTGGCCTTTGATTTCGATTTCAGGTATTTCATCCATTTTTTACCCGCCATAGTCACAGATTCTACATCAAGAGGTTCTATTTTAATCTCCTGCACCACCTTCTTTTCAATTCTATAATCGGATTAACGATTAACACATATTTATCGTCGTCTTTGGCTATGTTCACGTTAGTTCCCGGTATAATGCCAAGCTCCTTTCTTATTTCATGGGGTATCGTATTTGATATTTTTTAAAATAGAGGTAGAATCAAAATAAGGCATAGAATTTGGACACAGGCATGAAAAACGGCTTATAATGCGAACTTTGGCGTATTTTATTTTTCTTGACTTGTAATGTATGTATATATATAATCGTATATGTAATTATTACTATTAAGATATAATTACTCTTAAATAATAATTATTTAATATATAATTTGCCGTTAATTTAATTTCTATCTAATTTTACACGGGGGTGTTTTATGGATAGTTTAGCTTTAATTCTGGCACGGTTCCAGTTTGGAATGACGGCCTTTTTCCATTTTCTTTATCCGCCTTTAACCATCGGGCTTGGCGTGCTGCTTGTTATCACCGAGGGAATTTATGTTTATTCGAAAAATCAGGAGTATTTAAAAATTACGCGCTTTTTTGCAAAATTATTCGCAATTAACTTTGTTGTCGGCGTTGCAACGGGCATAGTTATGGAATTTCAGTTTGGAACGAACTGGTCCCAGTATTCTTCCTTTGTCGGTGCGATATTCGGAGCGCCCCTTGCCATCGAGGGCTTATTTGCCTTTTTTATGGAATCGATTTTTATCGGCGTTATGTTATTGGGGTGGAACAGGCTTTCGGCCAAGGCGCACTGGGTATCGACAATATTTGTAGCCTTTGGTTCGACATTATCCGGCGTTTGGATTCTTGTGGCAAATTCATGGATGCAAAGTCCAAGGGGTTATAAAATAGGTTCCAACGGAATACCCAGGATGACAAACTTCTGGCATGTCGTTTTTAATCCCTATTTTCCGTCGGAATTTTTCCATGTAATTACAGGCGCATGGGAATATGGAGCATTTTTTATGGCGGGAATAGCTTCATGGTTTTTAATTAAAAACAGCAAAGACATGGTAATGAGGAAAGCATTAAAAGTGGCTGTTATAGTAGGCGTGATAGTTGCATGCCTTCAAATTGTGCTTGGAGATATCAGCGCAAGGGAAGTAGTCAGGTATCAGCCGACAAAGTTAGCAATGATGGAGGCGCAATGGCATACCCAAAGATATGCTCCCGAGACGCTTTTTGCCCTGCCGAACAATAAAACCGAGTCTAACGGACCGCAAATCGGGATTCCCGGGTTGTTAAGCATGTTGGCTTACATGAATCCGGCGGCCAAAGTTATGGGTTTTAACGAATCGATAAAGTATATCAATCAAAAAGACCATTTAAAGTTGACGCCTGCTATGTTCCCACCCGTATGGTTAGTATTCTGGTCGTTTCATATTATGATGTATTTTGGGTTTTATTTTGCATTAATAATGATCATAGCACTTATCCTTTTGCTAAAAAATAAACTATACGATAGCCAAAAAATGTTAAAAGTTTTTTGGTTTTCGACATTTTTACCTATTATAGCATTAGAACTTGGATGGTTTACGACAGAGATAGGAAGACAGCCCTTTACCGTTTATGGACTGCTTACGACCGTAAAATCAGTATCGCCTAATGTTAGCGCATTGGAAGTGGGATTATCCTTATTTATGTTTGTAATTATATATATAACCCTTGCCGCGTTTGCCCTGTTCCTGTTTAAAAAGGAATTAAAGGAAAGGCTCGAAGGCAAAGACGAACTTGCCGGCGAGGCAGGCGGCGGAATCGGCGCAAAAGCCAAGGAGGCGCTATCATGAACTTAAACATATTGTGGTTTATTTTGGTTGCGGTTTTAATTTTAGGATGGTCCGTTATGGACGGTTTTGATTACGGCGTCGGCGGGCTTTTAAGATTTATATCCAAAAACGATAATGAAAGAAGATATGTAATGAACGCGATAGGCCCAGTTTGGGAAGGGAATCAGGTTTGGTTGATATTAGGCGGCGGAGCGGTTTTTGCGGCTTTTCCAAAGGTTTATGCTTCCGTCTTTAGCGGGTTTTATCTTGCATTTATGCTTGTTGTATGGCTAATAATATTCAGGGCGGTTTCTTTCGAATTTAGAAGCAGGGTGGAAAGTAAAGGCTGGAGAAATTTTTGGGACACCGACATCACCGTTACGGGCCTCGGCATCTCTTTGTTGTTAGGCGTCGCAATAGCTAACATCTTAATGGGCGTTCCTTTAAATAAAGACCATATAGATTACCAATCGCTTTTTAGCTTATTAAATATTTTTGGTTTGGCAGGAGGGCTTTTGTCGCTATCGATGTTTTTGATGCACGGCTCTACTTATCTTATTATGAAAACCGAGGGGGAGGTCCAAAAGAGGGCAAGGGATTTTGCATCAGGATTTGCTATCGCATATATTATCTTCACAATATTATTTTTATCGCTCTCTTTGGTATTTGCGCAAAGGCTTTTAGATAACAGCTTCGGCATTATAGGGGATATTGTTCCGGTTATTATGATAATCGGCGCAATCGGCGTTATCGTATCGGCTAAATCATCAAGCGATATTAAACCGTTTGCTTATTCCGTGCTTGGGATAGTTGGAGCGGTTGCGAGCTTAGCCGTCGGGGTATTTCCCGATATTGTTCCGTCGTCCATAAATCCGGAATACAGCCTTAATATTTATAATTCCGCATCGAATCACCTTACGCTTTTTGTAATGCTCATAGCGACTATTATCGGACTTCCGCTTGTTTTGATATATGCGTTTTATGCATACAAAAAGTTCGGATTTAAGGTAAAGATGGACGAAAGCAGTTATTAGCTATTAACAAAACCTATTTCGAGAAATCAAAAAGAATCAAAAATGGGTCTGATTTATTTTTTACGGAAAAATAAATCAGACCCCTTTTTGCATATTTAACATTAGAGCATCTAAATAGTTTCTATCGCAGGATTAAGGTAGCAGTGTGATGCAGATTTACTTAATGTTAAATTAACCTATTAATTTTTTTATTAAAGGAAATTTTATAAAATCCAGAATAATCATATAAATAAATGTTCCGATTAATAGCGTTATTATATCGATTAAAGGAATAGGCGACATCAAGATGCCAAAGTATGCCATTAAGTTTACGACAATAAGATCGCCTATTGTAGCAAGTAATAAATAAGTTCCGGGACGAGATTCATAGAAATGCCTTCTTTCTCTGACAAGATAAATTGTTGCTTGGCTGCTGAATACTAAGGCAAGAAACACAAGCGTTTGAACCTTTGCTAAAGATAAACTTAAAAAATATGCGCCGATAATATAAACAAGAAAAGAATAAATAAGCCATGCCACTGCTATCAATAAAGATGCAGATACAATAAGTTTAATATTCCATTTGTCAGGTTTATTTGAATAAATAACATTATCTTCAGCTATAGACATACTAACAAAATTGTTTACAAAGATTAAAATCAAAATAAGAGTGGGGGTCGTTACAAACACTCCAAAAATTAATAATCCAAGACTAAGAAAAAAAGCAACCTGAAATGTTTTAGAAATTTTGTTTAATGTATACGTTAGCATTCTCTGGTAAACCATTCTTCCGTCTTTAACGGCATCTACAATATTTTCTAATCCAGGTTTTGTTAAAATTAAACCAGCCGATGCTTTTGCCACATCCGTTGCGCCTGCTACCGCAATGCCGACTTGAGCCTGTTTAATAGCGAGAGCATCATTGACGCCATCCCCCGTCATACCTATGACTTTCCCCTCCTTTTGCAATGCCCGAACAAGATTATATTTATCTTCGGGAAAAATATCGGCATATACATCGCAGTTCAATACTTCCGGTTTTAATTCGACTTTACCTTCTTTTTTTAAACTGTTGTAATCGCAAACTTCTCCATTTATACCTAATTTTTCGGCTATGTGAATTGCCGTTGCCGAGTTATCGCCAGTTAACATCCTAACGCTGATATTTAAATCCTTTTTCAGCAGGGATATGACATATTTGGAATCCGGACGAACAGGATCCGATAATGCCAATAATCCATAAAATTTAGGAGTACTCCCCTCTTCCCCTCCCAAAACGGCTATAGTTCTTTCGCCCCTCTTTGAAAATTCTGCGGATTCTTTTTCCCAATCGATACTTGAATCAAATTCTTTTATAATTAATGGGGAGCCCTTTATAGCTATATAATGCTTCCCGTCTTCTTCATAACGGGCTTCCGAGCGCTTATTGACAGGGTCAAAAGGGATAAATTTAATTTTTTGAGGAACACTGATATTTAGCTCCTTAGCTTTATCGAGAATAACTTTGTCCATCGCGTCCATAGTTGCTTCCGAGGAAGCAACGGAAGCCATTTTTAATAAATCCTGTTCCGTAAAATTACCGTGAGGCCGAATCGTGGAAAGCATGAGTCCGTTCATTGTCAATGTGCCGGTTTTATCGCAGCATAATTCTTCCATCGAGGCTATATTTTCAACAGCGGAAAGATGAGTTACAAGAACGCCTTTTTTTGATAGTTCTAACGATGCAAGAGCTGTGGCTAAAGTAAATGTAACAGGAAGGGTAACGGGAATAGACGCTACAAGCAAAATTAAAGCAAAAGGCAAAATTTCGCCAAAATTTAATTTGTATATAAAGGCATAAATTAAAATTGCGCCAACTAAAATACCGTCAATCATAATAAAATATTTTACGATTTTCATTATAAGTTCTTCTAAATAACCTTTGATTTTAGCGGATTTTATTAACTCGGCAGTTTTGCCGAAATAGCTTGCAGCGCCAGTTGCTACAACTTTACAAGTAGCTTCCCCTCTTTTAATTATCGAACCTGCATAAATAGTCCAGCCGGGGTTTCGGTCAACAGGCTGAGATTCGCCTGTTAAAGACGATTGGTCAACCATTACATTGCCCGATATAATTTCAGCGTCTGCAGGCGCTAAATCACCCATTCTTATATGAATAATATCTCCAGGGACTAATTCTTCGGCAGATAATTTTATCCATTTTCCGTCTCTTAAAACTCGGGTAATGATTTTAAGCTGCTGTTTTAATAATTCGAGAGCTTCATTTGCTTTATGTTCCTGAGTAAAAGCAATAATTGCGTTAAATAAAATTAAACCGATAATAATATAAGCTTCAGCATATTTCCCAAGAATTAATTCAATAATAAATGTGAATTCCAGCATCCAGGAAACAGGACCCCAAAACTTTGAAAGAAAAATAATTAAAGAACTTTTTTTTTGTTCTTTAATTGCATTTAATCCATATTGTCTTACTAATTTTTCAGCTTCCTCGGTAGATAGTCCTTTTATATCGTCATTTAAAAGATGAGGGGATATTTTTATAGCAGAGTCGGCAATTTCTTTATCTTTATCAGCATCAGCCATTTATACACCTGGATAAAGGAAGACCAAATGTGTTATTTATTGAATCTTCCATGTTGAGTTTATTAATCAGATCTGAAATTAATTTTGTTCATACAAACGGACTGTATTTATTTTCACCTCCTACGTCATTTTATTAGACCACTTTTATTATTTTATAGGAGGTACGCCAATACAATTTTATCTTGCCATAATTTAATAGTTTTTTCTATTTATTTTTATAGTAATGTATATTACAATAATAAATATTACTATAATGTATTAACGGATTAAGGATAGTTTAAAGCGCAATTTTGAAAAATCCGAAAAATTAATTGAAAAATTTAAAGGGTACAGTTTCGAATATAAAGGTTTTTCTCTGGATGACTGTTGAACGGTATTAATCAATCGCCCCATCTCTTAAGTTCTTTTTCGGCATATTGTTTCTACCGTCTCTACATAAAACATTCTGCCTATTGGCCGTTTTTAAGCTGTCTTTTGTTTGAGCTTTTGGTAGGGGATTATTAATTCTAATTCTTTATTCCTCAGCCTCCGCGTTTCTTCGATATCGTAAAGCGTCTGCAAATTCATCCAAAATTCGGCGGGAATATCAAAAAATTTCCCAAGCTTTAACGCCGTTTCTGCGGTAATGCTTCTTTTACCTCCGATTATCTGGCTAAGCCTTGTCTGCGAGAGGCCTGTTTGTTTAGATAGTAAATAAACGGATATACCCATGGGTACTAAAAACTCCTCCTTAAGTATATCGCCGGGATGAATATTTTTTAAGTTTTTCATAATTTTATCCTCCTTTAATGGTAGTCTGTTATTTCGACTTCGTAAGCATTATCATTCTGCCATTTGAAACAAATGCGCCATTTATTGTTTATTCTTATGCTCCATTGTCCGCTTCTATCGCCTTTTAACGGCTCAAGTCTATTATTAGGCGGAATTGTCAATGTTTCAAGCGTCGTTGCGGCGGCAATCATTCTCAACTTGCGCCTGGCTATGTTATGGAGATTAAAGGGTAATTTTGTTTTCTTAGAAAATTGTCCATCCCATATAAGCTTGGTCTCTTCATTTATGAACGACACTATCATATAACAATAGTATCTCAAAAAGAAAGTAGAGTGTCAAGTTCAAATCCCGATTCAGGGGTAGATAGGTACACGAAAGAAAGTTTTGACAGTATCGTTTTGACAAAAAGGCATCGACAAAAAGTCAACTATATTATTTAACTACTTTTGCACCTTTTTGCAGACACCTTTTGCATTAGATTTTTTTAAAAAGAATATTGTTTTCCAAATGCACATGAATCATTATATCGTCCGAAATATTTTTTAGCAGTTCGTAGGCGTGCTTGTAAGAAGCGCATGCGTCTTCAGGAACAGAATAGCTGGAACTTAAAAAATTCATCTCCTTAAGAATATGCCCGACATATTCGTGGTCATATTCCGCATCGTTTATCTCTTTAAGAAGCCCGTCCCCTGTTTTTTTGTCTTTTATATGTTGAAAAAGCCCGGTTTCTTCTTTATCTAAATGAAAGATAAGCGCCTCGGTCATTTTAGTAAAAAGTTCCCTTATTTTGATAAGTTCGAGATGACGGCTTCCATGAACCCGGGCAATCTTTTCCATATATTCCGCTCCCTCGGGAAGATGAATTCTTAAAAATGTATGATGGATATTAACTATATAATCTATTAAAAAATCTATATCCCAATCATTCGCTCCTTGATTTGAAATATAATTTTTACCCTTTTCCTTTTCCTGCCCCTGCTCCTGAACGGCGTTCAATTCGTTGACGATAAACTTTTCATTTATATTGGATTCTTCGCATGCCATTTTTAATGTTTTATTGCCGCCGCAACAAAAATCTATACCGTATTTTTTGAATACCTCTATCTTTCCCTCTCCTTCGGATGCGATTTCGCCGACGCTCTTTAAAAGCAAAAGGTCACCTTTGCCCTGCATGTTCTTTTCCATTTTTTTTATTTCCCTCTATTAAATTTATAAATTTATTTTATCTTTAACGTTATTATCCTAAAACTTTAACTAAATAATATATGATTTTCATCACATAAATAAAAAGTTATTTTCTCGGCAATGTTAGTTAAAAGTTATATTAAAATAACTTGGATAGCATTTAATTTATAACTGCTCTATTTATGCTAAATATTAACCTTGCAGCATTTTCGCTGAATTTAATATCATAATCTTCATAGTTGCCAGATAACGGGTCCAAGCGAAACGATTTAAACAGTTTATTTTTACCGAGGTGAATTAAACCGGCAAGGCACTCCATAAAATAATCCAATTCTTTGGTTTCAAGCTCATCTTTATTCGAAGATGCAATTTCTAAAATCTTATCTATATTACCTATCGCTTCCTTAATGTCGTCAAATTTGGTTATAAGTATCGGGCAGCCCGACTCCACAATGGAATGTATATTTTCGAGGTTTGACAGGTTGCCTTTATCTTTGAATATCATGGCAATATTTTTTCCGTAGTCCTTAAATAAAAAATCAAGTTTATCCCTATCGTTTTTATTCTTATAGGAATGCTTGTTTAAGTTAATTTGGGCAAGCAAAGTAAGGTAAAGCCAGCCGTCAAGAAAAGATTTAACCGGTCCGTCGTTCTTAATGGAATCGTTAAATGAGGATAGGTAATCCAAAATTATGCCGCTTGCCGTTTTCATTTGGCCGCCGTTATTTAGTTTTTTTTAGTTATTTCAACGACCCACTTAACAGGTCCGTTTTCTAAATATTTCCAGTCGAACATTTCGCCCTTTTCAGCCATAAGCTGATAATGTAAAGGTTTTGGGTCATGATCGTTTTCTATGATAAGGCTTTTTCCGCCTTCAAGTTCCTCTAATAATTTAAATATCGTAGAGTGCTTGTATTTAGGTTCTATAGTAGTTACATCAAGAATTATAGAATCATTACCTTTTTCTGTTTTTTTATGTATGGCTGTTTCCATTTTTTGCCCCTTATTTTAATTTTATTTTACTTATTATCTTTAATTCTCAATTATTATTATCCTAAAGTTCTAACCGTTAATATATGATTTTTATCACAAATAAATAAAATAATTTTTCTTCTTGACAATTTATCTTTAATATGGCAATATTAGTAAAAATCGCTTAAGCAATGGGGTCTGCTTAAGCCGTTTATAGTTGTAAACCCGAGATATCAATCAACTGCCAAATCATTGTTTAGGGCTAATGACTCCTACATTACATTGTTTATTAAAATAATTTGGTCGCATTTTAAGTGTAATGTTAGAGAGGGATATTAGCCTGTAATGAACATCTATTTAAATTCAACCGTCTTTCAAATTTTTCAAGTTTTAACCGTTCTTGCTTGTTCTCCGTTTATTGCCGGATTTATTAGTAAAATAGAGGAAATTTTCGAGGGGAAAACAGGCCCTTCGGTTTTTCAGCCTTATTACGATCTTTATAAACTTTTTCATAAAGAAATCTTAATACCGGTCGATGCCTCGTTTATTTTTAAGTCGGCTCCATTCGTTTCTTTTATTTCGATGGTGCTTATCACCCTTCTTATTCCGGTTTTAACCATATATCCGCTTCCCCTTGGATTTATGGGCGATATGCTTGGAGGGGCGTTTCTTTTTTCCCTTTCGTCGTTTTTTATAAACATTGCCTCCCTTGACCTTGGCACGAGCTACGGGGGGTTGGGTTCGTCGCGCGCGACCCTTCTTGCAATTCTTTCGGAGCCCACCCTTATTCTCGTTTTTGTGGGCGTAGCTTTGATCGCGCAATCCACGCTGCCTTATGTAATGCTGCATACTATAACCTCGTCCTTATCTCTTTATTTTAGTCCGCCCCATTTCTTAATTATAGTCGCCTTCTTTCTTTTATTTTTAGCGGATACGGATAGAAGGCCTATTAACGCCTCAACCCATGTCGAGATGAGCATGATTGAAGAGGCAAGAATTCTGGATTATTCCGGCCCATATTTAGCTCTCTTAAAATGGTCGGGGTATATGAAACAATTTTTACTTTTAGTGATTTTTTTGAATGTATTGGTTTTTCCATGGGGACTATCCGTTAATCATAGCCCGAGCGGCCTTATTATCGCAATCATCAGCCTCATCGTAAAAATGTTAATCGTGGGGTTTGTAGCAGGGGTTATAGATACGGCTATTTCAAGATTAAGATTTTTCAGGTATCAGGAGTATTTTGCCGCCGCATTCGTTTTAAGCGTTCTTGCGATAATGACATTTCAATATAAGGGCTTTTAAATTTTTTTAAATTAAAACATTTTTAGGGTAAAGAAAGATGTTAGGATATGTAATGCCGCTTTATATCTATGTTCTTGAGGACCTTTTAGTTGCATTGATTCTTTTATCGTCTTTTGTAATGTTAAGTTCGAGATGGATATCTTTTTATATCCACGCTTACGGTTTCCAATCATTTCTAATATTCGTCTTAACATTGGTTTTAGGAATCGAATCGCAAAATATAGACCTTTATTTTGTTGCGTTTTTAACATTGTTTGTCAGGACAATCATAGTGCCTTACATACTTTTAAAAATGATTAAAAAATTCAATATTAAAGAAGAAGTAAAACTTATTGTAAAGATACCGCTTTCAATTATCCTGGGACTATTATTAACGGTTTTTGCCTATTTTTTGGCATACAGGTTGATTTCCCCTTTTTCGCCGAAAATCGTTATTAATGCTTCGTCCATTGCTTTAAGCCTTATATTTATAGGTTTTTTTATGATTATATCGAGGTTTACGACGATAACCCATATATTAGGATTACTTGTTATAGAAAACGGAATATTTCTTTTATCCGTCGTCATAGTTCCAACGCTCCCGATAATCGTGGAATTGGTAGTTTTATTCGATATTTTGGTTACCGTTGTGGCAATGCTGATTCTTTCGATGTTTATGAAGGCGCAGACAGGTTCTTTTTCCACAACCATGCTAAATAGGTTAGTAGGGTAAAATACATGAAGATTTTCATTATTACATTTTTGATAATTCCATTATTTGCGTCCTTAAGCTCTTTTATTATAAAAAATAAGAGATTTGCCGAATATATAAGCCTTTTGTCCTCATCTTTATGCCTGCTCGGCGCATTTATTATTCTTTATTTTTCCATAAGCCTTAAAACCATTTCTATTTTTAACAGCGCAATAGTAATAGATAAGTTTAGCGCTTATATAATCCTGTTGGTTAGTATCGTATATTTTTTATCGTCAATGTATTCTATTTCATATATGAGGCTCGCAATGGAAGGCGAACAGTTGACTGGTGAAGAGTTTAACAGGTATTATCTTTTTTTAAATCTGTTTGCCCTGACGATGCTTATGGCTCCAATGATTAACAATATGGCAATTTACCTGATAGACATAGAGCTTACCACAATAGCAAGCGCTTTTTTAGTTATTGCGGAGGTTACGGAAAAGTCAATAGAAGCGGCATGGAAATATATATTGATAGTTTCGGCGGGAATCTCGCTTGCCCTTTTAGGGACGATACTATTTTATCTTTCGGGAAATATTCCCGGAAGCGCAAATACCATTTCATCTTTAGACTGGACAACTTTACGCTTAAACGCCGTTTATCTTAACAAAGATATAATACGGTTTGCATTTGTTTTAATCGTAATAGGGTTAGGCACTAAGGTCGGTCTTGCTCCAATGCATACCTGGCTTCCAGATGCCCATTCGGAAGCACCTTCCCCCATTTCAAGCATGCTTTCGGCATCTCTTTTAAATACGGCAATGTATGGCATAATGAGGTATTTTAGTATTACGGGGAAAGGTATCGGGTTTAATTATCCGCAAACAATAATGGTTATTATAGGTATTTTTACAATATTTACGGGGGTAATGGGAATTATTAACCAAAAATCGACAAAAAGGCTTTTTGCATATTCGAGTATCGAACATATGGGCATAATTAGTTTAGGTTTTGGTTTGGGAGGAGCGTTCGGGACTTTTGGCGCCCTTTTGCAGATGCTCGGCCACAGCCTTGCAAAACCTGTCATGTTTTTTGGTTCGGGAAATTTGCTGCATAAGTACAAAACAAAGGATATTAAAAAAATTAAAGGCGTTTTTTATGTTATGCCTAAAACCGCTTTTTTATTTTCCATCGGCGTGCTTGCATTAATCGGGTCTCCGCCTTCAGTAACCTTTATAAGCGAATTTTTGATTATACTTCAAAGTTTAAAAAACGGTTATTATGCGGTGGCGATTGTACTTGTAAGCCTTTTGATTGCGGCATTTGTTAGTTTATTGTCGAAAGTGGGTTCTATTGTTTTCGGAAAAGACGATAATAGTTTAAATATTCAAAAGGGCGATTTTGGATTGGCGTCCGTTTTGCCGATGGCCTTGCCGCTCGCGGCATTGATAATTTTAGGATTTTATATACCGGGAAACCTTTATCGTTTATTAATGGGGATTACGCATATTATAATAATAAAGTAAATAATATAAGGGGATAAAAGTGCAAAAGAAGTTTTTGGGGGATTACGAGTTTATCTGGGGTCCGGTCAGAAAGGGCGTCAACGAATCTATTTTGTACGAATTTTTGTCATCGGGAGAAGAGCTTCATAATTTAGATATAACATTCGGATATAAAAAAAGGGATGTTAGGAATGTTCTGGCTGAAAAGGGTAATTTATACGAACAGGTTTTAGTCGTAGAAAGAATATCGGGGCTTCACGCTTTTAGCGCGTCGCTTAGCTATTGCCTTAGCGTTGAAAATTTTTTTGGGCTTGCCGATAAAATTCATAAAAACCTGCAAATTTTACGGATGTTTTTTGCGGAAGCGGAAAGAATTAGAAATCATATAGAAAACTTATCCGAAATAGCGGAATCAACCTATATTCAGGTACCTTCGGCCATGTATGCCTATTATGCAGAAATGCTGAAGCAGTTATTCGTGAAATTTTTAAATTCCCGTTATTTAATGGGTATTAATATGATAGGAGGAGTTAGAAAAAATTTATCTTTAAACGATATGGAATTTATTTTTAATTCCGTTAAATCCATCGTAAATAGCGTTCAAGAAATCATTAAAAAAAATATGGAGACGAAGTCTCATATAGACAGGCTAAAAACCACGGGAAAAATAGATATGAAAACGGCAAAGCGGTTTTGCGCAAAGGGTGTTGTTGCAAAAAGCGCAGGAATAAACCCGGATTTAAGGATTAAAAGGCCTTATCTTTTGTACGGCGATACAAAACTAAATAGTATTATATTTAATGACGGCGATGCATTTTCAAGGTATATGGTCAGGATAGGAGAGATTACCCAATCATTATCTATACTTGATTATTGTTTAGAAATGCTTAAAAAAAATAGATTTAATAATACTTCGGATTATTTCGTTAACATGAAGGAAATAGACGAGCGCACAAAAAAACACGGCTTCGGTTATGCGGAATCTTCCGAGGGTCCAATTTTTTGCTATGCGGCAGACTTTGACGGAAGCGTTTTTAAAAAAATAAATATAAAATATCCGTTTGGCAATAATTATAAGTTATTTGCCTGCGGAGTTAAAAATACTATGATGATGGATTTTAATATTAACGAGACAAGCTATAATTTTTCGGTTGCCGCCGCCGATAAATGAATCAGCTAATTAAGGTGCGTAAATGGCTTTCTGGACTTATAACGGATTAAAATTTGGGATAAAATCGGTAAAATTTCCGAAGGAAAACGATTTTTACGACGGCTTTATCTCATCGGTAAAAATCAACGGGCAAAAGTGTCTAAGCCAGGACAAAACGGCTGGTTCGCCAGAGAAAAGCAGCGAGTTTCAATGCAGAAAATGCGAGCTTGCCTGTCCGACTAAAGCGATTAACCTGAAAAATTTAGCAGGCGGCGAAAACGGGAAGGGCGCGCCGGCATTAAAACCGCTCGATGCAAACAGATGTATTTTTTGCGGATTATGTATCGACGCTTGCAGCAATATTGCGGGCGCAATAAGTTATAGCAAGGATTTTGATTTCGGTATAGCCTCGCAACCTTATGCCGATAAGAGAAAAGCCTTTAAAAAATCGCTATTTGTAAAACATATAGATACAGGGTCTTGCGGGGCATGCGAGGCTGAAATCAATGCATTGAACAATCCGTATTACAATATGCACAGGCTTGGTATTTTTATAACCCCGAGTCCAAGATTTGCCGATGTGTTATTGGTTACGGGAACTTTCACTAAAAAGATGTCCGATATATTTTTTAATGTTTTGGATAATATTCCAAAACCGAGATATGTTGTTCTAACCGGCTCCTGCCCCCTGACCGGCGGCGTATTCGAAAACGGCTTTAAAGACGGCGGCGGTAATAAGGGATTATTATTTAACAACGAAAGTGAAATCAAAAAACTTTTCGAGGAAGACAATGTTATTGCCTTGCCCCACTGTCCGCCAAATCCGTTCGAAATATTAAATGTCTTATTGCTAATCAAAAATGGTGATTTTAAATGAATTTAAGCCTGTTGAATCCTTTAAATTATTATTATTTATTCTTAATTTTTTCTGCAGCAGGGATATTAGTTTCATTTTTAGGTTTGATATTAAAAAAACTTAAAAACAACTTTGTTTTTTCAAATATTCTTTATATGGCGGCTTCTTTAACGGCGGTTTCGTTTTCCGTAATTGCGTTTTTTAAAGGTGGAAATCTCTTGAGCCGTGTGCTTTATCTTGGCAGTTTTTTTCCTGCGGGCGGAGTAGTGTTGAAATTTGATGCGCTAAGCAATTTTTTTATATTATTTATTTTTGCAATATTTTTTTATATTTCTTTATATCAGATAAGATATGTCAAAAAGTTAGGGTCGGGAATAAACGCGGCATTATTTGCTTTTTTATACGGAGTAATGCTTGTAAGCGTTTATTTTGTTATCATTGCCTTTAACGGTTTCGTATTTATGATTTTTTGGGAAATAATGGCCATATCGTCATTTTTCTTGGTAATGACCAAACATTATATAAAAGGGACAAAAAAGGCGGCATTTTTAATGGCGGTAATTACCGAAATCGGCGCAATGTTAATAATATTTGGATTAATGGTTCTGTATTTATACTCAAACAATTTTAATCTATATGCGCTAAAAGATGCAGTGATACCCGGTTATATAAAAGAAATAGTTTTTACCCTGTTTTTATTTGGGTTTGGGGCAAAGATGGGGATTGTTCCTTTGCACATCTGGCTTCCTGAAGCCCACCCCGCTTCCCCTTCCGGAGTATCGGGAGTTTTAAGCGGCGTACTCACATCTTGCGGCGTTTATGGAATTATGCGGTTTGGGCTTTATGTTCTTCACCCGGCAGGGAGCGCGCTGCTGATAGGGACTATTATATTAATCGTAGCCGCTTTCACGATGTTTTTTGGGGTGTTGTATATGTCTCAAACCCATGATATTAAGGTTTTACTTTCTTACTCGACCGTAGATAACATGGGTCTCATATTAACGGGGCTCGGGGCATCCCTGTATTATAAATATTACGGATTATACGGACTTTCTGCTTTAGCGCTGGTCGCATCTTTATATGCGCTCATAAATCATGCATTCTTTAAAAGTCTTTTGTTTATGGGTGCAGGTAATATCGAGCATGAAACCGGAAGCCACAATATGGATGATTTTGGAGGCATTTTAAAGAGGATGCCTGTAACCGGGGCGCTGATATTTATAGGAGTTCTTGCGGCCGCGGGGATTCCGCCGCTTAACGGGTTTGTCTCCGAATGGCTTAACCTCGAAGTGGTTTTTTTAGGTTTTCACATAAGCGGAGTTTTGCCGAGGATACTTCTTTTCGGGGTCGGTTCTATTCTGGCTTTAAGTTCAGCCGTTGCCATATCGAGTTATGTAAAATTATACGGTTTAACCTTTCTTGGCCTGCCAAGGTCTGAGGAGGCAAAAAGGGCAAAAGAGGTTCCGTCATCCATGAACATAGCATTGATAATCCCGGCGCTGTTAAGTATCTCCCTTGCAGGTTTTATGTTTTTGTACACGCCTGTTTTTTCTAAGGCGGCGGAATTAATATACCACATAAATATCGGCAAAAACATTTTACATAATTACATCTTTATACCGTATTACAGTTCCTTTTCCGCATCGAGCCCCGTATATCTGTTTTTTGTATCCATACTGCTTTTGTCAGCTCTTTATATCTTGTATAAGGTTATAATAAAACCAAAAAAGCGGTTTGTAGATTACGCATGGACGGGCGGTAAAAACATAATTAATCCGCACGCCCAGGTTTCTACGCTTGGTTTTTCCAATGCTCTAAGGGTAATGTTTAACCTTGTTTATAAAAAAGGAAGCAGGGCTGAGGTTCAAAATAAAACATCGCAGCATCCTTACGAGCTTAAAAATCCTTTTCCTTATTCATCTTACTACCACAATTCAAGCGGCTACGGCTCTTACATATTTCCGCTTATCGAGTATTATTTATATCTTCCGCTGATAAGGTTTTTCGAAAAAATCAGTTCCGTAACGACCGAAGTGATGCAGAACGGTTCTTTGAATCTTTATATTTTTTACATATTTTTTGTTTTTGCGGCATCGTTTTTTATAATCGTTCTAATTCCCGTTTAAATTAAAACTATGCTTGACGCATATTTAAAAATTAAATCCGGCTTGATAAAAAGTTTAACGAGATTAGAAAACACGGCCTCGAGCGAACGCGTTAAGGCTGCGGCACAATTGTTATGCACAAAATTAAAAGCCGATATTTTTTCATTAGTCGTCGTCGGGCAATTTAAAAGAGGCAAAAGCACTTTTATCAATGCTTTGCTTGGCGAAGATATTTTACCTGCTGCGGTTATTCCGCTTACTTCTATTATAACGATACTGGGATACGGGGATAAGCTTCAAATCACGGTTTTTTTTCAAAACGGAACCGAAAAGAAAATTATGCGGGAAGAACTGTCCCTTTATATAACGGAAAAACACAATCCAAAAAACGAGAAAGGGGTAAATCGGGTTGAAATTGCTTATCCATCCCTATATCTTAAAAACGGCGTTCAAATTATCGATACTCCGGGCATTGCCTCGGTGCATGAGCATAATACTCAAACCACTTATGAATATCTGCCGAGCGCCGATGCGGCCATGTTCATCATAGGAGTCGATCCGCCGCTTACGCAAGCCGAACTCCAATTTTTGCGCGATATAAAAAATACGGTCGGTAAAACATTCTTTATACAAAGCAAGATTGACACCGTAAGCGAGACCGATAGGGAAGAGTCGCTTGCGTTCAGCAAAAAAGTAATCGAGGAGGCAGCCGGTTTTAGCGATGTTATAATTTATCCTCTTTCGGGCAAAGAGGCATTGGAGGGCAAAAAAGAGGGGGATTCCCAAAAGGTAAAAAGAAGCGGCTTGTTTAATTTTGAACAGTCGCTTGAACAATTTCTTGTTAACGAAAAAGGAAAGGCGCTGATTCAATCGGTTGCCGAAAAGGCAAACAATCTTATCGATGAAGAAATGCTCCTTGCCGAACTTGAAGAAAAATCGCTTCATCTTCCCCTTGAAGAATTAGAGAATAATATTGCAACCTTTAAAAACTTTATTCGCGACAGCAATCAGGAAAGAATAGACAGCGAAAGACTTCTTGCCGGGGAAATCAGGGCACTCCAAAAGGATATACTCGAAGAAGATATTGAGAAATTAAAGCAAGAAAAGACCGAATGGCTTGCGGCGCAAGTTGAGGAATTTGCAGCCGGACATAAATTAGACGGCAACGCAAAGTTTACGGAGCTTATCGGCAAATTTATAGATGTTCAAATAAGGGAAATATTCGGCATATGGAGAACCGATGAAGAAAAAACCTTAAGAAAACATCTTGAGGAAATCTTTAAACGGTTTATGGACCGCATGAATAAAATTCTCGGACAAATTATTCTATCCTCCGCCGAACTTTTTGGAATTCCTTATAATCAAATACAGATGCAGGAGATGCTGCCGCAGGAAATTGAATTTAGATTCGAGACTACGGACGAACCGGGCGCATTAAGCATTACCATCGATTTGATGAGAAAAACATTGCCAAAAGCGCTGGCGCATAAGTTAATCCTCAAAGAAGCCAAGGAGAAAGCGAAGATGCTTGTCGATATGCATTGCGGCAAAGCGCGGTACGATTTCTCCCTGCGCATGGAACGGCTTATGCGAAATTATCGCTTGAATGTTGCAGGAGCCGTTGAATCGGTACAAAATAGCGTTTTGAAAGCATTAGAATCCGGAATAGCATCCAGACAAAATACCGCCGTTAAGGCGGCCTCCCTTGAAAAGCGTGTCCGTGATAAAATTAATATTTTAAAAGAGATTCAAGAATCTTTAAAAAATTAATTTCCTGAAAATAAAAAACAGGGCGGCTCATTTACCCATGAATAGCCCATATATGCAAATCGCGGGCGCTTCTTATAAAGAAAACGAATATCGCATATATAAATTATAATAAATTTAATCGAATTGTAATAATTCTGTCATAATATTGCAACAATAATAAGTTAAAATAATAACTCATCCGATTTTTTCAATAATTGGATATTAAAAAAAATAGTGTTATAATCGGAAGGAGAGCTATTAAATGGAAACAAAGGAACGCATTATGGATTTTTCTATATCCCCTGAAAAATATTTCGATGCCCGTTTTGACGGACAGGAAAAATTGTTTAATGCACGGTTCGATAGCCTTACCGACTATGTGGACACCAAAATCGACGGTCTTACCGACTATGTGAATACAAGGTTTGACGAATTTGAAATAAGGTTTTCCGAACTTGACAGTAAAATAGACATCTTAGACAAAAAAATCGATACCAAGTTCTCAGAACTCGACAGAAAAATAGATGAAAAGTTTACCATACTCGATAAAAAATTTACCTGGGGCATGGGTTTAATGATGGGTTTTTTCACAATAATGTTTGGGGTATTAATCGGCATCCATTTTATAAAATAAGAATTCTTTACATCTTATGGAAACTCTGAACTGTTTTCCAAATATTGGACTGGTTTTGCTTTCATCGGATTTTAAAGTTGTCGGTATGAATGATTTTGCCATACATACTTTAGGTCCGGCAACGCAGGGATTCGGCAAAGATATATTCCAGTACCATTCTCGTAAAAGCCGGCTAAAAATCAAGGGTCTCTTAAATGAATCCCAAACGCATAAATCCGATATTCCCAATGCAATGGTCGTTGATGTATTAAGCAAGGTATTAATGATTAATGTTTGCAGGGTTATTCAGGAAGAGCCTTCTTTAAAACCTATATATGTTATGTCGTTTTTGGATGTAACCGATCAGGTAGGGGCAAAGACAAGTCCGCAAACAGGATTAATGGAATTAAAGAAATTACCCGTTATTAGCAAAGGTTCATTGCAGTTTTTAGATATAGGGTCCATATATTTCATTCAATCGGACGGGAATTATTGCAAAATCTTCACAGAAACCAGCTGGTTTCATCTTCATTTTACCTTAAAAAATATCCTCAAACGGTATGTAGGATATAAATTTTTTCTGGTACATAAATGTTTTATCGTAAATACCGACCATATTAAGAGGATAGACCAAGACTTTCGGGGACACATGAAGATAGTTTTCGATAAAGACACAGTCCCTTCGATTCCGGTAAGCCGCCGGAAAATGCATGCGCTAAAGAATATACTCGGTATTACAGACTTATAAGGCTATCAAAATAGCTATAGTAACCTGCCTGCTTAATGCTTACACAATTTAAACCGTTTATCAAATATAATTAACCGTTTATCAAAAAATTATTTACTTAAAATTATTAATATAGTGAAATAATTTTATAACGTGAGTTTGTTATAATGATAATTCAAAAAAATAGAGGGGGTGATTTTAAAATGAAAGAAATTTTTATTAATATAGAAAGGTGCACCGCCTGCAAGTCCTGTGAAATTGCCTGTGCGGTCGAGCATTCCTTATCTAAGGAACTCTTTTCGGCCATTTTTGAAACTCCTTTGCCGGCGAAAAGGGTTCATGTCGAAAAGGCTTTTTCATTTTCATATCCTGTTAAGTGTATGCACTGTGCGGATGCCGCATGTATAGCAGGCTGCCCTACAGGCGCAATGTACAGGAATCACGAATTTGGAAGCGTTAACGTTAATACCGATAAATGTATGGGGTGTTGGATGTGCGCGATGGTCTGTCCTTTTGGCGCAATTATTCCGGACTATGGAATAAAAGTGGCGCAGAAGTGCGATTTCTGCCCCGATAGGTTAAGAAAAGGAGATGAGCCTGCCTGTGTTGAGGCATGCCCCACTAATGCCGTTACCTTTGGCGAGGTGAAAGAGCTTTTTAAATCAAAAAGATTGTTATCGGCAGAAAGAGCTGCAAAAGCTGTTTTAGTTCGGGAAGATAAGGAAATTACGCCGCTGGAAATGTTAAGAAACATAGGAAATATTTAAAAAGGAGGCATAAAAATGTCAATGAAAACTTTTGACCCAGTTACGCAAAGCTTGATAAACAGGGCAGAGGAGATGGGAATAGAAACGGGTATAAACAGGCTGGAGTCTCAACTGCCGCAGTGCGGATTCGGCCAGCTTGGTTCCTGTTGCCGCATGTGTTATATGGGACCATGCAGAATAGACCCTTTTGGGGAAGGCGCTTCAAAAGGCGTATGCGGGGCAACTGCCGATGTTATTGTGTGCAGAAATCTCTTAAGGGAAGAGGTTGGCGGCGCGGCATCTCATGTAGGCCACGCAAGGCATGTGGTGCTTGCTTTTCAAAAAATGGTGGAGGGAAAAGCTCCCGGATACAAAATAACGGACAGAAATAAGTTGATGGAGATAGCCTCTGGACTTGGAATTAAAACGGAGGGTAAGTCAGATATGGGGATTGGCAAAGAAGTGGTCGATAAAGCGCTGGAAGATATATCTAATCAAAATGGGGAACCCATGAACTGGCTTAAGTTAAGGGCGCCAAGCAGGGAATTTGAGATGTGGAAAGAACAGGGTATTCTTGTTTCTAACGCCCATAATGAAATTGAAGAGGCAATGCACAGGACATCAATGGGCAATGACGCCGATCCGGTTAATCTGCTTCTTGCCTGCCTTAAAATGGGACTTGTCGACGGCTATGCAGGACTTAACATGGCAACCGATTTTCATGATATTTTGTTCGGTACGCCCCAGATTACGACCGTAGAAGCAAATATCGGCGTTCTTGATAAAGATAAAGTTAATATAGCTATACATGGACATAATCCCGTACTTTCGGAAAAAATATTAGAATGGGCTTTTAAAATGAAGGAAGAGGCTAAAAAAAGAGGTGCGCTGGATATAAATGTCGTCGGTGTTTGCTGTACGGGCAATGAACTCACAATGAGGCATGGCGTTCCTTTGGCTGCCCATAATCTGCAGTCGGAGCTTGTCCTTATTACAGGCGCCGTAGATGCCATGGTTGTAGATATGCAATGCATATGGCCGTCTTTAGCTATGATAGCGGAATGTTTTCATACAAAACTTATTACCACCGAGCCTTTTGTAAAAATACCGGGCGCAATTCATGTTCCCTTCGATGTCGAACATGCCGATGAAGAGGCAAAAAATATCGTGATGATGGCGATAGATTCCTTTGAAGAAAGGAAAGGAGAGGAAGTACATATACCAAAAGAAAAATCCGTCGGGTTTGCAGGGCTTTCCGTGGAAGCAATAGTCGGCGTACTCAAAAAAATTAATTCGTCGGACCCGCTAAAACCCTTGATAGACAACATTGCCGATGGAAATATTTATGGAGTGGTCGGATTTGCCGGCTGTCCCAGTATAAAGCTCAGGGATACATTTATGACGGAAAAGATGACAAAAGAACTTTTAAAAAATAACGTGCTGGTCGTTACCACGGGGTGTACGGCTCAAATCTGCATTCAGGCCGGCTTAATGGACTCATCCGCCACCGATAAATATTGCGGGGAAGGACTAAAAACTGTTTTACATGCGCTTGGAAAGGCCGCAGGGCCTGATGTGCCGTTGCCTCCGGTTTGGCACATGGGCTCATGTGTAGATAACGCAAGAATTGGAACTTTGCTTGGCGCATTGGCGGATAGAATGGGTGTAAAAATTAGTCAATTACCCGTTGCGGGATCTGCGCCAGAACTTGTTCAAGAGAAAGCTGTCTCCATAGGGACATGGTTTCTTGCCCTTGGACTTTTTGTGCACATAGCGCCAAGCCCCAGAATTTTAGGAAGTCCCGTTGCTACAAACGTGTTAACAAAGGATTTGGAAGGTATTACCGGCGGCAAAGTGTATGTGGAATTGGATCCTGTAAAGGCGGCGGCAGGAATTATCTCGCACATAAAACATAAAAGAACGGAGTTAGGTATATAAAAAAATGAAGATAGTTATTATAGGAAACGGTGTCGCCGCCTTAAACGCCGTAGAGGCGATACGCGAAATAGATAAAAATTGCGGGATTACAATAATATCAAAGGAAAATGAATCCTTTTATACCCCTTGTTTTCTCGCAAACTATTTAAGCGGTGAAATTGCAAAGGATAGACTCTATCTAAAGAATGAACGTTTTTACGATGAACAAAGGGTGGAAACTATATTTGGCAATGCCGTTGCAGAAATTAAAGTTGAAGAACGAAGCATAAGACTCTCCGACGGTCGTGAACTATTTTATGATACGCTCCTGATAGCCGCCGGTTCAAATCCTATTATGCCTAAATTACCTAATATTGAAGGCGGCGGGGTGTTTTCCTTCAAGACCATGTCGGATGCCGACCGTATCATTTCAAATCTTAAAAAGATAAATTCGGCTGTAATTGTGGGGGCAGGTTTTATAGGATTAGAGGTAGCGGAGGCATTTATAAAAAAAGGGGTCGGTGTCACTGTAATAGAAAGAGATAACAGGGTTTTACCAAGAATGCTGGACAACGAAACGGCAGAATTAGTAACAAGCCATATGGAAAAAAACGGCGTAAAAATAATGACGGGAAAAGAAGTAAAGGCGATATGTAGAAAAAAAGGGAATATTGCAGGGATTGATACGAAAGAAGAAATAATCCCCTGTGAATTGGTGGTTATAGCCGTAGGAGTAGCGCCTAACCTTGAGATGATAAGGGATAATTCTATTAAAGTCGATAAGGGCATTATTGTGGATGACGGCATGAGAACTAATATACCCAATATATACGCTGCCGGCGATATAGCTGAAATGGAAATTCAGGGAGAGAGAAAAATCAATCCCATCTGGTTTTATGCCGCAAAAGGAGGAAGGATTGCAGGATTAAATATGATGGGTTTAAAAAAGAGATACGCAGCCCCTTTTACCGATATGAATGTGGTAACCCTCTTTGGATTACCGGTTTTTTCCGCCGGTATCCAAAGAGGCTCAAAGACACTGAAACATCAAGATTCAAAAGGAATTAAGAAAATATACTTAGATGAAAATGAATGTATAAATGGCGTACAATTAATAAAAGATGTCGCCAAAGGCGGATTATATCTCTCTCTTATTAATAAGCGCGTCCCTTATTCATTGGCAGGAGGATAATAAAATGTTTATCAAAAAAGATGTTTTTAATTCCAAACCCTTAAAATTTAAAATTATTTTTTTATACTCTTTTCTTGTTCTTTTTATTATTGTTTGTTGGGCCGTTCTTTTTTACCTTTCTTATAGCGATATGCAGTTTTTAGCCTTAGGCTCGCTTGCCTTTCTTTTAGGTCTGAAACATGCCATGGACGCAGACCATATTACGGCAATCGATAATGTTACCAGAAAACTTGTCAATGATGGAAAAAAACAGGTTGGCGTGGGCCTCTTCTTTTCTTTGGGGCATTCCACGATAGTATTGATAATGGCTATTGTTTTTGTGATTTCAGCATCTTTTATTTCAGCCAATATTAATTGGCTTGGCCATATTGGCGCAATTTTAGGCGCCTCTGTTTCTGCTTTATTTTTGTATATCATTGCATTAATGAATATTACTGTTTTGATAAGCATAATAAAGACGTATAGGGATATTAAAGCCAAAAAAGCGTCAAATAAAGAAATCGAAGAAGAAATGTCTAAGTTGGGCTTTATGAACCGTTTTTTTAAAAAATTTTATAATTCAATAAATTCCAGCTATCAAATGTATCCCGTGGGTGTGCTTTTTGGGCTTGGCTTTGATACCGCAACGGAGGTTTTACTGTTAGGAATAACTGTTTCGGCTGCCTTAAACGAAAAATCTATATTAGTTGTTTTGATTCTTCCATTTTTGTTTGCTTCAGGAATGATGTTTTTAGATTCTACGGATAGCGTTATAATGCTTTTTGCATATAAATGGGCATTTATAAACCCTATTAGAAAGATTAAGTATAATATATCTCTTACAACCTTGTCGGTTGTCCTTGCTTTACTAATAGGAACCATTGAATGGTTTCAGGTTTTGGCTTTGGAAGCGGGTTATAAAAAGGGGTTTATCGGCGCTTTATTGCATCTTAGTTTTTCAGCAATCGGGGCAGCTATTGCGGTTTTATTTATAGTTATTTGGGGAGTGTATATTTTAATAAACAAAGCTGGTTTGGTAAATCAGGATAGGTAATAACTATTTATATACCTGTTATATACCTATTATTATAATCGTTATAAATGGATTCAATCTCTTTATCCGTTAAGCATCTTTTTAATTTAACCGACTCTGCTTTCACAATATCGAGAATATTTTTGGCATCCTCGTTATTCATTTGAAGCCCCATTTTATTCAGCTTATATTTGATTGCTGCGGAACCGCTATGTTTTCCTATTAAGAGTTTTCTTTTAGTCCCTGCATATTCGGGCGGATAGGCTTCATAATTTATAGGGTTTTTTAATATTCCATCGGTATGAATTCCTGCTTCATGGTAAAAGATATTTTTGCCGAAGATTGGCTTATAAACAGGGATTGGCCTTTTTGTTATCTTCGATATAAATTTTGCCAAATTTTTTGCCTTTATAAAATCGAATTTAATTTTTTTATTTTCTATAAAATTTAAATACGCGATTACCTCTTCCAATGCGCAATTTCCAGCTCTTTCGCCAATTCCGGATATACTGCCGGATAAAGAATCAGCCCCTGCCGCTAAAGCGGCAACCGAATTTGCGGAAGCCATGCCGAAGTCGTTATGGGTGTGAATTTCTATTATTATGCCTTTAAATAACGATGTTATTTTTTTTATATTTTCGAAGGTTTTTAACGGATTAAGCATCCCTACGGTATCAGAATATCTATATTTATAAGCCCCCTCCTCTTTAGCGATTTTTATTATCTCGATAATAGTGCCTTCCGCGGCCCTTGATGAATCTTCGCCGCCCACGGAATATTTTACTCCTTCTTTATTCAGTATCCTTAGAATATCGATGAGGCGATTTTTAATATATTGAAAATCTTTTTTTAATTTATATTCCATATGAATTTGGGAAACGGGAATTGATATATGGATAAATTTAAGCCCAATATCTAACGATGCGTAAATATCTTCCGGCTTAGCCCTGTTCCAACCAACTATTTTTGCATTCAACCCCAGCCCGTTTATCTTTTTAATTGCTAATTTTTCGGCTCCACCCATTACCGGAATGCCTGCTTCTATCTCATCCACACCTATCTCGTCAAGCATTTTGGCAATCAGCAATTTTTCATCTACCCCAAAAACAATCCCTGCTGTTTGTTCCCCGTCCCGTAATGTCGTATCGTTGATAATAATTTTTTTCATATTAAATTAAAAAGCATATTCTATGCCAGAAAACCTGTTAAAACTCGACATATTATAAAGTGCCTTTTTACTTATATCCATTTAAAGTTTTTATAGATAATATTAAAAGTTTGCATAGTTGCCGTATATTTAATCAAACTATGACTAAAAAATAAGCAAATTAAATTACGATACCAGATTAAAAAAGGGGTGGATAAACCATTATGATTATAGATGACTATTAAACAAAAGTTATGGCATGAAAATTGCTCTTAATTTAAATAAAATAAATTAATTAAATTAAATAAAATTTAAAATCAAAATTAAAAAAATAAAAAGGAGTTTATTATTTAACTTACTTTAAAATTTTAAAATTAAAAGTAAATAAAAGCGCAAGTGGGCGCTTGTGGCGATGACGCCATAATTAAAGGGATTTACGCATTTCGTCCCTTTTGTTATGGCGTTTTTTTTGTTTTTTTAATTTTGTTGCTAATTCAATAAAACTATTTATTTTGGAGGTAAGACAAATGAGACAGGTAGCTATTTACGGTAAAGGAGGAATCGGAAAATCCACGACGACTCAAAATACACTTGCTGCACTTGCGGAACGCGGCAATAAGATAATGCTTGTAGGATGCGATCCGAAGGCGGATTCCACAAGACTGCTTTTGGGCGGGAAAAGCCAGGAAACGGTATTAAATTCTGTCAAAGAGGTGGGACAGGAAAATGTGACCGAAGAGGATGTTTTTAAAATAGGGTTTGGAGGCGTAAGATGCGTCGAATCGGGAGGACCCGAGCCGGGCGTGGGATGTGCCGGAAGGGGTATTATCACATCTATTACTACGCTCGAACAGTTAGGTTCTTACGAAAAAGAATTGGATTATGTCTTTTACGATGTTCTGGGCGATGTCGTTTGCGGCGGGTTTGCAATGCCTATAAGGGAGGCCTATGCAAAAGAGATATATATTGTTTGCTCGGGGGAACTTATGGCGCTATACGCCGCTAATAACATATGCAAGGGCGTTCTTAAATTTGCAAATTCCGGCGGGGTTAGAATAGGCGGACTTATTTGCAATTCAAGGAATGTCGATAACGAAAGGGATATGGTCGAGGCGTTCGCGAAGAAACTTGGAACGCAGATGATATATTTTATTCCGAGGGATAATGTGGTTCAAAGGGCTGAAATAAAAAAGCAAACCGTTATCGAGTTTGATAAGAGCTGCGCCCAGGCCGATGTTTACAGGCAGCTTGCAAAAAATATCGAGGAAAACAAAATGTTTGTAATACCAAAGCCTATGACTATGCAAGACCTTGAGGACCACATGATGGAATACGGCTTTATGGAAGAATACGAAAGGACGACGGACGGGAAAAGTTCGGCGGCGGTTTAGTTTTAAGGAAGGGAAGGGGAAATAGAAAAAAGAAATTTATTATAAATACCCCGTCATTTTGCCTTGGCAAAATGACACCCCTTTTGAAAAAAGGGGAATTATCGGGTTATTACTAGCGCAACCGGTGGAGAAACAACAACCACCCCTTTTGGAAGAGGGGAGTTACAGGGTAAATATTTTTTAAGGCAATCTAAAAGGTAATCATATATGAATACAGAGGGTTTTAGATTAAATAAGAATAAGAATTCAATAGAGAAACATCCCTGTTTTAGCAAAGAAGCGTCTAAACACTTTGGCAGGGTTCATTTGCCTGTTGCAAAATCATGCAACATCTCCTGCAACTATTGCCACAGGGATTATGACTGCCCAAATGAATCAAGGCCGGGGGTAACATCGGGTTTGCTTACACCGGAAGATGCGGTTAAAAGAATATATGAGGTTAAAAGCCTTTTTAACGATATAAGCGTCGCCGCAGTCGCAGGTCCGGGCGACAGCTTAGCCGAGCCCCGCAATACGATGAAAACATTTGAACTTATTACAAGAGAGTTTCCGGAGATTATCCTGTGCATGAGCACAAACGGTTTAAATTTGGCCGACAACTTAAACGAGCTTAAAGATAAGGGCGTTAATTTTATAACCGTAACGCTTAACGCAATAGACGAGTCTATCGCCGCAAAGATTTACAGTTATGTTAATTATAACGGCGCCTCCTATACGGGAAAGGATGCCGCGGGACTCTTATTGGAACGGCAGATAGAGGGAATAGAAAAGGCGGTAAAAATGGGATTTACGATAAAAATAAATTCGGTTCTTATACCCGGCATTAACGACTTTCATATGAAAGCGCTATCGGAAGCGGTTAAAAAATTAGGCGTATATCTGTTTAATGTTATGCCTATGATACCTGCCGAAAAATCTTATTTTTATAAAATTGGCGTAAAAGGGGCAAGCAGGAGAGATGTCATCGGCATTACGGACGGGCTTGAAGGTATAAATATAATGAGCCATTGCAGACAATGCAGGTCCGACGCCGCCGGGCTTTTAAACGAAGATTTAAGCAAAAAACTGAGTGAACAGGAGGGGGAATCAGGATGCAAACGCAAGAAGATGCCGTGTTAGGATGCAAGCTCTCGAAAAGCCTTAGTTTTTCTCAGGATGAAGAGCTTTATATTGCGACAAGCGATACCAAAATAAAAATGGAGGAGGACTATGCGCCGTTTGTCGATAAAATTTTAAACAATATTCCATATATTCCATACAGTGTTTTAGATCTCGGCTGCGGTCCCGGTTATATAGCAAGAAGAATCAGCGAGGTATTGCCGGGCGCTTTTGTTTTTGGGGTGGATAAATCTATTACGATGATAAATCATGCAAATAAGGTTTTTAAAAAAAACCCTCCCGCATCTCCGTTTGCTGAAAAGGCATGCTTTTCAAAACGCGCAAGCGGAGGAGATATGCTGCGGCTAAATTTGTCGAAAATGGATTATGCCCAACATTTTGCATATGAAATTAACGATATAACGTTTAAAATGCCTGGGCCGGAAGCGGGTTATACAGATTACTATAATTATAATTGCGGGCTTCAATATATGATTGCGGATAGCGCAAACCTCCCTTTCGAAAATGACAGTTTTAATTTAATTATCCTCAAAGGGACATTTAAATGCTTAGACGATAAGCTAAACTCCCTAAAAGAAATGTTCAGGGTCCTGGCGGATAACGGCGAGATTTTAATATACGAGTTTAGAAAAGAAATTCCGGATGGCGAATTTAGCATGCTTACAAAGCATATGAATCCCCAAAAGGCAAGGTCTTTAAAACGCAAGCTAAATTGCTCTTTAGACATGGAAGATTATGATAAATATCTATCAAAAGCCGGCTTAGTAAGGTTTTCCGATATAAAAACAGACGGACTCGATTTAAGAATAAGAATATCTAAGAATTTTTGACAAAGGAGGAAAAATAGCAATGAGTATCATGGATGGATTTACCGGCAATATCGATAATTATGTCAATGCGCCGCGCCGGTCGGGCGGAAAATGGGTCCCGCATTTTTTGGTAGAATTCGATCATGAAAACTGCATATCGTGCGGCAGATGTATTAAGGTTTGTCCGGGCGGCGTTTATATGTTTGAAGACGACGGGGATAAGATGATTGTTAGAATAGAAAGCATGGATGATTGTATCGGCGATATGTCCTGCGAAAAGGTCTGCCCTAAAAATAAGACGATGCATTTACATAAATTTGCGCCGCTCACAAAATAGCGCAATCAAAAAAAATAATAAATATTGAGGAGGCAAGATGGCTGTTGACTTTAAAAAGAGCGAAGAAATAGTGGAGGATATTCTTAATGTCTATTCCGAAAAGGCGAAGAAAAACAGAAAAGAACATTTCGCCGTAAATAATAAAGAGACCTGCGGGAGCTGCGTGGCAAAATCGAATGTTAAATCACTTCCGGGCGTTATGACTCCGAGAGGATGCGCCTACGCAGGTTCAAAGGGCGTCGTCTGGGGACCGGTTAAAGACGTTATTAATATAAGCCACGGTCCGATAGGATGCGGAATGTACAGCTGGGGCACAAGAAGAAATCTGGCTAACGGCGAGCCCGGGGTCGAAAACTTCGTGTCTTTTCAATTCACCACGGATTTTAAGGAAAGGGATATAGTTTTTGGCGGCGATAAAAAATTGGAACAGGCAATTAAAGAGCTGCACGAACTCTTTCCGTCGGCAAAAGGCATAGTTATAGATTCGGAATGCCCGATAGGCTTAATAGGCGACGATATCGAGGCTGTGGCGAAAAAAATGGAAGGCGAAATAAAGATTCCGGTAATTCCAGTGAGATGCGAAGGTTTCAGGGGAGTAAGCCAGTCTTTGGGGCATCACATAGCAAACGATACTATAAGGGATTTTGTCGTCGGAAAAGGCGAAATAGATGAAAGCAAAAAAACGCCGTATGATGTCGCAGTACTCGGCGATTATAATATAGGCGGGGATGTCTGGTCGTCGATGAAAATATTTAAAGAAATGGGTTTAAATGTCGTTGCACACTGGTCGGGAGACGGTTCCATAGAGGAAATGAAGATAACCCACGGAGTAAACTATAACCTTCTGCATTGTTACAGGTCGATGAATTATATCGCAAGGCATTTCGAGGAAAAGTTCGGTATTCCATGGATTGAATATAATTTCTTCGGTCCCACCAAAATAAAAGAAAGCATCAGAAATATCGCAAAATTATTCGACGAAAATATTCAGGCAAAATCCGAAGAGGTTATTAAGGCATACGAACCTAAAATGCAGGAAGTTATCGATAAATACAGGCCGAGATTGGAAGGCAAAAAAGTAATGATATTAGTCGGAGGTTTAAGGCCCCGTCATATAGTAGGAGCATATGAAGATTTAGGGATGAAGGTTGTATCTGCGGCATATGAATTTGCCCATAGCGATGATTATGAAAGAACGACAAAAGAACTGGAAGACGGAGCTATTATTGCCGACGATATGAACGAATACGAATTTGTCGAGCTTGCAAACAGGCTTAAGCCTGATTTGGTCGCCTCCGGCATAAAAGAAAAATATGTTTTTCAGAAAATGGGGATACCTTTCAGGCAGATGCACTCATGGGATTATTCCGGGCCTTATCACGGCTACGACGGCTTTGAAATATTTGCAAGGGATATGGACCTGGCGGTAAACAGCCCGACATGGAAATTAGTTAAGCCGTTATGGAAAAAATGACGGAACAGCGTCATTGCGAGCGCAGCGAAGCAATCTGAGGCGGGAATGACAATGGCATTTTGGTAGATTATTAGAAAAATTAAAATATAGGGAGGTTTGATTATGGAAAAAGAAGAGGTTAAAAAGATAAAAGATTGGATGAATACCGAAGAATATAAAGAAAAAAACTTTAATAGAAAGGCTATAGTAATAAATCCGGAAAGAGCCTGCCAGCCGCTCGGGGCAGTGTTATGCGCGGCAGGCTTTGAAAATACGATGCCGTTTGTTCACGGTTCCCACGGATGCGTCGCATATTATAGAAATAACTTATCCCGTCATTTCAGGGAGCCGATTGCAGGGGTTTGCACGTCTTTAACGGAGGACGGGGCGGTTTTCGGAGGACAGGCGAACGGGTTCGAGGGGTTTAAAAATGCCACGGCTTTATATAAGCCGAAGATGTTTGCGATATCTACCACCTGTATGTCCGAAATTATCGGCGACGACCTTGGTTCGATAGTGGGCGGCGCCAGAGAAAAGGGGTATCTGGCCGAAGATATAGCGGCTCCGTATGCAAATACGCCGAGTTTTGTAGGCTCTCATCTTGAGGGTTACGACAGTATGCTTAACTCGATAATAGAGACTCTCGGTAAAAAGTCCGAAGCAGATAAATCGGATACGATAAACATAATTCCCGGTTTTGACACAACTATCGGCAATATTAACGAGATTAAGAGGATTTTAAAAATTTTCGGAATAAGCCACCTTGTTTTGGCAGACTATTCTAATACATTGGACAGCCCTTTAAACGGGGAGTATAAACTCTATCCCGACGGTGCCACAAAACTTGAGGATGTTAAAAATTGCGTGAACAATAAAACTACTGTCGCTCTCCAGAAATTTTCGACAAAAAAGACGGCGGCAACATTATCCGAAAAATTTGGGCAAGAGGTTAGGGTTGTCAAAAGTCCTATCGGAATAAATTATACCGATGAATTTTTAATGACGCTTTCCGAACTTTCCGGCAAGGAAGTTCCTAAAGAACTTGAAGACGAAAGGGGCAAGGCAATAGACTCTATGACGGATGCCCAGCAATATATTCATGGAAAAAAATTTGCCATATTCGGCGACCCGGATATGCTCATGGGATTAACGAGTTATCTCCTTGAAATGGGGGGGATTCCAAAATATGTCTTATGTTCCAACGGCACGGAAGAATTCAAGCAAGAGATAGAAGACTTATTCGGCAGGTATTCCGAAAGCAGGGGAGAAGTTTATATCGACAAGGATTTATGGCACTTAAGGTCTTTAATTATGACAGGGCCGGTCGATATGCTTTTGGGACCGTCCCACGGTAAATTTGCCGCAAGAGACGCTAAAATTCCTCATATCAGGCTCGGCTATCCTATCTTTGACAGGGTCAATATTCATCGCTATCCGCTTTACGGATATAGCGGGGTTATCAACCTGACCACATGGATAGTTAATAAATTTTTGGATATTTTGGATGATACCAGTGATGATGCCCATTTTGAGCTTCTGAGGTAAATTATAATAAATTTGTAATAATATAAAAAATCAAAGGAAGTGGTACAAAATGCGCATTACAGCCAAGGAAGAATATTTTGACGAGCCTGCCTGCGAACATAACGGCGTTGCAAAGGATAAAAAAGCCTGTAAAACGGCGACGCCGGGTTCTTCGACCGGCGGGTGCGCGCTTGACGGGGCATATATTGTTTTAAGTCCGATAAAAGATGCCCTGAACATAGTCCATGCTCCGATAAATTGTCTCGGAAATAGCTATAATCAAAGAACATCCGAAACTGCTCAAAGAGAAAACTATTATATGTACGGTTTTACGACGGCGATAAATGAAAACGACCTCATTTTCGGCTCGGAAGACAAATTAAGACAGGGTATAATTTATGTTTTTAACAGATTTAAACCGAAAGCGGTGTTTATTTATAACACATGCGTGCCGGCGCTGACGGGGGAAGATATAGAAGGGGTTTCCAAGGAACTTGCGGCTAAACTTAAAATTCCCGTTGTTCCGGTTTTTTCACAGGGGTTTTCGGGAAATAAGAATCTTGGCAATAAAATTGCGGGAGATGCCCTTTTTACCCACATTATAGGGAGAAAGGAGCCTGAAATAGATTTATTGTCGGATTATAACATAAATTTAATAGGCGAATATAATATCAAAGGAGAGCTTTTTTTAATAAAAAAGGCTTTAAAAAAGGTTGGCATAAATGTTCTTTCAACCATAACCGGGGACTCCACGATAGAAGAAATAATGTATTCCCACAAGGCGGGACTTAATGTCGTAGTATGTTCCAAGGCTTTGATATATTTGGCAAGAAAAATGAAAGAAAAATACGGGCTTCCTTATATAGAAGGGTCTTTTTTCGGTTTAACATCCACCAATAAGACGATAATGGATATAGTAAACTCGATAGGGGATTATGAACTCACCTGCAGCGCGAAAAAATATATCAAAATAAGAACAAGAAATACCGAAGAAAATATTTATGAGTATAAAAGATTTTTAACGGGTAAAAAGGCTCTTTTATATACCGGCGGCGTTAAAAGCTGGTCTTTAATATCTGCCTTAAACGACTTAGGCATGAAGGTCATTGCCACAGGGGTAAAAAAATCTACCGAGGAAGACAAACTAAGAATAAAAGAAATCGATAAAAACGGGAATATAATAATGCTCGATAACGGCAACCCCGTCAATCTTATTAAAATAGCGCGGGAGGAGCAGGTTGACATTATACTCGCAGGCGGAAGGAATCAATATACCGCAATAAAATCGCTTATACCCTTTTTAGATGTCAATCAAGAAAGGCTTAATCCTTATACATCCTATGAGGGTATGGAATTTTTGGCTAAGCAGATTTATTTCGAGCTCAAAAATCCTTTGTTTAAATTGCTAAAGGAATCAAATATAAATTTATAAATCTATGATGAATCCGATAAAAAATATCGAAATTAATCCGCTAAAGGCAAGTCCATCGCTGGGCGCGGCAATCTTTTTTCTGGGATTGAAAAATGCGGTGGTTCTTATGCACGGGGCTGTCGGTTGCGCAAGCTTTGACAAAGTAACGCTGACAAAGCATTTTCGTGAAAACATTCCGATAGTTACTACGGCTTTAAATGAATATGGAGCAATTCTGGGAGGAACCGATTTTTTATTATCCGGAATTAAAAATATTTATGAAAAAATGAAGCCGGATTTTATAGGCATTGCGTCATCAGGACTTACGGAAACGAGCGGCGAAGATATTGCCGGCATTATCGGGGATTTTAAAGAAAAACAAGGTTTGCCGTTTTCAAAGCTCATTTATGCAGGCACTCCGGATTACAAGGGCAGTCTTGAAGACGGTTATATACAGGCAATGTTGGCGCTGTTAGAGGACTTTTCGGATAAAGAACCATATAAAACATTTAAAAAATCAAAGAAATTAACAATGAGCGTAAATGTTTTTTGCCCGGTATCTTTTACTCCCCAGGATTTTTTGGAACTCCGGGAAGCCATAGGTTATTTTGATTTAAAGCCGGTTATGATACCCGATTTGGGCCTATCCTTAGACGGCCACCTCGATGAAAGGGGATATTTACAGACAACCGCAGACGGGCTTGGAGTTAAGGATATGGAAAATATTCATAATAGCGAATTTAACATAGTTATAGGCTTAAGTTTGGGAAGCGTGGTTAAATCCGTTAGCGAATTAACAGGTTTAAAGACATATTACTTTCCGAATGTGTGCGGGCTTAAAAATAGCGATAAACTTTTCGACCTTTTATCGGAACTCTCGGGTAAAGAAATTCCCGAAAAATATAAAAGGCAGAGAAGACAGCTTATGGATGCTTATTTAGATACTCATTTTTATTTTTTAGGAAAGGATATTGCGCTGGCCCTCGGCATAGATCTTTTAGACTCTTTTTCTATGATTTATTCGGAAATGGGCGCAAATTTAAAGGTTGGGATATCGACAAAATTCAGCGATGATATTAAATATAGATTTTTAAATTTCTACGAAGGCGATTTAGATTTGCTTGATAATTACAGGAATGTTGATTTGATTGTTTCCAATTCCAATGCAGGATTTTATGCTAAAGATTTTAGAATACCCTTGCTTAAGGCAGGCTTTCCGCTAATCGACGAAATAGGGCACGGCTATAAGCATTATATACTTTACAGGGGGGCTGTTAATCTTGCCGTTGAAAGCGCAAACTTGCTTAATAAAGGATAAAATAATTCAATTTAATCTAAAAATTTTTAGGGAGGGGGCGTAATGAAAGTAGGTTTTGCCACAACTGATAATATTTTAATCAACGACCACTTTGGATGGGCTAAAAATTTTGCAATATATGAAATAAATCGTGAGGGTTTCAGATTTTTGGAGAATAGGCATTTTGAAGAAGAAATTGAAGAGCTTGATAAGATAGATAAGAAGGTTGAAGGCTTAAAAGATTTAAAGATTATTTTTGTGGAAAGCATCGGCGGGACTGCGGCCGCCCGTGTCGTAAAATCGGGCATTCATCCGATTAAATCCAAGCCAAACGATAAAATAGAAGATGTTATGAATGACCTTAAAACGGTTTTATCGGGCAATCCTCCTCCATGGCTAAAAAAGATTATTCTTAAAGAAAATGGAGTAATTCCCGCTTAGTTTTAAACTTAACAAACGGATTGGCATAAACTTTGCTTGTTTATAAATTATGAAAGATGAGAAAGGTTTAAATTTAAATATAAAAGTGCTGGTTGTCGATGATTTAAGAGAAAGAAGGGAAGAGCTTAAAGCTATCTTAAATTCCGTTACAACCAAAATATACGAGGCTGATAACGGAGCCGCGGCTATTCTTGCGGCAGAAGAATTTAATCCCGACATTATCTTTATGGATATAAAGATGCCTTCAATGGATGGAATTACCGCTTGCAAAAAGATTATGGAGACAAACCCCGTTCCCATTATTTTTTTAACGGCTGGCGCAGACGATATAAAGGATTATGATAAATATATGGAAGAATTAAAAGGCTCGGGGGCATTTTCTTACATAATGAAACCCGCCAGAAAGAGTGAAGTTTTGGCGCAAACAATCATTGCAATAGAAAATTTCAAAAGGTTTCAGGATATAAAAAAGGAGAATGAAACCCTGAAGCGGTATATCGAGGATAGAAAGTTAATTAATAAGGCAAAAAGTATTCTTATGGATAAAGAAGGTATCTCTGAAAAAGAAGCGCACAAAAGACTGCAAAGATTAAGCATGAGCAGCGGGCGTCCATTGAGCGATATTGCAAACGCTATTATTTTGACAAGTTCAAGGTAAAGATATTTGCCGGAAAGACTTAAGATAATTTAAATATAACATAATAATAAGGAGTAATTTATGGAAATGGTAAGGGCGATTATTAGACCGGAGAAAGAAAAAGATGTGCTTAAGGCATTAGAAGAAAACGGATTTGTCTCGGTTACAAAGATGCATGTTTTTGGAAGAGGGAAACAAAAGGGAATTAAAGTCGGCGAAGTAGTTTATGATGAACTGCCGAAGCTGGAGCTTATGATCGTCGTTAAGAAAGAGGATGCAGAGAGGGTTTGCGATATTATTCAGGAAAATGCCGTTACTGGGCATATCGGCGACGGCAAGATATTTGTCGTGCCGGTTTCAAAGGCATATACGGTGAGAACAGGCGCCGAAGGCTTATAATATCATTTTCATTATTTATATATTAAATTTATATTAAGAGGATTTTTATGGAATCAAAATTCGAAGAAAATATTGTCGAGATTATTGCAATAATAAGAAGGCATAAGATTCAAGAAACAAAAGATGCGTTAGATAAAGAAGGTTTTAATCAGATGACCTTTTATTCGGTTCACGGCAGGGGTAGGCAAAAGGGGCGCGGAGGACTTGCAAACGAACTTGATCCAGGATTGAATCTAATTAATAACAAAACCGATATTGCGGATAACGATTACAGCTTTTTGCCTAAAAGGATGTTATCTTTAGTGGCGCCTGCACAGGAGACGGATAAAATCGTAAAAATAATAGCGGATGTAAATAGCACAGGCCATTACGGCGACGGTAAGATATTTGTTGTCCCTGTAAGGCTTGTCGAAAGAATAAGGACGGCGGAGGAAGGGCTTTATGCGGTGAGTTAAAGCCTCGTATGAAAATCAACGGGAAATAAAGTAAAAAAGAGGCAGGGCTAAAAGCTGGTTTAATACGAAGAGCCTTACCGACCACTTATGGAGCGAATTAAACATTATCCTGTTTTTATCGTCCTTTGGCGTATTGTCTATGTTGCCCATTATTTCCTTTAATTTTTTCATTTTACGGCTTATGATTTGTCCCGATATAATATTTATAATTACTATAAGAAACGGCAGAACTATGATAAGAGGAGAATAATTGAAGTAATGCAATAATCCGGCCCCGCTTATAATTAATATAATTTGTAGCACATATGTCAATGCCGCAAATTTTTCTAAAAGCAAGCCGACTAAGTTCCCCGCCTCGTTTCTGGTTTTTAATGTTTTAAATATATTTGGCGCCGCAATAAACCCCATAAATATACTTGAACCGAAATAAACGGCAAGGCACGCATCATAAATGTAAAAAAGTAAGCTTTCCATCTCCATATACCATTAGCTGTAAAAATTAAATAATAAAACTTACAGATTTTTATTTTTGCCGGTTTGTTCACTTTGCCGTTCCAACGAGAGCAATTCTGCTTTAAACGCAACCCCTCCGCCGGCTGAATAGCCGCCCAACTTTCCGCTGGAGGTTATTACCCTGTGGCACGGTATAACGATAGGTGTTTTGTTTATAGATAAAGCGTTAGCGCAAGCCCTTGAGTAAACGCCCTCAAAGCCCGCCTTTTGCGCAAGTTCCTTGTAGGACATTCTTTCGCCGTACCCAATAAAGCGTGAGGCAAAAAGTATCTTTTTTGTAAAATCGCCATAGTAAGAAAAGTTTACGGGGATTTTTGCGAAGTCGGCAATTTTACTCGAAAAATAATCGTCCAGTAGAGTTATCAGGCCGTATAAATGATTAAAGCGGTTATAATCATTTTGCCCCAGCGATATTAAAGATTTCCCGTTTTGACTTAACCGCCTGTCGTTAACTTCCTTAAAAGCTTCGCTCTTGGAATTTTTTATTTTTATTTCTTCGATATAATTTTCCGATAACTTTATTTCCAAATCGGCTATTTTTGTTTTAAATTCAAAAATATATAACAATAGTTTGTGGCTTTAGCTTTTATTTTATTTATTTTAATTATGCCCGCAAGTTCCATTGGCACAGGAACAAGCAGGAGCAGGGGCTGCCGCATTTTCCGTTTTTGTTTTTTTAGATGCATTTTCCGGATTAGAGCCGCTGTAATCGGTCTTATACCAACCCGAACCTTTTAATACAAAACTTGAATTCGATATAAGTTTTTCTAATTTTCCGCCGCATTTTGGACAGGTTCCCAAAGGGTTTTCGTTAATACCTTGAATTACTTCCATATAATTGCCGCAGTCTTTGCATTTGTATTCCCTGATAGGCATTTTTTGACCTCCGTAAAAATATTTATCGATAAATTTTTATTAGCATTCGATTATTTTTTTATTAATTATATCATAAATTTACAAATCATGAAATATGATTATACATCTTTGCGCAGTTTTATTATATAATACATATAAGATTATTTATTATGGAATCTTTTTGTTTATTTTATATAAAATTGGTTAATTTAAATTACGGGAAATTATAATGGACAGAAAAACTATAATAGAAAACATATTTAAAAAAAATTTCTGCATGAAACCGGGAGAAACTGTTTTAATTTATACCGATACAATATCTAAAGATGAAGATATCACAAAAAAGGACAGGTCGCGAAGAGAAAAACTTATAAAAATTGCTTCCGATTTCGTAGAAATAGGGAAAAGTTTTGGAAATGTTAAATATATCGAATACGAGTCCTTAAAAGAGCACGGGAACGAACCTCCGATAGAAGTCTGGAAGTCTGCCTTCGGCAAATCATTTTTTGAATTTATAAAAGAAAATAAACTTTTAGTTAATATTACCCAAAAAATAGTAAGCGGCGGGCAAAAAAAATTATTATCCGATTTTATCGAAAATCATAGCGGCGAATATGTAAATGCCGTTATCGCCCTTTCTAATTTTTCCACAAGCCATACCCTATTTAGAGACCTCATAACCAATTACGGCGGTGCGCGATTCGCGAGTATGCCTTTGTTCGAAGACTCCATGTTCGAAACCGCGCTAAATATCGACCCAATCGAATTAGCCGATTTTACCTTAAATATTTATAAAAAGTTAATTGATGCTTCCAAAGTAAACATAAGCGCAAAAAATGGAACGGATATAACCTTTTATATCCGCGAAAACGGTTTTATGCCTGACACGGGTTTACTTAGCGACAGAGGTTCTTTCAGTAATCTTCCCGCAGGCGAGGTTTATACCGCCCCTTTAGAAAATCTAACGCATGGAAAATTTGTTATGGAATATGCGCCGACCTCTAAGCTTAAAAAGCCGCTCACGCTTTATATAGATAAAGGCAAGTTAAGCTATATCGAAGGAGACGGCGATTTTAAAAAGCACCTGACTAAGGCGATAGAAAAAAATGCTCTTGTGTCGAATATTGCAGAGCTTGGCATAGGAACAAACAGATCGGCAAAAAATTTTCAAAATATATTAGAGGCCGAAAAAATTTACGGAACTATCCATATGGCGCTTGGAGATAACTCATCGTTTGGCGGGATTGTAAGGGTCAATTTTCATGAGGATTTTATTTTATTCAATCCTGAAATTACGGTTACAACAAAAGACGGCAATAGTTTTAAGTTACCTTCTTAAAGCGCCTAAATTTGTGGGTTTCTTAAATATAGAAGCATTTGCTTTAAATTATTTAAATTATGGAAGATATAAAATCGATAGATTATTTTAAATCCTTAAGCGGCGGCGTTTTGAATGATGTTATGCCCCTTTTTAAGGAAGAAAACTATGAAGCGGGCGAGAATATTTTTATAGAAGGGGAAAAATCTAAAGGAATATACTTTGTTATGCGGGGAGCCGTTAAGGTTTATAAGTCGTCTAAAGAGGGCAGGGAGCAGATACTTAAGCTTATTTACGAAGGGGATTCTTTTAACGATGTTACGGCATTTACAAGCGATATAAACCCTGCCTCGGCAGATGCCGTTACAAATGTAAAATTATATGTATTGTCCCGCGAAAATATAATCGGCTTGATATACAAGCATCCCGAAATATCTTTAAATATAATAAAGAGTATGACGGAGAAATTAAGGTATTTAACGGGCAGGATAGAAGACCTTTCATTAAAACATACGCAGGAAAGAATTGCAAAGATACTTCTTTTATTTGAGGGAAAGAAGCTGAGCCAGAAAATAATTGCCGACATCGCCGGAACGGCAAGAGAGGTTGTTTCAAGGGCGCTGAAGGATTTTGCGTCTCATGGCATCATAAAGATAGACAAAAGAGATATTATCATACTCGATAAGAAAAAGTTAGAGGATTTAGGCGAGTAATCGGCCTCGTAAATTAATCAAATTTCATGCGCATCATAAGCGGTTCATTAAAAGGCAGGAAAATACCCAGCGTATTTGATGTTAAAAATGTTTCTCCTTCCTCGGATTTCCTAAAAGGAGTATTGTTCAACGTAATAGGAAGCGATATAGAAGGCAAAGTTTTTTGCGATTTATATGCCGGAACGGGCAATATAGGTTTTGAAGCCGTTTCAAGGGGGGCGGCTTTCTGTGTTTTTGTAGAAACTTCACCCGAACTAATTTCCATAATTATAAAACTCTCAAAACAGTTCAATATAGAGGAAAGGGTCAGAATTATAAAAAAAGATGTTTTAAAAGCATTAGATAAAGATAAAGGGTTTTTAAAAGAATACAGGCCTGATTATATCTTTATCGACCCTCCCTATAATTTAAGCCTTTGCGGGAAAACTATTAATGAAATCGTAACCGGCGCCGAAGCGGCATGTTTTTATCCGTCGAACATCATAGTCCAGCACGATAAAACGGAAATTTTACCGGACAAATATCCGCCTTACGAACTAATAAAAGAAAAAAGACACGGCAAATCCGTTTTGTCGTTTTACGGAATATTATAAAGTATGAAATCCTCTTGAATTTATTTTTTATAGTGCTAAAATAGATTCATAATGATTCTATTAGTGAATCATAATAATCGAGGGAAGGAGGCGCGCATGAGACAATTAACCATAAGAGGCATACCAGAAGAGATTGAAGCGATTGTTAAAAAAGAAGCCGAGGAAAAAGGCATAAGCCTTAATAAAGCTTTCATTTCATTGGTAGTGAAAGCCGCAGGAATTAGTAAAGAAAAAAAGAAAAAGGAAACAATATATCACGACCTGGATTCTTTATCGGGTTTATGGACGGAAGACGAAGCAAAAATATTTGAAAAAAATCTTGCATCCAATAGAAAAATAGATAAAGAGTTATGGAAAACAGTAAAATAATATTGGATTCATGCGCGTATTCCGCTTTTTTAAAAGGCCATGACAAGGTTAAATCGGTCATACAAATTTCCGATGAAATATACATAAATTCTATCATAATCGGGGAATTACTCTCCGGATTCGCATTAGGGAACCGTGAAGAGCGAAATAGAGATATCCTCCTGAAATTTTTAAAATCTCCAAGGGTTAAAACTGTCGCCGTTAACAATGAAACTTCCGAAAGATATGCCGTTATAATAAATTACCTTAGAAAAAACGGGACGCCCATACCTACAAACGACATATGGATTGCCGCTTCGGCCATGGAATACGGCCTTAAGGTTATTACATCGGACAAGCGCTATCTTAATATTCCTCATATAATTACCGAATTTTATTATTAATTATTATCATTATAAAAGGAACATGGTTTTTGCTTTTGAAAAATATTTAAAACTTTTTAGCGGTTGGATAGTTTGCACGGTTTGTATGGAAAATTTGAAATTCAAGGCGGAGCAAGAAGAAAAAAGGTTAAATAAGGAAATAAAAAAGCAGCTTAAAAATATGGGGTTCGAATTGTAAAATAATGAAAAACGATATTGTAATTTATCAAAATAAATCTGGGGCAATAGAATTAAGAGGCGATTTTAAAAAAGAAACGCTCTGGGCGAATCAATCCCAAATTGCCGGTCTTTTTGATGTCGATCGCAGCGTTATTACAAAACATATCAATAATATCCTGAAGAATAAAGAGCTTGACGAAAATGCAGTATGTGCAAAATTTGCACATACTGCCGAAGACGGTAAAACTTATCGGGTGCAACATTATAATTTAGACGTTATCCTTTCGGTAGGCTATAGGACTAATTCCGCAAAAGATTAAACGAGTTAGGATCTAAAAGAATTTTCAGGGGTAACGCATTTTTCTGGGACTTAAAGCCGGATTATAAACCTTATGAGGATATAATAATATAATATGACCTCAAAATATTTCGTTCGCAGAAGCTCAAAAAATAGCTCAAATTTCAAAGGATTTAAGAAAAGAACGCGAATTGTCTTTTTACGGCGATATAGATTTTATTCCGACCGAAAGCTATAACAAAAATGATGCCGTAACCGCAATTGAAAATGTAAAATTTGTCCTTCGATATGCAGAAAAGATTATAGAATGATAAATCCATAACAGGATAAATTCACGGTATTATAGGCATTACAGCGTCCAGTTTCCTTTCCAGTTTTTAATCTCCGGCATATCGTCGTCGTATTTCAGTATGTATTCCTTATGGTCTATCAGCCTGCCCTCCATTTCTTTTTTGATATATGCCGCCTTATATTTAAGGGATTCTACCCTGTCCGCAACATCCATGACAAGATGAAACCTGTCTAAGTCGTTTCTCACCGCCATATCGAAAGGCGTGGTCGTGGTGCCTTCTTCCTTATAGCCCCGGACGTGAAGGTTCGGGTGGTTTTTGCGTCTGTAACAGAGCCTGTGTATCAGCCACGGATAGCCGTGAAAAGCAAAAACCACGGGCTTGTTCTCCGTAAAAAGCGTGTCGAATTCCTTATCGGATAAGCCGTTAGGATGTTCTTCCTTCGGCGTCAGCGTCATTAAATCGACCACATTAATAACCCTTATTTTAAGTTCGGGAACAAGGTTGTTTAAAATAGACACGGCCGCAAGGGTTTCTAATGTCGGGACGTCCCCTGCGCATGCCATAACGATGTCGGGTTCTTCACCCTTGTCGTTGCTTGCAAAATCCATTATCCCCAGCCCCTTTTTGCAAATCTTAACGGCGGAGTCCATATCATACCACTGAAGCTCCTCCTGCTTGCCGGCTATTATGACATTTATCCTGTTTTTACTTCTAAAACATTTATCGGTAATTGCAAGGAGCGTATTTGTGTCCGGCGGCAAATATATTCTTATATATTTAGGTTTTTTTGTTATTACATGGTCGATAAATCCAGGGTCCTGATGGGAAAAACCGTTATGGTCCTGCCGCCATACATGGGATGTCAAAAGATAATTTAAAGATGGTATCGGCCTTCTCCATTCCACCTCATCCGCCTCTTTGAGCCATTTTGCGTGTTGATTGAACATAGAATCTATTATATGAATAAAGGCTTCGTAGCATGAAAAAAAGCCGTGCCTTCCGGTTAATAAATAGCCTTCGAGCAAACCCTCGCAAGTATGTTCGCTCAAAATTTCTATGACTCTTCCCTGATGCGCTAAATGGTCGTCATAATTAAAAATATCGCCCCACCACTGCCTATTTGTTGCGTCAAAAACAGCGTTAAGCCTGTTCGAATTATGCTCGTCCGGACTGAAAATTCTAAAACTATCGGGATTTAATTTAACGATATCCTTCAGATAATATCCAAGCGTGGTTGTTGCCTTTCCGTAAACTGTTGCTGGTTTTTCGACCTTTTCGGCGTACTGTGAAAAATCGGGGAGAACTAAATCTTTTGACAATAAGCCGCCGTTAGCATGGATATTGGCGCTCATCCTTTTTTCTTTTTCGGGCGCAAATTCCTTTATTCTGTTTATTAAAGAACCTTTTTCATCGAATAATTTTTCAGGCTTATAAGATTTCATCCAGTTTTCTAATATTTTTATGTGTTCCGGCTTTTCTTTGAAATCAGTAATCGGAACCTGATGGGCGCGCCAGTATCCCTCAAGTTTAAGCCCGTCGATCTCTTTGGGGCATGTCCAGCCTTTGGGGGTTTTTAAAATTATCATGGGATAGGCAGGCCTTGAATTTTTTTCATCGTTTACCGCGGTTCTAATTTTATTGATTTCTTTTGAGATTTTATCTAAAGTAAATGCCATTTTATTATGAGCTATATTAACATCCTCCGCTTCAACAAGATAAGGTTTATATCCGTAGCCTTTAAACAGATTTGTTAATTCTTCTTCGCTTATGCGGGCTAGTATAGTCGGGTTATTAATTTTATAGCCGTTTAAATGTAAAATCGGAACGACGATGCCGTCGGCTTTCGGGTTTAAAAATTTATTTATATGCCATGAAGCCGCCATAGGACCCGTTTCCGCCTCGCCGTCTCCTACGACGCAAAATACCGTTAAGTCCCGATTGTCTAACGCCGCTCCGTAGGCATGGCTTAAGGCATAACCAAGCTCGCCGCCTTCGTGAATAGAGCCGGGCGTCGAAGGAGAAACATGGCTTGGGACTCCGCCCGGCGCGGAAAATTGCCTGAAAAGCGCTTTAAGCCCGTCGTAGTTTTCGGAAATATCAGGATAATATTCGCTGCAAGTTCCCTCAATATAGGTATTAGCGATGATTGCGGGACCGCCATGCCCCGGTCCTGTAATAAAAAGTGAATTGAAATCATATTTTTTTATTATTCTGTTTAAGTGGGCATAAATAAAATTAAGCCCGGGCGATGTTCCCCAGTGTCCCAATAACCTCGGTTTTATATCTTCGAGTTTTAAGGGAGTTCTCAGCAGCGGATTGTCCATTAAATAAATCTGCCCTATGGTTAAATAGTTTGCCGCATCGAAATAAAGATTAATTGTTTCCAGTTCGCTTCCCGAAAGATAATTCCGGAATTTATCGGATTGATTGATATTCATTTATACCCCCCTTGCAGGATAGATTAACAAATGAATGATAAAAGGTATTATGATTTACTTATATTTTAGTATATCATTAAAATTTATTTTTTATATTAAGCATGTTATTTTATAATTTATCCATTTTCTTTGAATAACCCCTTAACATAATCGAATTAAGCGATACGGTTATGCTGGAAACCGCCATTGCGGCACCCGCAAAAGCCGGCGGAAGCAGCCAGCCGGTGAAGTGGTAAAAAAGTCCAGCCGCAAAAGGAATGCCCAGCCCGTTAAAGAAAAAAGCCCAAAAAAGATTTTGCTTAACCTTGTTTAAAGTTTTTCTGCCGAGCGCCACGCTTTTATAAGCATCTTTAATATCGCTTTTTACTAATATAATGTCGCCGGTTTCCCTTGCGACATCCGTTCCGCTGCCTATCGCTATTCCAACATCGGCATAAGCCAGCGCCGGCGCATCGTTAATTCCGTCCCCGACCATAGCGACTTTTAAACCGAGATTTTTTAGTTTTTTTATCTCATTAAGTTTGTCCTGTGGTAAAACATTTGCAATAACGTTTTTTTCATCTATACCTACCTGCGATGCGACCATTACGGCCGAATTTAAATTATCCCCCGTTAAAAGATATGAAGCTATACCCATAGATTTTAATTTAGTTATCGCCTCTTTTGCATCTTCTTTAACTTTGTCCGCTAAAGTAATAATACCCGCCAAATCACCGCCGGTAGAAATTCCGATAACGGTTTTGCCTTCTTTTGTATATTTTTCCTCGAGTTCGTTAAATTTAGATAAATCGATATTTTCGGTTTCGAATAATCCTCTCTTCCCGATAAGAATCTTTTTTCCGGCGTAATTAAATGTTATGCCGAGGCCGCCTATTTCTTTATAATCCATGGGTTTAACCTCTGCGTCAGCCAAGCCGTTATTTTCGGCTGTTTCGCCAGGGTTATCGGCTTGTTTATTGTAATCGTTATATCTATTAACGATTGCCGATGCGATAGGGTGGGAGGAGAAACCCTCCCCGTAAGCCGCAATTTTTAAAATTTCATTCGCGGGCAAGCCGCCTAATGGCATTATATCCGTTACATCAGGCTTGCCGTAAGTAATTGTACCGGTTTTATCAAAAACAACGGCGTTTATTCTTGCTATTTCTTCGAGGCCGGATGATTTTTTTATTAATATCCCCTTTTCGAGGCCAATCGAGCTTCCAACCATAAGAGCCATAGGCGTGGCAAGGCCCATAGCGCATGGGCAGGCTATAACCAACACCGCAATAGCGGCGGATAGGGCGAATAAGAAATTAGAATGAAAAATAAATCTCCATGATATGAATGTTATTAAAGATATTATAACGACGATTGGAACGAAATAATTGGTTACTTCATCGGCTATTCGCTGAATCGGCGCCTTATCTGCCTGTGCATCTTCCACAAGCCTGACTATTTGGGAAAGGACGGTATCTTTGCCGACCCTCAAAGCTTTCATTTTAATAACCTGTCCGCTGTTTATCGTTGCTCCGCTCACTTCGCTGTTAACCGCTTTTTCTACAGGAATAGCTTCGCCCGTCAGCATGGACTCGTCTATCTGGGTTTGTCCCTCTATAATTACGCCGTCAACAGGAATTTTATCCCCCTTTTTTACCAAAAGAATATCCCCTGCTTTCACGCTCGAAGTATCCACCTCCTTCACCGCCCCGCCGGTTTCGATAAGGTTCGCTTTGTTGGCCTGAAGTTTAAATAAGGCTTTTAATGAGGAAGCCGCCCTCTGTTTTGAAATCTTTTCCAGCAGTTTTCCCGTTCTGATAAAAAGTATAAGCAAAACGGCCGTGTCGAAATAAAGTTCTCCTTTAAATAGAAATACCCCCGCAACGGAATAAAAATATGCGGCGGAAATACCCAGCGAAACCAACACATCCATATTGGCAGAAAAATTTTTTAAAGAATAATACGCTCCTTTATAAAATGTAAATCCGGCAGTAAATTGGACTACCGAGGCTATTATAAATAGTATAAATATATTTGCTTTACCCGGAATTCCCGACATACCGAACATATTTTTATAGGTCAGGACAACAACGGGAATTGCAAGAATGAATGTGAATATCAGCCAGTTAAGGTCTTTTTTCCAATCGGGAATCTTGCGGAACCATTTATCGAACCAGGAAATAAGCGGAGAAACAGGCGCAATCGCAAGTAAAGTTTTTTCCGCTTCCCCAGGGTTTTCCTCCTCATCCTCGGGGGTATATCCGCTTTCCGTTACGGCTTTAAATATAGCCTCTTTAGATGTTATGGACGGGTCGAACGATACATATCCGCTTTCCCCCGCAAAATTTACCGTTACGGTATTTACTCCTTCAATCTTGCCGACACCTTTTTCGATGGTTCTTGCGCAGTTGGCACAGTGCATTCCCTCTATCTTAAATTTATATTGTTGCTTTTGCGGCGCTGCGGTTTGAGTCGTATCACCAGCAGCGGGAGGGCTTTTTATTTTAATGTCATCGTCTTCTTTACTGTCGCCGTCTTCCTCGTCTTCCCCGTCTTTGGTGCTATAGCCCGCATCTTCTATAGCTTTTTTGATATCGCCCGTGCCCGTCATTGTCTCATCGTAAGCTACATCGGCATATCTGCCTTTAAGGCTTACATTGACCGAATTTACGCCCTTAACGGAAGAGATAGCTTTTGTTACCGTTTTTACGCAGTGTTCACAGGTCATTCCGTAAACGGCTATTTTTTCATTTTTCATAGTATGCTCCCACTTGATTAGTATATTAAAATTAAAAAGATTCGCATATTTTGTGCCGTTATTATATCCTGTTATTTATTATAACATTGCCCGAAACTTTTTCAAATAGAACTCAGGATTTGTTGTCCTAAATTTTATTGAAAAAATAATCGTTAAGTTTTATAATATATTGCTTATATATCTCATATATCTATGAATAAAATAGAGGATAATTAATTGGCAAATATATCTAAATATAAAACCGCCGTTTACCCGGGTTCATTCGACCCCATTACCTATGGTCATTTAGATGTTTTAAAAAGAAGCCTCAGCATATTCGACAAGGTGGTTGTAGCGGTTGCCTGCAATAAAAAGAAGCCTTATCTTTTTAAGCAATCCACGAGGATTGACCTTATAGACAGGATTTTAAAAGAAGACGAAGAAATAGACAATAACAGGGTTGAAGTAATAGCCTTAAAGGGACTCCTTGTTAAGTATGTAGAAAGCATTAACGCAAAGGTAATCATAAGGGGGCTTAGGGCGGTTTCCGATTTTGAATACGAGCTTCAGCTTGCAATAACCAACAGGACGCTTAATTCCGACATAGAGACTATATTTATGATGACCGCCGAAAAGTACTCATTTTTAAGTTCCACGATAGTTAAGGAGATTTCCCGTCTTGGAGGAGATGTTTCCAGCATGGTTCCAAAGTTAATAGCCTCCGAGCTTGTGAAAATTTATTCCAAAGGAGAAAACGATGAAACTCTCATGTAGGGCATCTTTAATAAAACCGTCAGCCACCCTTGCCATAACCGCAAAGGCTAAAAAACTTAAAGCCGAAGGAAAGAATATTATCGGCTTTGGGGCGGGCGAGCCGGATTTCGATACCCCGGGTTATATCAAAGACGCCGTAAAAGATGCCCTTGACAAGGGCTATACCAAATATACCCCTGTTTCGGGAATCGATGAGCTTAAATCGGCAATTGCGGATAAGTTTTTATCCGATTATAATGTCAGGTATGAACAGGGCGAGATAATCGTTTCCTGCGGAGGAAAGCATAGCCTTTACAATCTCTTTTCGGCTCTCTTAAACGAAGGCGACGAGATTATCGTTCCCTCTCCCTATTGGGTGTCTTATACCGAAATCATAAAACTTTCGGGAGGCGTCCCCGTTGTAGTCGATACATCCGGAAACGGGTTTAAATTTAACCTGAGAATGCTTGAAAGTAATTTGACGAAAAAGACAAGGGGATTAATCATAAACAGCCCTTCCAATCCGACGGGGGTTTTAATGGACGAGAAAGATATTATTGAAATTGCAAACTTTGTCAAGAAGCACGATTTATATATTATAACAGACGATATTTACGAAAAAATAATCTTTGACGATAAAAAATTTTTTAATGCGTTGATGGCTGGCAAATCAATGAAAGAAAATACCATTGCCGTCAATGCGGTTTCTAAGACATATTCTATGACCGGATTCAGAATAGGCTACACGGCAGGCCCCAAAGATTTAATATCGGCAATGAATAATATCCAGTCTCAAAGCACATCCAACCCTACGACATTCGCTCAATACGGCGCCTTAGCGGCGCTAAAAGGCGGTTATGATTTTACCGTTATGATGCGGAACGAATTTCAAAAAAGAAGGGATTACATGATGGATTTTTTTGGCAAAAACATAAAAAGCATTACCCCCGTTAAACCGGATGGGGCATTTTATATATTTGCCGATATTTCAAAGGTCTTTGACGAAAGCGGGAATAAAATAAATTCCTCGACCGAATTTTGCGATTATCTTTTAGATAAATACCTTGTTGCCGCCGTTCCCGGCATTGAGTTTGGGAATGATAATTTTATAAGGCTGTCTTTCGCAACAAGCCTCGATGTCATAAAAGAAGGTTTAAATAGAATAAAAGAAGCGGTATCCTTTTGAGGCAAATAATTTTATGAAAAAGGCACACAAATACATCCTTAACTTTCTTAATAATAGCAAGGACGGTTTTAATTTCTTTAAGTTTCTCCTTAAACTTCCCTTATTTTTAATATCTTATGCGGTTATTCTTTTTACAAAAACAAAAAGAGCATTATATAACCGGTCTTTTATTTTTAAAGCGAAAGAACCGGGTATGTTTACGGTTAGCATAGGCAATATTAATTTGGGCGGGGCCGGAAAAACCCCTTTTTCCTATACGATTGCCGAATACCTGTACGGACAGGGTTTAAAGCCCTGTATCATAAGCAGGGGCTACAAAGGCCGTTTAAAAAAAAAATCTATATTGCCGGCTGGGAATATGAGCTTGAGGATGCACGGCAAAAGCTTCCAGACGAGGTAATTCTTTTAGTCGAGAGGTTTAGGGCAAAAAAGATTCACATACCCGTCATAGTTTCCAAAAACCGGTTATCGGCCGCAAAAGTTTGTTCGGCGGAGGATAACATATATTATAATCTTGCCGAAAATCTTAATGTATTTTCAAATTTAGATCCAGCAAAACCCTTGGGCGAAAAGGTAGATTTAAGCGCAAACCTACCCGTTGATGCAGGGCATAATTTTTCGGGTCATTGCTTGTATAAAGATGTTCACGACAAATATGAAGAATATAAAAAGATTGCCGTCTTAGATGACGGGTTTACCGCTTTAAATATCAAAAAGAATTTAAATATAGTCCTGATAGACAGGACTAAGGATATTTTCAATCAAAATGTTATTCCTGCGGGGGTTTTAAGGGAGCCTTTAGCTGCCCTTAAATATGCCGATATTATAATTATAACCAAAAATACCGAACAAACCGGCGATATTGCAAAAATAGCCGTTCAAAATTTGGAAAAAGATATTAGAAAATTTAATAAATCCTGCCCCATATTCTATTCTTATTATAAGCCTGTCAATCTTTTAGGCGGAGGCGGTGCGCAAAAACCATTGAGTTTTGACAGCCTCAAGGATAATCAGATGCAGATATTAACCGTCTGCGCAATCGGAAATCCCGATTACTTTTACGATAATTTAATTAGTTGCGGGATTAAAATAGGCGGCAAGTTTGAATTTGAAGACCACCATAGATATGCGGAACAGGATTTAATCCTGCTAAAGAGCGCCGTAAATCTTAATAACCCGTATATCATTATAACAACTTTAAAAGATTATGTTAAATTAAAAAAGTTTGGCGGACAAGAAGATTATAAGGATATTATAGAAAAGGTTTATTATCTGGATTTTGAGCTGGTTATAGATAAATTATTTTTTGGGTTTATTTACGATAGTTATAAAAAATATGTAGAAAAAACTAATCCGGAATCGATTCCTTATATAATTAAAAATTAAACAAAAGATGAAGAAAAACAGAGTTTTATTATATATCGAATTTATCGCGGTTTACGGGTTTTATCTTTTTATAAACATTATTCCCTCTGGTTTAGCGTTAAAATTAGGCAGGATTTTAGGAATAATATTTTATAAAATCGATAAAAAACATGCAAAGAATACGATTAATAATTTAACCATTGCCTTTCCCGACAAAAAAGGGGAAGAGTTAAACGATATTTGCATTAATTTTTATAAAAATCTCGGCATGGTTTTCGTTGAGATTTTTAGGTTAAACAGGTATAATAGTAAAAACATAGATGATTTTGTGGAGTCGGACATAAGCGTATTAAAAGATATTTACAAAAAGCAGGGAATACTTCTTTTAACCGCTCACTTCGGCAATTGGGAGCTTTTGGCAAAAACTTTCAGCCTGAAAGGCTATCCCGGTAATGTTTTAGCAAGGCCGTTAGATAATCTTTACATAGAAAAAATTCTTTATGGATTAAGGACAAACTCAGGGAATAAGGTAATATATAACAGAGAAAATGCTATTAAAAGCATAATATCGGCATTAAATAAAAATGAAATGGTCGGATTTTTGCCGGACGAGAATGCTTCGAAACGGATAGGCGTATTTGTAGATTTTTTTGGCGTTAAAGCCTGCACTATGCCTGGTATGGCGAATATTGCCGCAAAGACAAAAGTCCCGGTCATTCCGGCTTTTATCGTCAGAATTAAGGACGGCAATTTTAAAAAACATAAACTGATAATCGGGAAACCCCTTGAGATAACCTATACCGGAGACAGAAAGACCGATATGATGAACATCTTAAAAATGTTCAATGAAACGATAGAAAACATAATTAAAGATTATCCCGAGCAGTGGTTTTGGATTCACAACAGGTGGAAAACAAGACCGGGTTCCGATAAATAAAATATATGGAAAAATGCGTATTCTTAGACAGGGACGGCGTCCTGATTAAAGATGTCGGCTATTTAAAAAATCCAGACGATATAATTTTAATGCCGCACACGATAGAGGCATTAAAGAATTTAAAGAAAATTGGGTTTTTGCTCATAATAGTTACAAATCAGGCGGGTATTGCAAAGGGTTTTTTCACTGTAGATGATTTGGAAAGAGTTAATAAAAGATTAATAAAGGTTTATGAAACTAACGGTATTGCGATAGACGATTTATATTTTTGCCCCCACCATGAAAATGGAAGCGTAGAGCCTTATAATATTAAATGCTCTTGCAGAAAGCCCGATTTGGGGATGGTGGTTAAGGGCGTAGAAAAGTTTGGCATCGATATTAATAAATCGTTTATGGTTGGAGACAAGGACAGCGATATTCTTCTTGCAAAAAATTCCGGTTTAAGGTCGTTTTACATAAAAAATTCGATGTACGAACATGACGAAAATATAATTCCGGATTTTTATGTTTCAGGCTTAAAAGAAGCTGCGGATATTATAATAGAATTACAGGGCGACTGAGAAGGAGTTATTGCATCTTTATTTTTTGTTTGATTTTAAATAAAAAGTTTGTTAAAATTTAATGCTTAAATTTAAATATTTTAAATCTATAAATTCGTAGGAGTAATTATGGCAAATCATAAATCGGCTGAGAAAAGGGCAAGGCAAACGAAAAAAAGGACTTTGCGCAATACAAGCGATCTTTCAAGAATGAAGACTAATATTAAAAAGTTTAAAGAGTCTGTTTCTCAAAACGACAAAGAAAAGGCTCTGGAACTTTTTAAGCTGAATGTGTCTTATATCATGAATCTGGCATCCAAAAAGGTAATTCATAAGAATAATGCCTCAAGGAAAATCTCGGCGCTGGCCAAGATTCATAACTCGATTAAATAAAAATAAATCAAATATGCCTGTTTTTGGGGTTATTTAAAAAATTAAGTTTAAAGATAAATTCTTCGAATATCAGGTTTTGGGGAAATGATGTTGTTTTAAGCCTAAAGTCCGTTTCTTCCAGCAGCTCCATAATTCTTTTAAGTTCATAAACAGAAAATAAAGATAGATTTTTTAGAAATTTCTTTTTGAGAAAAGGCAGAACGGAGTTTATCCGTAAAATGGTTTCGAAATCCATACCCGAAGATTCCTGTACCTTTGCTTTATGAAGTTTTCTTACCTCATTATATAATACCGATGTAATTTTTACCGGTTCTTCCCCGTTATTATAAATAACGCCAAATACCCCAAATGCCCCCCTTGTATCCTTATCAAATATTTTATCGATAAAATCAAAAATATTGAATGTTTTTGAAAAAGCAAGAACCTTTTTTAATTCGTCAACGGAAAGTTCTTTCGATTCGTTTTCGGTTTTAATCCCCGAGGCTATTTTGTTAAGTTCGTTGTCGATATTTAAAGTATTATTACCCGTATATCTGATGAGGTAATATATTGCTTCATCAGAAATTTTTATGCCTTTTTCTTTGGATAAGTTTTTAATGTAAGGTAAAAGTTCATTTTCATATAGAAGCCTAATTTTATGAAGTTTAAAATAATTTTTGGCTTTTAATTCCTTAAAAAATTTAATATTCTCGTTAATTTTCGCGCTTTTATCATAAAATATGATTACCGTTGCCGGGGACGGGGAGTTTAAGTAATCAAGCAGTCCCGTATCATTAAGAAACGAGTCTTCAAAATCTTCTACCTGTATAACCCTTTTTTCCGAAAGCACGGGATAACTGTCGGCTATGGTTAAAAAGTCGAGGGGGGATGGGGATATGAGCCTGTCAAAATTAAAATCCATCTGGTCTTTTTTTAATATTCCGGATTTTATTTTTTCTATTTCCTTAGTAATTCTAAAGCCGTCTTCCCCGTAAAAAAAATAGACGAGAATATCTTTTTCCATATTTAAATTTTATAATAAAAAGTAGATTTTTTAAAGAGATTAATCTTAAACCCTGAATCGGGATTGGGGGGGTGAAAAAATCGTATTGACAAAGAGTGCAATATATGCCATTATTCCTCATATATATATGAAATTAATATTCTTAATAAAATAGAAATTAGCGGGAGGAATTATGAGTAAGGCTATTTCCATTTTTTTATATGCAATTGTTGCGGCAGTTGCGGTTAATTTAATCGCATGTTCCTATGCTTCGGCTAACGGCGCTAACGGCAGCGGGGTTTCCTTATATTTAAAACACTATTATGAGAACCATATTCGTAAGATTCGCGGCTGGCATAATGTAAACGGAACAAGAACATATTTTCCAAATGCCGCTTCTAAACCACCTTTTACTATGGGAGCCATGCCGGTTTCAGGCAAGGTATATAAAGCTCTTTATGTAATAGATGTAAACAATAAAGGTAGAATGAAGAAGACGATAAAAAACATTGAAAATTTACTGAACGATCCAAGGGTAAAAGGGCATATCAGGGTCGAACTCCTTGCATTTAGTCCTGGAGTCCATATTTACTTTAAGGGAAACGGTTTTAAAAAAGCGCTTCTTGGATTAAAAAAAGAGGGCGTCGAAATTGCCGAATGCGCTAATACTTTATATGAACTCCATATTCCACCGTCAAAACTTTATCCATTCGTAAAGATGGTTCCATCGGCTCAGGGCGAAATAGTTATCAGGGAAGCCGAGGGGTGGGCTTTTTTGAAGCCGTAATGTAAGTTAAATTTTGCGGTTGACTTTTATACCATATTTTATTAATATAACTTCATCATGATAGAATTTTTGACGATTATATTAATAGTTTCTGCCGTTTTTTTAGTTATCGTTATTCTTATGCAGCAGGGCAAAGGCCAGGAAATGGGCGCCGTATTCGGTGGGAGTTCTCAAACGATATTTGGAGCCTCCGGCGCGGGTAATTTTTTAACCAAAACTACCGCCGTTTTGGCTGTAATTTTTATGGCTTCGGCATTTCTGATATCTTACATTTCGGCTAAGCAGGTAAGCCCCATCGCAATTAAAAGCTACATTAAAAAGGCGGAAAAACCGTCTTTAGTTAAAAAGGTTGCCAAGCCTGCTCCAAAAGCCCTGGCTAAGAAGCCATTAAAAACGGTTAAATAAATTAAATAAATAAAAAGGTATCCGATTTATTTTATAAATACCCCGTCAGTCCGCCACGGGCGGCATATTCACCTGCGTCAAGGGCATGCCTTGACAATTGTACAGGTGAATATATCACCCCTTTTAAAAAAGGGGAATTTAAAAAATAAATTAGATATCTTTAACGCCGAAGTGGTGGAATTGGTAGACACGCCATCTTGAGGGGGTGGTGGATAATATCCGTGCCGGTTCGATTCCGGCCTTCGGCACCATTGTTGACCTCTTCCCGCAAAGAATTCTTCCTTAGCTAATCTTTTTTGACATAAGCAGGGTAAATTCCCTTAAGAACGCGTTATTATAAAGATCATTATTTAAATTCATCTGGTTTAAGGCATCCGGCATGCTTAATTTTATTCTATACGGCCTGTTTCTTGTAAGGGAATCGAATTTGTTGGCAATTATTAAAATCTTTCCGTAAGTCGAAATATCTTCTTCTATCTTGCCGAACGGATAACCAGAGCCGTTTGAAGCTTCGTGATGGTCCAAAATGCCGTTAATAACATCATTATTCCGCATATCGTTTTGCAGCGCAATCTCTTTTGAATATATAGGGTGTTTTTGGATTTCGTTAAGTTCCTCAACCCCTAAATCCCTTTTTGACAAAAGCGCTCTGGGAAATTTTAATTTTCCGATATCGTGTATAAGCCCCGATAAGCCGATTTCAAAAAGTGAAATTTTATTGGTAAAGCCAAGCCTGTTTGCCAAAGACATGGCATAAATACTAACATTAATCCCGTGGCTTACCTCATTATAATCGTAATCCGAAAGATTTAGAAGATTCATAAAAGCAAATTCACTAATTAAAAGATAATCGATGGTGGTTTCGATGGTTTTTTTGACATTTTCCTGATTATCCTTAAGATTTCCCGTTGTTATAAGATATTCTGCGTAAACCTTGGAATAAATATAAATTTTTACAGCCTTTTCTTCTAAATTCAAATCTGTTGAATTTACGATGCTTTCCATATGTTCCATTATATCGTCGTCATATTTTTCTTTATCCTCTCCTTTAATGTAAAGATGGCCTACGCCGTTGTTTTTTAATCTTAAAGCATCGTTTTGAGAAAATATGAGGGCTTTTGCCCTATATAAAATATAGTTATCCCCCGATTTTATGTAGAGGGGGTAGTCGGAGTTTTTGCCAAAAATCAGGCTTTCGATTAATATCGGAAGATAATTTTCTTTTTTTTCCATGCAGGGGAATCCTCCTTTTCTAAGGTCGCGCATGTTGGGCGGTTAAAATTATATAATTACAGAGTTCAACCCCTTTTTTTGGCAGCCTTCTTTAAAATCTTCGGCCTGTTTTCTGTCCCCTACTATAGTTCCGTAATGCATAGGAATCGATATGTCCGCCCTGATTTTTTCGGCCGCGCCTATTGCTTCGGACGAGGTCATCACATATGTGCCGCTAACCGGGATAAATAACAAATCGATATTTTTCGAAGCCAGATTGTCCATTTCGGGTATATGGTCGGTGTCGCCCGTATGATAAATCTTAACCCCGTTAAAAGTAACGATAAACCCAAGCTTTTTGTCCTCTTTCGGATGATAAACCTTGCCCGGTTCACGAAATTTGTTTATGTTATAGGCAGGGACGCCTTCTATATGTAAATCTTTAAAATCGATTGAATCGCCCGGGGCAATAATTACGACTTTATTATCAAAGGGCGCCCCCATTTCTTTATGCGTCATTTTATTCATGAATAAAACGGTGGAATCTTTTATTATTTTGCGAATGTCATCGATAGAAAAATGGTCGAAGTGTTCATGCGATACGAAAATGTAGTCCGCTTTAGATTCGCCGTCGTGCAATTTAAATGGGTCAAAGTATAAATTTATCTTGCCGTTCGTTACCAGAAAACTGTCGTGGCAAAATCTTTTTATCTCAAGTCCTTTATAGTTAAACATAAAAAACCCCCTATAAATTTATTTTATTTATTATCTTAAAATGTTAGCTTAGCATAAAGGCATTAAAAGGTTTTATTATATTTTACCATAATTATTGTAGAATTGTTAAGAATTAGGCATGAATAAATATATATTGTAATTATATATGGTTGTAATATATAATAATGCCTGATACCCGTCGGGGAATGCCGCGGGTATGACATGTTTTGCGGCGAGCAAAATATCTTAAAAATTAATTAATATTTCGAGGCTATTCGAGGTTAAAATCATGAATACCAAAAAAAGAATCAAAAAGTTGTTCGTATTTATGGCATCCTTAGGTATATTTGTTTTCATTTTAAGCGGATGCGCGGCATACTACAATCCGCCTGCGTATTCACAGGGGTATTTCAATATCGGCGTTGCCTCGCCCAATTTTGCTTTTTCATTCGGCAATGGCGTAAACGCATATTACGCCCCTGGGTTTGGCGCCTATATTTATGGATATAACGGCTATTATTACAGGTGGCTTAACGGCGGCTGGGTTTACGCAAGCGTATATTCCGGCCCGTGGTATCCGGTAACTGCGGGGATTTTTCTTCCGGGAATATTAGCTTTTGGTCCGCCGCCCCCGGTAATTGCTTATAGGCCGTATTTTGTATGGTGGAGGATGCATGTGGGGCCGTGGTACAGGGCTTATCATCCGGGCTGGTGGGCAAGGCATCAAATGTTTTTGAGGAGTTACCGTGAATGGCGGTTCCATGCAATTCGTTTTTACCGCAATCATCCGTACCAAAACTGGAGAATGAGGAGGCATTTTGAACACGAAGGTCCGAGACGCGAAGGGCCAGGACGCAGAGGCCCCGAACGCGAAGGTCCCGGATTTAGGCATGGGCACGGTCCATTTTTTAGGCATGAAAGATAAATAGTTTCGTCGAAATACGGTTTAAAATTTTTGACATTCAATAAACGGCAAGGGAGGGGTTTATGGCAAATTTAAGAATTGCGATAAATGGATTTGGCAGAATTGGGAGAAATGTTTTCAGGGTATTTCAAAATATGATAGCAAAGGGCAAAGATATTGAAATAGTCGCAATTAACGATATTACCAACCCGCAAGTGCTATCCCATCTTCTTAAATACGATTCCGTCCACGGCAAGGCTAATTTTTATGTCGGATATGATGTTGACCATATTATTGCGGATAGCAGGGAAACTTTAATTACGGCAATAAAAGACCCCTCCGAACTTCTCTGGAAACATCTAAATGTCGATATCGTTATCGAATCGACCGGCCTTTTTACGAAAAGAGACGATGCGGCAAAACATCTTAAGGCGGGGGCAAAAAAGGTTTTAATTTCGGCGCCTGCCCACGATCCCGATGTCACTATAGTTCTTGGAGTAAACGATAAAATGTATGATAAAAACAGGCATTTCATCGTTTCCATGGCATCCTGCACCACAAACTGCCTTGCCCCGGTGGCCAAAATAATACATGAAAATTTTGAGATAGAAAAGGGCAATATGACCACTGTTCATTCTTACACCAATGACCAGAGGATTTTAGATTTGCCGCATAAAGATTTAAGAAGGTCAAGGGCCGCCGCCGTTTCGATTATTCCTACGACAACCGGCGCCGCAAAGGCGCTTTGCGAGGTGTTGCCCGAACTTAAAGACAAACTTGACGGGATGTCTTTAAGGGTGCCTACGCCCGATGTATCTATTAACGATTTGGTATGCAAGGTTTCTAAAAAAACCTCGGTTTTGGAGGTAAATTCAAAATTGGAAGAGGCTTCGGAAACTTATTTAAAAGGAATTCTTGCTTTTAGCAAAGAACCCTTAGTTTCGATAGATTATCTCGGAGATTCACACTCTTCCACCGTCGATTCTTTAAGCACAAAGGTTATAGGGGACGACCTTGTCAAGGTTCTGGCATGGTATGACAATGAATGGGGGTATTCCACAAGGCTTGCCGAAATGGCGGTTATGATGATGCAATAATGGAAAATATAGTTTATATCGATGAAATAGACATAAAGAATAAGACCCTTCTTATAAGGGTGGATTTTAATGTTCCCCTCGACCAAAACGGGAATATTACCGACGATACCCGAATTAGAGCTGTTCTTCCCACGGTTAATTACTGTTTAGACGAGAATGCAAAGATAGTTTTAATATCCCATATGGGAAGGCCTAAGGGAAATAAAGTTCCCGAACTTTCGCTCATAGTGGTTGCGAAAAGGTTAAGCAGGCTTTTAGATAAAGATGTTAAATTTGTAAACGACTGCATCGGAGAGTTAGCAGAAAATACCGTTAAGTCCGCATCTTATGGAGATATTATACTTCTGGAAAATTTAAGGTTTTATTCGGAAGAAACAAATAATGACGAAGAATTTGGAAAAAAATTGGCCTCGTTATGCGATATTTATGTCAACGATGCGTTTGCAACGGCGCACAGGTCTCACGCCTCGAATGTCTCGGTTACTAAATTCGTAAAAACATGCGCCGCAGGGTTTCTTATTAGAAAAGAGTTAAATTACTTTACAAGGGCGATAGAAAGCCCTATGAAGCCGTTTGTCGCCATTGTCGGAGGGGCAAAGGTTTCAGGGAAAATAGAGGTATTATCGAATTTTGCGGACAAGGTGGACAAACTTATAATAGGCGGGGCAATGTCTAATACCTTTCTTAAGGCTATGGGGTATGATGTCGGCAGTTCATTAGTTGAAGACGACATGATTGAATATGCAAAAAAAACCCTTGAAAAAATAAAAGAAAAAAATATAAAACTTTATCTTCCGGTAGATGTCGTTGTTGCCGACAGATTTACTCCCGATGCGGAAACTAAGGTTACCACCGTTCAGGAAATTCCAAAAGGCTGGATGGCATTAGATATAGGTCCTGCAACGGTTACTCTTTTTACTGAGGCCATTCAAAATGCCAAAACAATTGTATGGAACGGTCCGATGGGCGTATTTGAATTCGATGCCTTTAGCAGGGGAACATTTGCTTTGGTTTCCAGTGTGGCAAACGCTTACGCTCTCACGATTGTAGGCGGCGGCGATACGGATGTTGCTTTGCACAGAGCGGGAGAGTTTGCCAAAATGTCTTATGTTTCAACAGGCGGCGGGGCATTTTTGGAGCTTTTGGAAGGAAAGAAATTGCCTGGAATCGAGGCATTAATAAACTGCTCCAAAAAGAATAATTTAAAAAAATTGCTGTAAATCCCCATTATTAATTTGACCTGTTAAATGAACTAAATGAAGAAAAAGCTAATCATATTAATTTCGATTTTCCTTCCCGTTTTAATTTTCGACCAATATTTAAAATATTTAGTCAATAAACGGATATCGTTATTTCGGAAGATAACCGTTATAAAACATTATTTCAATATAGTTCATGTCGATAATACGGGCGTTGCTTTCGGGCTTTTGAATAATTACTCGTCTTTGCTTATTATAATATTTACGGCTTTAATTATTGCCATTATAACATATATTTTGTTTAAATTAAAAATTGATTCGGCTTTATTTATAATTTCTTCGTCTTTAATAATTTCGGGCGCATTCTCAAATCTTCTAAACAGAATTTTTCAAGGATATGTCGTTGATTTTCTCGATTTTCATATTTACGGTTATCACTGGCCGAGCTTTAATCTTGCGGATAGCTCCGTTGTCGTTGGAACGATACTATTTTTTATTTCTATAGTTAAATATATATAAATATATATAAATATATAATATAAAAATCTAAAAACTTTAACTTTAATGTTAATACATTATTCAGGTTCCGTTGGAAAAAAATAAAAACTACGATTTCAATAAAATCGAAAACAAATGGCAATCCCTCTGGGAGAAGGAAGGGGTATTTTGCTTAAATAACGAGCGTTCGGTAAATAAGAAAAAATTCTATTGCTTAGAAATGTTTCCGTATCCTTCGGGTCGAATCCATATGGGGCATGTCAGAAACTATGCAATTGGGGATGCCATTGCCCGCTTTAAAAGGTTAAATGGATATTCCGTTCTTCACCCTATCGGTTTCGATAGCTTCGGGCTTCCTGCCGAAAATGCCGCAATAAAAAATAAAACCAATCCTGCGGAGTGGACGGAGAGCAACATAAATTCAATGACCCGCCAGTTAAAAAGGCTTGGTTTTTCTTATGATTGGGACAGAATCGTAATAACATCCGACCCGTCATACTATAAATGGGAGCAGTTATTCTTTTTGCAAATGTTAAAGAATGGATTGGCTTATAAGAAGGCTTCAAATGTCAACTGGTGCGAGTCCTGCCATACTACGCTTGCCAACGAACAGGTTGAAGACGGCAAGTGCTGGAGATGCGGACAGGATGTAACGATAAAAAATATGGAGCAGTGGTTTTTTAAAATAACGGCTTACGCGGAAGAACTGCTCAAAGATTTGGACGGTTTGAAAGGCTGGCCGGATAAGGTCAGAACAATGCAAAAAAATTGGATTGGCAAGAGTTCCGGCTTAAGCATTTTTTTTAAGATAGCAGGTTTTACGGAAGGCGGCGGCAGCGTTAACGAAGAACAGGGCAACGGCGATAAAATCGAGATATTTACGACAAGGGCGGATACTATTTTTGGGGCAACCTTTATCGCCGTTTCCCCGTTTCATCCCCTTGCCGAAAAATTAACTAAGGGCCGCGAAAAAAAAATCGAATTAGAAAAAATTATCCATAACTCTTTGATTTCAAAAGACCTTGCGGAAAAAGAGGGATTTTTCACGGGCTCTTATGCTATTAATCCGTTTACGGATAAAAAGATCCCGATATATGTGGCAAATTTTGTCTTAATGGATTATGGAACAGGCGCGATAATGTCCGTTCCTGCCCATGACGAAAGGGATTATGAATTTGCAAAAAAATATAACATCGAAATAATCAGGGTAATAAGACCTGAAAGCGGGTTGGAAAAAGAACCGGACGGCAGCCTTCCATATACTCTGCCGGGGGAACTTGTCAACTCGGGAAAGTTTAACGGGCTTTTTGCCGGTGAGGCAAAGGAAGAGATTTCTGCTTATGCGGAAAAGCTGGGTATAGGTAAAAGGGTTGTTAATTATAGGCTTAAGGACTGGGGAATATCCCGCCAAAGATATTGGGGCTGTCCAATTCCCGTGGTATATTGCGAAAAATGCGGGGTGGTTCCTTTAAATGAAAGCGATTTACCGCTGATTCTTCCGGACAACATTACTTTTACGGGGGAAGGCGCTTCGCCTTTAGAAAAATTAGAATCTTTTGTGAATACAAAATGCCCTAAATGCGGCGGCGATGCAAGGCGTGAGACCGATACGATGGATACATTCGTTGAATCTTCATGGTATTTTTTAAGATATACTCTTCTAAACAGGAGCGAAAGGTTTCCGTTTAAAAAAGACGATATAGCTTATTGGCTTCCGGTTGACCAGTATATAGGCGGGGTTGAGCATGCCGTTATGCACCTTTTATATTCAAGATTTTTTGTAAAAGTCCTGAGGGATTTAAATTACTTTGATTTAAACGAGCCATTCGAAAATCTTTTAACGCAGGGAATGGTTGTAAAAAACGGCGCCAAGATGTCTAAATCTAAAGGCAATGTCGTAGATCCGGACGAGCTTATCAAAAAATTCGGAGCCGATACGGTAAGGTTATTCATTCTTTTTGCCGCTCCGCCCGAAAAGGATCTGGAATGGAACGATTCCGGGGTCGAAGGGGCATTCAGGTTTATCAATAAGTTTTACAAAACGATTACGGCTTATGCGGATATTTTTAAAAATGCAGGCAACGATTTTGCAATGGGGGGCGGAAGCGGGGACGAAATAAATCAGGGTGTTAAAAAAATTGTTTATCAGCTTTCCCAGGTGATAGAAAAAGCGGAAACGGAGATGAACGGGCGTTATCATTTCAATACGATAATAAGTTCTTCAATGGAATTACTTAACAATTTTAACGATTATATGGCGGACGGGATTCAAAAAGGGGGAGTTTTAAATCGGGCAGATAAATATTTGCTAAAGTATTTTCTGAACTCCGTTATTATAATATTATATCCGTTTATTCCGCATACCTGTTCGGAAGTTTACGAAATTTTAAACGGTTCGCCTATAGAAAAGGCGTCGTGGCCGGAGATTAAAGACACGGGATACATTCAGGAAAAGTGCAATATAGCCGTGCAGGTAAACGGGAAAATGAGAGACCTCGTCGTTGCGGATTTAAATGCAAGCGAAGATTCGGTAATCGAAGCTGCGTTGGGCAGTAATAAAATAAGAAAATATGTAGCGCATAGAAGCAGTATTAAAAAAACCATATATGTTAAAAATAAGCTGTTAAATATAATAGCGTAATATGAAAAATAAATTTGCATTAGTTATTATTATTGCTTTTGCCTCTCTTTTGACTTCCGCTTGCGGTTTTAGGATGTTAAATCAAAAAAATGGCTCCGTTAATATTTACGGCAAATATAAAAAATATAATAATATTTCTCAAATATTTATAAAGCCTTTTAAAAATTTAACCTATAAATCCGGCGTGGGAGTTTACTTTTCAAACAATCTCGCTTATTATTTAAATACCTCTACGGATATGTTTACCGCAAACCAGGGAGACGCAAGATATTATTTAACTGGAAAGATTACTTCTATTCAAAATAGCGTCATGTCGTACACCGGCGTTGCCGCCGCGGTTGAATATATGATAACGGCAACCGTGAGGGTAAGCCTATATAAGACAAGCGGAAGAATAATTTTCGAAAATGTCGATATCTCGTCCAGTGCCTTTTATTATAATTATATTAATCCCCTTATTGCGCATAAGCAAGAAAAGATGGCGTTAAAAACGGTGTCAAAAAGAGTTGCCAGAAAAATTGCGATATTCATCGAATCAAGGAGATTAATTAAGAAATAATACGGCGGCTAAATAAATCTTTTATTCAACTACAATTTTTCAAAGTTATATCCGTTTATTTTTCTTATTTTTTTATATAAAATAAGGGTAATTTTTGCAAATGAGTAACCCAAAATTCCTCCCGCTATAACATCTAACGGATAGTGTTCGCCGTCATAAACGCGGGAAAAGGCAACTATGAATGCCAGGGCATAAAACAATTTATAGTGCTTCGGGAATAGATACGCAAGAGCAACAGCTAGAGAAAAAGCGGTGGTGGCGTGGCCGGACGGAAATGAATGTTCGGTGAGGTGCCTTCCGAGCAAATTAACATGCACTATGCCGTGTTTTATAAGTTCATGAAGCGCAACGATAGGCCTTGGCCTATTCACGAACCTTTTTACAGTAATATCTATTATCCCTGGAACAAGCTGCGTCAAAAAGAGCAAAAAGAACGACTGTTTAAATTTTGAACGGTTGTATATATAAACATAAACAAGAACCAGCCAGTATGCCACCCATCCATTGCCCAGAAATGTAACCGCCCGCATATTATCGTTAAGGAAAGAAAAATGAAAGTTATTGTTTATAAATAAAAAAAGGGCTGTGTCTAAGCGAAGAATATAGGAAAGCATAGATAAATTTTTAATTTTGATTTTATAAATTATTAAGATATAATTTTAATAGAATTAATCCCATAATGCAACCCAAGATTTTGCAATATTTCTTAAAATAAGATTCTTACCTCTAAAAGGAGTATTTATATGCAGGCAGTTATAATGGCAGGCGGCTTCGGGACAAGGCTTAAACCTCTGACGAATAATACTCCAAAACCTATGATACATGTGGCAAACAAGCCTATGATGGAACATGTTGTCAATCTGTTAAAAATGCATGGAATAGTCGATTTAATTATTTTGCTTTATGTACAGCCGGAAGTAATAAAGAATTATTTTAAGGATGGAGCGGGTTTTGGGGTGAACATCGAATATATACTGGCCGAAGAAGACTACGGAACCGCGGGAGCGGTTAAAAATGTAGAGAAAATCATTAAAGAAGACAATTTTCTCGTAATTAGCGCCGATATAATCACGGATATTAACCTTGGAAGACCCATAGACTTTCATGTCAGTAAAAATAGCGATGCTACTATTGTTCTTACGAGGGTCGAGAATCCATTGCCGTACGGGATAGTTATTGTTGACAGCGAAGGCAGGATTACAAAATTCCTTGAAAAACCAACATGGTCAGAGGTTTTTAGCGATACAATCAATACGGGAATTTATATTTTAAATAGAAATGCGCTGAAGCTAATCCCTGAAAAAAGCGAGTTTGATTTTTCAAAAGACCTGTTTCCTATGCTTTTAAAAAAAGATAAAAATCTTTTTGGCTATATATCTTCAGGCTATTGGAGGGATGTCGGCACGCTTTCGGAATACAGGCAAAGTCATTTGGACGTCATAGCGGGCAAGATAGATTTGAATATAGAGGGGGAAACGCTTGCAAAGAACAACATAAAAATCGGCGAAAAAAGCATTATAGATATAAGCTGCGATGTCGAAAATTCGATATTCGGAAAGAATACCCATATATTTCAGAACTGCAAAATTAAAAATTGCGTTATAGGAGATGACTGCACCGTCGGTGAAAATACGGTATTAAGCGGTTCCGTTGTCGGAAAAAATTCAAAAATAGGCGCAAATTGCGAGATTCAGGAAGCTATAATAGGTTATAAATCAAATATCGGCAGAAATGTTTTTATCGGCTCCGGCGCCGTAATATCCGATGTTTGCAACATCGGCAACGAAGCGGTAATAAATCCCAATGTTAAGATTTGGCCTTTTAAAAATGTGGATGACGGAGCAATATTATCGGAAAGCCTGATTTGGTCGGATAAATGGAGCGCTAAAATATTTGGGCAATACGGCATAACGGCTCTTGCAAATCTGGAAATAACCCCTGAATTTGCATCGAAACTGGGGGCTGCCTTTGGCGCAACGATTGGTAAAAACAAAACTATTTCCGTTTCAAGGGACAGCCATAAAACATCGAGATTATTTTCAAGGGCTATGATGTCGGGAGTTCTTTCCGTGGGAGTCAATGTAAACGACTTCAGCGATACCCCGATATCCATCGTCCGGTATCAGGCAAAGCAGTTTAAGAGTTATGGAGGCATTCATGTCAGAAAACATCCCTTTGATAAAAAACTTTTAAATATAAAGTTCTTTGACCAGAATGGCCTGGATTTATCCCCTTTAGGCGAACAAAAAATCGAAAGATTGTTTTTTAGAGAAGACTATGCAAGGGTCGGTTCGGAAGAGACGGGGGAGATATTTTATCCTACGCATGGAACCGAATATTATACCGACGGATTTTTAAGTAAAATCGATATCGATAAAATTATAAAGAAAAAATTTAAGATTGTAATCGATTATTCGTATGGAAGTTCGAGTAAGATTTTTCCGGCGATAATCGGAAGGCTTGGGATAGATTCCGTTCACCTTAATGCAAATTTAGACCAGACGAAGATTACAAAAACGGAAAGGGAATTTAAAAAATCGCTTAAAGACTTGTCGGGCATTGTAAAATCCGTTAGCGCAGATATTGGCATTTTTATCGATAACGGCGGAGAAAAGATTTATATCTGCGATGAAAACGGGGACAATATAGACGGAAATACGGCGCTGTCGTTAATGTGCCTTCTCGTTATGAAGACGGAAAAAACGGACAAGATTATTACCGTTCCCGTTAACTCGTCGTTTAATATATTAGAAATGGCTAAGGATCATAACTTCGAGGTTATTTTGGCCAAAAACTCCGCAAATGCCCTTATGGAAAAATCTGCCGATTCCAAGGTTTATTTTGCCGGCGACAATGAAGGGGGTTACATTTATTCTAAATTTATGCCCGCCTTTGACGGAATGTATTCCGCGGTAAAACTTCTCGAGATGCTTGCCAAACTTAACACTACAATTAAAAATGAACTGCGCTATATCGAGCCGACCTGTTTTGAATATAAAATAATTCCTTGCCCAACCGAGTTAAAGGGGTTTATAATGAGAAAGTTTATAGAAAAATACAGGGATGAAAATGCGTTATTCATCGATGGGATAAAGCTGGTAAAGCCAAACGGATGGGTTTTGGCATATCCGGCTTCCGAAAGCGCTCATTTTGAGGTATTTTCCGAAAGCAGGGAAAAAGATGAAGCATTGGCTTTAATAAATCAATTTAGCGTCGATATAGATAGGTGGAAAAATGAAAGAAATTTCAGCGCTCTGTCATAATAGGGAAAGATTTGAGATTGAATTTGGAACATCGGGTTACAGAGGCAGGATTGCAGACGACTTTACTTTCGATGCCGTTAAAATCGTATCTCAGGCTATATGCGATTTTTTAACGGAAAAATACAGCGGTTCGTTTCCTTCAAAAAAGATAGTCATAGGCTTTGATACAAGATTTTTATCGGAAGAATTTGCAAAATTAAGCGCCTGTGTTTTTTGCGCCAACGGGTTTTCCGTGATTTTTGCAAACACCTTTACCCCGACGCCGGTTATAGCCATAAAAATATTGAAAGAAAAGGCCTTAGGGGCAATAAATATAACGGCAAGCCATAACCCTTATAATTACAACGGGATTAAGTTTTCTCCCGATTGGGGAGGGCCCGCTCTTCCCGAAGATACGGAAATTATAACAAGAAAATCTAATGAACTTTTAAAATTACCCGAATATAAATTTATTGACATAGGCGATGCTAAAACTCAGGGGTTACTTAAGGAAGAGGATTTTATAGGCTATTATGTCAACCTAATAAAAATTAAATTAGATTTAAAACTTATAGCGAAAAATAATAAAAATGTATTCCCTTTTATAACCTCTTTGCATGGAACGGGGAAGGGTATTATAGGAGATGTGCTGAAAGAAGCCGGTTTCGAATTTGAAGAAATCGATAAGGAAAGAGACGCATTTTTTTTGCCGGGTATGGCGCCCGACCCTTCCGCTAAAAATTTGATAAGTTTGGGTAAATTAATTAAAGATTATAATAAAAATGCGGCAGGAAATAAATCCGAGAAGCTGGCATTAGGACTTGCAACGGACGGGGATGCCGACAGATACGGCATATTAGATGAAGACGGGGAGTTTGTGGAACCCAATATCATTTTTCCGCTTCTTTATAATTATTACATAGAGGGCAAGGGCATAAAGGGTGATGTCGCAAGAAGCGTGGCTACAACCGCCTTAGTCGATAGGGTTGCAAAATACTACGGTTTTAAAGTTATCGAGACCCCCGTCGGCTTTAAATATCTCGGCAAGCTTATATCTGAAGGCAAAGCCGTAATGGCGGGGGAAGAATCCTCCGGATTAACGGTAATAGGGCATGTCCCTGATAAAGACGGAATTTATACATGCCTTTTAGTTCTTGAAATGTTATCCTATTATAGGAAGCCTTTAAAATTGCTTGTAAAAAACCTTCTTGAAAAATTTGGGCCCATTTATAGCAAACGGATAAATGTTTCCGTCGATAAAGAAAAGTTTAAGGCGGAAATAGATGAGAAGATGGAAAATTTTCCGGACATTTTTGAGGGCAAGAAAGTTACCGGCAAGAATACAACCGATGGATATAAGGTATTTTTAGGCGGCGATTCATGGCTTTTGGCAAGGCTTTCGGGAACCGAGGATTTAATGAGGATATACGGCGAAGCGGATACGATAGAAAATCTTAATACCTTAATAAATTCATTCCAGAAATATTTAATTTAAAATTTAAAATAGGGCTTATTTAGGGTTTATTCCGAAAATTATGAAATTTTATACTATTCCGGCAGGGCCTTTCGAGGTAAACACATATCTTGTATTTAACGATAATAATGACAAAAAAGAGGGTTTTATAATCGACCCCGGAGGCCAGGCAAAAAGAATAGACAAGCTCATAAAGGATGACAATATAGATTTAAAATTTATACTTAATACGCATTGCCATATAGACCATGTAAGCATGGATAATTATTTTAAAGAAAAATACGGCATTAAAATTATTGCCAACAAAAAAGATGAACTTATATTAAAAAACTTGAAAAATCAGGCTGAATATCTGGGATTTGATTTTAACGAAGATGTCGTGATAGACGAATATTTAACCGAAAATAATGTTATAAATATAGGAGATATTAATATTCTGCCGATTTTTACGCCGGGCCATTCTCCGGGGAGCACATCATTTTTAGTAAACGAAAAATATCTTTTTAGCGGGGATACCCTTTTTAAAAGCACTATTGGAAGAACGGATATTCTGGGCGGTTCGTTTGACGAGATTATAAGTTCTATTAAGAACAAATTATTAATACTGGGCGATGACATAATAGTTTTGCCGGGACACGGCGAAACCAGCACCATAGGGGAAGAAAGGAAATATAATGCGTATTTAATCTAATCTGATTTTTCTAATTTCTATGACATTAAAAGGTAAAAATATTCTTTTATGCATAACCGGTTCTATCGCCTGTTATAAAAGCGTCGATTTATATAGAAGGCTTAAAGAAGCCGGCGCCGGCGTTAAAATAATAGTCAGTTCGTCTGCCGGCAGGTTTATCTCGCCTTATATTTTCGAATCCTTCGGGGAAGAGGTTTTTACGGACGATGCCTTTAAGAGTCCTCTTGCCCATGTCTCGCTTTCCAAACATGCCGATCTGATATTAATTGCTCCCGCGTCGTTCAATACAATAAATAAGCTTGCCGCAGGCATTGCGGACACCTTAATAACCTTAGTCGTTTCAGCCTCGCAGGATAAGCCAAAGGTCCTGGTTCCCGCAATGAATCCGAATATGTATGCAAACGGAATATTAAGAGATAATTTAAATAAACTAAAGGAATATAATTTTCATCTTGCTTCGCCTGAAACAGGAAATATGGCCTGCGGCGATTTTGGAGAGGGAAGGTTTCCCGACGCTGAAGGTATTATATTTGAGCTTGAGTCGGTTTTTAAAGAAAAGACGCTTAAAGGCAAACGGGTTTTGGTAACGGCAGGAGCTACAAGGGAATATCTCGACCCCGTTAGGTTTCTTTCAAACGCCTCCAGCGGAAAAATGGGTATCAGCCTTGCCAACGAAGCGGTGAAACTTGGCGCGGATGTGTTTTTAATAGCCTTAAATATCGATGCCCCCTGTCAATATATCAATAAAAACATGAGGATAATAAAATGTAAAAGTTTTACCGATTTGAAAGATACATTGCCCGGCGAATTTAAACAGTGCGATATACTTTTGATGGCCGCCGCCGTTTCGGATTATAGCTTTAAAGAAAAAAGCTCGAATAAGATAAAAAAGGGGGACTTAAATCTTAATGTCGAGCTTGTTCAGAATGAGGATTTATTGAAGGCTCTATCCGGAATAAAAAAAGAGGAACAGAGAATTTTCGGTTTTGCCGCCGAAACCGATTCCGTGATAGAAAACGGAAGGAAAAAACTTATGGAAAAATCATTGGATTATATCTTTATCAACGATGTTTCAAAAAATGTTATAGGCGAAGACGAAAATGAAGGTTTTTTAATAAACAAAGAAGGCAAAATAAAAAGGTTCGGAAGACAGCTAAAAACCGAACTTGCCGGGAAACTTCTTGCAGAAATAATAAAGTAATAAATCAAGGGCAAGCCCTTATATTTTATATTTCTTTTATCCACAAATACCGGTTTTTGTGTTCTACTTGTCAGTTTAAATTGACTTTTATATAAAATAATAATAACATAAAATATAATATTTAAAAAAATTAAAGAAGGCTTTTTATGGAAAAAATTAAAGCAACATTTGTAAAAGGTAAAGAATACTGGGTTGTTTATACCGATGATATTCCTGGCGCAATGTCTCAAGGAAAAACAATAGAAGAAGCGGAAAAAAATTTAATAGATGCCATTATGGAACTTAGAAAAGCCGATACATCTTCCGTTATAAAAGAAAAAGAAATAATTATACAGGCACTGTTTGCTTGAAGCGAAAAGGCTTAATCAGACACTTAGAAAGGCACGAATGTATTCTTTTAAGAGAAGGTTCAAACCACAGCGTTTATCTTAATCCGCTTAATTCCAAGAAGGCTCCAGTCCCAAGACACAAAGAAGTTGAAGATTTTTTGGTAATAAAAATCTGCAAAGAATTAGATATACCCAATCCTTAAAACATAACATAACATAATATAATAAATGTAAAGTTATTTTTTTTCAGGCCAATACTCTCATAATCTTTTAATGACCTGTGATAAATTGGCATGTAGTCAATCTCCAAATTATAGTATAAATAATTTTACGATCTCGGTTAGGAATATGAATAAATCAGGCAAATTTCAATATATATGGCTCGGCTTTTTGACATTTTTTACGATTTTTGGATTTGCCGTAAATAGCCTGCTTGCGCGGGCAGCATTAGATAAAAATGCAATAACCCCAGTATTTTATAGCCTACTTCGTCTTGGAAGCGGAGCGCTGATTCTTTTTTTATTGGTATTTCATAAAAAAAATCAACTTCCAAAGCCAAAATATTTATCCGCATTTGCTTTATTTGCTTATGCATTTTGTTTTTCCGTCGGTTATGTTTTTGTCGGCGTGGCGGTCGGAGCTCTTCTGTTGTTTTCCGCAGTCCAATTTACGATAATAGGAGATGCGGCGCTTATCCACAAAGAAAGACTTAATATATTGCAAATATCAGGGGTGATAATTGCGATGGCTGGCTTTGTCCTATTTGTATATAAAGGCTTAAATGTCCCCAAAAACATTATCGGATATTTTGGAGCCGTTATGATGATTATTTCAGGAATAGCATGGGGAATTTATACGCTAAAAGGCAAATTTGAAAAACGGTATGTATTAAGAACTGCGTCAAACTTCATTTATTCATTAATTTATTTTATACCATTTATCATCATATTTGCTTTTCTAAAAAATGGTTTTATCAACGATAAATTTATTAATACGCCGTATGTTTATTTGTATCCCATAATTTACGGCATTTTATCAGGAGCTATATTTTCGGCCCTTTTTTATATAATATGGTATAAGGTGGTAATGCAATTATCCCGCGTTTTAGCGTCGTCGGTTCAATTATTAGCGCCTGTTATAGCCGCGCTTTTGGGAATAATATTTTTAAACGAAAAAATATCATATACCTTTATAATTTCCTCTATTTTAATCTTAGGAGGCATTATACTTGTAATAATAAAGGAAAAAACTGCGGAAGCGCAAGAATAAATTGGAAGTCAATCAGTCAATCACCACATCTTCCGAAACCGGAGCCGAATTTTTATCAGGCATCAGATAGCTTTTAATATCTACTACATTTTCGGGGCTGTTGCCTTTTACCGAAAGTATCACATAAGAATAATATGGCCAGGAGGCGTTTATGTCAAAATTTGACGGTATCGCAGGGTGGTTTGGATGCGAATGATAAAAGCCTAAAATTTCCAGATTTTCCTTTCTTGAAATTTTATCCATTTCAAGCATATCTTTTGGCTCTATTTCAAAACTATCCCATGCTATTTTTCCAAAGCGGTTTTCGGCTGGATAAACCCTTACGATTACTTTATCCTCTCTATCGATCCTTCCTAAAAGCCCACCGCATGCTTCGTACGGAAAAATTTCTGCGACGTGTTTTTTTATAATTTCAAGTTCGGTTTTTGGAATTATTATAGCCATAAAAATGAAATAATATAAAATAATATATAAAAATTATGAGTTATGAATACCCCGTCCATCTTTGCCTGCATAAAACCGTTGGTTTTATAAATGCAGGCAAAGATATGCCTAAAGGCGGACTGCCACCCCTTTTGAAAAAAGGGGAATTAAATCGGCAAAAACTCTTGTAGAAAGGTATCTTGAACCGGTGTCGGGCAATACCGTCGCAAAATTCCCTCTGTATTTGCCGGCAAGTTTATAGATGCCATACACATTGGCTCCCGAAGAAAATCCGCTTAAAAGACCTTCCTCTTTAATGAGCCTTTTAAGCATCGCATAACTGCCTTCCGTATCGACCTTTATAAAATCGTCTATAATTTTATTATGGTTAAAACCACCGAAATTAAATGAATAGTTATATTTCCAGCCCTCAATACCGTGCATTTCGCTATCTGGAACTATTGCTATAACCTTAATTTTATCGTTATATTCCTTAAGCCTTTTCCCTACGCCTAATATCGTTCCGCCCGTGCCGATGCCGGTAGCGAAATAATCGATATTTCCGCCTGTTTGTTTGAGCAGTTCTACCGCCGTAGTTTCGTAATGGGCAATAGGATTAAACGGGTTATTATACTGGTCTGGCATATAGTATAAATCTTTGCCGCCCCGCTGATATTCTTCCATCGACCTTTTTATGGCGCCGTCATGACTTTCTTCCGCAGGGGTGAGTAGTAATTCCGCTCCAAAAAGCTGCATAACCTTTTTTCTTTCCTCGCTCATGTTCGTTGGAGCGTAAATTTTAACCTTAATTCCCAAAAATGCGCCGAGCATAGCATAAGAAATTCCGGTATTGCCCGAAGAAGAATCTATTATGGTCATCTTGTCTTTTAAAAGCCCCTTTTCAAGAGCATTTTTGAGCATATATAATGCGGGCCTGTCTTTGACGGAACCGCCCGGATTAAGCCCTTCTAATTTTGCGTATAATTTAGAACCCGTCCCAGGATTAATTATTTTGTTCAGCAAAACCGCACCTGTACCGCCGATATTCGATAAGGAACTAAACAGATAAGGATTATTTTTTTCCATTTTTTTCGACGATAATTTCATAATCGGTATCGTTAATTTTATTAATGGACAGGACTTTATGGCCCTGTTCCTCCATAGAGCGTGGGACGTTCCTTATGGCAGGCTCATAATCGACGATAACCCTTAAAATTTCACCCTTTTTCATCTTTTCTAAAGCAAGTTTGGATTTTACGAATGTGAAGGGGCAAATTTCCCCTTTTATATTTAATTCGCTATTGCTTTTATATTCCGGCATTTAATTAATCCTCCCTCCTAAATTCACAAAAATCTTCATAATCGATTAAGTCAAAAACACTGGGGGATTCCCCGCATAACGGACAGGTTCTGTCTGCCTTAAGTTTCATCTCGCTAAATTTCATATCCAATGCATCATAGATTAAAAGCCTGCCGTTCAAGGTAGTTCCTACGCCAAGAATAATTTTTATAGCCTCGTTTGCCTGAATTGCGCCTATTACCCCTGGTAGAACCCCAAGAACACCTGCCTCCTGGCAGCTTGGAACAAGGCCGGGCGGCGGGGGGGCGGGGAAAAGGCATCTATAGCAGGGTCCTTCCTCCGGAAGAAATACCGTCGCCTGCCCGTCGAATCTGAATATCGAGCCGTAAACAAGGGGTTTTTTCATAAAATAGCAGGCATCGTTTATTAAATATCTTGTCGGAAAGTTATCGGTAGCATCTATTATTACATCATAGTCTTTTATTAAGTCCTTTATGTTTTCCGAACTAATCTTGTCCTTATAAGTTACGACATTAACATCGGGGTTAATCCTTGCGATAGAATCTTTTGCAGAGTCCACTTTGTACCTTCCCACATCTGCCGTGCCGTGCCATATTTGCCTTTGAAGATTGGACAGGTCAACCGTATCGAAATCTACGATACCGAGCGTTCCGATTCCTGCAGCGCCCAGATAATATCCGCAAGGAGCGCCGAGCCCTCCCGCTCCGATCAATAACACCTTTGAGGACAGCAATTTTGTCTGCCCCTCGCCGCCGACCTCAGGCAATATTATATGTCTTGCATATCTTTTAATCTGTTCTTCGGTAAATTCCAAAATATTATATCCTCCGCTTATTTGCTTATTTATGTCTTATCAAACACTGGATTCCTGCTTACGCAGGAATGACTCAATGGGTGTCTGAAGTTTTACCCTTCGGGTGTCATTCCCGCAAAAGCGGGAATCCAGAATAAATTTAAATCGTTAATTTTGTATTACTTATTCTACTACATCAAGAACAATGGGCTCCACCGTTACGCCTTTTGATTCCAAAAATTTGACGGCTTTTTCTATCTCACGGGGTTCGCCTTCTATCTCTATAGCAATTATTCCTATATCATTCGAAATACTTGCGCTTCTTATATTTGTAATAACATTGTAATTTTTACCGACAAGATATATCAGCGGTTCTTTAATAGCTTCCTGAGGATAATTAAGATAAAATTTTTTCTTTTCGGCTGCGCCTCCCGCAATTGCAGGAATTATGGAAACCGTGTCCCCGTCTTTAACTTTAGAATTTATGCTGTCTATAAATCTGATATCCTCATCGTTAAGATAAACATTAACAAATCTCCTGACCTGGTCATTTTGTTCACATATTCTTTCTTTAATACCCGCAAAATTTTTTTCAAGGTCGTTTATTATTTCGATAATAGTTGAACCGTTAGCTTCAACCTCCGCTGTTCCGTCTGTTAAAGACCTTAAAGGTGTTGGTATTCTGACTTTTACTGGCATTTAATCCTCCTGCTATTATAATTATAAATTATTATTATATTATTATTTATGGTAAGAATTTTTTATTTTATACTTTTTTCTAAAATTTAAATAATTTAAGCTCTTTTAGCTTTTACCCCTGATTTTAGCAAGCACCTTTTCGAATTCTTCCAGATTTGCATCGATAGTTGCCGGCTCTTTCAACTTTCCGTTAATTGCTTCAAGCGTCTTTAAGCCGTTGCCCGTTATGGCAAGAACCGTAGTTTCATTTTTATTGATGTAACCCTTATCTATTAGTTTTTTTGCCACGGCAACGGTGACCCCGCCCGCGGTTTCGGTAAATATACCTTCCGTTTTAGCTAAAAGCTTCATCCCTTCGACGATTTCGTCATCCGTTGCATCTTCGCCGTATCCGCCTGTTTTACTCATAAGGTCGGAGGCGTAATATCCATCGGCAGGGTTGCCTATTGCAAGGGATTTTGCTATCGTGTTCGGGTTTTTAACCGGCCTGATAAATTCTCTTTTTTCTTTAACGGTAGCGGTTATCGGATTGCATCCCGCAGCCTGAGCGCCAAAAATTTTAGTATGCGGCTTCTCCTTTAACAGGCCGCAATATTCGAATTCGTCTATTGCCTTTCCTACCTTTGTAATTAAAGAGCCTCCCGCCATAGGAACAACTACATTATCCGGCGCTTTAAATCCAAGCTGCTCAAGCATTTCGAAGGTAAGCGATTTTGAACCCTCGGCGTAATATGGCCTTAAATTGATATTGACAAAACCCCAGTTATGTTTTCCTGCAATTTCCGTGCAAAGCCTGTTGACCTTGTCATAACTCCCGTTAATTTTAACTAAATTGGTATCGTAAATCAAAGTCCCCAAAACTTTTCCGATTTCAAGGTTTGAAGGAATAAATACAAAACTTTCGTAGCTTGCCGATGCCGCTAAGGCTGCAACTGCGTTGGCAAGATTTCCCGTGGAAGCGCATGCCACAACCTTAAAGCCAAATTCTTTCGCTTTGGCTATCGCAACGGACACAACCCTGTCTTTAAAGGATAATGTCGGGAAATTTACGGCATCGTTTTTAACATATAACTCCTTAACGCCCAATTCCCTTGCAAGATTATCAGCCTTTACAAGAGGGGTATATCCGACATTTTTGCCGATTTTGATTTCCCCTTTTATAGGCAGTAATTCCCGATAACGCCACATATTTGGCTCTCTGGATTTTATCTTGTCGATGCTTATTTGTTTTTTAATCCCGTCATAATCGTAATCGACCTCGAGCGGCCCAAAACAGTAATCGCAAACATAAAGAGGGCTATCCGGATATTCTTTGCCGCATTCCCTGCATTTTAAACCCTTAACGAACATTTCTTCTCCTTATTTAATTATTTAAAATTACCCGAATAAAACTAAAAAACCCCTTCTTCCGGATGAATTACAGAAGAAGGGGTTTTTTAAACTCTTTTCTTCTTATCTTCCAGGAATTAACCTGCGGGAATTAGCACCGACTTCCACTTGCTATCGGTTGCTGCGGTTTCGACGGGCCCGTCCCTCTACCGCTCTTGATAAGAAATATCAAACTTATATAAATATGCAAAATTTAAAGAACAATTAAAACTAAAACAATAAATATTGTATTATTTATATAATATTCTTTAAATATTGTCAACAAAAAAATCGAGTAATTTGAGTAATTCCATAAATCGGCCGTGAATAATCAAAATAAATAAAAATTAATATATTGTTTCCCCGGGATAGTTATTTGTTATAGATGAAATTTATTTCGTAATTGTGTTATATTAATAACCATTATGTCAAGGTCAAGTTTAATATTTAAGCTCTCGATATTGATGGCTTTATTTTTTGCTTTGTCCTTTGGGCTTACGGGATGCATTCCCTACATAATCGGCAGAAGTTATCCGGAGTACCCGTATCAGCCGTCTCATCAGCCGCCAAAATACTACCCGCCGGAGCAAATATCGCATAATGTGGAAGAAGGCATTGCATCGTGGTACGGCCCCGGTTTTCAGGGGAGGCCGACCGCAAGCGGGCAAATATACAATATGTATGATTTAACGGCGGCTTCAAAAACCCTTCCGCTCGACAGTTATGCCTATGTTACCGATTTGGAAAACCACCGGAGCGTCGAGGTCTATGTAAACGACAGGGGCCCCTATTATGGGGATAGAATCCTGGACTTGTCTTATGCGGCGGCAAGGGCTTTAAATATGCTCGGACCCGGCACGGCTTTAGTCAGGGTTCAATATCTTGGCCCAAAACCAATCGTCAGAAATATAGTTAATTCTTACAATGTGAAATATGTTCCTCCTATGCTTGGTTATACATTGCAGTTTGCGGCATATACAAAAAAACCTCTGGCTTTACACAAGGTTAAGCAGATGAAAAAGGTCGTTCCGGGGGTTCATGTTATTACTAAAACGGTGCGCGGGATATTTTATTACAAGGTTGTGTTCGGCAAATTTAAAAATCTAAAAGATGCTTATAGTTTTGCTAAAATTATTACAAAATACGGATACGATGTTTATGTTACAAAGATAGAATAATATGGAAAAAATAAAATTTATTTATTATAATTTTTTAAATAAATTAAATTAAATGGGATTAAAACTATGAAAGTAGCGGCGGTAATTCCGGCAAGATATAAATCAACGCGTTTTGAGGGCAAACCGCTTGCCCTGATTTTTAATAAGCCGATGGTCAGGCATGTATATGAGGGCGTAATAAAATCGGATGCGCTGTCCGAAGTTTTGATTGCCACGGAAGACAGCCGGGTTTATGACGCATGCCGCGGTTTTGGGGCAAATGTAGTTATGACTAAGGATACCCACCAGTCCGGGACAGATAGGGTCATAGAAGCGGCATCGGGCATAGATGCCGATATAGTCTTAAATATTCAGGGGGATGAACCATTGGTAAACACGGAGATAATAGATGCTTTAATCAGGCCTTTTAAAGAAGGCAGCGATATTTTATATACAAGCGTGAAAACCCCGATTTATTCTTATGAGGAATTTACCGGCCCCAATAATGTAAAGGTTGTCGTAGATAAAAATGATTTTGGAATTTATTTTTCAAGGAGCCCGATCCCTTATGACAGGGAGAACCCTCAAGGGCTTAAAGATTTTAAAGGCATGTTCGGCTTCAAGCACCTGGGGTTTTACGGCTACACAAAGGATTTTCTTATCGAATTTGGGAAAATGCCCCCGTCGTATTTAGAGAAAAAGGAGATGCTTGAGCAGTTAAGGGCAATAGAAAACGGCTATAAAATTAAGGTAAACACCGTTAGTATTTCGACTATACCGGTCGATGTTCCGGGCGACATAAAAAAAGTTGAAAATTTTATTTTAAAATCGTATAATAAATAACTTAACTATTTATTATGGCGTTATAGCCTTTTAGTATATTAAAGTATATTAAAATCTTAAAAATAAAAATTTAAAGGGGTTTTTAAAGATGAAAGAAGGAATACATCCAAAAATTTACCAGACAAAGGTGAAATGCGCTTGCGGTGAAGAGTTTGTTGCCGGCGGCACGGTTGAAGAGCTTCATGTGGATATATGCTCGAAGTGCCATCCATTTTATACAGGCAAGCAAAAATTTGTCGATAGCGCTGGAAGGATAGATAAATTTAATAAAAAATACGGCAAAACCAATAAGAAGTAATAATTATATAAAAGTAATAACGATATTAATAAAGAATATAAAACGGCAACAAAACTTAACCCGCGCGCCCGCGGTTATAAACTTGCCTTCAATGGTTAAACTTATTAATTATACCTCTAAACCGGAGATTACGATAGCAATAGCCGCGAGGCTTTGCTATAGCTCTTACAATATAGCCAAAATAGAAGAGGATTTTAACGCAGGCGAAAAAGGATTAGAAAAGGCTAGGAAATTAATTAAAAAAATCAGGTCTTCCGGCCATGAATCAGTATTGGAGCACTCAAATTTCACTTTTGGAGTAGAAAAACTCTCAAGAAGCGCTTCGCATCAATTAGTTAGACACCGCATCGCGTCATACTCGCAAAGAAGCCAGAGGTATGTTAAGGAGACAAAACCTCAATATGTTATCCCCGATTCCATTGTTAAAAATAGTGAATTTTTGAAAAAATATAATAAACTGGTAGATGAGATTTTCTCCTTATACGGTTACCTGCTTGAAAACGGCGTGCCCGCAGAAGATGCCAGATATATACTTCCAAATGCAACAGAAACCCAGCTCGTATTTACAATGAACGCAAGGGAACTTCTGCATTTTTTCAGATTAAGGGGATGTGAAAGGGCTCAATGGGAAATTAGGCATGTTGCGCAAGAGATGTTTAAACTCGTTTACCCCCTTGCGCCGTCCGTTTTTCATGGCGCAGGTCCCGCATGCGTCAGGGGAAACTGTTCGGAGGGCGAGTTTTCTTGCGGAAAACCTTCGGAGGTCAGGGCGTCATGGTTAAAAGCGGAGTTTGATTTTTAATGGCTAAAGGGCAACACCCCCAAAGGTAAGGTATATATTTTAATGATAGATATGATAGATGATGTTTTAATAAAAAAGGCTGCAGAACTAAGCAAAGAATCGAAAGAGTTATATGAGCAAATACAAAAAGAAAGCTCAAAGGGCTTTAGCGAAAAGGCGAAAGAACTTTTTAAAAGGTATAATTTAATTAAAAAAACCGCTGAACAAGTCGATGAATATAATAAAATTACCTTCGATATAAAAGACCTCGAGGAATTGATTAAAGCCGAAACCAGCGAATCATTGCTTGAAATGGAGCTTGAAGAGATAAATTCCCTGAAAACTAAAGCGTCAAAAATAGCAAAAGATTTGCGGGACTTTTTTTACCCGAAAGAAAATATTCAGGACAAAGATATTTTATTGGAAATAAGGGCTGCAACGGGCGGGGAAGAAGCCGCCCTTTTTGCGCTTGACCTCTTCAAAATGTACAACAAATATGCTTTAAATAAAAATTTTAAATTTGAAGTAATATCTTTGAGCGCTTCTTCTTCGGGAGGATTAAAAGAGGTGGTGGCATCGGTTAAGGGTGAAGGCGCATACCGCCTTTTAAGGAATGAAAGCGGCGTTCACAGAGTACAGAGGATTCCTGCCACGGAAACCCAGGGGCGCGTTCATACATCCGCCGCTACCGTTGCCGTTATGCCGGAACCGGAAGAGGTTGACCTTAAAATAGACCCCGAGGATTTAAGGATAGATGTTTACCGCTCTTCGGGGCACGGCGGACAAAGCGTGAACACAACCGATTCGGCTGTCAGGGTTACCCACATCCCGACGGGTCTTGTCGTTACCTGCCAGGACGAAAAATCCCAGCATAAAAATAAGGCAAAAGCGCTAAGGATACTCAGGTCAAGACTTTTGAGCAAAATAGAAGCGGATAAAAAAAGCCTGGAGGCTCAAAGTAGAAAAAGCATGGTTGGGAGCGGCGATAGAAGCGAAAAGATAAGGACATATAACTTTCCGCAGGGCAGGATCACCGATCACAGGGCAGGGATAACCATGCATAAGTTAGCCTCTATTATGGACGGCAATATGGATGAACTTTTAATGCCTCTGGCAGATTATTTTGAATCTCAAAAACAGTTATAATTTTAATATAGACATAGATAAAGATTTGTCGGTTTACAAATTAATTAAATGGGGCGAGCTCAGCCTTAAAAGTAAAAATATCTCAAACCCGTTTAACGAATCAGCCGTTATTATGGGATATGTTCTCAAAAAACCCTTAGACGGGGTTATTACTTCCTATAATATTAAGCCGGCTAAAAATCATATTAATTTGTTTAAAAGGTTGATTATAAAGAGGAGCCGGGGAGAGCCGTACGCTTATATCGTAAAGAAAAAAGAGTTTTATTCAATTCCCTTTTTTGTCGATAAATCTGTTTTAATACCCAGGCCCGATACGGAATGCTTAGTCGAAGAGACGTTGAAAGAGATTGAAAGGCTTCAAAAAGACTTAAAAAGAAAAATATCGGTTATAGATTTAGGGACGGGGTCGGGAGCTATAGCGATTTCTATTGCAAAGAATTCAAGTAATGTTATAATTTATGCTGCGGATAATAGCTTTAAAAGTTTGGAAACAGCAAAAAAAAACATTATTTTTAACGGCGTCGAAGATAAGGTTATATTGACATATTTTAATATGCTAAAGCCTGATATTTACTGGATTAATGAAACGCAAGTTCAGCGGAGCTCAACGAAAGTTCAGCAGTCTGCATGCCCGGCTGAGCCGGTCTCAAATACTAAGTTATTTGATAATGCCATGCACGATTTTGACATAATCGTATCGAACCCGCCTTATATTAAAACGGGGGAATTAAAAACCTTAGATGACGATGTCAGGCTTTATGAGCCCTTAAGGGCATTAGACGGCGGACAAGACGGGCTTAAATTTTATAGAAAAATATTTGAATTAGCCGCCTCAACCGAAAATCCCTGCTCTTCGGCACCTAAAAAGAGGAAAAGTCTTATCTTAGAAATTGATTACAGGGAAAAGTCCGCCATAAAACATTTATATAATGAAAAATTTAAGGATATAATATTTAAGCAAATTACTTTTATTAACGATTTAAATAAAAAGGACAGGGCGGTTAAAATAGTATATGGACAAAATGATAATTGAGGGCGGTATCCCATTAATCGGAGAGGTGGAGGTAAGCGGTTCCAAAAATGCCTCCCTCCCCATAATTGCTTCTTCCATAATGTTCGACGATGCCGGCAACGAAATTTTTAATGTTCCGGATCTCGAAGATATAAAGACAATAAAAAAGCTTTTAATAAGCCTCGGCGCCGAAATTAAAGAATCCGGCGAAACGGGAAAGGTCATCATAAATACCTCTAATATTAATAATTATGAAGCCCCTTACGACCTTGTCAAAACAATGAGGGCATCCGTGCTGGTTTTGGGGCCTCTTCTTGCAAAATATAAGAGGGCGCGGGTTTCTTTACCCGGGGGTTGCGCAATTGGAGCAAGGCCCATAGATTTTCATTTAAATGCCCTTAAACTTTTGGGAGCTAATATAGTGGTGGACCACGGATATGTCGAAGCCTTTGCGGAGCGCCTTAGAGGCGCAACAATCAATTTTCCTATTCCATCCGTTACCGGAACCGAAAATGTCGTTATGGCGGCATCGCTTGCGGAAGGGACGACGGTGATAAACAATGCCGCAAGAGAACCGGAGATTGACGACCTGATTCTTGCGTTAAATAACGGCGGAGCCGACATAAAAAGGACAGAGCCGTCCGTGATTGTCGTAAACGGGGTTAAAAAATTAAATAAACTGAGCCACAGAGTCCTTCCCGACCGCATAGAAGCCGGAACATTTATGGTAGCTTCCGCTATAACAAGGGGGGATATTACAATTAAAGAGATTAATGTAAGTCATCTTAAGGCCGTTATCGATAAACTTTCGGAGGCGGGGGCAAAGATTGTTATAAATTCTCCGTCTTCTTTAAGAATAAAAGGGTCTAAGGTCATTAAAAGCGTCGATATTTCCACTGCCCCTTATCCTGATTTTCCTACCGATATGCAGGCTCAAATGATGGCGCTAATGACAATTTCCAGCGGACTTTGCGTTATATCCGAAAATGTATTCGAGAATAGATTTATGCATGTTGCCGAGCTTATGCGCCTCGGCGCAAATGTAAAAGTCAGAAATAATTTTGCCATCGTAAAAGGCGTGGAAAAGCTTTCGGGAGCGGAAGTTATGGCTACGGATTTAAGGGCAAGCGCTTCGCTTGTTTTAGCAGGGTTAGCCTCATCTGACGGTTATACGGCGGTTTCAAGAATTTATCATTTAGACAGAGGCTACGAAAAAATGGAAAAGAAATTGGCAAATCTTGGAGCCATAATATCCAGGGTAAGCGAAGCCGAATCTTCTAATATTAACGAATTTGCGGAAAAAGATATAAACTATGGCAAGAATATGTAATAGTAAGGCATAAATATGGCTAATGAGCAAAAAAAGGTAAAAAAACTTAAAATCGCAATTCCAAAGGGCAGGGTTTTAAAGGACAGCCTTGGCCTTTTAAGAAAATCGGGCTTTATTCGGCATCCCGATTCAGATTACGATTCAAGAAGGCTTATATTCGATTACGAAGAAGACGGCATTAGTTTGTTAATAGTAAAGCCGTGGGATGTTCCTACATTCGTGGAATATGGGGCTGCCGACGCGGGTATTTCGGGAAAGGATGTTTTACTTGAAAAACCGAAAAATGTATATGAGCCGTTAGATCTAAAAATAGGCAGATGCAGGATTGTTGCGGCCGTTAGCAGGGATTTAATTAAAAGAAATATGCCCGGTTTTAATAATATTGATAGAATGGTAATAACAGGCCAATCCCAGCCAGGCGGTTTTAGCTCCAGCCCCCTGTCAGTAGTTCCGGTAGAGGGCGGTTTGAAGAACCAATATTTAAAATTGTATTATTCTAAGGCAAACCTGCGGGTTGCGACAAAGTATGTGCGCATAACAAGGGATTTCTTTAATAAAAAAGGCGTTCCAAATGTTCAAATAATAAAGCTTTACGGTAATGTCGAGCTTGCCCCTATCTCAGGCCTTTGCGATTTTATCGTTGACCTTGTTTCAACCGGCGAAACACTGAGGCAGAATGATCTGGCGGAGATTGAAGATGTCGCCGTCGTTACCTCGAGGCTTATAGTGAACAGGGCGAGCCTTAAAATTAACCCCGGCGGGATTGCATCCCTGATAGATAATTTAAAGCGGCAGGTTGAAAAAAATGCAGATATTTGATTCAAAAAGGGATGATTTTAAGGAATTTTTAAAAAAAAGAAGGCTTAAACAGGTAGATTTTACAGACAAAATTCAGCAGGAACTTAAAATTATTCGCTTAGATATTATGGAAAAAGGCGACGAAGCATTATCGTTTTATACGGAAAAATTCGATAAAATTAAGCTTTCTCCCGCAGATTTTTTAATTACAAATAATGAAAGGGATAGAGCGCTTAATTCGCTTAATAAAGAAGAAAGAACCATAATAGAAAAAACAATCGAAAGGGTTTACGATTACCATTCGAAACAAAGATTGCAGACCTGGTTAAGTCATGATGATTCTATTATTACTGGCCAGTTAATATCACCTTTAAACAGGGTAGGGGTTTATGTTCCCGGCGGCAAAGCAAGCTATCCTTCCTCCGTTATAATGAATGCCGTTCCTGCTAAAGCCGCAGGGGTAAAAGAAATTATAATGGTTACCCCTCCTACCGAAAAGTTAAACGATTATGTCATTGCCGCAGCCGTATTGTGCGGCATCGGGAAAATATACGGTGTTGGAGGTCCTCAGGCTATATTTGCCCTTGCTTACGGGACGAATACTATCCCTCAGGTTGACAAGATAGTCGGACCGGGCAATATATATGTCGCTACCGCCAAGAGAATGGTTTACGGCGATGTCGATATAGATATGATTGCGGGGCCAAGCGAGATTGCAATAATATGCGATGAATTTGCCGATCCGGAACTTGTCGCAATCGATATGCTCAGTCAGGCGGAACATGACGAAATGGCCGTTTCGACCCTTATAAGCAGTTCGGCTAAACTTATCGAAGAAGTCGAGCATGTTTTACCAGGACTTATAAAAAAGGAAGACAGGAAAGATATAATCGAAAAGTCCATAAATTCCAACGCTTCTTTAGTATTGACGGCTTCCGTAAACGAATCCATAGAGCTTGCCAATGAATTGGCGCCCGAACATTTAGAGCTTTATATAAAAGACCCGTTCGAAAAATTATTTTTAATAAAAAATGCCGGAGCTGTTTTTCTGGGCGGGAATACTCCCGAGGCGATAGGGGATTATGTTGCCGGTCCCAGCCATGTTTTACCTACGGGCGGCACCGCAAGATTTTTTTCCCCTTTAGATACGCTGTCTTTCCTTAAAAGAACGAGCGTTATTTCGTCAAGCAAGGAGTTTTTAGCGAAAAAAGCAAAGGATGTGGCATTTTTCTCGAATATCGAGGGATTAAACGCTCACGGCGAATCTGTAAGTTTCCGCGTTAAAAAGATAAACAATTAATAATAATTAATTATGTCTTCATTTAAAATAGAGCATTTTATTAAAAACAGCGTCCTTGGGCTTAGCGCCTATAAAGTAAGCGAGGTTGTTGAGCCGCAGGGAGCTTTGAAGCTCGACGCAAATGAATCTAACTATATTCTAAGCAAGGAGACCAGACGAAGATACGCAAATTTTATAAAAGATACGCTTATAAATCTCTATCCGGATTCAAGTTCAAAAAATCTTCTCAAACTGCTCGAAGCATTTTATAATACGCCGGCTAAAAATTTCATTTTCGGCAACGGTTCGGACGAACTTATCTCTATTATTTTGCTCAGCCTTAAAAAAGACGTTGCCGTGAACATTCCGGCGCCGTCTTTTTCCATGTACGATATCATTGCAAGATACAATGATTTGAAGATTAATCATATAAAACTCGACGAAAAATCTTTTGACCTGCCAAAAAACACAGGCATAAATAAAAATTCCGGCAATAATATATATTTTTTCAGTTATCCGAACAATCCTACCGGAAATCATTTTGACCGCGATATTATAAAAAATCTTTTGGAAAACAAAAATAACATCGTCGTGGTCGATGAGGCCTATATATATTTTTCAAACAAAGAGTCTTTTATAAAATATATTCCCGTTTACGATAACTTAATCGTTTTAAGAACTTTTTCCAAAATAGGACTTGCAGGATTAAGGTTCGGAATGCTTTTTGCAGGCGATAAGCTTATAAACGAATTTAAAAAAATAAAATTGCCTTTTAATATTAATTCCCTGACATTAAGCTCTATCGAATTTTTTTTGAATAATTTTACCGAATTCGAGAAAAATATAAAAAAGACGATTAGCCAAAGGGATAAATTATACTCTGCGTTAAAAAAGCTGGATTTTATTACGGCTTATCCTTCTGATGCCAATTTTATTTTGATAATGCTTAAAGATAATAAATCTAAAATCAAATTCAATAAGTTCCTTAAATATAACAAAATAATTATAAGAAGTTTTGAGGGCGATATGGAGTTATTTTATAGAATAACCATCGGCACGCCCGCCGAGAACAAAAAATTAATCGATTATTTCAAAGATTTTCAGGAAAATATGCTATAATGTTAAGAGGTTTCAAAAGGAAAAAGATGGGGAATCCTAAAACTGAAAACAAGAACGCTAAGGTTAAGAAAGGCGGTCCAAAAGAACGCAAGGGCGATTTTACAAGAAAAACAACCGAAACCGATATAAAACTTTCATTAAATCTTGACGGAAAAGGCAAATATGTCATAAAAACCGGCGTTCCGTTTTTTAACCATATGCTTGAGCAATTTTCAAAACATTCCCGTTTCGATATGACCCTTAAGGCAAAGGGCGATATAGAGGTCGATCTCCACCACCTTATCGAAGATACAGGCATCGTTATAGGCAGCGCATTAAAAGAACTTGCAGGCGATAAAAAAGGCATTCGGAGGTTTGGCAGCGCTTTTGTCCCAATGGATGAGGCATTAGTTCACTCGGTTGCCGATTTTTCGGGAAGGGCTTTTTTTGTATATAAAGATACCAGCGATGTTCCGGGTTCTTTTCATTTAATAAAATCCTTTGAAGGGCTTAAAGGTAAATATAGCAATTTTGATGAAGAAGGCGCAAGAGAAGTCCTTGTAGATAAATTTTTTTATACTTATTCGAATATTTTTTTTGAAGCATTGTGCAAAAACGCCCTTATAAATTTGCATATCAATGTTGCATACGGTAACAACACGCATCATATGGTCGAGGCAATATTTAAATCTACGGGAATAGCCATATCCGATGCCCTGAAAGTTGTCGGCAATTACGGAATACCGTCCACAAAGGGGAGTATTTAATACTAATACATATAATATATAGAAATAATAAATATAAAAATGAAGGGGTCATTTTATTGCAAAAGAAAGGCATTTGTTGTTTCGTTTTTTTTACTTATATATTACTTAGCCTTAGCCGCAACAATAAAAAGCGCTTATGCTTATAGCAACAATATAACGAAAATAACAGGCGTTTCCGTAAATAATGCAAACGGAACCATAAATGTTTATACTATAGGCAGCCCTTTTTATAAGGGGTATTTATTTAAGAAAGGGCATAAAAATTTTTTTATATTAGCTTTTGGGCATTCAATTTTATACGGAACCGGAAAAAAGATAGCCAGGCCTTTTAAAAATGTATTTTCGGTTTCATATTCACAATTCAGCACAAGTCCCGAGTATTCCGTTCATATTGTAATCAGGCAAAGTTTACCGGCAAAGCCGCGAATAAGGACGGTGAATCTTGGAAATAACCGTTATGATACCGTCATATATATCTTAAAGATTACAAAGAAATTCAAAAAAATTATAGCAAGGCATCCTGAATTCAATGTTTTTATAGATGCCGGCCACGGCGGAGACGACCCGGGGGGCATCGGGCCTATGGGTCTTCCTGAAAGCTTTGTAAACTTAAGCATTGCGTTAAAATTAAGAAAAATTCTGGAGGCTAAGGGGATAAAAACGGAGATAGATAGGGCCTCCAATATAAATGTCAGCCTGCAGCAAAGGGCGGCGGAGGCAAATAGGAGCGGGGCAAATTTATTTATAGGGCTATATTGCAATTCCGTCGTAGTTCCTTACCTTTATGGAACCACGACTTACTATTTTCATAAAAACTCATACCAATTTGCCAATTATCTGGAACACTATATTTCATTGCACTTAAATCTTAAATATGACGGTACTTTAAAAGACGACCTTTATGTTTTGAGGTTCACGACGATGCCGGCCGTTATAATCGAATATGCTTATATTTCCAACCCGTATGAGGAACATTTGCTGGCTTCTTCGACTTTCAGGCAGCTAATCGCTAACGGAATCGCGAACGCGGTTCTTAAATATTATAATCTAAAATAGAAAAAATAATTATGAACATTGTTATAATAGATTACGGAATGGGAAACCTTAAAAATGTCCAAAATGCTTTTAATTATTTAGGATTTGATGCAAAAATTACCGGCGATTATGGTGATATCGGACATGCTTCGCACCTTATACTGCCGGGCGTCGGCGGATTTAAAGACGCCATGCTTACCCTCAAGCAAAAAGGCTTAGTTGAACCCATTAAAGCGGCCATAAGCGGCGGAAAGCATTTTTTGGGGATTTGCCTTGGCATGCAGCTTTTATTCGAGACTTCCGAAGAGTTTGGGCAGAGCGAGGGATTGGCCGTTTTAAAAGGAAAGGTGGTAAAATTTAACGAAGACAATACCCCTTTAATACCCCATATCGGGTGGAACGATATAGAAATATTGAAACAGGCAAGCGAGTTTAACGGAATAAAAAATAACGCCTTTTTTTATTTTCTCCACTCGTATTATTGCGTACCCGATGAGGATATTACCGTTGCAACCTGTTCTTATTACGAAAGATTTGCCGCCTGCGTAAAAAAGAATAATATTTTTGCATGCCAGTTTCATCCTGAAAAAAGCCATATCGGCGGCTTAACATTATTAAAAAATTTTATCAATAATTAATAATTAAATAATTTAGAATTAAAAAATTATGGTTATAATACCTGCCGTCGATATATTGGGTTCAAAATGCGTGAGATTAACTATGGGGGATTACGGCCTTAAAAAGGAGTACGAACTTTCGCCGCTGGAAGCCGCCCTTAACTGGCAAAAGCTGGGGGCAAAAAGGCTTCATTTGGTCGATTTGGACGGTGCCAAATCAGGAAATCCAGATAATTTTGATGTTATAAGGGATATTATAAAATCCGTGAAAATCCCCGTGGAAGTGGGCGGTGGAATCAGGGATAACAAAACGATAGAAAGCTATTTAGATGTGGGCGCCTCTTATATTGTTTTAGGCTCTATATTGTTTAAGGATATAGATTCCGTGAGTTCATCTTTGTTAAAATATAAAGGTAAAATAATAGCCGGAATAGATTTATATGATGAAAAAATTGCGGTATCGGGCTGGAAAGAGTTTATCGACATACCGCTAATTGAAGCGATAAGCAGATTGAGTGGTAATTACGGAATAGAAACCTTTATATTTACCGATATTAAAAAAGACGGGATGCTCTCGGGGGTTAATTTAGGCCTTATATCGGGGCTTGCAAAATTAAATATAAGCCTTATAGCATCAGGAGGCGTTTCCGCTTTAGACGATATCATTAAACTTAAAGAACTAAATCTTTCCAACCTCAAAGGGGTAATAGTCGGAAAGGCTTTATATGACGGAAGGCTCGATTTGGAAAAGGCAAATGCTTTATTATCATAATTAGGACAATAAACTAAACCAAATAAATTTTTATGCTTGCAAAAAGAATAATACCGTGTCTAGATATTAAAAACAACGAGGTTGTTAAAGGCATTCATTTTGAAGGATTGCGGGGCGCAGGGGACCCTCTTGAACTTGCAAAAAGATACAATGACGAGCTTGCCGACGAGCTTATGTTTTTGGATATTACCGCTTCGCACGAAAAAAGAAAAACTATTCTCGAACTCGTTAAAAAGATTTCGGAAAATATTTTCATTCCTTTCAGCGTCGGCGGCGGCGTTTCCGATTTAGAAGACATAAGAAATTTGTTAAACAGCGGGGCAGATAAGGTTTCAATCAATACGGCGGCGGTTCTTAACCCTGGTTTAATAGATTCTGCGGCAAAGAAATTCGGTTCATCCACGATAGTTATAGCAATAGACGCAAAAAAGCTCGGCGAAGGTTATATCGTTTTTACGCATGGCGGAAGAAATAATTCTGGAATAGATGCTATAAATTGGGCAAAAGAGGTTTACAACCGGGGTGCGGGAGAGATACTTTTAACAAGCATGGATAGGGATGGAACTAAAAACGGCTACGAAATAAATCTGACATCTTTAGTTGTAAGGAGCGTTAAGATTCCGGTAATCGCATCCGGAGGGGCAAGGAATGCCGAAGATATGGAAGAGGTCTTTGTTAAGACAGGTGTGAGCGCCGCTTTAGCCGCATCTATATTTCACTATGAGGAGACGGGTATTATTCCAATAAAAAGATATCTAAAATCGAAAGGAATAAATGTAAGATTATAACAGGATTAAAACCCGCTAAGGATTAAAGGCTATGGATGAAAAAGAAAATGATTCAGGCGATATAACTTTTGATATTTTTAACGAGGAGACCCTCGCCCTATTTTTAAAAAAAATCGATTTTTCCAAACAGGGTGGGCTTATCCCCGCAATAGCCCAGGATTACTTTTCAAAAGAGATATTGATGCTGGCGTTTATGAATGAAGAGGCATTGAGAAAATCCGTCGAAAGCGGCTATGCCCATTACTTTTCAAGGTCGAGGAATAAACTCTGGAAAAAAGGGGAAACATCGGGCAATGTTCAGGAGATAAAAGATATTTTTTTTGATTGCGATAACGACAGTATTTTGCTTAAGGTAATCCAAAAAGGCCCCGCCTGCCATACCGGCCATAAAACATGCTTTTATTCAAAAGTAAATAATAGTTTGGCAAAAATATATAAAAGCGCCGGCGGGGTTATAGATGAAAAGCGGGAATACGATAAGTTTTATTCGCTTAAACTAATTTTTGACCTTATAAAAAGCAGGAAGGATTCGGATCCGGATAAATCGTATGTTGCAAAGCTATTGCAAGCCGGTCCGGAGAAAATTGGAAAAAAGCTCCAGGAGGAATCGCTTGAACTTATTTTATCCGCTACCCCGAAAAACAAGGAAAAGAACGGGATAATTTACGAAGCCGCGGATCTAATGTTTTTTTATATGGTTTTTTTAGTGTTCGCGGGCGTTGATTTTTCTTTAATAATTGACGAGTTAAAAAGAAGGGAAGGAATTTCCGGCATAGATGAAAAAAATTTAAGATAAAAAATTATTGATTGACAAAGTAATAAAAAATATAAGATACTATATATAATATAAAAATATAAATAAAATGGGCGGATTGTCGATAAAAGGAGGCGAAATAAGCATTGTCTATCGTAAAAATTAAAGAAAACGAATCTTTTGAAAATGCGTTAAGAAGATTTAAAAAATCCTGCGAACGAGCCGGAATTCTTTCAGAGATTAGAAAAAGGGAACATTACGAAAAACCGAGCGTAAAGAAAAAGAAAAAGGCTGCGGCTGCAAGGAAAAGAAATTCGAAAAAAAATTATTTTAACTATTAATTTATTTTTATGAATTATATAGATATAGCCTTTTTAATTTTATTTGCGGTAATCATGATAAGGGGTTTTTTTAGGGGCTTTGTTAAAGAGGCTATATCCATAGCGGGGCTTTTTTTTGCTTATTTTGGCGGCATGTACGCTATATCGAAGGTAAGCGGTTCTTATTATCTTAAAATGTTTCACAATGAGGAAGCGGGGAAAATTATTATTTTTACCGGCGTATTTATTTTGGTAGTAATTGTTTTTGCCGTCATTTCGATAATAATCACTAAAATTTTAAATTTGCTTCAACTCGGGGTCTGCAACAGGTTCGGCGGTTTTTTTTTGCGGGAATTAAAACTTTTGTATTTTTAAGTTTAGCCGTATATTTTCTGTTTTCCTTTTCTTTAGTAAATAAATATTACGGATATTATAAATATCATAATATTTTTCCTTACCTTCTTGAAGCCGGCAGGTTCTTGGCATCACACATTAATAAATTTTATTAAAGTCTTGTCTTAAGGCATGCGATTAATATAAGATGAGCCATGGATAGGAATATGGAAGCAAAACAGGATGCAAGTCGGGCGGGACGCCAGGCCGGCAGAGACAACTTCGCTTCAACGGAACTCATTTTATCATACGCAAATATAGTTGACGAAGTTTCCGGATTCGTTAAATTAAAAAAGGCCGGTAATAATTACTCCGGGTTATGCCCGTTTCATTCGGAAAAAACCCCTTCTTTTTATGTTAATGAATCAAAAGGGCTTTACTATTGTTTTGGATGCGGCAAAGGCGGCAATGTTATCGGCTTTCTAAAGGATATAAGAGGGGAATCGTTCGGCGAGGTTGTCCGCTACCTTAAACAGAAATATAATATCCCGCTCGAAGATACAAAATATTATAAAACAAATAACAGTCAAAAAGACGAAGAGCCGCTTAAAAAAATTCTTAACCTTTCTTTAAATTTTTATTACGAAAATCTTTTCGTTTATCTTTCGAACAGCCGCCATATAATTAAATACCTTCAAGAAAGAGGCATAGATGAAAATACCGCAAAAGAATTCAAATTAGGATTTGCGGGACACGGAAACGGGTTAACCAAACTCCTGTCGAATAATAAAGCCGATCTCGATATTTGTGCTGATGCTGGATTATTGGTTAGAAAAGCAGGTCCCGGCAATCAATATTTTGACCGTTTTACAAATAAACTCATTATCCCTATATTCGATAGGAATAATGAGCCTATAGCCTTTGCCTCCAGATCGGTTTTGCAGGATTCTAACGGGCCAAAGTATATCAACACCAATAATTCGGCGATTTTTATTAAGAACAACACCCTATTTGGCTTAAACAAGTCTTTACCGTTTATAAAAAAAGAAAATAGCGTTATCGTGGTTGAGGGCTATTTTGATATGATAACGCTTTATTCAAGGGGTATTAAAAATGTGGTCGCAACTATGGGGACCGCGCTTTCCAAAAATCACATTATTACTCTGTCAAGGTTGTGCGATGATATTATTTTACTTTTCGACGGGGATAAGGCGGGTATAAATGCCATTAATAGAGGCATCGAACTTTTTCAAGGTTTTATGGATAATTCCGATAAAAATATATATGCGGTAACATTAAGCGGGGGGGATGATCCTGATAACTTTGCTAGAAAATACGGAAAGGAAAGGCTTATCAAATTAATTTCGGATAATAAAAAATCACCGATAAGTTTTATTATAGATTATTATATGAATAATTTATCTGGCGAAATTGCCGAAGATGACAACGGGAAAAATGATGAGGCTTTAATTGAAAATAATAAAAAATATGGTACACTATATAATGAGGACGATATAAGGGAGCTTAAGAAGAAGATAGCTATATTAACAGATGTGGCACCTTTTATAAAAAAGATAGATAATAATATAATACTTTCCCATTATATAAATTTAGTCTCGAACAAACTCGGATTAAAAGAAGATATTGTAAGAGATTATGTTTCTTCGAAGAAAATAGCTTTAATTGGCGGTGATTCAAAAGACGAAGCCGGTTTTCCTGTTGAAAATTACGAAAAAGATTTAAATATCCAGGATTTAGCCATCGCAAAGTTATTTTACAATTTGCCCTTGACGGATTATATTAACGATGATATAATAAACGAATTTTCCGATAAAGATGCTGTTTATATAATAAAAGCGATAAAAAATGCGCTGGACGAATTAAGGGGCAGCGAAGCATCCAGCGATTTTAATGGGGGAAACAGCAGGATAATAGAAGAAATAATTTCTAATACGGAAAATAAATCAAAATGGAGCCGTATTTATTATTCTATGCCATTTTCATCAGGCTATAACAAAAGAAGTTTAGAAGATGAAAGAAGAGATATTAAAAGGCTTCTTATTAAGCTCAAAATAGATAATATCAACAAAGCCTGCGGATGTTTATTGGATGAACTTAAAAGCGGCAAATTAGATGAAAGCGTCCGATTGTTAAAGTTTAAAGAACTTAATAAATTAAAATACTTATCAAAAGAATTACAAAAGAAAATTTGTAGTTTTTAATTTAAAATGATAGGTGAAAATATAAAATATAATATATGAATAAAATGAATAAAAAAAATACAGAAAATAAAAATAAGGTTACTTTTAGGGATACTAAAGATAATTTAAAATTGGAGGGTAAAAATAAAGACATCGATAACCAGATAATTAAGAAAAGCATGGAAAAAGCCAAAGAACAGGTTGGCAGGTTGTCTTACGACGATTTTAACGATGTTCTTCCCCAGGAGATAGTATCGCCTGACCAAATCGATGATTTAATAAGCATGCTCGGCGAAAAAGATATTGACCTTAGCGGAGATTCGTCTGCCGTGTTTGTTCCTAAAACAAAGCATGTAAACGAATTATACAACGAGGAAATGGAAGAGGAAGAAGATATTGCGCTCAGAACAAACGATCCTGTCAGGATGTACCTGAAAGAGATGGGTTCCGTTTCTCTTCTTAACCGCGAAAGAGAAATAGAAATAGCCAAAAGCATCGAGGAAGGCGAAGAGGAAATTTTTTCTTCCGTTTTAAATTCCGACATTCCGATAAAGTGGATCATCTCGATGGGGGAAAAATTAAAAAATCAAGAGATAAGCGTTGCAAGCCTTATTTCCGATTTTGACGATGAGGAATTTCCAAGTGAAAAAGAGATTGAAAAAGCGGTAAGCAGGGTTTTGTCCATTATCGAAAAAATTAAAAAAGAAGTGGGTTATACTTCTTCGGAGGCAAAAGAGGTTAACGGCGGCAATAAGAAAAAACATGACTATTTAAATAAAAAAAGCAAAAAAACCGCCATTGTTTTTGATAAAAGCGGCACAGAGGGACAGGTTAAAGATTATTCCGCCGCCAGCGAGTTAGAAGGAGGTATGGATAACGAAGATATCGTAAGCCGGATACCCAGAATAAACCGTAAAAATCAATCCGAGGCTACCAAGAAAAAGATACTTTCTTATTTTAGAGAATTAGGACTTAAGAAGAAAATAACCGATAAAGTTATAACGAAACTTAAGAATCAAAATTTAAAAATACTGGAATATGAGGAAAACATAAAAGAGCTTGAAAGCGCATTAAGGCATAAAACGGATGTGTTTCATCCTGCAAGGTCTCAAGAGCATAAGCGAATGGACAGCATTAACAAACTTATCAATGAATACAAATCTAAAATAGCATTGATAGAAGACGAGGTTGGCGTCTCCAAAGACGAACTTAAAAATATTGTCGAATCGATAAAAAAAGGGGAAGAAAAATCAAAAACTGCAAAAACCGAACTTGTCGAAGCCAATTTAAGGCTTGTGGTATCTATTGCCAAGAAGTATTCAAATAGGGGGCTTCAATTTCTTGACCTTATCCAGGAAGGCAACATCGGCCTTATGAAGGCTGTCGAGAAATTCCAATATCAAAGGGGATATAAATTTTCGACATATGCGACATGGTGGATAAGGCAGGCAATAACCCGGGCGATCGCCGATCAGGCTAGAACCATTAGGATTCCGGTCCATATGATTGAAACGATCAATAAATTAATACGGACTTCACGCGCTTTAGTTCAGGAGATTGGAAGAGAGCCCGCGCCTGAAGAGATTGCCGAAAGAATGGATCTTCCCATAGATAAGGTTAGAAAGGTTTTAAAAATAGCCAAGGAGCCGATATCCTTAGAGACTCCGATTGGCGAAGAGGAGGATAGTCATCTGGGCGACTTTATCGAGGATAAAACTACCGTTCTACCTTTAGAAGCGGCCATTAATACAGACCTTGAAGAGCAAACGGGAAAAGTTCTGTCCACTCTTACCGATAGGGAGGAAAAGGTACTCCGGATGCGGTTTGGCATTGGAATAAAATCGGATCATACATTAGAAGAAGTCGGTCAGGAGTTTGGTGTTACAAGGGAAAGAATTAGGCAGATAGAGGCTAAGGCATTAAGAAAACTTAGACACCCGAGCCGCTCCAAAAGACTTAAAACATTTGTAAAGTAATGCATTAAGGGCCTATAGCTCAGCTGGTAGAGCGGCCGGCTCATAACCGGTTGGTCCCTGGTTCGAACCCGGGTGGGCCCACCATTTTAAAATGCCGTTATTAATAAAAGATGTTATCGATAAATTAGAGAGTTTAATCCCGCTAAGCTTTCAAGAAGAATGGGATAACTCGGGGTATCAAATAAAATTAACCGATGAACCTCTTTCAGGTATCGTAACATCTTTAGACCTTACGGATAAATGCGCAAATCTTGCGGCTAAGAAAGGTTTTAATCTCATTTTAATTCATCATCCTTTCTTTTTTCATCCCTTACGGTCGGTAGATTTAGGAACAGGCGCCGGAAACACCTTTAATCTTCTCGTTAAACAGGGGATATGCGTCTATTCGATGCATACGAATTTTGATTCTTCGCGGCATTCGATGAATCATTATATCGCAAATAAACTTGGCATTAAAGAAAGCGTCCCTCTTATACCGCATAAAAGAAAATTATACAAACTTTCGGTTTTTATTCCAAAGGGCTATGTAAAGCCTGTAAGAGACATTCTTTTTGCCTATGCAAACCCTAAAATCGGGAACTATGAAAATTGCTCCTTCGAAACTAAGGGAAAGGGTTCATTTAAACCGCTTTCAGGGGCAAATCCGTTTATAGGCAGCCTTGAAAAAACCTCTTTTGCGGATGAATCCAAGCTCGAGGTCATAATCGAAGAAAGAGCCGTAAACAAGGCAATAGACGAATTAAAAAGGGTTCACCCTTATGAAGAGGCCGCTTTTGATTTATATCCTTTATATGACTTCGGGGGCAGTTTCCCGGACGGCATGGGGGCTATGGGAAATTTAGACCCCCCAACCCTTCTTGAAAATCTTCTAAATAAAATCGACATGCTATTCGATCCTTTATTTATCCACTATTGCGGAAAATTAAACAGCATGATAAAAAAAATTGCCGTCGTTTCCGGAAGCGGTTTTTCATTCATAGACGAGGCAGTTAAAAATAACTGCGACATTTTAATATCTTCCGAATTAACGCATAGCAAGGCTATTAAAGCCAATAAAAGCGGCATATGTTTGGCGGAGCTTCCCCATTTCGATATGGAAAAGTATTTTACTTCGCTTACCAAAGATATATTGATAAAGGAATTTGATATTCCGGTAATAGAAAATAATAATGAAAATAATCCGTTTTTTAAATATAAAGGAGGGAAGATTTGAACCAGCAGATTGCATTTATAATCGAGATTCAGAATATCGATATGGATTTGTTAAAATTGGAAGAGTCGTCAAAAGAGGCATTTAAAGGCATCAAAGAAACGGAAAATGTTCTTAAGGCGAAAGAAGAAAGGCTTGGAAAACTAAAAGAAGAATTACTGGAGTTAAGTAAGAAAATCGGCATGGAAGAGCTTAATATAAAATCGTATGAAGAAAGAATTGCTAAAATGAAGGATGCTCAAAAACTTATCCAGACCAATAAAGAATACAACGCAATGCAAAAATCCATAAAAGATAACGAATCTTTAAAAAAGAAGTCCGAGGATGATATATTGTCGTATTTGAGCGGTAAAGATGAACTGGACAATAAAGTATTGCAGGTTCAAAAAGAGGCGGATGAACTAACCCATAGTTTGTCGGAAAAAAGGGACAGTTATAAAAAAAATGAAAAAGAGCTTGAAGCGGCAAAAAAGGATTTTGCCGGCAAGAGAGCTTTACTTGTGGACAAAATAAAAAAAGAGTATTATGCGGTATATGAAACGATAAAAAGAAACAAAAAATTACCTGCCGTAGCCTCCGTAACAAAGTCGGGCGCCTGCACAGGATGCTATAGAATGCTCCCCCCTCAGCAGTTTAATGAACTTTTATCGGAAAAATTATTTATGCAATGTCCGATATGCTCAAGAATATTATACATAGAGCAGAATAATAGCGCTGCGTGAAGAAACGGAAGGACAATTCCGCACATATGCTACTATACATGTAAGTATATTGCGAGAAGGAGAAATAAATAATTTTATGGTTATAAATGTGCATATAGACGGGGCTTCAAGGAATAACCCGGGTAATGCCGGAGCAGGAATCCTTATCGAGGACGGGGCAGGGGTCGTGATAGCGGAGTTAAAGGAATATCTTGGAATTACAACCAATAACGAAGCCGAATATAAGGCATTAATAATTGCCTTAAACTATTTAAGTAAAATGACCGCAAGCGAGGGTACTCTTAAAATAACCTTCTTTTCGGACTCGCAACTTTTGGTAAAGCAAATGAACGGTGAATATTCGGTTAAAAGCCCAAATATATTACCGCTTTATCTTGAAGTAAAAAAAATATTGAAGAATAGAAGGATAGATTGTTCTTTTACATATATTTCAAGAGAGTTTAATAAGCAGGCGGATAGATTGGCAAATTTGGCAATAGATGAGGCGTTAGCCCGGCGGGGCTCACCGCTGGTATTGTAAATTATTAAATAAATTGTTAAAATAAAAAAGTAAGCCGCAAGCAAAAACAGTCAGTCGCGAAAACCTTTTTAATAATAATTAGGTTTTTGAGGAAAGTCCGGGCTCCGCAGAGCATAACGCCGCTTTATATCGGTGAAGGTAACTTTAAGGAAAGCGCAACAGAAAATATACCGCTATAATAATTAATTTATTATAGCAAGGGTGAAATGGTGAGGTAAGAGCTCACTTAGGCATTATGTAAATAGTGTCTATGGCAAGCCCCGTTAGGAGCAAGAACAAATAGGAAGACTTTAAGGCTGCTCGCCTTTGATGGTTTTCGGGTTGTTCGCATAGAGAAATGACTGATTTATACAGAACCCGGCTTATGGGTTTGCTTGCGATTTTTTGCTTACAAAAAGGTATCCGATTTATTTTTTAATTCCCCTTTTTTAAAAGGGGTGTCAGTCCCGCCTAAAGGCGGACTGATGGGGTATTTATAAAATAAATCGGATACCTTTTTATTAATATCAATCAATGGAAATCAAAAACATAAGAAATTTTTCTATCATAGCCCATATAGACCATGGGAAATCTACGCTTGCGGACAGATTTTTAGACTTTACAGGGGCGATAACCGAAAGGGAAAAGGTTTCCCAGTTTCTCGACAATATGGAACTTGAACGCGAAAGAGGAATCACCATAAAGGCCCAAACCGTCAGGTTAAATTATAATTATAACGGCATTAATTATGCCCTTAATCTAATCGATACCCCGGGGCATGTGGATTTTTCTTACGAGGTTTCAAAGTCGTTAGCCGCATGCGAAGGCGCGCTTCTTGTGGTCGATGCCACCCAGGGCGTCGAGGCGCAGACGCTTGCCAATGTTTATATTGCTTCCGATATGAACTTAGCCATTGTTCCGGTTATAAATAAGATCGATTTACCCAGCGCAGATCCCGAAAAGACAAAAAAAGAGATAGAGGAAGTTGTCGGCCTCGAAGCGGATGACGCTATTTTGGCAAGCGCTAAGGAAGGCATAGGGATAAAGGAGATACTTGAGGCCGTTATAAATAAAATTCCTGCGCCGAAAGGAGACCCGTCCGCCCCCCTCAAGGCTTTAATTTTTGATTCATGGTTCGATGCATACCAGGGCGTTGTTGCGCTTGTTAGAATATTCGACGGTAAAGTGGTTCCGGGGAACAACATACTCCTGATGAATTCTGGCGCCTCTTACGAGGTTCAAAAAGTCGGCGTTTATAGTCCCTATATGAAAGAACTTAATTGTTTAAGCGCCGGCGAGGTCGGCTTTATTATAGCAAATATAAAAGATGCCGGCAGATTTAAAATCGGCGATACCGTTACATTAAAAGATAATCAAGCTAAAAATCCGCTTCCCGGTTTTAAAGAACCAAAGCCAATGGTATTTGCGGGGATTTATCCGATAGATGCAAACGATTATCCCGAGCTTAAGGATTCCATCGAAAAACTTAAGCTTAACGATCCTTCATTTTCTTACGAGCCTGAGAACTCCCTTGCCTTAGGTTTTGGATTCAGGTGCGGATTTTTGGGGCTTTTGCATATGGAAATAATAGTAGAAAGATTGGAAAGGGAATATAATCTTAGCCTGATATCGACATCCCCTACCGTTCTTTATAATATCGTTACAAAAACGGGAGAAGTAAAATCCGCGCTTAATCCTATGAAATTTCCGCCGTCGAAGGAAATACCAGCGCAGGAGGTGGACTACATCGAAGAGCCGTTTATTAGAGCAAATATTTATGTTCCTTCGGAATTTTTAGGAAAGATAATAAACCTTTGCGTCGAAAAAAGGGGGCATCAGGTCGAGTTAAAGTACATAACAAAAAACAGGGTCCAGCTTATTTATGACCTGCCGCTATCGGAAATAGTCCTTGATTTTTACGACCAGCTCAAATCATTGTCGAAAGGCTATGCGTCTTTTGATTACGAACTCAACGGATACAGGGCTTCCGATATGATAAAGCTTGAAATACTTGTTAATAAGGAGCCGGTCGATGCGCTTTCCGTTATTGTCCACAAGGATAAGGCTTATGCCCGCGGAAGAAATATCGTGGAAAAGCTAAGAACCCTGATACCGAGGCAATTGTTCGAGGTCGTCCTTCAGGCTCAAATAGGGTCTAAAATCATAGCAAGAGAAGAAATCAAGGCATTAAGAAAGAATGTTCTCGCCAAGTGCTATGGCGGGGATATTACAAGGAAAAGAAAACTTCTTGAAAAACAAAAAGAGGGTAAAAAAAAGATGAAGAACATCGGGTCGGTTGAAATTCCGCAGGAGGCGTTTCTTTCAATACTTAAGGTTTCCTAAATCTGGCAAAAAGGTATCCGATTTATTTTATAAATACCCCGTCAGTCCGCCTAAAGGCGGACCGCCACCCCTTTTAAAAAAGGGGAATTAAAAAATAAATCGGATACCTTTTTGCGGATAGACTTTAAGCAAAAAAATTGATATAATCAAGAAAATGCGAACCAACCTATCTTACTTGCTTATTAATTTAATTTAATTTATTATCGATTTATTTTTATGAGTAAACATACTTTATGGGACTATTTTAAAGCGATTATTATAGCGATAATTATCGCCCTTTTCTTTAGAGCATTTGTGGTACAGGCATTTAAAATACCGTCCGGTTCTATGGAACCCGATCTTATACCCGGTGACCATATATTGGTCAACAAGTTTATCTACGGCATTCATATTCCCTTCACAAATACCGTTATTCCCGTATCTCATCCTAAAACGGGACAGGTCATAGTTTTTAAATTTCCTTACGCAAAAAAATATAATTTACATCCGGGGATAGATTTTATAAAAAGAGTGGTCGGAACGCCCGGAGATAAAGTTCAGATTATCGATAACAATGTTTATATTAATAATCATCTATACGCTTGCAAATACGCCGTATGGACATCAAAAAAGAATTTGCCCGCCTATGATTCCCCAAGGGATAATTTTGGTCCGATAACCGTTCCTAAAGGCGAGCTTTTTGTTATGGGAGATAACAGGGATAACAGCTTAGACTCAAGATATTGGGGCTTTGTGCCGTATAAGGATATAATAGGGCAGGCATTTATGATTTACTTTTCATGGAATCCCAAAAATCATTTCGATATTTATTATAAAAGATTTTTTAAGATGGTTCCGGAGTGTCCTTTTAAATACGGGGAAGGTAAAATGAAAAATGGTTAGTTCGGATGATTTTAAAAAATTGGACAAAATCTTACTTTTTAACGATTCAGCGACAAATGATATTCTGAACGATTTTATAGGCTCAGTTTTAAAATCGATTGAAACGCAAGCTCGGAGCGCTAAAGCCGTTGGTTTTAGCAATACCGTTATAATCGGCATAAAGGAAGGAGGGGTTCCTTTAGCCGGTTTAATAAAAAAAAATATTAAAAACCATTTTAAAATAGACTGTGAAATAGGCTATGTCGATATGACGCTTTACCGGGACGACCCGTTTACTGTAAAAAAGCCTATCAAATCGACGGAATTGCCGTTTGACATAGGGGATAAAGATGTCATTCTGGTTGACGATGTTATAAGCAGCGGAAGGACGGTCAGGGCGGCAATAGATGAGATTTTTGATTTTGGAAGGCCTAAGAGCATTAGGCTTGCCGTTTTTATCGATAAAGGAGGAAGGGAACTGCCGATATGTCCCGACTTTGTCGGAAAAAAAATTGAGGCAGGTAAAGATGAGATAATCCATGTCGATATTATAAGCAAAGAAAAACGCGTTGATAAAATTATTAAAACATAATATTTTAATTTTCAATGAGCTTCGATAAAAAAGACCTCATTTCGATTAACGACCTGACTAAATCCGATATTTATTACTTTATAGAAACAGCGAAGGAATTTAAAAAAATATCATTAAAGGATATAAAGAAGGTTCCGACTTTGAGGGGTAAAACCGTCGTAAATCTTTTTTACGAACCCTCTACAAGAACGAGGTCATCCTTTGAGATCGCCCAAAAAAGGTTAAGCGCAGATTCGCTAAACATCAGTATTTCACAAAGTTCGGTTACTAAAGGAGAGAGTTTAAAGGACACTATACTAAATTTAGAATCTATGAAACCGGATGCCTTTATTGTGAGGCATCATGAATCTGGGGCATCCTATTTTATATCGAAAATAACAAAAGCCTCAACCATAAATGCGGGCGACGGGATGAACGAACACCCGACCCAATGCCTTTTAGATATTATGACCATAATGGAGGAAAAGAGCGATATCGGTTCTCTTAAGGTGGCAATTATCGGAGACATTTACCATTCAAGGGTAGCAAGGTCAAATATTTATGGGTTATCTAAACTTGGCGCAGAGATTTATTTATACGGTCCGTATTCACTTTTGCCGAGATTTAAAGACTCGCGAAATGTAAAAATCGCGCGCAGTATGGAAGAAGCGGTTAAAAATGCCGATGTTATAATAATGCTCAGGATTCAAAAAGAAAGAGCAAGTTATTATTTTATACCGTCCATAGAAGAATACAGAAATTTTTTCAAATTAACGCCAAATTTGTTATCTTTAGCTTCAAAAGATGTTATAGTGCTTCACCCCGGTCCTGTGAACCGTGATGTCGAAATAGCGGGCAGTATAATAAACGAAAATAAAACCCGCATTTTAAAGCAGGTTGAAAATGGGGTGGCAGTGAGGATGGCTTGCCTTTATATTTTGCTCGGCGTTCAAAAAAATTAAAAGTATGCGGAAACTTATAATAAAAAACGGGATAGTCGTTGACCCGGTTACCAAAACAGAGATTAAAAGGGATATCTATATAGAAAATGGCGTAATAAAAGACTTTCCACGGGAAAAAACTATAAAAGGCGCCGAAACATTAGATGCAAAGGGCTTAATCGTTCTGCCGGGGCTTATAGATATGCATGTCCATTTAAGGGAGCCCGGTTTTGAATATAAAGAAAATATTAAGTCCGGAATGGAGGCAGGGGTAGCGGGTGGATTCACTTCTATTTGCTGTATGCCAAATACTAATCCTCCAAATGACTCTAAATCCGTAAACAGTTTTTTATTGAATAAGGCAAAATCCATTAATCTGATTAATCTTTTTACCATTGGCGCCGTATCAAAAGGTTTAAACGGGGCATCTTTAGCTAATATCGGCGAATTAAAAGAATCGGGAGCGGTTGCAATAAGCGATGACGGAAATCCCGTAGATGACAGCTCGCTTATGGCAAGGGCGCTTTTGTATGCCAAAACATTTGATTTACCCGTTATATCCCACAGCGAGGATATAAAATTGCGGGGCAAAGGGGTAATGAACGAAGGGGCGGTTTCCCAAAGGCTTGGAGTTGCGGGGATTCCGAATATCGCCGAAGAAATAGCCGTAGCAAGGGATGTGTTGCTTGCGAAATATTACGATGCAAGGCTTCATATAGCGCATGTTTCCACCAAAGGTTCGGTTAATATCATAAGGCGGGCAAAAAAGGAAGGCGCAAATATTACATGCGAAACATGCCCCCACTATTTTACCCTTTCCGAAGACTCGCTTTTAAATTATAATACCAATGCAAAAATGAACCCGCCTCTGAGGGCAAAAGATGATGTCCTTGCTATCAAAGAGGCGCTGTTAGACGGGACAATCGATGTTATAGCCTCGGATCACGCCCCGCATAGCGAAGACGAAAAGGATACGACATTGGACGATGCACCGTTTGGAATTATAGGGCTTCAAACATCGCTCCCTTTAACGCTAAAGTTATATAGAGAAAAAAGGCTGACGCTAACGGATATAGCTATGCTTATGTCTTTAAATCCGGCAAATATTTTAAATCTTGGCAACAGAGGGGGCATAAAAAATGGGTTTGCCGGGGATATCACGATTGTGGATATTAATAAAAAGTGGGTGTTTACAAAGGATAGGATTAAATCGTTAAGTAAAAATTCTCCTTTTATCGATATGGATTTTGTCGGGCTTCCATTATATATTGTTGTTAATGCCAATTTAATTAAGGCAAATTAATTATTCCAAATTATAAATATGGGCAATCTAAGCAAAGAAAAAGCGCTGCTTCTGCTTGATAACGGGAAATATTACGAGGGTTATTACGAGGGAAAGGCGATAGAATCAGGCGGCGAAATCGTTTTTAATACGGCCATGAACGGTTACCAGGAATTAATTACGGACCCTTCTTATAACGGACAGATTGTTCTTATGACATACCCGATGATCGGTAATTACGGGATAAACGATACGGATTTTGAATCGGAAAGGGTATGGATATCGGGACTTGTAACAAAAAACTATGTCCGGATGTTTTCCCATTTTAGCGCTTCAAAAAGTTTATCCGAATTTGTTAATGCTTATGGTTTTCCCGTAATTTCAGGGATTGACACGAGATATTTAACTATAGATTTAAGAAATGAAGGTTCGATTAATGCGTATATCGCCCCAAAGGAATCGGGAATTACATATATAAAAAGCAAGCTAACCTGTTTGCCCAAAATGGAAGGCTTAAATCTTGTCAAAAATGTTTCTACGGGCGAGGTTTACGAGAAAAGGGTTAAGTCCCCCGAGTTTAATGTAACTATTATCGATTACGGCGTTAAGTATAACACGATACGATGCCTTAATGATTTAAATGCCTGCGTAACCGTTGTTCCGCATAATTTTTCCAAACAGGAGATACTTAAAACCGACCCTGACGGAATTCTTTTGTCCAACGGGCCTGGAGACCCTAAAACTATGAAAGAAGAAACCGAAACCATAAAAAGCCTGATTGGTGAAAAACCGATTTTTGGAATATGTTTGGGACACCAGTTATTGGCTTTGTCTTTAGGTTTTAATACATACAAGCTTAAATTTGGCCATCACGGAATAAACCATCCGGTTAAAAACCTTAAAACCTCAAAGATAGAAATAACCTCCCAAAATCATGGCTTTTGCGTCGATTTGTCTTCTGTCGGCGGCCGTATATCAAAGAATACCGAATTAACCCATATAAGCCTTAACGATAATACCGTAGAAGGTCTTAAAAATGCCGGATTAAAAGCATTTTCGGTCCAATACCACCCCGAGAGCTCGCCGGGGCCCAGAGATTCAAGGTATCTTTTTTCCGAATTTAAAGAGCTATGCTTGAATAATAAAAAAAGAATTTTTAAGGCTTAGTTTATATTTTTAATAAATGAAATCAAAACATTTACCGTCATATTTAAGCCTTTCGAACAAAGAGTTTTTGTCCAAAATTGACGGGCTTTACGAGTTGGCCCGCGAGTGCGGGCTTTGCCCGAGAAAATGTAAAGCCAAAAGATTAAGCGGTGAAAAAGGCCTGTGCGGCGCAGAGGGTAAATTAAGAATCGCAAGCATAAACCTTCATTTTGGCGAGGAACCGCCTATATCGGGGAAAACCGGTTCAGGGACAATTTTTTTTAGCGGATGTCCGCTTAAATGCAAATTTTGCCAGAATTATCCGATTAGCAGATATTGCGCAGGCAATTTATATGATGCCGCGGAGCTTGCAGCGGGTATGCTTAAACTTCAGGAAAAGGGCGCCTGCAACATTAATTTAGTTTCATCTTCGCATTATATGCCGTTCGTTGCGGAATCCATATTTTTGGCAAAACAAGAAGGGCTTTCCATACCGATTGTTTATAACAGTTCGGGTTATGAATCGGAAACAACGCTTAACTTATTAGATAAAATTGTAGGCATATATCTTCCCGATATTAAGTATTCAAGTAATGAGGATGCTTTAAGGTATTCGGGAATAAAAGATTATGTCGAAATTAATAGAGCGGCTTTAAAGATTATGTATAACCAGGTTAAAGAACTTGTTGCGGATGCTCAAGGGGTTGCCGTTTCTGGTCTTATGGTCAGGCACCTCGTTTTACCGGAAGGAATAAGCGGACATAAAGATTCTTTTAAATTTATCGCGGGCGAGCTTGGCGAAAATGTTCCTGTAAGCCTTATGAGCCAATATTTTCCCGCATATAAAGCCCGGTATGATTCTAAAATCAATCGAAAAATAACCGCAGTGGAATATGCGGAAGCCATTTCAGACCTGGCAAATGCAAATTTAACGGGATATTTTCAGGAAGATAATTCTTTAATATTTTAATCAAAAATTAACCATTTAATAAAATTATGCCTAAAAGAACCGATATTAAAAGAATTCTAATAGTAGGCTCCGGTCCTATCGTAATAGGGCAGGCGGCCGAGTTTGATTATTCGGGTACACAGGGGGCAAAAGCCTTAGCCGAGGAAGGCTATGAGGTCATACTTGTAAATTCTAATCCCGCTACTATTATGACAGACCCCGGTTATGCGAGTAAAACTTACATTGAACCATTAACAAAGGAATTTATTACAAAAATCATAGAAAAGGAAAAGCCGGATAGCATATTGCCGACGCTTGGCGGGCAGACCGCCCTTAATCTAACCTTGGAACTTCACGAAAACGGAGTTTTACAAAAATACGGATTAAAAATTTTAGGCGCAAATATTGACGCAATTAAAAAAGCCGAGGATAGGGAATATTTTAAAAAAAGTATGGAAAAGATAGGTATTCCGGTTTTGCAGGGCGGTTTTGCCACCAATATGGATGAGGCTTACGAGGTTCAAAAGAGCATCGGTTTTCCCGTAATTATAAGGCCTTCTTTTACGCTGGGCGGCACAGGGGGAGGCATAGCATATAATATCGAAGAATTTGCGGAGTTTGCCTCAAACGGTATAAATGCAAGCCCGATTAACGAGATATTAATCGAAAAATCCGCTATAGGATTCAAAGAGGTCGAGCTTGAGGTAATGACGGATAAAAATCGAAATACTATAATAATATGCTCTATCGAAAACTTTGACCCTATGGGGATTCATACGGGAGACTCTATCACCGTTGCGCCCGTTCAAACCTTGAACGATAAAGATTTACAGAAACTTCGCGACTATTCCATTAAGATAATGAACGAGATAGGAGTCGAAACCGGAGGCTCTAATATTCAATTTGCTTTAGACCCTAATTCCGATAAGGTATATGTTATCGAGATGAATCCCAGGGTTTCGAGAAGCTCGAGTTTAGCCTCGAAGGCGACCGGGTTCGCAATAGCCAAGATTGCCGCAAAGTTGGCGGTCGGTTATACTTTAGATGAAATTACGAACGATATTACTAAAAAAACACTTGCATGTTTTGAGCCGTCGATAGATTATGTCGTTACGAAAATACCCCGTTTTACATTCGAAAAATTTCCTCAAACCGATAATACCTTGACAACCCATATGAAATCGGTCGGTGAAGTTATGGCAATAGGCAGAACATTTATTGGTTCGATTCAAAAGGCCGCCAGGTCGTTAGAAAACGGGAATCACGGGATTGAATCCCTTTACGGATTGGATTTATCTTACGAAGGGAGCAGAAGCGAACAAGATATCCCTATAATTAAAGAAGAAATAAGGTCGCTGATAAAAAATAACGATTATAGGAGGCTGTTTTTAATAGCTGATGCCCTAAGGATAAATCTTACGGTTGACGAGATTAATGAATTGTCCAAAATCGATAAGTGGTTTTTAAATCAAATTAAACTCATCATAGAACTTGAAAAAAAACTATTTTCCATTCAGGATTTGGAAGGGAATATTCCGCTCTTAAGGGAAGCTAAAGAATTTGATTTTTCTAATTGGGTTATTGCAAAGCTGACCGCAAGATGTAGAGACGGAAAACATATTGCCCCCGAAGATTATTTAAAAAAAGACGAAAGGGCAATCGCATTAATTAAAGAAACTGAGAGGTATATAGCGGACATTTGCAAAAAGAATAATATATTAAGGGTTTATAAGAAGGTCGATACCTGCGCCGCCGAATTTGAAGCCGCCACACCTTATATGTATTCATCTTATGATAAATTTAACGAGGTTAAACCGTTAGAAAACAATAAAATAGTTATTCTTGGCAGCGGTCCGAATAGGATCGGGCAGGGAATAGAATTTGACTATTGCTGCGTTCACTGCGCCTTAGCTTTAAAAGAAAACGGTTATTCTTCGATAATGGTCAACTGTAACCCTGAAACTGTTTCTACCGATTATGATACCTCGTCCAGATTATATTTTGAACCGTTAACTTCCGAAGATGTTATGAGCATCGAAAATATCGAGGACCGCCCGCCTATTATATTGCAATTTGGCGGTCAAACGCCGCTTAAGCTGGCAAAAGAATTTGATTCAAGCGGCATTAAAATACTGGGGACATCTTTTAAAGACATTGACACCGCCGAGGATCGGGAAAAGTTCAAAAGGGTGATCGAAAAATTAAATCTCCTGCAGCCAAATAGTTCAATGGCGTTTAACGATGAAGAGGTTTATAATAATTCTACCCGGATCGGTTTTCCTGTTTTACTGAGGCCTTCTTATGTCCTGGGTGGAAGGGCAATGGAAATTATCCATAATGAAAATAATTTACGGCAATATATCGAAAAGATATCCAAGCAGGATATTTCTTTTCCTATCCTGATAGATAAATTTTTAGAAGATGCCATCGAGGTAGATGTTGACGCATTAAGCGACTCCAAGTCCGTTTATATAGCGGGAATAATGGAGCATATAGAAGAAGCGGGCGTTCATTCCGGGGACAGCGCATGTTCGATGCCGGTATTTTCTTTAGACAGGGATATTACCTCCAGGATAGAAGAAATAACCGTAACGATTTGTCTTGAGTTTAAAGTTAAGGGACTTATCAATATTCAATATGCCGTTAAAAATAACGATATATATGTTATAGAAGTTAATCCGCGGGCATCGAGAACCGTGCCGTTTGTAGGCAAGGCGACCGGCGTTCCCATTGCCAAGCTTGCGACAAAGATTCTTCTGGGAGAAGAGCTTGATTCTTTCAAACTTGGAAGGTCGTTTAATATCGATTATTATTGCGTGAAGGAAGCCGTTTTTCCGTTTTCGAAATTTTCTAATGTCGATCCTATGCTTGGACCGGAAATGCGTTCGACGGGCGAGGTAATGGGAATAGATGTAAATTTCGGAATGGCTTATGCCAAATCGCAGATAGCAGCCGGCCAAAACCTTCCATTATCTGGCGCGGTTTTGATAAGCGTTAAAGACGAGGACAAAAAATATTTAAGCGGTATTTGCAAACCTTTAATAGATATGGGTTTCCATATACTCGCCACAAAGGGAACATCGGAGTATTTAAACGGATTAAACATTAAAAATCAAAAGATAAATAAGGTAAAAGAAGGCAGGCCGCACATAATAGACGCCCTTAAAAACAAGGAAATTTCAATGATTTTTAACACGCCGAGGGGGATGAAATCCTTAGAGGATTCATATATAATAAGAAGAAGCGCCATTGAATTTTCTTTGCCTTATTATACGACAATCAGGGGTGCTACCGCCGCATGCATGGCAATAAAGGCGTTGAAGGAGCATAATATATCGGTTAAGGCATTGCAGGATTACTATAAAGGAGTATAAGGGGGTGAGTTTTATTGGCAGGGACAGAAAAATCTTTTCCTATTACAAAAGAAGGTTACAGCAGTATGGTTAAAGAATTAAAGAGGTTAAAATCCGTCGAAAGACCTGCAAATATCAAAGCAATCGAAGAGGCAAGGGCTCACGGGGATTTATCCGAGAATGCGGAGTATCACGCCGCAAAAGAAAGACAGAGCTTTCTTGAGGGTAAGATTATGGAGCTCGAGGATAAGATAGCAAGGGCTCAGGTAATAGATATCTCTAAAATTTGCGAAGAAAAGGTCGTGTTTGGCGCATTTGTAAAACTGCTGGATTTAAACGCGGATTGCGAGGTAGAGTATCAGATAGTCGGGGACCTCGAATCAAATATAAAAGAATGTAAAATTTCCATAAGTTCCCCTATCGCTAAAGCATTAATAGGCAAATGCGTGGGAGATGAGGTAACCATAAATGTTCCTAAGGGGGTTAAAGAGTTTGAAATCCTTGACATTAAATATATTTGATGATACTATTTATATAGTATTGTTTATAGAGAAGATGAGACAAAACAGGTAAAATAAAAGGAGGACTTAATAATGGCTTTAGATAAAGTTCAAGTAACGAAAGTTTTAGATGAAATCAGACCGTCTTTACAATTTGACGGAGGTGATGTGGAGTTGGTGAACATTTTAGACGACGGAACCGTTAATGTTAGACTTAAAGGCGCCTGCGCCGGTTGCATGGGTTCTATAATGACGCTTAAGGGCGGCATCGAACGCCTGCTGAAGGAACGCGTGCCGGGCGTGAAAGAGGTCAATGCGGTTTGAGTTAAATTTCTGCCGATATTTTTTTGGCAATTAAGCCCACTTTCCAGTGGGCTTTTTTTATTTAATAAATATAAGTTTTTTGATTTGATTTCCCTAAGTTAAGGCATATTTCATAAGGGATGGTTTGGGCTTTTAAGGCAATTTCCTCTATGCCAATCCGTTTTGTAAGGCTTTCCCCCGCAATTATCACTTCGCCTCCCACATTTACCCCTTCTATTTTTGTAATATCGACTATTGTCATATTCATAGTTACTATTCCCACAATATTTGAGAAATTATCCATAATCAAAAATCTGCCGCTATTAGATAAAAGCCTTGGGATACCGTTATCATAACCTGCGGGTATAATAGCGGCGAGCATATCATAAGGCGCCTTAAATGTATTGTTGTAGGATATAAACGAGCCCCTTTTTATTTTTTTTATTTGAATAATAGATGATTTTAAAGCCATCAATGGCTTAAGATTTAGATTTTTATAATTATCCGGATTTGGATTTATGCCGTAAAGCGATATTCCCGGTCTTATCGCATTAGAAAAATCCTGTTCTATTTTATTATTCGCGAGCGAAGAGCTTGCGCTTATATGTGTAAATTGAGGTATAATACCCCCGCTTTTAAATTCGGACAATATCTTTTTATAGTTTTTAAGCTGAAAATTCGTATATTCTAAGTCGTTTCCGGCAGATGACAAATGGCTGAAAATTCCCTCGATATTTAATAAATTTTTGTTTTTTTTTATAATTTCTATTGCTTTTTTTATTTCGACATCGTTTAATCCTAATCTATTCATTCCCGAATCATATTTTATATGCAGGTTCAAAGGGAGCGGCGGCTTAAGTTCCTTTGCTTTATTTAAAAGAAATTTAATGTAATCTAAACTAAAGGCGGCAATGCTTAAATTCATCTTTAAGGCTTCCTTTATGTCGCTTTCGGAGACGCCCATGAGCATTAAAAGTTTTGCCCCGGGATGTTTTTTGTGAAGGGAGATTGCCTCGCTCATTTTAACGATTCCAAAAAAGTTCACGCCGTTATTCATGAGGGTGTCGGCTATAGGGAGGATTCCATGACCGTAAGCATCGGATTTTAAAATAGCGATTATAGTTTTATTTTTAGCTAATTTAAGGGATTTTATTTGATTGATATTATTTTCTAAGTTTTTTAGATTTATAAAGAGCGTGGTATCATTCATCGAAAATTAAGGTTTTAATTTTAGTTTTAATTGGCAATGTATAAATTATATAAAAATCTTTATAAATAAACAATCTTATGTTAAAATTTATGAAGTTATAAATAAAAAAAATAATAAGTGTAATCATTGAGGGCAAAATGGATATAACAAATTTGGATTTTAGTAAAATTTTTGCAAACGCATCGAATAATGAAGATGATTTTGTAGATATATTTATAGAATCTAAAGTCTCCACTTTGTTATCGAACGAGGGGAAAAGACTTGAAAAGGCAATTAGCGGAATAATCCAGGGGGCGGGCATCAGGCTTATTTCAAATAAAAAAACATATTACGCTTACACGAATAATCTGGATGAAAAAAATCTGATGCAAATCGGGAAAAGTTTAAAAGAGGCGGCATACTATGACCGAAACGGTACCTATAAGATTGCGGCGCTTAATTTTAACGAGAAGAAGCCAAAAACCCATTTTCAAATCCTAAAGGATGTGGCAGAGACCTCAACCTCCGAAAAACTAAAAAAAATAGAGCCTGTCGTAAAATTTGCATGGGACTTTGATAAAAGAGCCGTCCAGGTAAATATCACCTATTCCGACTATAAACAGGATGTTATAATTGTGAATTCGCTGGGGGATTTTGTAAAAGATTTTAGAGAAAATTTGGCTTTTTTAGCGCATGTTGTCGTATCTAACGGCAAAAAAACTGAAGTTGGATATGAAGTGGCGGGAGGCTTTACCGGCTTTGAATTTTTTGATAATGTTGACCCGGAAGATATTGCTAAGAAGGCTTTAAACAGGGCTATAACCCAGCTTGACGCCCCCTTTGCGCCTTCCGGAACTATGCCCGTGGTATTATCGAGCGAGGCCGGCGGAACAATGATACATGAGGCTATAGGCCATGGGTTGGAAGCCGATATTGCGGGAAATGGCTTAAGCGTTTATTCGGACAAAATTGGGGAACAGGTAGCTTCGAAGTTAATAACGGTTATAGACGACTCTTCTTTGGCAGGAAAACGAGGATTTTATAGATTTGACGATGAGGGAACATTCTCGAATAAAAATGTGCTTGTGGAAGATGGGATATTAAAACAATATATGTCCGACAGGTTATCCAATATTAAATATGGGTATGAACTCACGGGAAACGGCAGAAGGCAGTCGTACGAACACCACCCTATAGTTAGAATGTCCAACACTATTATTGCTCCCGGCAAATCCATGCCGGAAGACATAATAAAGAGCGTAGAGGACGGCATTTTTGTTAAAAAAATGGGCGGGGGACAGGTAAATACCGTTACGGGCGATTTCGTATTCGATGTCATGGAGGGTTATATCATAAAAAACGGGGCTGTGGGTGAAGCCGTCAGCGGGGCAACCCTTATGGGAAACGGACCCGAAGTTTTAAGAAATATAGATATGGTAGGGAATGATTTGGGGTTTGGCATTGGAACATGCGGTAAAGACGGACAGGGTGTTCCGGTATCTGATGCGCAACCCACGCTCAGAATTCCACAGATTGTTGTCGGCGGAAAAAGTAACGGGTGATAAATGGAAAGAATAAAGGATTGGAAGTCGTATCAAAAAATACTTAACAGACAAAAAAGGAAAAAAAATAATTTTGCATCTTCAATAAAATTAATCGGGTTTTTAATTTTCGTTATTTTATTAGCTTACGGCTCGGTTAGAATGTTTTACTTAGGTAAATCGTATATTCTAATCCGCAGCAAGCAGTTTCAAGGGACAGGAATAAGGCCGATTAATTCCATCAAAGATAAAGACGGGGCGGTAAAATCTGCCATAATGGATTTTAACCCCTTTTTAGACGCAGGTTTTTCTATTAAATCTTTAAAAACATATTTTAAACATAATGCTCCCGTCTTTAATGAAATTAAGGACGGCCGCTACATTCAAAAAATAGGCGGCTATACCATTGTTTATACTATAAAACCCGTAATTCAAAAAGAGACGGAAAAGACTTTTAAGGAATATGCCGTTCCTTTTGGAGTTATGGCAGCCGTAAACCCCGATACCGGTGCGGTTTTGGGTTTAGTTTCTTATTCGCGTAACAAAAAAAGGATGAACGAGATTTCAGGTCTTATCCCTTACCCCCCGGGTTCATTAACCAAGATAATAACGGCATCGGCAGCTATAGAATCAAAGGGCTTTTATCCCGGATTTAATATTTGCTATAACGGCGGAATTTACGGAACCAATAAATCTTACTGGAAACAAAATATAAGCACGGGATTAAACAGAATATCTTTTAGTCTGGCATTTGCAAAATCTTGCGATGTGGCATTCGGCAAAGTTGCAGGATTTTATGTCGGAAAGAGATTGCTAATGAATTATTTTAATAAATTTTATTTCAATAAAAATATACCTTTTATTTTAAATCTTCAAGAAAGCAGAGCGGATGTTCCGAATAACTTTTATCGATTAGAACTTACGGGCGCCGGCTTTGAAAATGTGAAAGTTACTCCTCTTCAGGCCGCTTTAATTTCCGCTGCTATAATAAACGGAGGCAAGCTGGTAGAGCCTTACATTATTGAAAAAATTATCGGTCCGGACGGGCATACTTTATATACCCATCGAGGAATTAAAGTGTTAGACGATCCTATAACGGTAAAAACCGCGTTTATTTTAAAACAAATGATGATTAAAACTATTACAAGCGGCATAGGCCGTCCGGATTTTTATAATGCTTATAATCAATATATGCTTCCCGGCGTTATTGCAGGAGGCAAAACGGGAACTATTTCGGGCAATAATCCTGAAGGGTTATATCAATGGTTTGCCGGATTCGGCGAAAGTAACGGCAAAAAAATTGCCTTATCGACCCTTGTTATAGAAAAACCCGTGTGGAGAATCACCGGAGGCGGAGTTGCGGAAAAAACCCTTTTTGCATACTTTTTTAAACATAATAGTTTAAAAATCGCATCCCTGCAAGAAAATTAAAAGCAGGCTAAGTTGTTTCCGACAAGAAAGGCAAAGGTAGTATGCATTTATCTCCTTGATTTAATTTCATTAAATCGTAATAAAAGTTTAACCTCTTTTTAACATTTCCTTCATAATACCTTCACAATAGGTTGATATAATATTTATTTAAAAATAACGACTATTATATCAGGTATTGTTTTATGATTACCCGTCTAAAAAGCGCTACATTTATAGGTATTAACGCTATCCCTGTGGATGTCGAAGTATTTATAACGACAGGCATTCCCGGTATTATGATTGTAGGCCTTCCCGACACTTCTACCAAGGAGGCAAAGGACCGGGTCAAGGCGGCAATTAAAAACTCCGGTTTTGATTATCCCGTTAAAAAGATAACCATAAATCTGGCGCCAGCCGATATGCGGAAGGCAGGCTCCACCTTTGACTTGCCGTTTGCTATAGGTATTTTAATTTCGGCTAAGCTGCTTAAATGCAAAATTAATCTTGACGACTATATTATTGCGGGAGAATTATCCTTAAACGGAAGATTAAATAAGGTTAACGGTGTAATAGCCCTGGGGATATTAGCCAAAAAGTTAAATAAAGCTATCATAATACCGGATGAAAATAAAGAAACCGCGGAATTTTTTGGGGTTAATTTTAAGTCCTTCGGCACATTAATGGATGTGTGCAAATTCATAAGCGGAGAAGATGGAGAATTAATTCAAGCAGTTTTTAAAGAAAACTATTTGCCGAATCATGAATATTTTAACTTTTATGTAAAACAAAGGGAACCATGGGAAAATAAAAATAATGACTGCCCCGATTTTTTGGATATAAAAGGGCACGAACTTGCCAAAAGAGCGCTTGAAGTAGCGGTTTCCGGCCATCATAATATTCTCATGATAGGGCCTCCAGGCAGCGGAAAAACGATGCTCGCCAAAAGCGCAGCGGGAATATTGCCGGATATATCGTTAGAGGAATCTATCGAGACATCGAATATCCGCAGTTTTTCAAACAAAAAATTTAAAGAAGAGGGCATCCTTATTTCAAAAAGGCCTTTTATTTCGGTTCATCATACTATAACAACGGCAGGATTAATCGGAGGAGGAAGCGCTAACCCGGCGCCCGGCGATATTAGCCTTGCCCACAACGGAGTTTTATTTATAGACGAGTTTTCCGAGTTAAGTAAAAAAACATTGGACTCCCTCAGGCAGCCGTTGGAGGACAAAATGGTTAACCTGTCGAGAAGCCGTTTTTCTATCCTTTTTCCATGCGATTTTATGCTTATTGCCGCAATGAATCCATGTCCCTGCGGTTATTACGGCGACGAAAATCATGAATGCAGGTGTTCAAGCGCTGAAATTTACAGGTTTTATAATAAATTATCGGGGCCTATACTCGATAGATTCGATATATTTATTGAGGTATATTCCGTTAATTTAGAAAAACTTATGGATAACAAAACAGGCGAAAGTTCTAAAGAAGTAAAAGAAAGGATTGAACGAACTGGAAAATTTCAAGGTAAAAGATATATAGGAACGGATATTAGATTTAATTCCTCGTTAAATAGTTCCGGTATCAAGAAATATATTAATATACCGGATTCAACCTTAAGTTTTTATTACAATATCTGCCAAAAATTAAACATATCGTCGAGGGCTTATCATAAAACCCTGAAAGTCGCAAGGACTATCGCAGATATCGAGGGAAAAGATAAATTAGACGAAGATTCCATTCTTGAGGCATTAAATTACAGAAATACTAAATTTCTCAGGGCTTAGGGCAAGAAAAGGCGTCCGATTTATTTTTTAATTCCCCTTTTTTAAAAGGGGTTTCATTTTGCCTTAAGGCAAAATGACGGGGTATTTATAAAATAAATCGAACACCTTTTCTTATTACTTTAGAGATTTAAGATAGCTTGCTATTTTATTGACTTTTAAAGGTGACATTCTTGGATGAGCAGGCATAATGACATAATATATTTTACCGCTTATTTTTACTTTATGATGAGAAATATAATGGCCTGCAGGATACATAATTTGTTCTTTTATCCATGCAAGACTTTTTTTAGAGCCGATGTTGGAAAGATTCGGGCCGGCGGTTCCTCCTGCACCGTTAATAGTGTGGCACGCTATACAATGCTCGGAAATAAACAGTTGTTTTCCTGTCAGTTTTTGTTGCTTTGTTGCGCCTTTTAATGATTCAAGGTATTCTGCCAGCGCATTAATCTTAGAAGGCGGGATTGGTTGAAAACTCGGCATCATAACCACATAGGTCTTATTATTTTGAGTAAAGCCGGTTCCAAGCATAAAATGTCTTGAAGGATGCGATATCTGTTCTTTTATCCATGTAAAGCTTCTTTTAGAGCCGATGTTGGAAAGATTCGGGCCGGCGGTTCCCCCGATGCCGTTAATACGATGGCAGGTAATGCATCCTTCCGAAACAAATAAACTCATGCCCGTCTTATTAATAGCAGCGGAATAAGCCGGTGAAAAATAAAACACAATAATTCCAAGGGCAAATGTTAAAATTAGAAATACCTTTTTCATTTTCATTTAATGTTTTTCCTCCTGTTAAAAATGTTAGATTAATATTTCTAAACAAAAATTTCCCTTAATCCCGCGCATAATATCGATTGCTTGCCATTAAAGCTATTGCATCGTATAGATTAATGGTGATTGTGCGTTGTTTGTTTCTATAATTATGGTATATCACTTTTTCTGAAAATTTCAAGTAAATCCTTTTTTGATATCGCTGTAACGGGTTTATGCAAAATAAAACATTTTTTTAAAAAACTATTGCAATAATTTAAAAATTATGATTAAAGTCAAAGAGGCGGCAATATTATATTTAATAATATTTATCATCCGCCGCAGTTTATTTAATAATAAAACTTATTTTTAAAGGAGGTTCGATTTATGTCAACAAGCCAGAATTCTTCTAAGGGATTAAGTAATGAAGAAGCAAAAAGGCTTTTGGAACAGTACGGTCCAAATGAGATTGTCGAAGAGCATGTCAATCCCTTTTTGCTTTTTTTAAAAAAGTTTTGGGGGCCTATCGCATGGATGCTTGAGGCTGCGCTTTTGTTGGAATGGGCTTTCGGAAAAACTCTTAATGCCGTGATTATTGCATTTCTACTCACATTTAACGCAGTCTTAGGTTTTTTCCATGAGCAAAAAGCCCATGGCGCGGTAGAGCTTTTAAAAAAGAAACTACAGGTTATGGCAAGGGTTTTAAGAAACGGCAACTGGACTATGATGCCCGCAAGGGAGCTGGTTCCGGGAGATTATGTCCGTCTGCGGATGGGAGATTTTGCTCCTGCCGATATGGAAATAGAAGAGGGTCATGTCGATGTTGACCAATCCGCTTTGACGGGGGAATCCTTACCTGTAGAAAAGAGCGTAAAGGATACCATATATTCCGGTTCTATAATCAGGAGAGGAGAAGTGAGCGGCACGGTTACGGCAACCGGCGCCAAAAGTTATTTCGGAAAAACAACCGAACTTGTAAAATTAGCCAAAGTGCCGTCCCAGGCAGAAATGTTAATTATGTCCATAATTAAATATCTTCTTGTCATGGACGGCGTGCTTGTGGTAGCTATACTTATATATGCGGCTATAACCGGGATACCGATGCAAGATATGCTGCCCTTTGCGCTGATATTACTTATTGCCTCTGTTCCGGTTGCTCTTCCGCCGACATTTACCCTATCGAATGCCGTCGGGTCTTTGGCGCTGTCAAAAGAAGGCGTCCTCACCACCAGGTTGAGCGCCGTTCAAGATTCTGCCGCAATGGAGATTTTATGCAGCGATAAAACCGGAACATTGACGCTTAACGAACTTACGCTATCCACAGTTCGGCCTCACGGTAATTTTACGGAACAGGATTTATTAAAAATGGCTTCGATTGCATCGGAAGAATCCACCATGGATGCTATAGATAAAGTTATCTTAGATAAAACCAAGGAACTGAATGTAAGCATCCCCAAGAAAACCAAATTTATCCCGTTTGATCCCGCCACTAAGCGTTCGGAAGCCAGATACGAAGAAAACGGAAAGAGTTATGCGGCTATAAAAGGTTCTCCGTTAATCATAAAGGAATTTGACCCGACTATAGATTGGGAAAAAGAATCGGCAGAATTTGCAAAGAGAGGCGAAAGAACTATAGCGGTACTGGGCGGTGAAGAGGGAACCACCCCAAAATTTTATGGATTACTGGCGCTATCCGATCCTGTTCGCCCCGATTCTAAAGAAGTTATAGCCAAGCTTAAAGACCTTAATGTCAATGTCAAAATGCTTACGGGCGATAACTCGGCAACGGCGATTCACATAGGCGAAAAATTAGGTATAAATGGAGAAGTTTGCGATTACAATGCTTTGAAAAAAGGAGGCAAAATCGAATTAAAGCCGGAAGTATTGAACTGCGAAGTATATGCCGGTATTTTTCCCGAAGATAAATATAATCTTGTTCAGGCTTTGCAAAGAGGGGGAAAAGAGGTTATAGGCATGACGGGGGACGGTGTAAACGATGCTCCCGCTCTTAAACAGGCTCAGGTCGGTATTGCGGTATCGACGGCTACCGATGTGGCAAAGGCTTCGGCAAGCCTTGTTCTGACTAGTCCGGGGCTCTCAGGTATGCTGGCCGCGGTAGAAACAGGAAGACGCGTTTATCAGAGGCTGTTTTCTTACATATCGAATAAGATAGTAAAGACCATACAAGTAGGCTTATTTTTAGCCCTTGGGCTATTAATATTTGGAATTAAAAACTTTGATGTCAAAGCCATGCCGCTTATAATTCTTTTGCTTATTTTTACAAATGATTTTGTAACAATGTCATTATCGACGGATAATGTCAGATACTCGAAGAAACCTAATAAATGGAATATAAAGGAACTTATGGAAATTTCGTTAGCATTTTCTATCGGCTGGCTTGTGTATATATTCGGCATCTATATTTGGGGTTGGAAACTGCTTGGTTTATCGAAATCTGCGTTGGATTCTTTTATATTCTTAGGGCTTGTCTATTCTGGTCACGCCAATATATTTTTGGTTCGCGAGAAATCGTTTTTATGGCACTCTATGCCGTCGAAACCACTTTTAATAGCAGAATTCGGCGGACTTCTTTTAGCTACGCTAATGGCAATATACGGATGGCTAATTGCGCCGGTTCCGCTAATGATGATTTTATATCTGATAATTTTCACATTAATTTTTATGGTGGTGTTAGACTTTATAAAAGTACCCCTTTTAAAAAGATACGTTTAATAATATAATACCGTCTTGCACTGTTTTGCATATAAGGACTAACCGGCGAAAAGCCATGGCCGTTTAGTCCTTATATGCCTAAAAATTTCACTTCTGCGGCTTAAAAGAATTTATTTTTACGGAAGATAAAATAAGATAATGATTTATTTTTCTTAAATCATTTATGTTTGTCTTGCTTAAATTTTTTAATTTAAGAACGATTTCTTTCGGTTTTAAGCCTTCTATGACGGGATAATAATTGCCGTCCCTTGCGCCTATAAGGATGCTTTTTGCTTTAAACGCGTTTTTATTTTTATCGTAAATTAACACAACATCTTTATAACCTATATGCGCTACGGAAGAGGCCGGCACAACCAAGCGCTCGGTAAAAGGCATTTTTATGTACGCATCTCCGTAAGAATTAATCTTTAATGCATGTTTTGTATTTGCTATAGATATTCTTACTTTAATAAATTTTCCATTCTTATAGGTATATGGGTAAACATATGAGATTGTGCCGTGAAAAATTCTTTTTTTATAATACGCAAATCTTAAAGAAACCTGCTTTCCTATATTGATAAATTTTAAATCGCGAACATTTATAAATATTTTCATCCAGAGTTTTGATATGTTTGCAAGCTCGTAAAGTCTTTTGCTCGGCTTAATGTAACTGCCCTGAGTAATGAATTTTTTAACCACTATTCCATTTATGGGGGAATATATAGATATATGTTTAATAAATTTTTTATCTTTTTTTATCTTTTTAAGCTGTTTTTTGTTTATCCCCCAGAATAAAAGTTTTTTTTCGGCGGATAAATAAATTGTTTCGGCTTCCGACTTAAATGAAGTGTTTTTAAGTCTTTGATAATTTTTATATGCAAGGTTATAATCGTTTTCCGCGTCGATTAAGGATGGGCTGTATAGCGAAAATAAAGGCATTCCCTTGCGAACTTTAATTCCGGTTTTATCGGCGTATATCTTAGAAATATAACCGCCGAATTTCAATGAAATAGTTCTTGCCAACGGAGTGGCAAATGTGGTCCTGCCCCTTGCCCTAATTCGTGGAGATACCTTTATGGTTTTTACTGTTCGGAAATAGGGTTTTAATTTTTTTATATGGCTAAGCCTTAATAGCCGTATCTTTTTACTTACGCCTATCCTGATGTTATAATTACTCAGATTGTATAATTCCTTATTGTAGTAAAAATTTACCGGCAGGATAAAAAACCTGTAAATAATTAAAAATATTACTACCGCTATAAATAAAATAACCGGAATAAAAAACTTATTGTTCAGAGCAGCCTTTTTAACGGCGTTAAAGAATTTTTTCATTTTAATTTTCCATTTTTCGCAATATTATTATTAATAATTATTAGTATTAATGGGGCTTATTTTTCCCAAAGATGCCAATAAATCGCTTCTGTTTATTAAGAAATTAACCTCATAACTATTGGATAGGAGTTCCGCTTTTACCATTTTTTTGAATGAATTAAGGAGTTCAAAGGCGGAAGTTTTTCCAAATATATACCTGCTTATATATAATTTTAAAAGAAGCGAGGATTCGGGGAGATAAATCTTTTTTTCGGTTTCGTAAAGTTTATAATATTTTTTAATTTTTACTGCGTATGCCATAATATCCCTGGCAACCCCGCTATACTCCCAGTTTCTTGCAAACATTGATGAAATCATATTCTTTTTAGCCTTATCCATTTCCGGAAACTGCCTTTGATTAAAGTATAAGGGGATTTCAAGCCCGATTGAACCGCCTAAAGCCGGCTGTATGTCATATCTATAACCATATTTTACATGAAAAATAATATTTGGGTATAGCCCCTGGTCGGCTAATTTTTTCTCATATTTTGACCTCTTATATAAAAAATTAGCAGCTTTGAGTAAGGGATTATTCTTAAAAGCCGTCTTAATAATATTTCTAAATTTTTTAGCTTTTAATTTTGCTATATGCGGAAGCACAGCGGTTCCTTTAAGTTTGTTCAGTTTAATCCCCGAAAGCCTCGACAGATCGTATAATATTTTTAGCCTGTCTTTTTTCAGGCTGATTAATTGGTTTTTCAGGGCTATCATTTTTAACTCGATTCTTATAACATCGGTTTCTTTAGCTTCTCCTATTGCGTAACTATCGTCGGTATTTTTTTCTAATAGCTTTAACAGCGAAGAGTCGCTTTTTATTATTGAAATGTCATTTTCTAATTGCGCAAGCCTGTAATAATAGTTTTTAACATTTGCAACCGTTGAAACCGCCTCCGATTTTGTAATTTCTTTACTGTATCCGTAATAAATTTTTGCGATTTTACTTTTTAAAAATAGTTTAGTCGGGAACGGTATAAGCTGGGTAAAAGTAAATCTTACCTTGCTTCCCTGATACTCATGATTTCCTATCATGAAATTATTAAAACCGTCGGAGTCGTTATAGCCGAAAGCAATTCTGGGATTAGGCAGGCTTTTGTCTATTGTGATGTTTTCTTTTAAGGCATCGGCTTTCTTTCTTAAAGACATCAGGTTATAATTTCCAAGGGAACTCTTAATTAACCATTCTAAGGATAAAATCTTTTTAGGTTTTTTATTATCTTTTTTATTTATTATAAGGGTATTAAGAGGCTGTTTTAATTCTAAATTAAGGGGCTTTTTATTGTTAATTGCTAAAAAATGAAGTTTTTTTTTAAATTTTTAAAAGCAAAAGAGGGGTTTGGATAACTCAAAAATATTACCGTTAAGAGAGCGGGTATTAGAATCAAAAAAGTAGCTTTGTCGCTGTTTCTTTTTTTATTCATGGCAAGAAAGATTAAAACCAAAGGTATAAATTGAATTTAATAAATTAATAAACAAAGAAGATTAACGAGCTTACCGGTGGATTTACCTTAAGAATACCTTATTCTTAAGGTATTCTTTGTTCGACATTTACATCATATCAAAAATGAAAATAAAAATCAACATCAAAGCAGACCGGCTCTGCTTTGATGTTGAAAATAAGCCTTTGCGCTTCACCTTTTCCAATAAACCCTTGTCAGTCTGTCTTCTTTTGAAAAGGAATATTCAACCTTGCCCTTATAAGCTTTCTCGATATTTCTTCCGATTCTTTGCGCAAGTTTATCGTCCGTAGTAATAATTTCTATTGTTTTATTTTTCTCGTCTATATTTATATTTTCTATCTTTTCGAGAGGATTGATATAATCCGCTCTTTCAACCGTATTTTTTATAAGGCTGATAATCTCGTCCTTATGCTCGAACAAAAAATCGCCTTTAAGCTGAACCACCCCCTCCATATATTCGGTCTCGATTTTTTTGCATGCCGGACATACGGTAAATACTACTTTTTTAGGGTCTTTCATAAGCGAATCATACAATTCCTTATCTTCAACCCATCTTTTGTCGTGGTATATGCTGCGGCATTTGCTGCAAACCGACATATCTTTATATTCTATAGCGCTTAAATAAGGATCCCTTAAATCGTCCGCCTGTTGTTTTTTTACTTTGGCTTTAGTAGTATTCCATTTTTTCATAAAAACCTCCGAAAACTTTTTCTTCAAGATTAATTTTAGAATCTTCATGTAATAACAAAATAGCCCCTGGGCAGCCTTTGCACGCGTATAACAAGCGTATAAATAAAAGCGCTACGGGCGGCCCATTATTTCTAAAGCCTCTTCGTCGGAAACATCATACCAGTCCCCATAAACCTGCGCAACGGCACGAAAATTATATGGCATTTCAAGTATTACCAGTTCGTCCACTAATTCCTTTAGCCGCCCGGCAACATCTTTTCCCGCAACGGGGGCGGCTACTATAATCTTTTTTACCCCCTGTTTTTTGCATAGCATTATTGCTGCGCGCATTGTTGAACCGGCGGCAATTCCATCGTCTATTAAAATAACGGTTTTATTAGTAAGATTGGGCAAGGGTTCCCCTTTTCTTAAAATAGAAATCCTTCTTTTAATTTCCTGACTTTGAGAAAATATTATGTCGTTTATTTCTTTTTCCGAAAGATACCATGATGATTGTTTGTTTATATACATGCTGCCGTCTTCCGCTATAGCTCCGAAACCGGCTTCGGGGTTATCGGGAAATGGCAGTTTTCTTACGATTAAAAGCGAGAATTTTGCGTTCAAATATTTTGCAACCTCAAAAGCAACTTCTATTCCGCCTTTTGGAAGGGCAAGGACGATTATATCCTCTTTGTTTTTATATTTTTCTAAAGCGATTGCAAGTTTTTCTCCTGCTTCCCGTCTATTTTTAAACATTTAAAACACCGTTAAATTTTTAAAATATAATTGCATAAATAGTCCCTTTAATTATATTATATCCTGAAACAGTAGAATTCCAAATTTTTACGGTTGCAAGCCTGTCTTAATTAAAAATTTTTATATGCGGATAATCTTAATTATAATTTACATTTTATTTCTCGATATTTTTATTTTTACCGGGGTTTCGAATGCCGAAAATTATTATAAACTAAGTACGGCGCAGGGGGCGCAATTTACCCCGTTAAAGCAAAAAGAAACTTTTGCCGCAAGTCGGGATAATTCTTTTTTATCCCAAATAAAACTGTTCGGAACTTTTGCCGCATCTTACACTTATAATTTTGCCGGGCCTTATGCGGACGAAGCATACCCTTTCGGCAATTTTAACGGAAACTATATCGATAATTACAAGGTAAACGGCGCTACAATCAATGAAATTGATATTACCGTGTCAAAAAATCCTTTTTCGAACGGCAGGAATAGATTCGGCGCCGGTTTTAAAATATCCTTGGATACGGGGGAAAACATTCAGGCTGTCGGACCTTATACAGGCAGTTATTCTTATTACACGGAGCCGATATATAATAGGCCGTTATACGGGTTTAGGCAAATTTATGTTTCTTTTGGCATTCCAATCGGAAACGGGTTAAAAATCGACTTAGGCGAAAAAAATTATCTTATAGGCTTTGAATCTTATAATTTATCAAGATTATGGGAAAATACATACTCGCCGATAACGGCAATAGAACCGGGAGAACTTACAGGAATATTTTTAAAGTATCCCTTTACAAGGCAGTTAAAAATGGTTTTCGGTGTTGCGTTAACCGATAACGCCATGGTTCCTTTAAATAGATACCCGACATTCGAATATATAGCTTCGTATAAACCGTTTAAATTTTTGAAGTTTCATGAAGGTATTGTTTACGGAGCCGAAAATTTTATCATACACGATAACAATCTTTACCAGGATAATTTAGATAGATTTTTTTATAATTTTATAGACGCTAAATATTCGTTTTGGAAATACTGGACTGCGGTATTGGATTACGAAGTCGGTTTAAACGGAGGAATAAATAAATCCATAGTTTATGATTCCAATATAAATGTCCAGCAGTTTAATTCTTCTATAAATAACTATCCGCCTTATTTAATTTCTACTTCGGATTCGACTTTTAATAAGTCGCATTTCTCGGGCATAGCCTTTTATATTCATCACTATAATAACTTAAGCATAGGCAGATTTTCGCAAACCTTAAGGGAAGTCAGCGTCTCTGACCCTAACGGTATGTGGGAAATGGCAAGCACGCCCGGCATAGCTTATCATTATTTCGATTCGACATTAACTTTTGGATATAGGCCTGCCATGAAGATATTCAAGAATGTTCAGTTCAGGCTTGAATTTGAAAATCAAATTGCAAATCATAGGGTTTACGGAAACGGCAATAGCGCTCAAAACACCGTAAACACCATGGTTGTTTATACTTTTAAAAATTATTGAAACATAGATGCTTTACTTTTATTTTTCCATTTCTGGAATAGCTAATGCCTGATAGATTAATTCTTAATATAAATGCGCCTTTTATATTTTCTCCGGAATGAACATAATATCTTCTTCCGCCGATTTCAATTAATGCAATTTTACCGGCTGTAAATATCACGGATAAATGCGAATTCTTTTTGTTCCGGAACCCCTTGAATTTTATATTTTTTAGAAAATCGGGCAGATTCGCATTTGATCTGTTAAAATCAATATTACCCTGACCGCCGGTAGAATTAACCGGTTTATTTTTAGCAGGAAAAACAAACGGTGAATTAAATCTTTTATCAAATTTAGAGGGAAGGTAAAAAAGGTCTTTTAATCCGGCAGGTTTTGAAGGTTTAGCCGAAGCAGTTATGTTGCCCGCCCGAAAAATCCCATGAATCAAATCTTTTTTGCTTTTACTTCTATGAGCAGGTTCCGTAATAAATCTATTTCCGATAAGATTTAAAACCAGCACAAATAAAAAAATACCCGCAAGGACAAATACCGCCGACTTAACTATTTTTACAAAATATTTAATTGCACCCATATTTATTTTTTATAAAATCCTTTTAAACTGATTAATTTCAGATTCATGACGACGCTAATATTTTTATTTGTATTATTTGTATTTATAGATATTTTTTTAATCTCCACCGGAAATTCCCTGAATGTTTTTATTAATGAAAATATGACGCCCACATTCGAAACTTTATTTAAGCTAACGGTTATTCCTTTGGACATTACGGATTTAGTTATTTTATCCCGGTTTTTTTGCTCATACTTATTACCGCCGGTAAAATTTGAATGGCCAAACGCCAGCTTGAACCTTGGCGCATTTTGTATTACATTTTTGCCGGAATTTATATGTTTAAATCTTTTATGCGAGATTTTAACATTAATATTCCAGCCGAGTTTATTTAAATAATTTATATAAGATAATATGGTTAAAAGATTTGTCGAAAGCCTGTGGCAGCCGGCCCTGAATTTTATAATCTTTACCTTTTTTGTATTAATCAGCTTAATTTTCAGCAATTTTACCGCATTAACTTTGCCCGCATAAATCGTATTCAAGCTGTAATATCTGTGAATCAGAGGTACAAGTATAAAAGAAAAAAGGTAAATCGCCGCTAAAAATAGAAGAAATATTGCAAGCGGTTTTTTGTTTTTAAAATTTTTCATTTTAAACTTTCGTAAAAATTAAAGCTCGGTTTGTCAAATTTATCCAGGTCATAAGAAATATGAAGAATTTTAACGGCAGGCGCATGGTTTAAATGCGGTTGCGGCTCGTTGCCGTTAAGCATCAGTAAATTATAATCTCCGACGAATTTCTTGTATCCGCCTTCAATAAAACCATGCCCGTAAAGCATATAATGGTTTTTCGATTTGGTTAAAATAATATTTTTGATTTTTGCGTCTTTTGGAAATACTGATATAAGCCATTTTAAATAATTAACGATATGAAAAGAACTAAAATGCTTATTAAAAGCGAGTTTCTCCTTATCTTTCCCAATTTTTTGGGAAAGATTTGCGATATTGTTATTCAAAAAATTTATTCTTTTCTTTTCGTTGCGTATATTATTATTTAAAAATATAATCCACAATTGCATTACGGCTATAAAAAGAATCAGCGCTGCAATATACATATTTCTTAACCTGTTTTTCCTGGCATCCAATTTCTTAAATTTAACATCCGGATTTTCAAAATGCGGGGTTGAATTTTCGATGCTGCCAAAGAAATCAAAAAATTCTTTTGTATCAAACTTAACGACTTCCGCTTCCGGAAATAAAATGCTTAATTTTTCATTACCTTTGTTAGTGAAAATTTTACCTATTTTAATCCCTTTGGAGTTAAGTTTTGTTTGCAGGAAGTTTAAATTTTCATTAAACATATCTTCTTTAAAACTAATCACGGGGAATATATTGAATCCGTTTGAAATTGCCATGGCTTTATAAATGCTCCCCGCTTCGCTTTGCCGATCGGCGGCAGCCTCGATAAATAACAAGGATGTCCCATCCTCTACCTTCATTTTTTTATTTAAAAACAATATTACCAAGTAATCGTAAGGAATGACAAAATCCACGGCGCACAATGAATAGTATTTTTTAATATTTTTGGTAAGCGCATGATAAATTCCGAATTTTGTGCCGTTGCCGCCTGCCGCAAAATAAGACTCGTTTTTGTAATATCCGTTAAGATATTTATTAAACCTTGATTTTTTAACCTGCCTGCCGTTTTCCGGGGTAATTACGGAAAAATTTATATTTTTGGATATTACGGCAACTTTGGCATTTTCCTCTTTGCATGGATTGCCGTTTAAAAAGATTGATTGTCTGCCGTCAAATTCCTGATAAATTTCATACTCTTCGATGTAAATTAAAGTTTTCATTTATTATTTTTTCCTTTATACTTTATAGATAATTAATTGGCTGTGTTTAATTGATTTAAATTTATCAGATGCGGTAACGAACTTGCCTGTATCTCTATTTCATATCCGGGAGGCTCCACGGGAACATAGTCCATGCCTCCCTCCCAATATGAATATTTTACCGTTCCCCAAACCTGCGGCAGATAAGGACTTTGAAACGCCCCTCCAACCCATGAACTGTAAGAATATGAATCCCCCGCATTATTAGTATAATTTGAGTTGAAATTACATGAAGAAGCAGGGTTATTGGCATAACTCAGAATTGCGCTATTCCCTGATACAGCCTCGACTATGAAATATAACTGCAGCCCGCCCCCGTTCCATATCCTGCTGGATGTGTGCCCCCTGCCGGAATTTATATAAGCCGATTCGGTAATATAGCAAATTGCTCCTGTTATATAAAAACTCTTCCCTATGTAACTATTGTAAGCGCCGCCCGCATCACTCACGGCTATCGGATCCACATATTCTATCTCGTTCCCGTTAATAACCCCGCTTCCCGGTATGTTATGCCTGATTTCGGCATAATAATTATAATAAGCGGCGGGCAGGCCGGTCACGGCAGGCATTATTGTCAGGGTGTAGCTTATTTCCCGTGGAGTTCCGTTTTGGGAGGCATCATTAACGCCGAGGCATATTTTGGTGTCGTTCTTTGCCGTTATACTCCCATATAGGCAATCGGTGGAAGGATTATTATCCACAAAGTTTATTCCCAGGCCGCTGGCCAAATAACCCGCCGTTTGAAGCTGCGCAATACTGCTAAACCGGTTATTATTGTTTACATAAGTGCTTTCCGCATTTATCAAACTGTTAGCTAAGATGGAAACATTATTCGCCTGAGCGTCAAAAAACATTCCTTTAAGCGAGGGTATCGCAGCGGTTGCCATTATTGCAAGCGCAACCATGGAAATAAGAACCCCTATAAGCGAAAACCCTTTATTATTTTTAACAATCTGCATAAAATTCGCCCTCTTTAGATTAAAAAAGGTTTAGTATGGCTGTAAAAAAACCGATGACAGCCTGCATTGCTTTATTTATAAAGCTACTTTTATTTTCCGTATTTACATAACTCATTCCGCCGTTTGCGTCCGGGCTGACAAGCGCGGAACCATCAGTGGATGCAGTATCGGGATTAGATGCAAAAGAAGGCGGACTATTGTTGAGATTAAAAGAAATATCGGCTAAACCATTATAATAAGAGATTTGCCCCGCCTCTCCGGTGATGCCTTTGCTGATTTCCTGAACCACTATGTTGAAGGAGGCGAAATTGCCCGGCATAAAAACATTTAGCGTGTCGTTTTGAAGGCTCACGCAGATATAAATATTATTTAAAAATAATATTTTTTTAACACATTCGTCATTGTTATAAGCATAAACGGCCATTGGGCTTAGATACGGCGGACTATTTTGTTCAAGATTTATTAAACCGGTAAAACCTCCCGTGTTTTGCAAATGCGCATGCTCCGCCTTTATTACCAAATCAGCCGTGTTTACTATATTTTGGGCTTCTTTATCGTAAATCTGTCCGCTACTAAGCCCATAACATAATTTTGGAAAAGCGGATAAATAAATCAAGACTATAACAATTGATATACGGTAATATTTGCCCGGCTTACGCCTGCGCGAAAAAACGTTCATAGTTATTCTTTGAAACATTAACTTTTAAGTTTTTATTTTTTTAATTAAATGTGAAAGTCAAATTTCCCTGAAAAATTGAACTATTTGCATTATTGGCATCGTTGCCGAACAAATCGCTCAAACAAGTCTGCCCGTTGCCTATATTAAAATTTGCATTTCCATTTGCATCAACCCCCGAAATAGAGTTTTCCAAAGAATTGCAAATATCGAGAGCTTGGGCATTGGTCATTTGAGGAGCGCTTATTCCTATAACATAATTATACTGTCCCGGGTTTGCGCCTGTTGCGATATAAAAAGATTCCACAAAGCCCGGGTTCGGCGGGAGCACATTGTTTCCGTTCACCGTCCACGAAGGCGGAAGTAAATTATCTTCCTGCATTGCGTAAGGAAGCGATACCCCCGTGGGCGGAATAATGCTTCCCCCATTTACCTGTATATAGGAATTCACCGCCGATTCGAGTTTCGAGATAGACTGAATAGTGGCTGTAACATTAGATGACCCGATAAGTCCGTTATAAACCATTAATCCGCCTGCGGAGAGTATTCCGACCACAATCATCGCCACTATAATCTCCATTAAGGTAAAACCGCCGTTGTTTTCTAATTTTTTAATCATATTCAGTATCTCCTTAGTTAAAAATTTATTGATAATTTCCCGGCAAACTAACCATTCCTTGAATAAGCGGTAAAAATAATACAAAAAACATTAACAGCAAAAAGGCTACGACTGAAACCATAGATAGAAAGAATAACCCTTTGGCAAATAATTTCATCGAAAAATTTGATTTTTCTTTAAATTCTTTAGATAGCCTCATTATAGTATCGGGCAAAAATCCCCCAATTTCCGCATATTCTATCGATTCAACCGCATCTTCGTTTAAAAAATCGGCATTATTAAATGATTCATGCAAAGTGAAACCCTCCATTAAACCGGCATAAGCTATATCGAATTTATGTTTAAAATACCGGTCGTTTGCATTTTTTCTGAAGTAGTTTAATATCGCGGCCATCGTAAGCCCCGATGAAATCATTATAGAAAATTGATAAAAAAACCAGTTAAGATAGTTGTAATTAAAAATATTTCTTACCTGTGGAATACCCATGATAAAAGATATTAATTTTGTTTTTGCCCCGAATAAATTAGACAAAAAGGAGAGGACAGCTATTCCCAAAAATAGCGCTATATAGATAAATATGCTTTTTATATAAACGAACAGATTTAATGTGTCTTTCGTGGATAAGGGCACATGCGGAAATTGCCTGAAAAATGAGGCAAATGTCGGAATTATATAATATAAAAATACCGCAAACGCTACGAATAATAAAAAGAAAAGGAACGCAGGATAAGCTATTGCGCTTATGATGCTTTTTTTGTAAGTATTTTTTGTTTCGAAAAACCCTGAAATTTTCAAAAAAATATGCGGGTAATCGCCTGTGGAAGCCGCCAAATCGACTAACGACAGGACGATTTCTTCAAAATGGTTCAATGCAAAAATCTCTCTGACTGATTGCCCTTTATCCAATAAGAATATGAAATCCTTGACAAGCTTTTTCTTATTTTTTAATTTTGCCTGCCTGTGGTTATAGTAAAGCCATTTAAAGCCGTACGTTAATCCATGTTTCCCGTCATACGCCGGCTTTTTAGCTTCTTTGTTCATATAATTAAAAGCCTTACCCACGGAACCGGCGGATTGCGTCAACTGGTAAAGTTCCATAAAAAATACGGAAAGCTCTTTATCTCCCATTCCAGCATTTTGCAAAGGGCGGAATATATCCAGAAATATATTTGGTATTATAAAGAGCGGCATATAGCCGTCCTGCATAAGCCCTTCCCCAACCTCTTGAGCCCCTTCCCCCTGAATGTTTCGCATCAGGCTGCGGCCCTCCGGCGTATAATAACGGACTAAAAAATTTCTTATCATGCACCAATTACCTTGATAAATTAAAATATGTTGCCGGATCGATTTCACCGTTAATTAAAGATTGAAAAGCCTGAATCTTTAAAGGCTCGAAGTTTGATAAATTTATTAAAATTTGTTCTAATTTAGAGTTATTAGGCAGTATGTTTAAATCGTTATATATCTCTTCCTTCACGGCATCGTTAAACTCCGCAATTTCAATCATCGGCCTTCTTTTTATATATCCGGTTCCTCCGCAATCGTCGCAATATCTTTCACCCCTTACGCATACGGAATTAAGTTCCGTGAACCTTCCCGAATTTATAAAATCCGAATCTTTTAAAGACGGGTTCTCCAGTGTAAATTTTAAATTTTCCTCCAGTGCAGCCCTGTATAAAGAAGGCAGCGTATCTGCCGAAATGCTTTTTTTGCAAGCCGGGCAGAGCGGGCTATATAGCCTTTGAGCGGTTACTATTCTTAAAAGCGAAAAAAACTGCATTAAATCGACATTTAAAGATTTAAACCTGTTAAACACCGAGAGCGAAGAATTTGTGTGAAGGGTGGCAAGAACGAGATGCCCTGTTTCCGCCGCAATTAACGCATGTTTTGCCGTTATCTCATCCCTTATTTCACCTATCATCATTATATGCGGTTCACTTCTCAACATAATGCGAACGGCTTCCGCATATCCAAAATCGTCCGATATATTCATCTGGGTTATATTTGGTTCTTTAAGCTCTATTTCAACGGGGTCTTCTATTGTTAAAATCGGCCTTTTCTTTTGAGCCAAAAGTTTTAACATTGCGTAAAATGTCGTAGTTTTACCGGAGCCTGTAGGTCCGGTAGAGATAATAAAACCGTTAGGATAAGTGTATGATTTCCTTAATGTTTCGGCTTTATTATCCGAAAACCCGATATACCTTAAGTCAAAGACTTTGTTAAGCCCGTGGATTCTCAGGACAGCTTCAAAAAGGGCTAATTCCCTGTCTAACTTCGAAGAAATGGGTAAAAAAGCAACTCTTATATTTGCCTTAACGCCTTTATAAACACTTGAGACAAATATAAACTTGGCATCAAATCCTTCGCCCTTTTTTAATGTGAGCTGACAGTTTGACGCTATAATGTTTATTATTCTTTGGCCCGATTCTAAACTTAAAATTCTAATCGTTTCCTGCCCGTTATCCGTATCTATAATTATCAGGTAAAAGTTCTCCGACCTTTTAATCCTTACATTGGGAGAGCCCTTTAATAAGGCAACCTCCAGCGCCTCGTTTAAAACCTCCTTTTCGGAAGAACCCGGCTTATTTATAAAAGTCTTGTTCAGAGCTTCGTAAATCTTCTTTTTTGTCGATATTCCTATTTTAAATCCGTTTAAATTTTTATCTAACGCCGTCCTCTCGGATATGTTTCCCGTAATTCCACCGCAAACTATATAGTTTGCGCCGTCTTTTTCAATGATTATCGCAGGGTTGTCATAAAGAAAATTAAAACCTAATTTCTCGCTTTCGCTTTTGTTTACGGCTTCGCTGTTTAATTCGCCGAAATACTCCCTGCCAGAATCCTGAGCCAGATAAATTGCAACATCCGTGTCGTTCACATACCCGTTTTCGATTAATATGTCCCCCAGCCTCTTTTCGCTGATAGACTGAACAAAAAGAGCGTCTTCCATCTGCGCTTCCGTCAGTTTTCCCTTCGATATTAAATATTCCCCGATTTTCATAATAGTCTCACGGCCTCATGAGGTTATTTCAGGCGTCAACATAATAAGCAAATCCTCTTTTTGACTTGTATTATTGACAGACTTAAATAAATTGCCGATTAAGGGAATTTTGGATAACAAAGGAATTCCGTAAGTATTTTTTGACTTATCCGTGGTTAATATGCCGCCCACAAGTATTGTCGAGCCTGATTTTACATTAACGGTGTCCGAAAAGCTTTTTGACTCTATTACCGGATTGCTAAAACTTTCGCCGCTAATGGAAAAAGACTGATAACCGGTTATGGAATTATCTATTAAACTTAATGTAACGGAAACAGAGCCTTTTTTAAAGTTAATATGGGGTGTAAACGAAATAGAAAGCCCTGTTTGCGCTTGAGATATAACGGGGTAAGTCTCGGTTTGGGACAGGCTTAAAGCCATTGTTTGAATACTTGAGATATAGGGCGTAATAGTCCCCGAAGATATAAGCCTTGTTTGTCCGTCCATTAACACAAGCCTCGGCTGCGAGATAACATTAACCGTTCCTTGTGTTTTCAGCGCATTTAAAATAGCGCCGCTATTTCCGGAGCCTGTAAATCCTATGTAAGGCGCATTATTAATATTATCTCCAGAAGCAAGCTGCGCCGAAACGGAAACGGTATTTACCCCGAAGGCATTTGCCTTAAAAGCCTGATTAAACAGCAAATTCCAGTTTATCCCTGTTTGGAACCCCTTGCTTAGACTTACGTCTATTACCTCTACCTTTAAGAAAACCTGTTTAGAAAGAAATTTATTAACGGCTTTAATATATTTAGAAATTGAAGCGACATTGGAAACCCTATCCTTAACCCATATTAAACCGTCTTTTCGATTGATAAAATATTTCCCCTTTTTTGTGAGCATTTCCTTTATATTTTTTGAAATAATGCCGTACAGGCTGTCCGATTCGGAAAGCGTCAAGGATAAAGAACCTGACGGATTGGAAGGAACATTTATATTTTGATTTGCAAAGCTGCCAGAATTTACTGGCGCCGCCGCCCCCGAGCCATTTCCGGCGCTTTGGCCGCTGCCTAATTTACCTGTATTCGAATTATTTATGTTATTATTTTGACTGTTCATACCGACCATTCCGACGGTAGAAGAAAAAGAAGATAAAAGATCCGGCACGGGAATGTGAAATGTTTTTTCTTCCACCGCGTAAACGGAAATCACGCCGTTTTTGAAGGTATATTTAAAACCGTTAGATATTACGAGCCCATACAAAACCTTATATAAAGGGACGTTTTTATAATAGGCATCATTACTTAATTTTTTTGGGAAACCGCGATGAAGAATTATCGGCACGCCTATTTCCCGGGATAAAAGCATTAAAGCGGATTTTACGCTTCCATCGCCCGCCAGTGAAACCTTCTGCTTAAGGAAATCGGAAATAAAATCTTTATTTATATTTTTTATATCAGTGGATATATGGTTTATATGATTTTGCCGTTTTATTTTTCTTTTGTTTTTGAAGATTTTTTTACTATTTATCGGCATAATTTCGGGTTTTGAAAGATTAATATTATATTTTTTAAGCAAAATGTTTAGATTTTCGCTTTTATTGCCATATGCCGTATTGCCGATGCCGAAAGCGCAATTTATAGTTAAAAAAAGGGGCTGGGTTACAAATAATAAAAATAATAAATATTTATTTTTCATAAAATTTTTGTTTTTATAATTAAATTAATTTTTATGATTTTTTTATATTTTTTGTTTTTAACATAATTCAATTATATTTTTTTAATGTTTCGATATTATGACGGTTTTGTTTCGCCTGTATTAAATTTTTGTTAAAATAATGTTACAAAAAGCCTTTAAGCCTTTATTTTAAAAAGATTTATTGATTTTTACCTTAAGAATATCAAGATAATGCCGCATGGAAATTAAATAATTAGGTAAAGGGCGGTAGATTTGACAGGATTCCGGATAAATGATATTATTTAAACAAGCACACTTATTTCCTTATGCGTTCATAGCTCAGTTGGATAGAGCAACAGCCTTCTAAGCTGTGGGTCGCAGGTTCGAATCCTGCTGGACGCACCATTTAAAACCGCAGTAAATAAGCACTTCTAAGCACTATCATATCTTTGACATTATCCCAAAGAATGATAAAATTTACTAAAAATTATGAAATTTTAGACACAAAAACGCGCACATTTTTGACTCCAAAAAACGCGGATATATTTAAGAGGTAAAACCTATTGGGCTGGGCTTGTTATCAATAAAACAAAATACCGCTACTCCTGCGAAATTTGAATAAAATTTTATAACAACCTGGGAGGGATTTACACAGTTTATTTTACACTATCGAAAAATAAAATATATTTATTTAAAGGGATTAATGATTTTTAATCTTTTTTCTATTTCCTGTCCCGAATGTAAATCTTCGGAATACAAAATATCGCAGTTATTTTCTAATGCGGAAGCTATTACCATGCTATCCCAGTAAGAATAGCGGTATTTCGCCCTAATCGTCGAAGCGGCAAGAAATACATCCTTGGAAAAATTAACTACTGAATACCTTTTATAACAGCTATTGACAAACTAGATTACGTCGTGTTCCCCAAATCCAAGTTTTTTAAGCATGTTATTGCTGACCTCATTGATTACTTGCGTGCTGACGGCGAAATCATCTGTTAATAAAATATCTTTTGCAATTTCATGCTTTTTAAAATCTATGTCCGAAAAACCGTAGAGAAATATATTAGAATCAAGAAAGATGTTATCTTTCATTGGCTTCGTCCCTGGATAAAAAAGATACGCCGCTATTAAGATGGACGGGGTTGTTTACAGTCCTGAAAATAAAATCTTTATCGTTTCTATAATCGCTATCCAGTATTATCACTTTAGCTTTTTTTGCGTTAAGATACTTCTTGGGCAGATTAATTACGCCGTTTTTTATTTCCGCTTCAAATTCCGAATTTCGCATCTTTAATGTCTCTTAATATTGTGGTATTATAAATTTTTTAGTTCTAATAAATTAACTTAATTGATAAATATATCATTTAATTTATTAATATTATACTGCTTTTTTGGGATACGTTCAATTATTGTTTCAGGCAGTGCTTTAAAAAATTGATTTGCCGCAAAAAATGGTTTAAAATAAAAAAGAATTTTAATTTTTACCTACTTAAATTAACATAAGAAAACATTTAATAATGATAATCAAGCATCGTGGTTTTGAACCTAAAATAGACCCCTCCGTCTTTGTCGCTCCCACAGCGGTAGTTTGCGGAAATGTTGACATAATGAAAAATTCCCGCATAATGTATGGGGCGATATTAGATTCCGAGGGTTCACATGTGAAAATAGGCGAATGCGTTATAGTTTGCGAAAATGCCGTTATAAGGGCAACGGCCTTGCCTGATAAATATTACCCCGTTATAATCGGAAATAACGTTAATGTAGGACCGCACGCTACGCTTCTCGGATGCGCCATCGAATCCTATTCGTTCATCGCAACGGGGGCTACTATCCTACACGGCTCTGTGGTTTGTTCCGGAGCCGTAGTTGCGGTTTCCGCTTTCGTCCATGCCAATACCGTAATTCCCGAAGGTTTTCTTGTCCCGCCTCAAACGGTTGCAATAGGCAATCCAGTTAAAATTTACGGTTCAGACGACAAAGAGGCTCTTGCAGATGCGGTAAGGGCGGTCGGATTTATTAAAACCGCATACGGGGTTGAAGCCGACTGGGAAGACAAAGGCAAACGCTATAAAATGACAACCGAAGTCAGGTCCAAAGAGTTCGAAGAACATTTTAACGATATTATTTTGGATAAATAAAGGGAATCTTAAAACTTCAAAACTCTTCAATTTAACTTTAGATATAAAATTGTCCTTTGTCCTTAAAATCTGTTTTAGGCTCCCTTTCGTTTGTTGTTAGAAATTAGGTAGACAAAAGAAAAAGGTGTCTATTTGTAATTGTATATACAAAATTTGTGAATTTGTGCAGATTGTTATTTGAAAGGGTAATTAATTTTATTATAACTCTTTTATTATTTTTTCTATATCGCTCTTTAATCGCGGAATATCATTTATAACGGTATCCCATAAAATTTCATAATCTATATCGTCATAACCATGAATCAACCTATCTCTTGCGCCGGCTATATTCTTCCATGAAATATTATTATATTTTTCACGGATATCAATAGGAACCTTTTTTATTGCTTCGCCGATGATTTCAAATTTCCTTATAACGGCGGACAATAACATATCATTTCTAATAAATTCATTATAAGAAGTAATCCCTTGCGTAAATTCCTGTATTTTTACCGCGGCGCCGATAATATCGTTTAAATAATCGCGAATATCCTTATTTTTCAAATATATGTTACCTCTTCCAATATATGCCTGCCGATATAAGGTTTCAATCTTTTTTTATTTGCAATATCAACCTTCCGTCCCAACAGGCTTTCTAAATAAAGCCTAAAATCCTCAAGCTTGAATAATGTTAATTTATGCGTATCGGGGTTATATTCGTATAATATGTCTATATCACTATTTTCGTTATTTTCCCCTCTCACGACAGAGCCGAAAAGGCCGATATCGGTAATGCCGTATTTTTCATAAAACTCAGCCTTATGATTTTTTAATATACCGAGTATCTCATCTTTCGTATTCAGAGTTTCGCTTGCCATTATTTTTATTTTGTCCTTTCCCTGATTTAATGATATTATTAATAAAATATGTTATATGTTAATTATATAGCTTTTTTTGGATGTGTTCAATAAAATAGAAAAAATAAAAAGATTACTGTTTACTACATATTACTACCACCCAACTTTAATACTTGATAAATTAATTAATAAATTTAATAACTTATAGTTAGGTTTCCAGCCTTCTAAGCTGTGGGTCGCAGGTTCGTACGGTTTAAAACTTCCCAAAGGGAAGTTCATCCTGCTGGATGCACTACTTAAAACCGCAGTAAATAAGCCCCTTCGGCGAAAATTTCCTTAACAGGCATAGTTGTCCCTACGACATTTCTTTAACAAAAATATGACTGGTATATTCTAATTTCCAATGCTTTTATGGAAATAAAACTACCCAGAAAAAGGTTACAAAAATAAAATCGATTTGCTATAATCTTATTGAGAATTTATTTAATTAAAGGAGGATGAACCGTGCCTGATTCAATTATTTCAGTAGAGCTTATAGAAAATAAAATTTATTTAATCCGCAATAAAAAGGTTATGCTTGACAAGGATTTAGCTGAATTATACGGCGTGGAAACGAGAGTCTTAAATCAGGCAGTCAAAAGAAACGCTAAAAGATTTCCCGACGACTTCATGTTTACCTTATCGCGGGAAGAGATTATGAGGATATCACAAATTGTGACATCCTCGGACAAAAGTTCGCTGAAGTTCTCTAAAAATGTCATGGCATTTACCGAATAGGGCGTAGCAATGCTATCGGGCATTCTTAACAGCGACAGGGCAGTTCAGGTAAATATTGCAATTATGAGGGTATTTGTTAAACTGCGGGGAATAATCTCGTCAAATAAAGAACTTGCCCATAAATTAACCCAGCTCGAACAAAAAATAGAAAAACACGATGATGAAATAAAAGCTATTTTCGACGCTATTCGCCAACTTATGATACTTCCTGAAAAACCCGTAAGAAAGATAGGGTTCTAATTTATGTTATTTATTTTTTTAAATTGTTTTATTATATTTATATTTTTACAATTATAAATATTTAATTCATTAAATCTGTATATTCTTCAAACATCCAATTTGAATAGGCAATATTATTAATTGTAACTAAAATAGGACATTTGATACGCTCCAAAATTAGCCAAAGCCATTAATGTTAGCGTTGACGATTTATTGTAATAAATAAAAATTGCGACTTACCCGCAAAGCGGACAATGTTGGTGAGTAAAAAGAAAAAAAAAGGGGGGGGGGATGACTTAGGCAATAATATAAAGGATGTATCTTAAATACTCCTAATTCTAATTTTTTTCGGGGTTATGACCGTAAATTTATTGAACAACGACGTCTCATGTTCTTTAAGGGTTTTTAATAGTGCGGTTATTATAGCGGATAGCTCTGATGATTTATATCTTAGATAAATTACGCCTTTAATTTTTTCCTTATGGGCAAATACCCATTCGCCGAAGTCGCTATCCTCCGTTAAAATAATAGAGCTTTCGTTTTCGGCTATTTCTATAACCGTTTTATCGGAAATACCTCCCGCTTTTTCGGATATCGAATAAACATCGAAACCCGATTCTCTTAAACTTTTTATTATAAGGATATGGATATTTTAGTCGGCGATAATTTTAAGAGGCAATAAGCTCCTCCTCTCCTATTACATCGGCAGAATAAGACAAACAGGCGAGTATATCATCTTTGGTAAGATTTGGATAACCCTGCAATATTTCATCGATAGCGGCGCCTTCCGATAATTTTCTTAAAATTAATTCTACGGTAATCCTCGTTCCCTTAATAACGGGTTTTCCAAGCATTACATCCGGATTAGATGCTATCCTGTCTTTATAATTTGCTTCCATTTTCACACCCCAAGGCAATTATTTTTTGATAGCTATATTATAGCATATTGCCCCCTTAAAATCGCATATAAATTAAATTATATATCATATGTTAAAATTTTTTTGAAAAATTATCAAATCATGGTATCTGGCAAAAGTGCCGCATAAGTCTTCCTTAATAATACTTTTATACCGTTCTACCGTATCCCGCTTTAAACCCTTTCGGACAAATATATTGACATAATAGAATATAGGGACTCGTCAACCCTGGTTTAGAGTTTCGCAACGAAATCAAGTTGCTTAAAGCAAAGCAAAGCAAAGTAGGAATGATAGGCCGATTTACAATTAAAACATCGAGGGATGCTGTTTTTTATATATTGCCTGGCTTTTATGGTATAGCACTGATAGGGCATTTATGCAATTTTGAAAACTATATCCCCCGCCCCTTATAATACGTTTATATACCTGAACCGGCTCAAGAAGAGTCCCGTATAAATCGGCAAGATGCCTAAAATTGTCTCCAATATTATTTTTCCAGCGTATAGGTCTTTTAGGAATGTGAGGCGCCATAGCTGCAACAAGTGTTTGATTACAACTGAATACTTCGGCTTTTGCCTTTTTTATATGAGACTTATAGTATCTTAAAGAATATATATGCTCCGGCTTTGGTTTAGCCGCACAACCCGATAAAAAAACAGAAAAACTAATTATTATAAAAGAAAAAACAAATAAATATATTATTTGTTTTAAATCATTTGAATAATGCACCATAATTTTAATCTCCCGATAATATTAAAACAAAAATATTGTATAACAATTGTTCGTTAATGATGCACGGTGTTTTTTAACATAATCGCCGGCACGATGCCCATAAGGCAGATGACGCCTGCCATGATAAACACGGCATCGTAGGATTGAACCGTTGCGAACATATTAACGACATTATTTATTACACCAAGACCGGTGTCTATTCTTGCCGAGTTTGCCAGTATGCCGACATTTGTTTTAAATAAACCGTTAGAATTGAAATATGATTTTGCCTTAAGAAACGCAAAATTTTTGTCATTAATTTTCTCGCTATACCTTGCAAGGTAATAAACCTGCTTCGTTGCAAGATAATTTGCGAAATATGCTATTCCAAAGCCGGAAGCGAGTCTCATGTTTATAGGCAAAAGACCTGATGCTTCGGGAATCTGTTCTCTTTTGACCGAATTTAAACCTGTAGTCATAATCGGGGAGTATAGCATTCCAAGGCCTATCCCCCTGATAATGGACGGATATATTATATCGTATAAGCTTGATTGAAGCGATAAATTCCAGTACAAAAACAGGGATATTGCGGTTATTAACATACCGAAAATAATAAAATATTTCGGACCGTATTTGTCGGCCCCTTTGCCAAAAATCGGGGCGGATAGCGCAACCGCAACAGCCGACGGCATCATAATAAGCCCGGTCGTGTAAGGCGTATAACCCATGATATTTTCAAGATAAACGGGGATTATAAACAGAGAGCCGAAAAGCGCAATAGCCCTAACGGCATTAATTAAGGTTATCAGGGTAAAATTATAATTTTTAAAAATATTAAAATCGATTAGCGGATGTCGTATAAAAGGTTCGAACAGGAAGAAAAGCATAAAGCCCGCAGCGCTTAAGAGTTCACAAATATGAATATAGCTTGAATCCCAGCCTTTATTCTGCCCTTCGTTAAATGCCACAAGAATAAAGGCTATAGCCATTGCAAAAAAGATAAACCCTATGAAATCGAAACTTGCTTTAAAGTATTGTGTTTTACGGTCATCTTCCATAATTATCAAAATACCTATAAGCGTCATAACGGCTACCGGAACATTTACGAAAAATACCCATCTCCATGTCAAATGGTCGGTAATCCATCCGCCGAGAGTCGGGCCTATCGCAGGCGCCGCCATTGCCCCTATCCCCCAAATTCCCATTGCCCTGCCTCTTTCACCTGGTTCAAACACCTTTCCCAGAAGGGCAAGGCCTAACGGGGCTATGCCGCCGCCGGATAATCCCTGAATTATGCGAAAAAATATAAGCATATTTATCGATGAGGCAAATCCACAAGCTATCGAGGATATGGTAAAAAATACAATACTTAACGCAATAGGAATCTTAAGCCCTATTTTTTTTATGATGAATGTTATTGGCATAATTATAATTGCCGTTGCAACATTATAAGCAATCATAATCCAGTCCACATCCTCCAGATTAACCCCGAGGCTTGACATAATTTTGGGAATGGCAATCGTTACGATGCTCATATCGAGCATTACCATAAAGAAAAAAGCGACAAGAAGTATTAAAACAAGGTTTTTATATTCTTTTGAATACATTGAAAAACTTTGTAATTATTTGCGCGTTAGGATTTTTATTTGGATTATAATACAAGTTTATCATAAAATGACTAAAAAGTCATTTATTGCGGAACATTATTGCGTATAAAGGGGATTAAAGAAATTACCTTGTTTTAACTGTAAAGCTTTATATTACCCCATTTATAATCCAAGGAGTTTTTTTATTTCGTCGAAATCGCCGGCGGCCGCAGCGGTAAATGCGGTATATCCCGGGTCGATAGCCGTGAGTGTGTCTTTATCTGCCTTCAGGAGTACATCCTTGATTTTATTTAATAAACCCCGGTCAATTTTTGGGTTTACGCAGATTGGAAACTGGGGTATCGGCGTTGAATATTCCAGAACCTTAAGCGAATCTTTAAATTCAACGCACACCGAATCCATTAATCCGCCTGCGTCGAAATCGCCCTGAATGACGCCATTGGCAACAGCATCGTGGGAGCCTAAATATTCTACCAAAGCTAAATCCTTTAATTCTATGCCATCCTTTTTTAGCATAGCGGTCGGAACAAGAGTGGAGCCTGTGGACATCTTTGAGCCAAAAGCGATCCTTTTGCCTTTTAAATCTTTAATGCTGTTTATTGTAGAATTTTTAGAAACCACAATTGCGCTTTTGTATGTGGGAGACCCGTTTTTAATGGCGTAAACTAATGGTATAACGCCATATTTATTTTTGGCCGCAAGGAAGGTTGACGGAGTCATGTAAGCCAATTGAACAACGCCGCCGCCTATCTCTTCGATAGAGTCCTCATATGATTCTGCCACGAATGATATAAATTTTGCGTCAAGCGATTTATTTAAATATTTTATCAACGGTTCAAATTTCTTTTTCATAATAACTGCGGATTCTAACGGGACTATTCCAAACAGATCCAGCTTTAAGGATGATAACTCTTTTTTTAATGAGTGGGATAGGCTTGAAAGCGATTGGCTGATGTTTTGTGATTTTTTAGTCATTTTTGTTGTTTCACCGGAAACTTTCTGAACGATGGATAAGTTTTTTTCGACATCGGAGACCGCGATTTGCAGCTGTTCGGCAGAGGATGATATAATATCCATGGAACTTTTTTCATCGTTTGCCGCATCTATTATTTTTTGAAAAAATTCTTCGGCCTGCTTCGTTTCATCGGATACATTTTTAACATTTTCAACCGAATCTTTAATAGCGTTAATAGTTTTTGATGTTTCTTCCTGAAGCCTTTCGATAATCTGCCTCGTATCCGAGGTAGATTTACTTGTTCGTTCCGCAAGCTTTCTAACCTCATCGGCTACAACCGCAAATCCCCTCCCCTGTTCCCCTGCCCTTGCCGCTTCGATTGCCGCGTTTAATGCTAAAAGATTAGTTTGGTCGGCTATATCGCTAATTAACGATATTACCTCCCCAATCTCTTTTGACCTGTTATTAAGGCTTGACATAGTATCCTGAAGATTTTCGATAGACTTTGAGACAATTTTTATCTCTTCTATTATGTTTTCTATCATCTCGTTTCCGTCTTTAGCCCTTTTTACTGCAAGAATAGAGGACTCTTTGGCTGTTTTTGAGCTTTTTGTCATTTCTTTATGAGATGAACTTATTTCATCTATAGCGCTTGAAATAGAGGCAATTTGACTTGCCAGCGACTCATTTTCTTTGCTTATCTTTTCCATAGACGAGCTTTCTAATTGGGCATCGACGGCAACAATGTTAATAATTTCCAGAGCAGACCCGATAATGTCATAAAAAGAATCGAATAGTTCATTAATTTTTGGTTCGAGGCCATAAAAATTAGCGTCCGTAATGCGTTTGCGAATATCTTTTTCTTTTGTCAAAAAATTATCTAAAAAAAGTTTTATCCGTTTTATTTTTCTGCTTTCATAACGGTTTTTAAGTATGGAAACACTATAGTAAATAAGTAAAAAGATAACGATTGCGGATATAAGAAGGACATCGGTTTTGATTACCGCTGCTGCGAGAAAAATTATTCCAATTAATCCGAAAATTATGTCGAGCGTAATATTGAAGATACCCTTTTTGTTTATGCGGGTTACATAAGCTATAGACGAAGATTTATCTTTGTTCATAAATGCCGCCCTCTTTTAAATATTAATATGTTATTAATATAAAATATAAAAACTTGTCATAATTATATATTAAATTATTATAAAAGTTAATAGAAAGGAATTATTGCCAAGGAATTATTCGAAATTAAAGTCGAAATTAAATAAAAATAAGGTCAAAGACGGTTATCGCAATTAACTCCAGACAAGAAATAATATTGGAATAATAAATCACCTGATTTTCATTTAAACTAATATCGATATTTCCATCCGATATATCCCGTGAAAACTCGTTTATCGCTTTATGAGACAAAGATGTAATTTTTTTTAATTCGGCAGACATCCTCTTTTCTTTATTTATATCATTTTTATTATTTTGAAAAAATATATCTATGCTTTCCTTAAAAAAAGAACTTACCATAAGTGCGAAATCAGGAATATACGCTTGTTTTTTAAATGTCGGATACTCATAAAGCGCGTTAATGTTATACTTTATTAATGAAATAGAATTATTTATGCATTTTAAATTGCCTGTAAATCTGATTAATCGTGTAATTTCCCCGGCTAAATTTTCGGGATTATTCTTCCCGTTTTTATGGAACAGGCATATTTTATGCAGGCCATTTTTCTTTTTGGACAATGTTAATGTTAATATAGATATAGCGAGTTCATTAATTTCATCGTATATCCCGTTTGCCTCGTTGTTAAATCCGGCGCCAGAGCCTAAATTACGCAATTTATAATTATTCGATATAAGCTCGTTTAATATCTCTTCGAGGTTTTGCTCAATAATATCCGAATATTCACTTATTTTAATATCTAATAGTTTCTTTTCTTTCATATTTTCATATATAATCATCAATAAGCATAAAATAATTTATTAAGTTTATATTTATATATTATATTCATCTTTTATTTTTAATTTAATATTTTATTAATTTCGACATAATATCGTGTTATAATTAATTAAAGTCTTATATTAAGTTTTAATTTAACGCTAATTATTAATCTAAATTATTAATATTAATGATTAATGTGTCCGTAGCTCATCTGGACAGAGTTCAGGACTCCGACTCCTGAGGTAGCGGGTTCGAATCCCGCCGGACACACCATTTAATTGCATTATTTAATAAATATTTTGGAGGCAATATTATGATTTGGGGTATGGGATATGGCGGACCATGGCCGATGATGGGGATTGGGTACGGCATTATCGGGATAATATGGATGTTTGTATCGATGTTTATATTTTTGATTTTTCCCATAATTGTTTTTATTTATTTCATAAAATGGATAGTAAAAGAAAGGCATTACAGAGGACATTTTTATGAAGATACCGCCGACGCCGAGGCGCTTTCTATCCTTAAAAAAAGATATGCCAACGGAGAAATAACCAAAGAGCAGTATGAAGAAATGAAAAGTACGATTAAGGATAAAAGGCAAAATTAATTAAATATTTCTTGCATTTTAATCCGATATTATTTAAAATTTTTTATTATGAATCAAAACGATGACCAGTTTATTTCCAAAATAGACCAGATGAGATCTTCGGAAGCGCTTCGAAATAATGGCCATTTTTACACTAAAGACACCGATAATGCTGATTATACCATTGAAATAAAGAATTCGCAATATCTTCCCGAAGAGCCTTTCTTAAGCACAAAAAATAATAAAGACGGGATAATTTCGCAAGACAATATTTTTCTTTTGGGGGAAGGGAAAAATTATAAAATTTGCAAAATAGAGATATTGCCAAAAAACAAGGTGCAGCTTCATAAACACTTCCATAAAAATGAATTTATATATATTTTAAGCGGCGCCGCTATCATCTTTGCCGAATCGGGGGCATCAAATTTACTTGCCAACGAATTCATCAACATTCCAAAACTTTCTTTGCACAGTATCGAGAACCAGGGGGTTATCAATTTAGTGTTATTGGAGATACAAAGCGGCGAATATTTGGGTGACGACGATATTCTTCTTGCGGAAAATAATACTTTAATATAAATAATTAATAATTCCCCTATGTTATTCTACAGGTTTTATCAAAACAAAATAGCATATATTCTAAAGATAATATTCTAAGCAAAATGATTTCGGTTCCAATATCGATTAACTTTGGCACAGACGGCTTTAGGGGTATTATAGGGGATAACTTTACATTCGAGGTTGTTAACCATATAAGTTTGTCGCTGGGTAAATACCTAAAAGAAAATTTAATAGTAAGCAGCGATAAAAAAGAATTTTCCCGGAGTAATGGTTCATTAAACGCCGTTGCGATAGGATACGATACAAGATTTTTATCGAAAGAATTTGCGATTACGGCAGCTGAAGCCCTTGCTTCCGCGGGTATAAATGTCATATTGAGCGATAATTTTTGTCCATCCCCTGTTTTATCTTATTTTGTCAAAAATAAGAGGTGCTGCCTTGGCATAATGATAACCGCAAGCCATAACCCGTACATGTTTAACGGCATCAAATTTAAGAGCCCTTTTGGAAGTTCTATGCTCGAGCAGGAAGTCAAAAAAATAGAAAAGATTGCCAACGGTTTCAATTTTGGCGAAGAAACCGCCGGAAAAAGTTATTATATTAATCCAAATATCCTTAATTCCTATAATAATTTCGAATATGCCGATTTTAAAAAAGGTTATATTGAACACATAATAGCCTTCACGGGTTTCGATGCGGTTATAAGCAATGCGGATAAAGATTTATTGGATAAATTGGAAATTATAATAGACCCGATGTTCGGCGCCGGAATCGGATATTTGTCAGAGATATTAAAAAGATTTTCAATTAAATACCGTTTAATACACGATAATATTAACCCTTCATTTCCCGGGTTAAATCCTGAACCGATCGATAATAACTTATTCGAATTAAAATCTTTTCTGAAAAAAGAGGGTGTTAAAAATAAATTTGCGGTTGGTTTTGCCACCGACGGGGATGCAGATAGAATTGGAGCTGTTGACTCTAAAGGGAATTTTATCGATTCCCATAAGATTTTTTCCGTCATTTTAAATTTTCTTATCGAAGAAGGGTATTCCGGAAGCGTGGTTAAAACTGTTTCCGTATCTAAATCCATAGATAATATTTGTAAAAAATATAACTTGAAATTGTTTGAGGTGCCGATAGGGTTCAAAAATATAGCCGCGCTTATGCTCGAAAAAGATAAAGGCGTGTTTATAGGCGGGGAGGAATCTGGAGGAATCGGAATAACCTCGCACCTGCCGGAAAGAGATGGAATACTTAACGCATTAATGATACTCAAGATTATGCTTGTCCGCCAAAAAAACTTAAACGAACTTCTGGCTGATATCTTTAACGGACCTTATCCATACTCATATAAAAGGGAAGATTTACATCTGAGGGATGGAAAGAAAGAACTTTTAATCGAAAGTTTAAAAAACGGAAGTTTTAAAATACCCTTTGAAAAAGATATAGTGTCCACTAATTGTGTAGACGGATTCAAATTCGAATACATGGACGATTCATGGCTTTTAGTGCGGCCGTCGGGGACGGAACCCCTTCTGAGAATTTATGCCGAAAGCAGGGATAAGAAGAAAACAGATATGATGATAAATAAAACAAAAGAGGGAATAGGCGATTTTTAAAGGAAAAAAATTTCTTTTTTTAAAATGCAAAAAAATGGTATAATACCGAGGCTATTTATTAAAATTATAGCCGATAATTAAATCTAATAAATCTGAGGTTTGAAGGTAATGAGCGAGATTGTTGATGTAAAAGGCAGGCAGATTTTGGATTCAAGAGGAAATCCGACTATCAGCGTAAAGGTTTCCTTAGAGAGCGGCGTAAGCGGTGTTGCTTGCGCGCCGTCGGGGGCATCTACCGGAGAATACGAGGCTTATGAAAAAAGGGATAACGACAATTCGATTTATGGCGGAAAATCGGTAAATTCCGTGATAGAAGGAATTAACGATATTATAGCCAAGTCTTTAAATGGGATAGATAGTTATTCGCAGAGGCTCGTGGATGATATAATGATAAACCTGGACGGCACTCAAAATAAATCGAATCTGGGGGCCAATGCAATTTTAGCCGTATCCCTGGCAACCGCCGTTGCCTCGGCGGCGGAGCTCGAAATTCCGATTTACAGGTATTTGGGCGGAGTTAACGCACATGTTTTACCCGTTCCCATGATGAATATATTAAACGGCGGCAAACATGCAAACAATATGCTAGATTTTCAAGAATTTATGATTGTTCCCGCCGGCGCAAAATCTTTTGAAGAAGCATTAAGGATGGGGGCGGAGGTATATCAAAAGTTAAAGAAAGTATTGGACGACAAAAATATGCCGACAAGCGTCGGCGATGAAGGCGGATTTGCGCCGCACCTTCAAAATAATATGGAAGCGATAGTTTTAATAATGGAAGCAATAGAAAAGGCGCGGTATCAACCCGGAAAAGATATATTTATTGCCCTCGATCCTGCGGCAAGCGAATTCTACGCCAATGGGAAGTATGTTCTTAAAGAGGCGGGGAAAAAGACAACCCTAAAAGCGGACGAGATGGTTGCAATGTATGCGGGATATGTAGAAAGATTTCCTATTATATCCATAGAGGACGGTATGGCCCAGGATGATTTTAACGGCTTTTCATTATTACTCAAAGAAATTGGCGACAAAGTTCAGATAGTCGGCGACGATTTGACTGTTACAAATCCAAACCGTATAATACAAGCTGCCTGCTCGCATTCAATTAATTCCGTTTTAATAAAACTTAATCAAATAGGTTCATTGTCCCAGACATTGGATGCCGTCGAGTTAACCCAGAAAAATAATATGAGCGCCGTGATATCTCACCGTTCGGGAGAGACCGAAGATACATTTATCGCCGATTTATCCGTTGCCGTAAATTCGGGATTAATTAAAACAGGCGCTCCCGCCCGTTCGGAAAGGGTGGCAAAGTATAACAGGCTTTTACAGATAGAGGAAGAATTAGGTCCAAATTCCTCATATTTAGGACTTAAGGCTTTTAAAGGGGCGGGAAGCCGTTTAAGTTAATTTAAGTTAAATATAATTACAAATTAATTTCAAATAAACAAAAACTAATCTAAATCTTAGGAGGTTGTTATGGCTTTTATCATTACCGATGAATGTATCGCATGCGGCGTCTGTATCCCGGAATGCCCTAATAACGCAATTACCGAAGGGGATATATATATTATAGACCCAAACCTTTGTACCGAATGTTACGGCTATTTTGACACTCAGCAATGCGCTTCCGTTTGTCCCGTCGATTGCTGTATTCCCGATGAAAATCATAAAGAGACAAAAGAAGAGCTAAAGGCAAAAGGAATGAAAGCGCATCCGGATAAAAAAGACTGGAAATTTTAATTTTTTAATAAAGGGAAAGGGCTTCATGCTTTCCCTTTATTCATTTTTATAATTAAAATATTGAAGGTTATGTGGTTTCGACTATGCCGATCGGAAGAGAAAATATTAAAGGCTATGAATCTCATTATGAATTAAACGCATTAAATAAAACCGAACCATGGCGTTTATTTCGAATTATGGGGGAATTTGTCGATGGATTCGATATTTTGCCGACCCTGACCCCGGCGGTAACTATTTACGGAAGCGCCAGAGTCGAAGAAAATAGCGATGTTTACCAGAAGACAAAAGAAATTGCCTATAACCTGGCATTGAGGGGTTTTTCCGTAATTTCCGGCGGCGGACCCGGCGTTATGGAGGCTGCAAACAGGGGATGCAGGGAGGCGAAAGAACAGCATAATTTAAATGTAAGCTCGGTCGGGCTTAATATCAAACTTCCAAAAGAACAAACGGTTAACAGATTCGCGGATGTCACCCTTGAGTTCAGGTATTTTTTTGTAAGAAAGGTTATGCTTGTAAGATATGCCTCCGCTTATATTATGATGCCCGGAGGATTTGGAACGCTCGATGAACTTTTCGAAACGGTCGAATTAATTCAAACTAATAAGACAAAGCCCTTTCCCGTAATTTTGTACGGTTCGAGTTACTGGAATGGCTTAATCGACTGGATTAAAAGCAATACGCTCCACAATTCCTATATTTCCCAAAAGGATTTTGAGATAATTAAGGTTTTGGACGATGTCGATGAAATTGTTAAACATATAATATCTTTTAATTTATAACGGTTTTAAAAATGATTAAAAATGATAAGTGGATAGAAAAAATGGCTAAGGAAGCAGATATGATTAACCCTTATGAAAACTCTCAGATAAGGGATGGCGTCATATCTTACGGCGTATCTTCATATGGCTATGACTTGCGAATATCGAATGAGTTTAAGATATTTACCAACATAAACAGCACTGTTGTCGATCCCAAGCAATTCGACACAAAATCCTTCGTCGATTTGGTATCGGATATATGCATTATCCCGCCCAATTCCTTTGCTCTGGGGAGGTCGGTAGAATATTTTAAAATTCCGAGAAATGTCGTAACTATTTGCCTCGGGAAATCAACCTATGCAAGATGCGGAATAGTGGTTAATGTTACCCCGTTCGAACCTGAATGGGAGGGGTACGTTACCCTCGAAATTTCAAATACCACGCCCCTTCCCGCAAAGATTTACGCCAACGAGGGGATAGCCCAGGTTCTTTTTTTTGAAGGAGAAGAGCCGCGGGTATCTTATAAGGACAAAAAAGGCAAATACCAGGCGCAGGTCGGCATAACCCTTCCCCGTTTATAAAATTACTTTCTATTTTATTACCCTTTTTCTAATAAAAAAAACGGAAGAGTAAAAAAATAAAAGTATAAACAATATTATAATTACAAAATAAACAAAAATTACAGGGTGAAGTTTGCCCCCGTCAAGCAACCTCATTATGTGGACGGTATAATAAAGCGGCATAAGATAAACAAAATATTTTACAAAATAAGGAAGGGACGAAACGGGATAAAATACCCCTGAAAAAAGGAACATTGTTGAAATTGCAATCGTAAAATAGTACGAAAAAAAGTCGTAAGACGGTGAAAATGATGTTATTAAAAGCGATAAAGACGAAAACAGAATGCCGTTTAACAATATTATAATCGGAATAAATAAAGCGAGAGGGGATATTATCCAGCCAAAAATTATCCCGACCATTAAAACTGCTATACCGCTCATAAATGCCTTGGCGGTTCCCCAAAAAATCTCGCCCAGAACAATATCCTCGATGCCGACCGGAGTGAGAAGGATAGCTTCATATATTCCATTGGTAACCATTCTCGTATATGCCCCGAATGTCGATTCGAATGCCGCCGCATACATGGACGATGAGGCAATTATTCCCGGCACGATATATTCGACATAAGAAATGCCGTCTATACGATGTATAAACTTTCCCACGCCAAACCCGAGCGCCGCCAAATATAAAAGGGGCTCAAGCACATCGCCTATTATACCCGGCTTATAATACCTGAGCCAAACCATAAAGTTCCTGTAAAAAACAGTAAACGACCGCAGGCTTAAATTAGCATTTATATCCTTTATTTTTTTTATAAATTCCACTTATTTTTTGGCTATATCGAGAAAAATTTCCTCTAAAGATTTTTTATTTAAGGTTATATCGCTTATTTCTCCGCTTAGAACTATATTTCCATGGCTTAAGATAATCATATTTTTAAAAAGCCTTTCGGCTTCCTCCATATAATGTGTGGACATTAGTATCGTAACGCCATTTTTATTTAAAAGCTGCAGCTTGTTCCATATGTTCTGCCTGTATTCAGGGTCAAGGCCGGCTGTAGGCTCATCCAGCATAATTAAAGTCGGATTGTTTATTAAAGCCCTTGCTATCATAAGACGCCTTCTTAACCCGCCCGATAAATTTGCCACCTTTGAATATTTCTTTTCGGCTAAATTAAAAAAATTCAAAAGTTCATCCGATCTCCTTATCGACTCTTTTTTTGGAATGCCAAAATACATGGAATATATAATCAGGTTTTCAAAAACGCTCAAATCCTCGTCCAAATTATCATCTTGAGGAACGATGCCAAGATTATACTTAATTTTTTTATAGTCATATTTAAGGTTTAGGCCTTTAATATAGACAGAGCCCGAAGTGGGAATTACGAGATTATAAAGTATTTTTAAAAGGGTTGACTTTCCGGCGCCGTTCGGGCCTATTAACCCAAAAAAATCTCCGGATTTTATATTAAATGTAATATTATTAAGCGCTATAAAATTATTAAAAGCCTTGGTTAGATTCTTTACCTCTACGATAGAATTTTGCATTACCCACCCTCTTTTGCATTATACTATATTTGCGCTTTTTAATAAATATTCCTTTCCGCTTTTCTGCTTTGCGCTAAAAATATCAAAATTTAATATAACTTTTAAAAATATGGAGAAAATTAAAAAAAAATAAAATTATATGGATTTATTTTTAAAAATCTGATAAATTGTATATAAAATTTGATAAATTTATGATATTGTTTTTTTAAAAGCATAAGTGTATTATTAAAACAATTAGCACTTAAACTCGTTAAGTGCTAAAATTAATATGCGGATTAATATGCAGGCTCAAATCTATAAGAAGTTCATTATTCGGTAAACAACTCTTAATTTAATAATTAATTTTAATAATCAATAAACTAATAAGGAGAGGTCATTTATGAAAGTTAAACCGTTACAGGACAGAATTTTAGTCGAAAGACTTCAGGAAGAAGAAAAAACAAAAGGGGGAATTATAATTCCCGATTCCGCAAAGGAAAAGCCGATGCAGGGGCATGTCGTAGCTGCGGGCGGCGGCAGAATTACCGAGGACGGGAAAAAGATCCCGATGGATGTCAAGGTTGGAGATGTGGTTTTATTTGCCAAATATTCCGGCAATGAGGTAAGAATCGATGACAAAGATTATCTTATTATGAAGGAAGACGATGTTTTAGCTATTGTCGAAAAATAAAAATAACTAATGATTTAAAAATATTATTTAAAAATTTAAATTCGGAGGAATAAAATAATTATGGCAAAGGAATTGAAATTTTCATCAGAGGCAAGAGCCGAAATTCTTGCAGGCGTCAATGTTCTTGCAGATGCGGTAAAGGTAACACTTGGACCAAAGGGTAGAAATGTCGTTATAGAAAAGTCGTTCGGCTCTCCTACAATCACAAAAGACGGGGTTACCGTCGCAAAAGAGATTGAATTATCGGACAGGTTTCAAAATATGGGCGCTCAAATGGTAAAAGAAGTCGCTTCCAAAACATCAGACACCGCGGGTGACGGAACAACCACCGCTACGGTTTTAGCCCAGGCTATTTACAGGGAAGGAGTTAAGCTTGTTACGGCCGGAGCAAGCCCGATATCCGTTAAAAGAGGAATCGATAAGGCGGTTGAATCAATTGTCAAAGAGCTTAAAGTTATTTCCAAACCTATACAGGACCAAAAAGAAATAGCCCAGGTCGGGACAATATCGGCGAACAACGATGAGACAATCGGTTCGATTATTGCTGAGGCAATGGATAAGGTTGGAAAAGAGGGGGTTATAACCGTCGAAGAGGCAAAAAGCATGGAAACGACGCTTGAAGTAGTCGAGGGAATGCAGTTTGACAGAGGTTATTTATCTCCGTATTTCGTCACCGACTCGGAAAGAATGGAATGTGTTCTGGACGACCCTTATATTTTGATTAATGAAAAGAAGATCTCCGCAATGAAGGATTTGCTTCCAATTTTGGAACAGATTGCAAAAGCGGGACGCCCATTTATTATAATTGCGGAAGAGGTTGAGGGTGAAGCCCTTGCAACGCTTGTCGTTAATAAGTTAAGAGGCACATTAAATTGCTGCGCAGTCAAAGCCCCGGGTTTTGGCGATAGAAGAAAAGCAATGCTCGAAGATATAGCAGTATTAACAGGCGGTCAGGTTATTTCCGAAGACATAGGGGTTAAATTAGAATCCATTACCCTTAAGGACCTTGGCCGCGCGAAAAGAATTACCGTAGATAAAGATAACACTACCGTAATCGACGGCGCAGGCTCGAAGGCTGACATCGAAAAAAGGGTTAAACAGATTAGAGCGCAGATAGAGGAATCCACATCGGATTATGATAAAGAAAAACTGCAGGAAAGGCTTGCAAAATTGATAGGCGGCGTTGCCGTTATAAATGTCGGCGCTGCGACGGAAACCGAAATGAAAGAGAAGAAAGCCAGGGTTGAGGATGCTCTCCATGCGACAAGGGCTGCGGTCGAAGAGGGTATTGTTCCCGGAGGCGGCGTCGCGCTTTTAAGGGCATCGAAAGTGATAGATAAATTAAAAGGGGCAGACCATGACGAAGATGCAGGTATTAAAATAATCAAAAGGGCTATTCAGGAGCCTTTAAGAATGATTTCGGAAAATGCCGGCGTTGAAGGCTCGATAGTCATAGAAAAGGTTCTTAACAACGAAGGCGCTTTTGGTTATAATGCGGCAAAAGATGTATATGAAGATTTGATTAAGGCAGGCATTATCGACCCGACAAAGGTTGAAAGGACTGCCCTTCAAAACGCCGCAAGCGTTGCATCCCTTATGCTTACAACCGAAGCTATGATTGCCGATAAACCTGAAGAAAAGGAAAAAGGCGGCATGCCCGGCGGCGGAATGCCTCAGGGAATGGGCGGAATGTATTAATAGACCCTATAGAATACAAAGAAATCTTAAAATAACTATGAATGCCGAAAAGTGGGAAAATCCGCACTTTTCGGCATTTTTGTTTAATTGACTTTTTTTCCGTAATAGTTTAAAATTCAATAATTATGGGACATCTGGAGCATAAAGACAATATAAAAGCTAAAAAATTGCTAAACGTATATGTCATAACCTTAAGCGATACAAGGCTCGAAAGTAACGACGAGAGCGGGGATTATATAAAAGAAAGACTTTTATCGGTTTCGCACAAGGTTTCCGGATATAAGGTTTTAAAAGATGACAAAGACTTGTTAGAAAGCCTTATTGTGGAAATTTGTAAAGAAGATGCAAAACCTGCGGTAGATGCCGTAATAATAAACGGCGGAACAGGTGTTTCTTTTAAAGATATAACCTATGAAACTTTAAGAGACCTGTATGATAAGGAGCTATACGGTTTTGGAGAATTATTCAGGAGCTTAAGCTATGATGAAATCGGGCCGTCTGCTATAATGTCAAGAGCGTCTGCCGGGATTTACAACGATAAAATTATTTTTTCTATCCCGGGCTCTTTAAGCGCCGTAAAATTAGCTATGGACAAGATAATACTCAGCGAAATAGGACATCTTCATTATGAAATTTCAAAACATCTCCCGTAATTACCCCATATTTTTAAAATTTTCTTATATTTTTAATTATACCGCTGGTTTAATATATGATAAATGTAAAAGTTAGACTTTTTGCCGCTCTTAAAGAGCTAATCGGGAAAAATCAAATCGATTTATCGGTTCCGGAAAATTCATCGGTGGAAGATGTCGTTAAAACCCTCGGGGCGTCTTATCCCGAAGTAAAAAATATTCTTAGCATTTCGAAATTTGCCGTCAATATGGAATACCAGGACATTAAAAAGAGATTATCGAACGGAGATGAGGTAACTATAATTATGCCGGTTAGCGGAGGCGCCTCAGGCGGCATTAATAGCGAAAATCCGCCTTCGCCTGCGCCGCCTGAGGCAGATAAAAAAATCCTTATAGAAATCACCGAAAGCGAAATCGCTCCCAACAAGGTGCTTGATTTTGTGTCGGATCCTTCTGCCGGTTCAATTCTTTTGTTTAACGGAACCGTAAGGGATAACGAGGATGCTAAACCTGTAAAATATTTATTTTACGAGGCTTATGAGGAGATGGCCGTAAAAGAGATGCAAAAATTGATAAAAAGGGTTTTTGAAGACTATGAGATTTCAAAAGTCGCTATAATCCACAGGCTCGGAAGAATAGATATAGGTGGTATTTCCATATCTATCGGGGTTTCAAGTCCCCACAGAAAAGATTCTTACCTTGCCTCTAAATTTCTAATAGATAATATAAAAGAAACCGTTCCGATATGGAAAAAGGAAACTTTCGAAGGTTTTGATAAATGGAAGCGTATTTAAAATTATCGTAAAAAAAAGGGGTTAAATATATGAAATATACGAACGAGCTGTCTCTGGGCATAGATATCGGTTCGACTACGGTTAAATTTGCGATATTAGATAAAAACCTTAATGTAATTGAAAAAAATTATGTCAGGTCCGGCGGGGAGTCTCTTAAGACCACATATAATATATTAAAAGACATATTCGATAAATATTCGGAAGAATCATTTTGCTCTATCGGGGCGACCGGTTCCGGTTCAAGAACCGTCGGCGAGGTTCTGGGTATTCCAAATATAAATGAACTTGTTGCCCAAACCGAGGCAGTGAAACACCTGTATCCCGATGCCAGGACAGTTATCGAAATGGGCGGACAGGATTCAAAATTTCTTATTTTAAATCATAATAAGGAGACGGGGCAGCTTTTTCTTGAAGATTTTGGTTTAAACGATTTATGCGCGGCAGGGACGGGTTCTTTCCTTGACCAGCAGGCCGAGAGGCTGCATATAGATATTGAAAATGAATTTGGCAGGCTTGCTTTAGAATCAAAAAATCCCGCAAAAATTGCGGGAAGATGTACTGTTTTTGCTAAATCGGATATGATTCATCTTCAGCAGGTTTCAACCCCGATTTCGGATATCGTGGCAGGCCTATGTTATGCGGTTGCAAGGACATTTATCGGAACAATCGCCAGAGGGAAAAGATTTGAAAAGCCGGTTATTTTTCAGGGCGGCGTTGCATATAACCTGGGGATGGTGAGGGCCTTCGAGGATATTTTGGGGCTTAAAAACGGCGAGCTTATAATACCGGAACACCACACGGTTATGTCGGCTATAGGGATTGCGATAATATCCCGCAACGACAGGAATTTTAAATTTAACGGGCTTAGTTCTCTCGAAGAATTTATTAAACAAAATAAGCTGACAGGCCGGTATAGAGACAGGCTAAAAAGTTGCCGGTCCGAAGATAATATTGTAAATCTAAATACTGCCGATACTCTAAGGGCATATTCCAACCTTACCGTTCCTGTCTATATAGGGGTTGACACTGGTTCTGTTTCGACAAACATTGTTTTGCTGGACGAAAATAAAAGGCTTTTAATTAAAAAATATAAGAAAACAAACGGAAAGCCAATCGAGGTCGTCAGAGATACGCTATATGAAATATCCAAGGATTTAGAAAATTATAATGTAAATGCAGAGGTGAAAGGCGTTTGTACAACAGGATCGGGAAGGTATTTAATTGCGGATTATATCGGCGCCGATGTCGTAAAAAATGAAATAACGGCGCAGGCGACTGCTTCGGTTTTTATCGATAAGGATGTCGATACCGTTTTTGAAATTGGCGGACAGGATTCGAAATATATAAGGATTAAAAACGGGGTTGTAATCGACTTTGAAATGAACAAAGCATGCGCCGCCGGCACGGGGTCTTTTTTAGAGGAACAGGCGCAAAAACTTAACATCGATATTATTAAGGAATTTTCGGAAAAGGCGTTCAATGCAAGCAGTTCCTGTAATCTGGGCGACAGATGCACCGTATTTATGGAATCTGACCTTGTTTCCCACCAGCAAAAGGGGGCTGATAAAGACCAGCTTATCGCAGGACTGTCCTATTCTATCGTAGAAAATTATTTAAATAAAGTTGTTCTGGGAAAACCTGTCGGAGAGCATATTCTTTTTCAGGGAGGCGTCGCATTAAACCGGGCGGTTGTAAGCGCTTTTGAATCGATTCTGAATAAAAAAATTATTATTCCCGAACATAACGAGGTTACGGGCGCCATCGGCAGCGCTCTTCTCGCTTTTAAAAATAACGGACCCTCAAAATTTGCCGGATGGGATTTAATGAATAGGAAATATTTCAGGGAGTCGTTTGAATGCCAAAAATGTCCAAATTTATGCGATGTAAATAAGGTAACGGTGGAACGGGAGGCGCCCCATTATTACGGGGCAAGGTGTGATATATTTGAGATAGACAAAGGGAAGGCGAAAAGAGGGGAAAACCTTTTTAAATTTAGAAAAGAACTTTTACTCCAGGGGTATTCCAAGGAAAACGAAAATGATTTCTCAAGACCTCGCGTCGGCATTCCCTTATGTTTAGAGACATACGATTTATTCCCTTTTTACAATGAATTTTTTAATAAAATCGGCTTTACCGTTATCCTTTCCGATGAAACAAATCGTCAGATTATAAACTCGTCTAACATGCTGTCCATCACCGATACATGTTTTCCAGTTAAGGTAGTGCCGGGGCATGTTAAAAATCTTCTCGAAAAAAAAATAGACGCGCTGTTTTTGCCTGCCTTAGTAAACAGGGAAAAAAATCATGGTTTTCAGGCAAATACATATCAATGTCCGTATATCCAGGGTATTCCTTTTACCACGGGATCGCTTTTAGACTTTAATAAAATAAAACTTATATCGCCGAAAATGCGGCTATTCGAAAGCAGCCACGATTATAATATTACTATAGACAGCCTGATAAAACAGCTAAGGGGTTTTCATATTTCAAAAAATAAAATTATCGATGCTTTTAATGAGGCGGTGGAAAAGCAAAAGAGATTTTTTGAATTGCTGAGAATCAAAGGCAGGGAGGCTTTAGAGAAATATAACGATATTACGGTATTGGTCGGCAGACCTTACAATATGCAGGATGAAGGGATTAATCTTTCAATCTCCAACAAAATAGCTGCGCTCGGCATAGCGGTTATGCCGATGGATTTGCTTGATTTTAGCGAGGTTTCCATATATGACGAACATGACAATATGTTCTGGCATTCCGGACATAAGATTTTGTCGGCGGCTAAAATAATAATGGCCAATCCTAAGCTAAATGCCGTCTATGTTACTAATTACGGCTGCGGTCCCGATTCGTTCATTAAAACCTTTTTTGCCGATTATATGAAATATAAAGCGTATTTGGAAATAGAGATTGACGAACACAATGCGGATGCGGGGTATGTTACAAGGCTCGAGGCATTTTTTGACAGCATAAATGAATTTAAAATGGAAGCGGAAAGGGTTTAGGCCGGCTTTAATTAAGTTAAATTTGACTATTGTTTAATATTATACGATAATAATATATGTAATAATTATTATCGTATAATAATTATAAAAATTTTTATTAAAAGAGGTTGATTATACCCATATGCAAAATGTTAATTCGAATCCAGTATCAAGATTAGAAGAGATTATTCTAAAAATCAAAAAAGTCGGCTATAGCCTTACCCCGCAAAGATATGAAATAATCAAGATTCTGTCCGAGTCAAAAAACCATCCGACGGCAACCGATATATATAACAAGGTTAAATTGGTTTATCCCATGGTTTCGCTCAATACCATATATAAGAATCTGACAATGTTAACCTCCATGCGGGAAGTAAAAGAGATTAAAACTTTGCAGAATGCGGTTCATTTTGACGGGGACATCTCGTCTCACGGACATATTATATGCGAAAACTGCGGCAAAATAACCGATATCGGGATAAATACCGATGACTTTAACGAGTTTTTAAAATCCGATATTAACAATGCGCTCAACGAGGATTACCATATTAGGGGTTATAGTATCGAGTTTTATGGTTTATGCCGCGATTGTTATGAAGCGGATAAAAATTAATTACCTGCTTTCTCTTCCATGACATAATCGTAGCCGGCCAAAATTGCTTTTATACCATTTTTCTTTTCTGCGTCATTTTTTGAAAATAAAGCAATTTCAAGGCATACCGAGTCAATGTCGAGAAGCCCGCTTTTTGCAATAAATGCCCCGATTAACGTAATATAAGGGCTTACTTTATTCTTCCCCATTATTTCTAAATCGATTATCTTTTCTACGGGAATTTTATATATATTATCGGTTTTTTCTCTTAACCTGCCGGTTACCAGATCGTTGTCCGCAAGAAAATAGCTGCAAACATTAAATGTCGAATAGTTTGAAAAAACCAGAGTGCCTTTATTTATGAACGGCAAATAATTCAATGTCGATTGGAAGTCTAAGCTTATTATAGCGTTAATATTAAGAGAACAGCTTGTGGGTTTAAATTGTCCAATCTTAATAAGAGAGTATGCAAGGCTGTAATTTGAGATATTAGACAACGGTTTAATTAAAAGCGATGCGTTAAAATTTTCTTTTTTTAACGCGGTGTAAATTAATTTGCTTAAATTTTTAATTTCCTTAAAATCAGCGCCGTTTAATATCAGGCTATAATTTATATTTTCCATTATTTTTTTATTTAAGGTTTATTTTGCTCTCCAAAGGCTTTTTTATTTTAATCCTTTTTCTTTTTTTTAATTTTATGGAATTATGGGGACAGATATCGACGCATAGATTGCAAATGGTGCATACCTGCCCGTCTATGATTATATCTTTATCTTCGTTTACCTTGATTGCAGGGCATTTAGTCAGTTGATAACATAACTTGCATTCAAATTTATTGCAGATATTATTATTAATGTAAAGATATTTCAAGTAGTTTAAATTTCTGCCCGCTTTTGCATTATTTTCACAATTATTGCCCAGAAATATAATGGTTGAGTCGTTTTTATAGTCTATATCTTTAAGGCGGATGCCCTCTTTTAAAATAACTTTTTTGAAAGATTTTAATAACGGATTCATTACGGCATCGTTAATGTTGCAATTAAAATCGCGTATCGACTTATAGACAATAAATGTTATTTTATCTTTTGAACTCATATTGTCCATTGTTTTAATAAAAATACCGAGCTGTTCGGAAAACTTTGAAGAGGAGATAAAAACATATAAAGATTTATTTAAGTCCTTCGGGTTTAAACTTGATGCAAAATAAAGCGGGTCTTTGATTATTAATAAATTTGGGAACGAATATTTTAGCGCGCTCGATTTTATTAACGAAAAACATTCATCGTCTCCGATTAAAATATCATCGGCCGAAGTCTTCCTGTCTTTTAGCTTATGTAAAAAGGTGAATAAATTACATCCTACACAAAAGGAAGGTTCTATTTTAATATTTGAAGGCGTAAAATCGTCGATGCAAAAACCGGGATTATTATAACTTCCCGCAACCTTTAAATTTTCATATTTTAAATTTAATTTGCCGCCTGTAATAAGTTCCGAAAGTTGAAAGCGTAAAATATTATAATAGTCAAAAATGTAGATATTTTTATAATAATCATTGCAACCCTCTTTAATAATATCCGTTAGCCCTTCAGTTTCTAAAGGATTTAAAAGATTAAACAGGATAATATCCGAATTTTCCGATAATTCTAAATCTTCGATAATCCTGTGAAAATTTTTGCCATCGCAAAAAATAAGATTGTTTCTGTTTTTCCCCTTAAATAATTCAAAGGATTTTCCGATATTCCTAAAATAACGAAAATTTTGTTTTAAATTTAAGTCTGGCGATATTTTTTCATCTCCATCATTGTTTAATTGCAATAACTGTTTCTTTTCCGTTCTCTCGGTATATTCTTTAAACTCATCCGGTTTAAATTCGTATAATGCCCCCTCGTCAAGATATATTAATACCGGAAGTTTTAGTTTCTCGGAAAGTTCAAAATAATAAGGCAAAGAATCTAAAAAATCGTCTATTTTATGGTAGTTATATGCGGGGAAAATGCTTTTAAGCGCAAAAGAAAAATTTTTAATACCCTTTTTTTTAAAAAGAAATATAACTATTCCACCGTTTAAATTACTGTTATTCGTGAAATATTTTTCCAAAAAAATAAAATTAAAAAAGGATTGGTCATAAGTTAAAGATATAATCCTCTGGTGCGTCATACTCAAAGAATAAACGGAAGTCCAAAAAAGTTCCGAATTAGAGTATATTTTTAAAAACGATGGTTTTGATATTTCGGGTAAAAGAGGGATTAAACTATTATCGAGAAAGATATTCTTTATCCCGCTGTTGGATGCCCTCTTAAACAAAAATTCCATACCGCTTATAAGTTCGTAATTTTTCCTTTCAAGGAGGCTGTCGGTATTTTTCTTGAAGATTCCCATAATAATCCTATAATTAAATAAAAATAATCACATAAGGTCTATAGGTTCAGCCCCTTCAATCTTTTTAATTTTGACATTTTTTTTGGCGGCGGATAAGATTGTGGCAAAAATATTTATAGCAAGGAGTGTAATCATAACGACCGCAAAACCGCGTATGAATGCGGCATTAAAGATGGACGCCGGAGCATGCGACGGGATTTTATAGCCATGCGCCGCCGTATATTTTTGTTGTAAAGATGTAAATATAAGTCCCGAAATGTCAACGCCGAATATAAGCCCTAATGCCCTCATCATGTTAAGTATGCCTCCTGCTACGCCGAGCCTTTCGGGGGGCGCCGAAAGCATGATGGCGCTATTATTCGGCGGGGTAAATATACCCATCCCGATGCCGAGTATAATAAATTCGAAAATCAAGAAATATAAATTTACGGAAGAACCTAAAAATGATAAAAGAAGCGTTGCGATAGCGCATATAAACATCCCGAGGGTCGTCATAATTCTTGAACCTACTTTGTCGGATATGGCTCCCGCAAAAGGGGCTATTATAGCCATAGACAGGGGAATCGGGGTTAAAATAGATCCTGTGACTACCGCATTGTAGTGCAGCAAATCCTCCAGATAAAACGGCATTAAAAACAGTACGGCAAATAAAACATAGTAAGACAGCATGCCTGTCGTATTGCCTGCCGAAAACCCCCACTTTTTGAAAAGCTTAAGGTCTATCATCGGGTGTTCTACTTTAAGTTCGGTGTAAATAAAGAGCGGTAAAAATATAATAGCGATAAGAAAATAGGTAAGAATTATAGGAGATGTCCAGCCTAATTTTGCTCCTTCGTTTACGGCTAAAACAAGAAAGGCGAGTCCTGCGGCAAAGAACGATATGCCAAAGTAGTCGATCTTTTCCCTTTTCTTTTTTATGTTTGCCTTGCTTGACGGCAATATGAATAATGCCATAAATGTTCCGATAATGCCGATAGGGACATTCACATAAAATATTAAACGCCAGTTTACCAATGCAATCAACATACCGCCGACAAATGGGCCCACGGACATTGCGATAGCCTGAACGGAGCCCTGAAGCCCGATTGCCTTTCCCAGCTCGTTTGACGGGAATGCCTGAGTGATTATAGCGACCGAGTTAGCCTGAAGGAGGCCTGCGCCGATTGCTTGAAGCACACGGGAAAATATTAAGAAATTAGCATTTGGAGCTATGCCGCAAAGAGCGGAACCGACAGTGAAAACAATAAAACCGATGTTATACATTTTAGTTCGCCCAAACATATCGGCAAGTCTGCCAAAGAGCGGCAAAAAAACGGTGAGGGTCAGCATGTATGCCATTGCAACCCATTCTATTGTGGACATTGGCACGACAAAACTATGCTCCATAGTCGGCATAGCAACATTGACTATACTGACATCGAGGGCTGACATCGTTGCGCCGACCAAAACAGTTGACAGTATAAACCATTTCCAATTTGGATGGGAAGAAAAATATGGATGAGGAAATGTTGATTCCTTGTTCAATTTAATATCCTCCTTTGTTCATTATTATTTTTTTATATTTTTATTAGCCGTATCATATAACCTGATTCCAAGCTCTTTAAGCTGTGCGTCTTTGACGGGGGAAGGAGCGTCCGATAACGGGCAATAGGCTTTTTGCGTTTTCGGAAAAGCTATTACGTCCCTTATCGAGTTTTCATTTCTAAGAAGCATTAATATCCTGTCGATGCCGAATGCTATGCCGCCGTGGGGCGGCGCTCCAAAACTTAAGGCGTCAAGTAAAAAACCGAACTTAAGCCTTGCATCCTCAGGCGATATGGAAAGAATTTTAAAAATTTTTTCCTGCAGCAAAGGATTGTGAATCCTTATGCTCCCCCCTCCAATCTCTTCTCCGTTAAGAACAAGGTCATAACTATCCGATTTAACCGACAAGGGGTCGGTTTCGAGGATGGCTATGTCTTTTTTGGCAGGCGAAGTAAAAGGGTGATGAACCGAAACGAGCTTTTTTTCCTCATCGGAATACTCAAATAAAGGAAAATTAACGACCCATAACAAATCGAACCTGTTTTCGGGAATAAGGTTATATTTTTTTGCCAGATAAAGTCTTAGCCTGCCAAGAACGGTATTTGCCGTTTTTTTTGTATCGGCTTGATAAAATATTATATCCCCGTTTTTTGCGGCAAGCCTTTTAATCAGCGATGCTTTTTCCTCATCATTTATAAATTTGGAGATGCCGCCGTCTAACGAGTTGTTTTCGCCTACCTTTGTCCAGGCAAGGCCCTTTCCGCCAAAATCCTTTACGGCGGATAGAAGGTCGTCTATATCCTTTCGTGAGAGCAGGTTTGAACCGTTTGGAAAGCATATTGCCTTTATGGTTCCTCCCGTGGACAGGGCATTTTTAAAAACATTCAGGGAGGAGTTTGTAAAAATATCGGATAAACAGGTAATGATTAATTCAAATCTGGTATCCGGCTTATCGCTTCCATATTTATCAAAGGCCTCTTCATAGTCCAGCGCCTTAAAAGGCAGGCCTATTTTTATATTGAGCAGTTTTTCGAATATACCCGCGAAAAGTTCTTCCGTAACCGATATAATGTCTTGCATTTCCACAAAAGACATCTCCATATCGAGCTGTGTAAACTCCGGCTGCCTGTCGGCTCTTAAATCTTCGTCCCTGAAGCATCTTACAATCTGGTAATATCTTTCGAATCCGCTAACCATAAGGATTTGTTTAAATAGCTGCGGCGATTGGGGAAGGGCAAAAAAATGTCCGTGGTTTAGCCTTGACGGAACCAGAAAGTCCCTTGAGCCCTCCGGAGTGCTTTTTGTTAAAAAAGGCGTTTCTATATCGAAAAAGCCTCTGTTGTTTAAAAATTCTCTTATCAGGTAAGTAAATTTCGACCTGAATATTAAATTATCTTTCAGCCTTTTGCTTCTTAAATCCAGATACCTGTACTTAAGTCTGGTAAACTCATTGACCTCGGTTTCTTCCTCGATCTGAAACGGCAGAGTTTCGCAGGTGTTAAGAATTTGAAGGGCATTCGCCAAAATTTCGATTTTTCCGGTCTTTAGATGGGGATTTTCGGTTCCGCCCGGCCTGTTTCTTACGGCGCCGGTAACGGATATTACATATTCGTTTTTTAACTTTTTTGCGGTTTTAAATGATTCGCCTTTAATATTTTCATCGAATACTATCTGCATTACCCCGGAATAATCCCTTAAATCTATAAATACTAACCCGCCATGGTCCCTATAACGCATGACCCAGCCTTTAAGGGTAAATTCTTTTCCCGTATCTTGTCCGGTAATTTCTTCGCATAATGTTCTATATATATTTTTTTTATTTTCCGTAGCAGCCGTTTCCAAAATTTCTCCAACTTTATGATAACAGATAATATATAAATCAAAAATTCAGGCGGGATTAAAATTCAATTTTTAAGTTTATAACTTTGAATGGTATTATGTCAATAAAAATTTATCGATTTCTTTTTCTAATTCAAAATTTTTAAATAATAATTCGATATGATTTTCCGATTTGATTTCGCTAAGTTTAGAATTTTCAAGTTTTTCGTAAAGCTCTTTTACGCATTCTTCTTTTATGATGCGGTCTTTTTTTGAATATACTAAATCAAAAAAGATTTTATGCCGGTTAATATTAGGGGCGACATTTTTAAAATCTTCATTGAAATATTTTACATATTTAAAATCGTTTATTACTATTTGGGACGGCGTTCTTTTTATATCATCCATAGCATTTTTTAAAATATTTTTATCAAAGGAGGCGTAGGCGTCTTTCAGAAAAATCATAATCGTTTTATCGAAGGACTTTTCCAAACTTTTTATAAAACTGTCCGTTATGCGGGTATTATGGCATCCGGCTATTAACATTGCCCTGCTTGTTTTGCAAGGATATAAAGAAGCATACTTGAGGGCAATTTGCGCCCCCATCGAATGGCCGATTAAAATAAATCCGGCATTTTCGTTAAACAGATTTGAGGCGATAGCGAAGGTAGCTTTAGCGTAATATTCGATTCCATTATTTATAGGAATATTGCCTGTATCTATATCTGTGCGGTTCTTTTCGGTTATCGACCTGAAATGAAAAGGCAGGTCTAAAACCAAAATGTTAAAATTTTTACAGTATTTCTTTTTTATGTAGTCGAAAATGGAAAGCATCGAAAGGTGGTTGCCCCCGGCGCCATGGAGCAGTAGAATGGTTTCTGCTTTATCCTCATTCCTGCATTTATGTAATAGATAAAAAATTCTTGTATTTTTTAGTTTGATATACGGCATTAATTTTTAAAAATTTATCGAATATGGTATATTAAAAGGCATATAATACTTAAAAGATTTAAACGGATTCTATTATAACATAAGAAAATTAAGAAAATAATGAGTTTCATAAAAAAATTAATATACTATTATTACGAAAAAAGACTTAAAAAGGATATTTCGCATAAAAAAATCCCCGGGCATATCGGGATTATTCTCGACGGCAATAGAAGATATGCGGAGAAATACGGGCTTGATAATATTTCAAAGGGGCACAAAAAGGGGGCGGATAAACTTGACGAGGTTTTGTCATGGTGCATCGAATTAAACATTAAAGTGGTAACGGTTTGGGCCCTTTCAACCGATAATTTTAAAAGAAGTAAAGCCGAAGTAGAACATTTATTTAAAATTATAAAGTCTCAGCTTGAGTGTTACATAGATTCAAAATTTATCAATGAAAATAAAATAAGGGTTTCGGTTATCGGGAAGAGGGATCTTCTCCCGAACGACTTGACGGCCATAATAGACAAGCTGGAGGAAAAAACAAAAGATTATTCCAATCTCAGGCTTTATATCGCTTTAGGATACGGGGGAAGGCAGGAGATATGCGATGCTCTCATAAAGTTTATTGAAGGCAACATTTACATAAAAAATAAACCGGACCCAGTTTTCATGGTAACCGGCAAACATTCGGATAAAAATGTTTTAGATGTAAATAATCGTCATCCTTCCGATTTTACCGATTATGATTATCTGTCCAATATTATTACCGTCGAAAATATATCTAAATATCTTTACGCAAAAGACTCCCCCGACCCGGATTTAATTATCAGGACAAGCGGCGAAATCAGGCTATCGGGTTTTCTTTTATGGCAAAGCGCTTATAGCGAGTTTTATTTCTGCGACGCCTACTGGCCGGAGTTCAGGGAGATTGATTTTTTAAGGGCTATAAGAAGCTATCAATCCCGCCATATCCGTGCAGGAAAGTGATTTATGATTAAAATAATTTAAATATCTTGGGAGATGCGGCATGGCTTTTAATAAGACGCAAAAAAAGACGCTTATGGCGATGAGTTCCGTTGTCGGTTTAAGGATGCTGGCGGTATTTCTTGTGCTGCCGGTTTTTGCCCTTTTTGCGGAAAAGTTTACCGCAAATCTTATACTGATAGGAATTGCGTTCGGCATTTACGGATTATCAAGGGCAATTTTCCAGATACCTTTCGGCTATCTATCGGACAAAATCGGAAGAAAAAATGTACTATTCTCCGGTATGCTTTTATTCGGCATCCTAACATTTATAATCGGGTTTACTTCGAATATTTATGAATTAATTTCCCTGAGGTTTTTGCAGGGGGTTGCAGCCGAAAGCTCCGTCGCCTTTGCATTGGTGTCCGATACGGTTTCGGAAAACGACAGGGCAAAGGCGCTGGCATATTTGGGTATGCCGATAGGCTTCAGTTTTGTCGTCGGCATCGTTCTGGGTCCGCTTCTGTCGTTTTATTTCGGCTATTCTTTCCTGTTTTATTTTTCGGGCATATTGGGCATACTTTCGGCATTTCTTATACTTGCCTGGGTGGAAGAGCCCAGAAGTAAAGAAATGCTAAAAGAAATAGAGATTTCCCTTAAAGATGCGATAAATATTTTTAAGAATAAAACACTGGCGAATCTCTCGATTCAGGGATTTTTGCTATCGTTTTTTATGACGATTTTCTTTTTCAGTCTGCCGTTCATCGTTAAGCATGAACTTGGAACGGGCTATTATTATAAGATTTTGATTCCGATGGTAATTTTTTCGCTTTTTGCCATGATGAAGGCGTCAAAAAAGGCCGATATGGGATACGAAGTTCATCTTTTAAAACTTAGTTTTGTACTAATGGGCATTTCAAGTATATTTTTGTTTTCCGACCCGGGTAATTATGCGCTGCCGGTTATAGTTATCGGGGGTATTCTTTTTTTTACGGGCTTTTCGATTACCGAGCCTATAATGCCTTCGCTTGTTTCGTCGTCATCGGATAAATCCTTAGTTGGAACATCGATGGGGGTTTACAATACGCTGCAATTTTCGGGAAGTTTTTTTGGCGGAAGCATAGCGGGACTATTGTTTAAAAATTATTACGGTTTAATTCCGGCCATACTCATAATCTCGTCGTTATTTTGTTATCTTTTGATAATGAGGGTAAAAAAATAAATTCCCTGGAGGTTAATATTTATTTAACTAATTGTTAAAAATATGAAGCCAAATAAGATAAAAATTAAAAATATGCCCCATGAGAGAGGATTTCGTTTTCTTTCTTACCCCATATTAAATATTTGGAAAAAAATTTTTAATGTTTCCATAAGGATTAAGTTAATCGGCCTTGCTATATTTATAACGCTTTTTTTAGGGTTCGTGATTATATATTTTATGTTTTCTTTTTATAACGGGGAAATTTCTCATGATGCAAAGTTTATGAGTATAGTTATTGAAAGGCATATCAAAGAAAATGCGGCAAATTTTATTCTTAATCGAAATGTTAACAGGCTGAATAATTTACTAAGGAACGAGATTAAAAATAATAAGAGTATCCTGTATATATTTTACCGTAATAACAAAGGGGTAATAATTGCCTCCGCTTTTCGGAAGGGTTTTTATTTAGATATCGCTAATAATGTATTAAAGGTTAAGGGTGCCCGAAATCATTTATCTACCGTTAAATTAGCAAGCGCCGTATATGGAAAAATTTTGGATACATCCGTTCCCGTATTTAACGGTAAACTTGGGGTTATAAGGATTGGCGTATCCCTGAAACATTTGAAAGACTCCTTTTTTACGCGCGAAGCCCCCTCTTTTTATAAAAATATCGGCTTAATTTTAATATTTACGGCTATTTTGTTGTATTTGATGTTTGAGATTATTGCATGGCGGTTTTCGACCCCGATAGTTAAGCTTTGGGAAGCTGCCGAAAGGATAAAAAATGGCGATTACGATGTTCATGTTAATACTTTAGGTGGTGATGAGATAGGAAAACTTTCGAAAGCTTTTAACGAAATGGCTTTAAGCTTAAAGGAAGCGGAACTGGAGAAGATTAAAAATGAAGACTTAAGGAAGAATTTTATAAGCGGGGTCATTAATGCGCAGGAAGAAGAAAGAAAAAATATCTCCCGCAGTCTGCATGACACGCTTGGTCAATTTCTTTCTTCCTTAAAAATAAGGCTCAGAATACTTGACGATATAAATGACCCGGGTGAAGTTAAAATTAAAATTCATCAAATAAGGGATGATTTAACGGAAGGGTTTAATCTCATACATGATATAGCTAAAAACTTAAGGCCCAGCATACTCGATGAAGCAGGGTTGATTAATGCTATTAATCAATATATTGAGACGGCTGTTAAAAATAATCCTAATATGAAAATAGATTTTTATCCCATCAATATCGAGAATTACATTCTGGATAAAAATATGGAAGTAAATATATACAGGATAGTTCAGGAGGCAATATTAAATGCTATCCGCCATGCATGCGCCAATTCCGTTACCATAATTCTTGAAATGCGTGATGGAAAAATTAGGGGTATCGTTCAGGATGATGGAAAAGGCTTTGGATGTTGCGACGAAAATAAGGATTATTTGGGAATAAACGGCATGAAAGAAAGGGCAAAAATATTTGGAGGCGAATTGACCGTCGAATCCGAAAAAAATTTAGGGACAGTGGTCAAATTTTATATTCCTGTTATAGATAAGAGGGAGAATACCTGATATGATAACAATAGTATTAGTTGACGACCATTCTATATTGCTTACGACTTTAAAAATATTTTTAGACAGCCAGGAAGGCATTAGTGTTGCGGGAACAGCCAATGATGCTTTGCGTGCCGTCGAACTTATAAAAACGAAAAACCCCGATGTCGTTTTGCTTGACATATCCATGCCGAAGATAAGCGGAATCGATTTAATTCCAAAAATCAAAAAAGTTTCGCCCAACTCAAAAATACTGATTTTAACTATGTTCGAAGATAAGCAGTATATGCAAAAAGTTCTCGATGCAGGCGCTTCCGGTTTTTTGGTAAAAAAAGCCATGGACTATGATTTAGTCTATGCGATAAGGACGGTAGCGCGTGGGGAAATATATATACATCCGCAGCTGCTTGAAGATTTTATGGCGAATAAGAATAAAGCATCGGAGGATGTTCTTAGCAGGGAAGAGGCTTTATGGAATGCTTTAAGTAATCGGGAAAAGGAGGTTATGACCGGGGTTGCCAAGGGTTTTACCAATAAAGAAATTGCCGAGAAGCACTTTTTGAGCGAGAAAACCGTTGCGACATATCGTTCAAGAGGCATGGAAAAATTGGGCTTCGAAAATAAATCGGAGTTAATAGATTTAATTTTTTTTAAGCTTAAGATATTAAAAAAATAATATAATCCTTTCGCGTAAGTTTATTGCCTACAAAAAATTTCCTAATTTATCTTACAAAAATCAGCGTTTACCCTATTTTAAATCCCCTTATTATATATTAGATTAAAATTATAAAAATAACAAAAAGATAAATTCAAGGGGGTATTAAAAATGAAAAGTTATAGGATAATGATTGTTGTTTTTTCTATGTTTTTATCAATTTTATTTCTTTACGGCGCCGCCAAAGCTCAGGCGCAAACATCAAATGCCGCAAGGGCTATGAAGATTATTAATGCGAACGGATGCCTGAGCTGCCATACGATAAACGGCGTCGGCGGGACAATCGGGCCGGCTCTTTCTACCGAAGGAGCAAAAGGGCACAGTATTCACTGGCTCGAAGTACAAATTAAGAATCCGGGCGACCATAATCCGTCGTCTATAATGCCCCATTTTCATTTAAAACCTGCGCAGCTCGAAACTGTAGCTGAATATTTGGAATCGCTAAAATAGGGTTTTAATAAAAGCGTATTCTCTGCAGGGTCTTAGGGTAGGATAGTATAGAAAATTTCATGCTATTTTACTTTTGTCCCAACCCGCTTCAGCAGGAATCTATACTTATTTAGAGGAGATTAAAATCATGAAAAATATGTTTTTATTAGCGGTTTTTGTAATAGGATTTACTGTAATAAATTTAAATGCGGGTTATGCCATGGCAGGCAACATGACGGGTAAACAGTTGTTTAAAAAGGAGGGGTGTATTTTATGCCATGCCATTCACGGAAAAGGCGGGTCGTGGGGTCCAAACCTTTCGGATATAGGTAAAATCAGAAGCTATTCCTGGATTAGAAGGCAGATAAAGAACCCCGGCTTAAATTTTTTTACGCCCCACTCTTTTGTCATTTTTCATGGAAAGGTGTATGAGTCGATTATGCCCGCAAATAAAAAAATAAATGCCAAAAGTCTTAATAGGCTTACACAATATTTAGCATCCTTGAAATAATTCAGATTCATTATTTTGAATGCCGCGGGCAATTTTTTGAGTAATGATTTATAATAAGGCAAGGCTATAAAACTATAATTAAATTTACGGAGGTGTGGAGGCATGAAGAAATGAAAGAAAACAAAATTATTTTAAGGCTTTTTTTATTTTTTTTCTTTATTTTTTATGGTGTTAATGTGGTTTTTGCCGCATCCGGCAGGACTGTTTTCGAAACCAAGGGATGCATAAACTGCCATACCATTAATGGAAGCGGCGGTAATATGGGTCCTAATCTTAGCAATGTAGGTTCGAGAAAAAGTCTCGAATGGATAAAAGACTTCGTTAAAAATCCCAATAATTATTTTAATCCGGGAGGCAGCGCTTTTATTAACGGAAAAAAATATACAATTATGATGCCCTCATTTAAGAATATGCTTTCCACGGCAGAGCTGAATGCGGTTGCAAATTATCTGGAATCGTTAAAGTAAATATAACCGAAAACGATTAAACAAAAGCGGGCTCGCGTGCCTAATGCGCAGTCCGCTTTTTTAATGCGCGATTAAAATACCCTTGCTCAATTAATATACCTAATACAAATATACCTTCACCGGGACATAGGTTTTTCCCCTACATTTTATTTCCAAATTTACCCTACAAAAATCAGTTTTTACCCTATTTAAAACCATTAGATGCCGTATTAGACTTAAATGCAAGATTAAGTTATTACTTGTTATCGGCATATAAAGAGAGCATGATAATGAAAACCCTTAAAAATACAATTTTGATATTGCTTCTATCGGTCGTTTCCTTGCCGTTGTACATTGCGTCGCCTGTGAACGCCCAAAACGAATCTACTCCTATCCCTAACCTTAAGGAAAGGCAGAAGCTCGGCCGTAAAATTTATATCCAAAACGGCTGTTTCGCCTGCCACGGCGCAAACAGGCTCGGAAAAACAGCTCCTCCGCTTATACCCGGGTTTATCGGGCATTACTCCCGCAATAAACTTGAAACTATTATAACGAAGGGATTATATCCGATACCCATGCCTTCCTTCAAGGAGTTATCGCCTGAAGATTTATCGGATTTAATAAGTTATCTAAGAATGCCGTCAAAGAAGGTCCGCTGGACAAAACGGGATATAGAAAACAGCCTTATAGAATATGAAAATAAGGATAATTCCGATATTAAGCCCGTTAATGTTAAAAATCTTATGGCAGTGGTAGAAGGCGGAACCGGCAAGGTCTGGATAATGAAAGGAACTAAGATATTAAATAAGTTTGATTTCGGTAATATTCACGGTGGACTTAAGTATTCCCCTAACGGGAGGTATTTATATCTTCCGTCTAACACGGGCTATGTGGGCAAGTATGACTTTTATGCCAAAAGATTAGACTATAAAGTGAGAGCCTGCCGTTATTTAAGGAATATTTCCCTCTCCGAAGGCGGAAAGTATGTTATAGCCGCCTGCTGGCTTCCAGAATCCATCGTTATTTTAAATGCTAAAAACTTGGAACCCCGAAAGATAATACCTTTAAAACACAGAATAAGCGTAATCTACGGTTTGTTTAGAAACAACATGGCGGTATTTTCCTTTATGCATAAATCCAAAATAGGAATACTTAACACAAAAACATTAAATACGGCTTATTATGCTCTTCCAATGCCTTTTCAGGACTTTTTCGTCGACCCTTTAGACGAATATGCCGTTGGTGGTTCCTTTAAAGGCGGCAGGATTTATGTTTTCAGCCTTAGGAAAAAAAGGATTGCTTGCTCTCATAAATCATACGGAATACCCCACCCTGCCGGAGCATCCTTCTGGTTTAGAAAAGGCAGGTTTTACTTTGCCTTGACCAATCTGACAAAGCCTTTTGTTTCCGTATGGCAGATGTATGACTGGAAGTTTATAAGAAATGTATTTACCGGCGGACCCGGATTTTTTGTAAAAACCAACCCTTATACAAAATATCTCTGGGTGGACAACAGCTCGGACGCAGTCATTCTTATAAATAAACATGACTTTAAAGTGAAAAAGGTTGTCATAAAAAAGGGCGGACTTGTCATACATACGCAGTTTTCGGGGAACGAAAGGCTTGCCTATGTGAGCGACTACGGCAGAAACGGGGAGCTTGCAATTATGAATACAAACTCGTTGAGAATTATTAAAAGCATATCCGCGAACGGTGTTATAGGAAAATATAACTATGTAAACTATCAAAGAATGAACGACGCCGCACTTTTGGGGGGAGAGGTTTATTTCACATACTGCTGGGGGTGCCATAACCCGACGATGCAGTCTATAGGTCCCTCATTTGCTTATATAGCAAAGCATTTGAACGATGCAGGAATTAAAGCCCAGGTAACAAACCCCGGCAGGGTTTCCAGACTGCTTGGGTATAAATATAACGCTATGCCGAAATTCAAGCTGACTAAGGAAGAGTTTAAAGCGCTAATAGATTTTATAAAAGATGCGGGCAATAGAAATTTCTGGAGGCATGGAAACTAATGCTCAGGGTAACGGATTATATAAAAAAATCTTTAGAACCGGATTCGCAGAGCGGTAAGTCCCACAAAGGAAGACTGCTTATATGGAATATAACTAACGACTGCAATCTTTCCTGCGAGCATTGTTATTCTTCCTCCGGAAAAAGCGAAATAGCTCAAAAGCTCACGCCGGAGCTCGTGCTATCCACGGTAAAGTCTTTAAAAAAGGCCGATGTGAAGGCCGTTATACTTTCGGGCGGCGAGCCGCTTATGTCCCCGTTCCTTTTTGACATAGCAGTAATCCTCAAAGATAACGGTTTTCAGGTACACCTCTCCACAAACGGAACGATGATAAATGAAAATAATATAGGCAGGATAAAATCCCTTTTCAATTATGTCGGCATAAGCATAGACGGGACGGAAAAAACGCACGATAGGTTCAGGCAGCGGGAGGGGGCATATGAGGCTTCGCTAAAAGCCCTCAGACTGCTTAAGAATAAAAGCGTTAATGTTGGTTTAAGAACCTCGCTTACCGCGTATAACTATAAAGACATTGCCTTTATATTCGAAATGGCTAAGAAAGAAGATGTAAAAAAGTTATATATCTCTCATCTTGTCTATTCGGGAAGAGGAAGCATTACATCCGAAATAGACAAAACAGTTCGTAAAAAAATATCTTCATATGTTATAGAGACAGCCTTTAATTTTGTGAAAGACGGCATTCTGGTAGATATTGTTACGGGAAACAACGAGCCTGATGCGATTTTACTGCTTGAAATGTTTAAAAGCCGTTGCCCTGAATTTTATGACAATATGCGCGAAAAAATATTGGAATGGGGAGGGAATCAATCGGGCAAAAGAATAATAAACATAGATTATTCGGGATTTGTTAAACCGGACCCGTTTTTTAATTATAAAGCGGGGAACATAAAGGATAGAGATTTTTTCGAGATAATAAGCGAAGACAAATTATTTTCTAAATTAAGAGAAATGCCAAGAAAACTAAAAGGAAGGTGTGAAAAATGCAATTATTTGGAAGTCTGCAACGGCGGTTCGAGGGCAAGGGCTTATGCGGTTTACGGGGACTACTTTCAGGAAGACCCCGCCTGTTTTATGTAATTTTAATCTTTATTGCAACGGTCGTTATTTTTATTTCGTGTAAGCCCGTTTTTGCGGACAAGTATTATGTTGTGGAAAGGGCGGACAGTTCGTTAGGCATAGTGTCGCATAACAAACTGACGGGCATAATAAAGCGTATAGGAAACGGGACCCATGTCATAGTGTATTTTGGGAGACATTACGGTTATGCAATCAGCAGAAACGGCTATTTATCTAAAATAGACACAAAAACGAACAGGATAATAAAACAAAAGAAGGTATCCATTGATACGGTAGATTTTTGTTTATCGAAAAATTATATAGCTGTTGCAAATTACGACCCGAATGATGTCGTCATACTTAATAAGGATTTAAAGACGATAAAAACAATAAAAACAGGTTCAAGAAACATAGGCGTGGAGTTTTATAAAAATTATCTTATATTCGAGCTTATGGGCAAGGACCAGATTTGGGTGGTTAATATCTCTAAAGGCTTTAAGGTTGTAAAGAAAATAAAAAACATCGGGAAACTCCCCATCGATGCCTTAGTGTCCGGCCATGATTACATAGCCGCCTTTCTTTTGGGAGAAAAGTTTGGGGTATTAAATCTAAATACCCTGGAATATCACATCGTAACCTACGGGGGAAAAGAGAATTTTCCTCATCAAATACCGCATTACGGCATTTATTCGATATGGAACAATAAAGCCTTCATACCCGCCGCCGGAGAAAAAAAATTAGTCGTTATGAATTTAAAAACCAGAAAGAAAATAGGTTCCGTAAATCTTATCGGCTATCCCATATTCATAATATTTTCCCCTGACCGTAAAGTAATGGCAATAAATTACAGTGGAAGCAGGCACGATTATTTGACGCTTATAGATGCAAAAGATATGAAGGTTATAAAAAACATAAAAGCGGGAAGAAGAATTATGTTTATGAGTTTTTCGGGACAGGGCAGATTAATTTACGCATCGGATTATTTCGGGAATTCCGTAAATGTTTTCGATGCGCGTACGGGAAAAGAACTTGACAGGATACCTGTTCCAAGTCCTTCGGGGATATTCAGGGTTCCTGATAAATTATATAAACAACAATAAAAATTAATTAGGGGGAATTAAATGAAGAAGAAAAAAGAAAAGTCAAACGAAGAACTAACGGAAAATGAAAGACAAATCGAAAAGAGCTGGGTCAGGGATGGAACCGGTAATATCGTGAAAGACGAAGAAAATTCCGGTCGAAGAAAATTTCTCAAAATGCTCGGATTGGGAGGATTGGCGGCATCGGCTCTCGGAATACTCGGCTTATCTAACCCAAAAGAAGTTTTAGCCGCTCCGTTAAAAAAACTTAAAGGAAGCGGCGGCGGTTTAAATACGCAGGAAAAAGGCACGGGCGTTATAACCGGACCTTTAAAAAACCACAGATGGATGAACTGGAAAAATCCGTCGCAGTACATAAAAGACGGGTGGGACCACTGGCAGAATACAATTCAGAATCCGCTTCACGCCAGAATTTTTCACGATAAATTTTATAGAATAAAGGAAATAAGACCTAAAATACACCATTTTGTCTTTGTAATAGATGTCAATAAATGCGTCGGATGCCAGGCTTGCGTTGTCGCCTGTAAAAGCGAAAACTCCGTCCCTCTCGGGGTTTTTAGAAGAGTTGTGGATGTTATGGAGACAGGGGAAATGGTTCCTGATGCGAACGGCATAGTTGTTACGGAAGAAGGGAATTATACCCCTAATGTCAAGAGATTTTTTCTTCCCAGAACATGTAACCATTGCGACCACCCCCCGTGCGTCGAGGTGTGTCCCGTAAAGGCCACATATAAGCTGGAGACGGGACAGGTTGAAATCGATTACGATTTATGTATCGGATGCCTTACCTGCGTTCAGGCATGTCCGTATAACATGAGATTTGCAAACCCGGTACAACATACCGCGGACAAATGCAATATGTGTGCAAGCAGAGCGGCGGTTTCCCATGAAAGGCCATATACTCCGCTTTTACCGGTTTGTGTTACTTCATGCGTTGGAAGGGCGATGAAGTTTGGAGACACAAACGATCCGGAGAGCGAGGTTTCAAGATTAATAGCGACCAATAAAACCTCGAGGCTAAATCTATCCTATGGGACAGACCCTCAGGTTTACTACATAGGACTCGACGAAAATTTTGCAGGCCCAACTAATCCCGAAAAGGTAAAGATGATTTACACATATACGATGGGTCTTAAAACCAATGCTTACGAAAAATTAGGCGGAACACCCGTATTGCCATATATAGAAGAAAGGGAACACCCTTACGCCGGTTAATTTTAAATTTATTTTATTTTAAGGAGCAAATATTATGATTGCAATTAACGGTTCTTACGGTACTTTGGAAAATATTTACTGGGGGCTGCCCATAGTGATTTATCCGTTTCTTTCGGGTTTGCTGGCAGGTTCTTTCGTCGTTGGGGCATTGTACCACCTTTTTCACATAGAAAAGCTTAAGCCTATTTCCCAGCTTTCCTTAATAGCAAGTTTTGCAATGCTTTTACTGGCGGCGATAGCGCCTTTAGCAGATGCGCTTCAGCCTTCGAGGGCTATATGGGAATTATATTTCAGGGACCATTTCCCCTATTCGCCTCTGGGCATGTTCATTATAATATGGACAATATTTGTTATCGCCTTTCTTTTCGAACTTTATTATCTCTTCAGGGAAAGCAATATTAAAAGGGCAAGTAAGGATAAAGGAATAAGGGGCAAGGTATCCAAAATTTTAACATTGGGAAGCACGGATTTATCTAAAGAAAGCATTGCGAGGGACCATAAAGCCCTCTGGATCATATCCATTCTCGGAATTATTCTTTCTATTTTATTTCACGGTTATGTCGGATTTTTATTCGGCGCCATAAAGGCACGGGCATTATGGTCCGACCCTGTCATACCCCCTATGTTTATAGCATCGGCGGTTGTTTCGGGCATTGCTTTTGTAGGCTTATTATACGGTATCGGTTTTCCTTTGTTTTCGAAGAAAAATAAGGTTGAACCGGATACTCTGGATGTTCTTAATAAGTCTTTAGTCTATGCAATATTTGCGGACCTTTTTTTCGATTTAATCGAATGGCTCTATTCGGTGCGCGGATATAATTCAAAAGCAGTGTATGATAACTGGCATGCGGTATATAGTTTTGCAGGCCACGGTCCGTTATGGTTTAATTATCATGTGTTGCAAATAGGCTTAGGACTTATAATCCCGGCATTTTTATTCCTTGTATTCGAAAAGGTCAGGAGGTCGTTAGCCTGGACATTAATTTTAGATTTTATCGTTACGGTAGGCGTTTTCGAAATGAGGTTCGATACAGTAATCGGCGGACAGCTTCCAACAAGGATAGGGCAGGGGCTTGTTAACTTACATATTCCATTCTTGGGTTACGATGGATATTTGACAGGCATAGGGTTATTTGGATTGGGTATTCTTTTAATATTCGTTTTCGGCTATTTTTTAGGATGGGAACACGACCCCGAAGAATTAAGCCTGCCGCCGAAACCGAAATTCGAGTTCGAATGGGACGGAAAGGAAGAAATAGAAGGTAAAAATAATAAGAGGTAAAAATAAGGAGGCTTTATAATGTCTATGAATAGAAGAGATTTTCTTAAGTACGGGGTTTTTGGAGTGTCTGCCGTGGCAACCGGAGCCGGTTTAAGCCAGTGGGCGGGAGGGATGTTTTATTACGAGGGGGAATATACATTCCCGACAAGGCCTGAGACATGGCCCGGCGAAGAGGTTATATATTCGACCTGCAAGCAATGCCATAGCGATTGCGGGATTATGGTAAGAAAGTTCAACGGAACGATATTGCCGATTTTCGGCAATCCCTATGACATACAGACTACGCAACCCAATATCAGGTATTCGACCCCCGCAAAGGATTCGATAATTTATACCGGGTCGTATTATTCGCCGAGCGAACGGCCTTTCGTTGACGGAGCACACTCCGTATGCCCAAGGGGCGTGGCTGGAAGGCAGACCGTTTACGACCCCTACCGCATATACATGCCCTTAAAAAGGGTCGGGGAAAGGGGTTCCAAGAAGTTCAGGGCAATTTCCTACGAACAGTTAATAGACGAAGTGGTAAACGGCGGTTATCTCTTTAAGGATGTGCCGGGGGAGGAGAAAAGGTTCGTGGAAGGCTTTAAGCACTTATGGAACGAAGGCAGGAACAGGTTTATCCCCGCAAACCCAAAATACCCCGATTTCGGACCCAGAACCAACCAGTATGTTTCTTACTGGGGCAGGGGCGAGGGTGGGGTGTCCAATCTTATGGCAAGGTTTGCCAATGCGCTTGGTTCGGTGAACGCCCTGCCCCATGTTTCTATCTGCGACTTATCTCATCACGTATCGACATTCAGGACGTTCCCCGGAACCAATATGCTTAAGCCAGATCTGCCTAACTGCGAGCATCTCCTGATTTTCGGAGCCAATTATCTTGAAGCCAACTTTCCTATGCAGACTCTGGCAAGAAGAACGGTAGCCGCTACATCGTCAGGCAGATTAAAAGTAACGGTAATAGATGTAAGGGCGGGCAATATGATTGCCCATGCGGATAAGTATATCCCCATAGTCCCCGGCGGCGACGGGGCTTTAGCCATGGGCATGCTTAGATGGATAATAGAAAACAAAAGATACGACGGGAACTTCCTTGAAAACTTAAACCACGCTTCCGCAAACGCAAGCGGAGAACCTAACTTTTCCAATGCGTCCTACCTTGTAGTAGCCGATGAGGGGAACAAGGACTTTGCAAAGTTCCTGAAGAGCGGAAGCTCTTTTTATGCCGTGGATAAGTTTACCAAAAAGCCCGTTCTTACCTCTGTTTCTACAAAAGGCGAACTCTGGCCTACCGGGTTTTTATCCTTAAGCCCAGTTCTGGTTAACGGCGTTAACTGCATGACATCCATGCAGATGCTCTGGAGCGAACTCGTCAGACATAGTTTAGACGAATATGCCAGGGAAGCCGGACTTGCACCGAGGGTGGTAACGGAGCTTGCGCAGGAGTTTACCTCCCACGGCAAAACGGCGGTGGCGGATTATTACAGGGGTCCGGTAAAGCACACGAACGGGTTTTATAACGGCAGGGCTATCCAGCTTTTAAATGTCATGGTGGGCAATATAAACTGGCAGGGGGGTTATATTAACGGAGGGGGAAGCGCAAACATAATGGGCGGCAAGGGCTATCCCTATAATCTTGGAAAGTGGCCGGGCTTCGTTCCCGCAAAGGGCGTAAAGATTTCAAGAGAAGGTTCATATTACGAAGATACGTTAGAATATAAAGAAAAAGCGTCAAGGGGAATTTCCCCGTATCCGGCGCAAAGGCCCTGGTTTCCTTTCAGCTTCGGCATGTGGCAGGAGATCTGGGGCGGAACATATTTCCAGTACCCCTATCCCGTAAAGATATTATTTCAGCACATGGCGAATCCCGCCTGGTCTATGCCTGCAATGGGCGGAATCAACGATGAATCAAAGCCGTGGATGAGAATGATAAAAGATACGGATAAAGTACCGTTATTTATCGCATCGGATGCCTATATTTCGGAAAGTAGCGCTTATGCGGACTATATAGTTCCGGATACGACATATCTTGAAGGGTGGGGATTCCTCGGCAACCTTCCGACATATCCCACCGCAAGGACTTCCATCAGGCAGCCCGTTACAGAGCCTATGACCGAAAAGACTCCGGACGGAAGACCCATTTGCGTGGAGAATTTTTTAATAGATGTCGCAAAATCTATTAAACTTCCCGGATTCGGCGAAAACGCCTTCCTTGAGGGCGGAAGTCTTGACGAAAGAGAGGATTATTATCTCAAAATGGCTGCCAATATAGCCTATGACGGCAAAACCTTTCTAAAGAAAAAGGGGAACGGATTTGTTCATTTGGGACCCGTTCCCGATGCAAATGCGGATGAAATGCAATATGTAAAAAATTACATAAGAAAACACGGGAAAGCTCTTAAACCTGCGGAGTGGAAAAAAACGGCGTACGTGATTGCAAGAGGCGGCAGGTTCGAGGATTACGACACGGGATATCTTCCCTGGGGAAAACCGAAATGGGTAACGCATCTGTGGTCGCCCGATACCCCGGTTCATTTGTATAACGAACAGGTAGCTACGACACATAATGCTATTTCGGGCGAAAGGTTCAACGGAACGACGATATTGTTGCCCCACAGAAATATGAAAGGCGAAATTTTAGATAAAATATATTCGCGGAAAGAATATCCTTTAATGGTTTCCACCCACAGACAGCCGATACATTCAAAATCCAGGACTATGGCCGATCCGTGGCTTCAGGAACTGCTTCCCGATGCATTCTGGGAGATTGGCGCTATAGATGCCAAAAAGATTGGCTTGTCCGATGGAGATACCATAAAGGTAATATCGCCTACCTATCCAAAAGGGATTACCCACAGGGTAAGGATTTTGCCGTCCGTCAGGCCGGGCGTCATCACTGCGGCGACTGCTTTCGGAAGGTGGCTTTACGGCTCGGGAGAGTGGTATATAGACGGGAAAAAATATACGGGAGACCCCGCAAGGAATCAGGGAGTTCATCCGAATGCCCTGTTCCTTCTGGACAACTCCATTGCGGCCAAAGACGGATGGGCGACAAACTTAACTGACCCGGTGGGAGGCTCGATGGTTTACTACTACGCTCCGGTCAGGATAGAAAAGCTGTGAGAAAAAATTAACATGTTTATGTAAACCTTTAAGGAGTGAAAAATGATAACAATATGTATGGTTGACGACCATTATATATTGCTCACTGCCTTAAAGGTTTTGCTTGACGGTCAGGACGATATAAAAGTGGTCGGCATGGCGCCGGATGCGTTATCCGCCGTTCAACTTATAAAGTCAAAAAACCCCGATATTGTGCTGCTTGATATATCTTTACCAGACGCAAACGGACTGGACCTGATTATAAAATTTAAAAAAGTATCGCCGGAATCAAGAATACTGGTGTTAACCATGTATGAAGATAAGCAGTATCTTAAGAAAGCTCTTGATTTGGGAGCGTCGGGGTTTTTAGTAAAAAAGGCAATGGATTACGATTTAATTTATGCAATCAGAACGGTGGCAAGAGGAGAAATCTATATTCATCCTTCCATGGTAGAAGGATTTATAAGCGGCCCGCAATCCAAGATTCGGGACGGTAAATTAAGCAAGGGGGAATTTCTCTGGAATAGTTTAAGTCCAAGAGAACAGGAGGTTATGATAGGCATTGCGCATGGTTTTACAAATAAGGAAATTGCGGAAAAACACTTATTGAGCGAGAAAACCATTACAACATACCGTTCAAGAGGAATGGAAAAATTGGGTCTCGAGAAGAAATCCGAACTTGTAGATTTTATTGTAGAAAAACTTAAAATTTTAAAACAATAAGGAATTTTTATTATAAGTTTTTTCCTTACATTTTCTTTAAAAATTTATCCTACAAAAATCAGCATTTTTCCTACATAAATTGAGGATAATGCGCAATATAATTTTTAATAGAGAATAAGAGTGCATCTTGATAGCTTTTTAAATTATCACTCCCCCTTCGAAGCCCCCCTTTGGCGGGGAGTGATAATTTAAAAAGAGGATGATTTAGATAATGAGATTAATAATGATTTTTTATTGCAAACAAGATTAAGGAGGAACAAAAAATGAAAAGGTATATTTTTTTTGTCATGGCATTTTGCATGGCGGCTATTTTTTTTATTTCGAATTTTGCTTTTGCATTGCCTTCGGGGCCTAAACTTTTTAAGGAATATTACTGCATCGATTGCCACACCTTGGGACATCAGGGCGGAACAGTCGGGCCTGATCTTTCCTATGTCGGAAAAACAAAAAGTTTTTCCTGGATTAAAGCCCAGATACTAAATCCCGATAGCCATTTTATTTTGGGGGAGAAAAAGGAAATTAACGGGAAAATTTATTTAACCAGGATGCCTGGATTTGCAAAAACCATACCCTCTTCGGTTGTCAATAAATTAGCCGGATACATTAAATCTTTTCCGTATAAGAGAGCAAATTTGGCTTACAAAAAACCGCCTAAAGGGCTTTTGCTTTTCAGAGCGGATAACTGTGTTGCCTGCCACAGAATAAATGGAGTAGGCGGCACTGTCGGCCCCAACCTTTCCCATATCGGAAAAACAAAAAGCCTGTCATGGATTGAAACTCAAATAGTCGCTCCGAGCGTTCATTTTACTTACGGAATACCGGCTACCATTAATGGACATACTTATCTTGTGATAATGCCCGAATTAAAAAATATTCCCGCATCGCAGCTTAACACAATCGCAAGATACCTTGAGTCGTTAAAATAGCCCCGGAGATGCAACCGGCAGGATAACGCGGCTATTAAATGATAAAATTACCGGCCTCTTACTGAATCGTGAAGAAACAGTAAGGGGCCGGTAATTTTTACATCTCGAACTCTTCTCCGATGAATTCTTCCTCTATTATCATTTTCATCTCTTCCTTTTTTATCGAGGTATTAATTGCGATGAAGTAGAACAGGACGGCAATTAAAATCACGGCGAAGAAGTCGTAAGGGGATTTAATCATATTATTCCCGCCAAAACTTTTACTGCCAAAAAAAGATGCCGTTAAAATAGCAATTATGTAAAACAGAAACCAGAGTCCGGGTATAACCGTTTCTTTTAATTTCTTTTTAATTTTATTAAAATTCGTAAAAAGAAACAGTAAAACCCCCGCCGATATTCCTACGCCGAGTTTCCATAAAACATCGAAGCCCGACCAGTAAATTATTAACGTTCCGACTATAAATGCCAGTAAGGAAATAGTATTTGCGAACGGAAGGTAAAAAGGCCTCTTTCTATGGGGGTCTAATTTTCGAAAGGCCATAAGCCCGATAGGCCCTAAGATATAAGTAAATACCATTCCCGATGTGATTATTCCAACCAAAGACTGCCAGCTCGGAAATGGAAGAAGGTATAATGCGGAAAGGAAAAAGGTGAAAATTAAGGCTATATAAGCCGTTCCATACCTGTTAAAGTTTAGATGAAAACTTTTGGGCAGAAATTTCATCTTAGACATGGCGAATGTTACCCTCGATGTGGTTCCCATATAGACGAGTCCAGTTGCAAACGGGGATATTATAGCTCCAAATACTACTATCAAAGCAAATGCGGGTAGTCCGTAAAGATTTAATAAATTTACAAAAGGAGATGAAAAATTTAGCATATCCCATGAGTTGTTTTTTACCTGCGGAACCGATATTATAAAGCTGAACGCAAGCAATGTATAAGCCATAATTCCTATAATGACCGATAATATAGTTGCGATTGGGACATCCCTTCCCGGATTCTTGGCTTCTCCAGAAAGGTCGATAGCCTGCCTGAAGCCGAGATACGAAAATATCACTCCTCCTAAGGATATGCTTTTCATAATACCGTCATAGCCGTAAGGCATTAAATTATAACCCGCAAGATTTTTGATATTGCCGTTTTTAACGGAAACGTAAATAAGCGCTATTGCGGCCATTATAAGTATCGAAATTTTAAAATAAGTAAGAAAAGTATTGGTTTTGGCAAAGATTTTCGCCCCGAACAGGTTAAGTAGAAAGAAAAAAATAAGGATAAAAAAAGCAAAAATCAGCCCTAAATGCGTAAGCGTTTGACCCGCAAAAAGGCCGGGTATATAAAAATTAAGGTACTGGACGGTTGCTTCCGTCTCGATGGTGCTGACAGCCGCGCCGGCTATGATGAGTATCCAGCTTGTTATAAATCCCAAAAATGCTCCGTGGGTATATTTCGGGTATCTCGCAAGTCCCCCTGCGGCGGGAAGCATGCTTCCAAGCTCGCTATAAACCAGCGCTATCAGCATTATGGCAAGCCCGCTGATAAACCATGAAAATATCGAGGCAGGACCTGCATATTTCGCGCTGACATATACGCCCAGAAGCCATCCTGAACCGATAATCGCGCTTGTCGAGGCAAATGTTAATTGTAATAGGTTAAGAGATTTTTTCATAATTTAACTTATTTGATTAAAAAGATTATATATGATTAAATATATATAAATAATAACATCTTTTACATTATGGTATTATATTAATCGCCTTTAAATAAAACAACATAAAATAAACCTAAAAGGGTTTATTTATTTTAAAAATTATAAATTTTAAAATAAAGGGGGTAAGGGTAAATGATTTACGACTTGGTCATAATCGGCGGGGGGCCTGCCGGCCTATCCGCAGCAATATACGGTCTCAGAGCGCGCCTTAATCTTATTTTAATAGAAAAAATGGCTGTCGGGGGGCAAATTGCCCTTTCCGATAATATAGAGAATTATCCGGGTTTCCCATCCCTTTCGGGTGTAGATCTTATGCAAAAGTTTGAGGAACATGCCAAAGGACTTGGCTTAAATATTATTTACGATGAAATAAAAGACATAACCGATGCGGGAGAATATAAGATTATAAGAGGCGTTGACGGAACTTATCAGGCAAAGACCGCCATTATAACGGTCGGAGCATCTCCTAAAAGGCTTAATATACCTGGGGAAAGGGAATTTACGGGAAGAGGGGTGTCGTATTGCGCAACCTGCGACGGTCCTTTCTTTAAGGACGAAGATATTGCCGTTATCGGCGGCGGAGATACGGCAGTTAAAGAGGCTAATTATCTTACAAAAATCGTAAAATCGACTACTTTAATTCACAGAAGAAAGGAATTAAGGGCTGAGAAAATAATCCAGGAAAGGCTTCATAATGCCGAAAATGTCATCTTAAAATTAGAACATATACCCATTTCGATTAATGGAAAAAAAACCGTGGAATCCGTGACGATTGAGCATGTTAAAACCAAAGAAAGAACAACTATTCCCGTAAAAGGCGTTTTTATTTTCATCGGAATAATACCCCAGACATCATTTTTAAAAAATTTAGAAAAAGATGAGAACGGTTTTATAAAAACCGACCATTACACCTTAATGACATCGATGCCCGGCGTATTTTGCGCAGGCGATGCCCATTCGAAAAAATTACTCCAGGTTGCAACGGCGGTCGGCGAAGGCGCTCTTGCCGCAACATCTGCAATAGAGTTTGTTTGCGGCGTTTGTTAGCTTAAAATGGGAACGGCGGCCATTTAATAAACCAATTTTCGTGACAAAAGTCATTTACCCGGGATTTAAAATCCTGTAAGATATTTTTATCCGCTAAATTAAAATAAATTAAACAGGGGGCATTATAATATTGGAAGATAAGGATGATAAAAATTACAATCCGATGCAGGATATGGTGCTTACGAGGCACGGGTTTATTAAAGGAAAGGAACAGTCTTTTCTTCAGAATCCCAAGGACAAGCCGTTTGTCGGCATTATAGGTATTCCGCCTAAAGAAGTTATGGACGAATTAATACAAAAAAGCGCCATAATTTTATCGCTCGATATGTATAAAGTGGACCAGCTTATAACGGAGCCGACCGATAATATACTTCCTAAAGCATATTGCGCTCAAATAAAAAGAATAATTGCCAATATTTTGTCGGTTACGGATTATTGGACGGAAGATGTGATGGATTCGGTTTTGGTCGGCAGAAATCCAATTTCGGAGATAATAATCGAGGATTCCGAGATTTGCAGATGCAATGAAATGGGGTTTGTTGCCGATTTTATCGAAAATGAACTTAAAATTAAGTTAAGGCGCGTAAAAAATAAAGACATTGAAAGAAAAGGGGATTTTATTTGTAAAAGCGGCATTCCGCTGGATGAAAAGTTCGGCAAAATAGCCGGCTATTTTTATCGAGATATGGAGAAGAAAAAACCGTTCAGGCCGGAGTACATTAAGCCGAAATGCGCTTTCTGGGGGACGCCGCCGTGGGGGGATTTTAGTATTGCAAATTATTTTCCGATTGAAACCCATGTTTATGGTTGGACAAGGTGTGTCGAAAACCTTACCCCCGGCGATCTTAAATTAGAATTGGAATTTGACCCCGATGTGCCGACCGTGTTTTTTTCCCAGAGTTTTTGCCCAAAGGCAGGCCTTGCATCTTATCTTGCAAACAAACATCCAAGGGGAATTTTTATCGATATGGACATCGGGCTTACGAGAAGCACGGTGGCCAAATTGACCGCATTTTTGCAATTGAATAATGTTATATAAAATTATCTTAAAAATTTAATAATGACGGTATAGCGGGGATATAAATATAAAATGGTATTACTTGATGCAGGAACGACTTACGCTAAAATATTAAATACCGATACGAACGATAGGGTAGTAAAAAGAGTATCGGATCTTGAAAAAACATTTAAAGCCGATGTAGGCACGGGACATAACATTAACAGGTTTGCAAAGCATTCGGTTAATGAGATTATAGCCTTAGCTAATGCCGGTAAAAAACTTATAAAAGAGGACTCTTTTACCCTGCTTGATATCGGCTCGAGAGATGCAAAGTATGTTGTTTTTGAGAATAGAAATTTTATACATTCGGACTGGAATACCGAATGCGGCGCTTTTACGGGTCAGGCTATCGAAATTTTAGGCAATTACCTGAATGTAGATTATTCAAAAACCCTGCCGCAAAAGGAATTCATAACTGCCACATGCGGACTTCTTGGAATGGGGCATGTTTTCGATTCCGTGGCGGCAGGCGTGGAACCGGAGATAGCCGCCGCAAGGTTAATAAAAGGCGTGTGCATCTCTATGTACAGGTTTGCAAGAAAACCTAAAAAAATATATTTGACCGGCGGACTTGTAAATAATCAGCTCTTTGTAAAGTCAATGCCGTGTGAAACCGTAATCCTCGATAGGTTTACCTTATTGGAAGGGGTAAAAGAATATGCGCTCAATAATCTTTCAAAATAAAAATAAAGGAAAGGTATCCGATTAAAAAAACAAATAAATAAATCGGATACCTTTTTCTAAAAAAAATATAAGTTAAACCTCTTTAGTATGAAAGGGTTTTAACATCGTCATCCATTACCATTTCAACGACATAAGCCCCGCCGACAACCCCGCTGCATTCCTCTATAAGATCGTCTTTTGTGAAATTGTTTAATTCAAGAGCCGGCGTGCATACCTTAAACACGACTCCCGCATCATAAGCGTCTTTGATAAAATCATAAACAGACTTTGGGCTTCCCTCTTTAACCCTTAAGTTTTCGGCCACCCCTTTTTTCATTAAGAGACCGGCATCAGCCGTTAGTACGACCTCCACTTCATAGTCCATCGTTGCAGCTGCGGCAGCCTGGAAAAATGGCGCTCCGAGCGCATGGGGATTGGAAGGCGTGGTATTTTGCAGCATCATAAAAAGTTTGTTTGCCATTACAATAAATCCTCCATTTAATTTTTGCAAATAATTGCAAATGAGTAGTAGTTTTTAATATGATATGATAGCATTAAAAACCGTCTGTTTGCAATAGCAAAATCAAGCCAAAAATTTCTATCTGCAATTTTAGGTTACGGAAGGGTATATAATATTTTCATTGTTTCTTTTACTTCCTTAATGGTTTCCGAAGCGATAACCTTGGCCTTAGCTGTTCCTGTCAGCAGTATATCCCATATTTCGCCTTTGTTGTTTAAATAATAGGCCCGCCTTTCATTCATCGGTTCGAGAAGTTTTTTGATCACCCCAAAAAGGTTTTCCTTGCATTTCACGCAGCCTATTTTGCCGTTTTTGCAGTTATATTCGGTTTCTTTAATAAGGGTTTCGCCGGAAAACGCCCTGTGATAAGAATAAATCGTGCAAATTTCGGGGTTTCCTTTGTCGGTCGGGTGAATTCTATTTTTATCCGTTAAAGCCGACCTTATTTTCGATTTAATCAAATCGAATCCATCGGAAAGGTTAATTGCATTTCCGTAAGATTTGCTCATTTTAAGATTTCCGTCAAGCCCGGCCAATTTTGGAAATTTATCTATCAAAGCAAAGGGTTCTATCAGTTTTCCGTTGTATAACTCATTGAATTTCCTAACAATTTTTCTTGCAAGTTCTATATGCGGCAACTGGTCTATACCTACGGGTACCAAATCGGCTTTAAAAATCGCGATATCGGCGGTTTGGCTTACGGGATAACCTAAAAAACCATAGGTTAGTTCCTTATACCCCCTTTCTTTTGCTTCCGTTTTAATAGTCGGGTTGTGCTTTAATGGATTTACGGATATGAGCATTGAAAAAAATGTCGTAAGTTCCGAAATCTCGGGAATCATCGATTGGATGATTATGGTGGACAAATTGGGGTCTATGCCGCATGAAAGATAATCGAGGGCGGCAAGAAAAATATTTTCTTGAAGTTTTTCCGGATGCTCAAAGTTTGTCGTAAGTGCTTGAATATCTGCAATTAATATAAAAGTTTCATATTTATTCTGTAGCCTTACCCTGTTTCTTAACGAACCGACATAGTGCCCAAGATGAAGGGGTCCCGTAGGCCTGTCCCCCGTTAAAATCCTTTTGTATCTAAATTTAGATTCGTCGGCTATTGCGGCGTTTTCCGTCTTTAAATCCATTATTGTTTATACCTGTTTAGATATTGGTTTTATATGTGGAAGTTAAATTATAATATGTTATAATAATATAAACAAGGATAAAATAAATTTCACGAGTTCCACAAAAATAAAAATAATAAGGGGGTAAATTATGACGGAAGAAAAACAAGGAGTTATTTCAACCATGATTACAATTCAGGATGCAACCGGAAATCCAGCTCCGCTGGGCTTAATGGGGTTTGGTATGACGACGGTGCTATTGAACTTGGCAAATGCAGGAATTTATAGTCTTGGAAGCATGATTCTCGCAATGGGCGTTTTTTACGGAGGACTTGCGCAAATTATTGCAGGCATCGAAGAATGGAAAAAGAAAAACACCTTTGGCGCAACCGCGTTTACTTCCTATGGGGCTTTCTGGCTTTCGTTAGTCGCTTTAATATTTTTTCCGAAATGGGGCTGGATACCAGCGACGGACAAAGGCGGCATGGTTGCCTATTTTATTATGTGGGGTATTTTTACATTTATTATGTTTATCGGAACACTCAGGCTTAATAGGGCATTGCAAGTTGTATTTTTCACGCTTTTTATTTTATTCTTCCTTCTCGCTATTGGTGAAGGAGTAAGTAGCCCTGCTATTCTTACTATTGCCGGCTGGGAAGGGATAATTTGCGGATTATCGGCTATTTATGCGGGACTTGCCCAGGTTTTGAATGAAATTTACGGAAGAACCGTATGGCCGCTCGGAACTAAATAATATCGCATAAACAATGCCGAAGAAGAGCAGTCCGCAAAAAGGGATAAAAAAACAAAAAATATAAGGAGAATATTCATGAATGATACCAAGATTAAGAATAAGAAAAATGCCGCAGTCTCAGAGGGCGTTGAGGCTTCCGAGGCGCAAATCTCCGTTCACTGGAAAGAAGAAACCCTGCTCAGCCCATCCGTTAAATTTATTGCGCAGGCGAACATGGCAGACCCGAATATCCGTGAACGATTCAAGATGGAAAATTTTCCCGAATGTTTTAGGGAATACGCCGATATGCTTACCTGGGATAAATATTGGCATACGACGCTTGATGCAAGCAATCCGCCTTTCTGGAAATGGTTTGTCGGCGGCAGGCTAAACGCGTCTTATAACTGCGTCGATAGGCATTTGGCAAAGTATAAAAATAAAGCCGCATTGGTATTTGTGCCGGAACCGGAAGAGGAATCCCATATAGCAATTACATATCAGGAGCTTTACGTAAGGATAAACGAGTTTTCGGCGCTCTTACAGAGTTTTGCGGGACTTAAAACAGGTGACAGGGTAACTTTCCATCTTCCAATGGTTCCGGAACTTCCCGTCAGCATGCTCGCCAGCGCAAGGCTCGGCATTATCCATTCCGAAGTTTACGGCGGTTTTAGCGGTCAGGCATGCGGCGACAGGATTGCCGATTCGGGAAGCAGGGTACTCGTGACGATAGACGGTTACTACAGGTCCGGCAGCCTGATAGACCACAAAGTAAATGCCGATATAGCCGTGGAAAGAGCGAAAGAGCTTGGCCAGCCCGTAGATAAGGTTCTTGTATGGAGACGGTACCCGGGCCGATATGTTTCAAAGTCTCCAATGGTAAAAGGCCGTGATTTTTTTATAGACGAAGTTCTTAAAGATTTTCGGGGCAAACGCGTCGAACCTCTACCTTTGCCGGCAGAAGCGCCTTTGTTCATAATGTACACCAGCGGGACGACGGGTAAGCCTAAAGGCGTGCAGCACGGCGTAGGCGGATATTTATCCTATGTAACCGGCACATCAAAATATATACAGGATATACACCCCGAAGATGTGTACTGGTGTATGGCGGATATAGGCTGGATTACCGGCCATTCATATATTGTTTACGGTCCGCTGGCGTTGGCGGCGACAAGCGTAATTTACGAAGGCGTGCCGACTTGTCCAGATGCGGGCAGGGTATGGAGGATTGCGGAAAGACTTAATGTGAATATCTTCCACACATCTCCCACAGCCATCCGTATGCTGCGAAAAACCGGTCCGGATGAACCAACGAAGTATAATTGCCGTTTCAAGCATATGACAACGGTGGGAGAGCCGATAGAGCCTGATGTGTGGAAATGGTATTATGAAGTTGTCGGGAAGAAAGAGGCGGTTATCGTAGATACATGGTGGCAGACGGAAAACGGCGGTTTCCTGTGCAGCACTATCCCTGCTCTCGATTTAATGAAACCCGGGAGCGCGGGACCAGGTTTGCCGGGCATATACCCGGTTATTTATGACGAAAACGGGGAAGAGGTTAAAGCCGGTTCGGGAAAGGCGGGGAATATATGCATAAGGAATCCATGGCCCGGCATTATGCAGACAATATGGGGCGATCCCGAACGCTTTGTAAATACTTACTATTCAAAATATAATAAAAACAAAGACAGTAAAGATTGGCATGATTGGCCGTACTTTGCAGGCGACGGCGCTATGGAGGCTTTAGACGGATATTACAGGATTTTAGGGAGGATAGACGATGTAATAAATGTAGCGGGGCATCGTCTTGGAACAAAGGAACTGGAATCCGCATGTTTAACAGTGCCTGAAGTAGCTGAAGCCGCCGCCGTTCCGGTTATAGATGAAACAAAAGGCAGGGCTCCCGCCGTTTACATAACACTCGAACCTGGTTTCGAAAACAAGGAACGGGAAGTTATTAAAAAGGTGATTTCAACCATAGAGAAAGAGATTGGCAAGATAGCAAGGCCAAAGTATGTTTATGTCGTTCCCGATATGCCTAAAACGCGTTCGGGTAAAATTATGCGCCGCGTGCTTTCTGCCATACCGAATAAATTTGATATCGGGGATATTACGACGCTTGCCAATCCCGAAGTCGTGGAAAAGATTAGATTGCTTGTACAGGGAGAAGCGCCCGTCGTAACCCGGGAAAAACCGTGTGATCTTGAACATTTTGGAGAGGAAGGATAAAAAAATGACGGATGTAAATGACAAAAACGATATAAAAGCAAAACAGGAAATAATAAAAGACCTGTTGAAAAAAAAACGGGCGATATTGCTGGCCCATAATTACCAGAGGGGCGAGATCCAAGATATTGCCGATTTTCAAGGAGATTCATTGGAACTTTCGATTAAGGCAAATAAAACGGATGCGGATATTATCGTATTTTGCGGCGTCAGATTTATGGCGGAAAGCGCCGCTATTATGAATCCCGATAAGATTGTTATTCTTCCGAACGAAAATGCGGGATGCCCGATGGTCGATATGATAACCGCCAAAGATATTATTAATTTAAAAAAGGATTATCCCGGCGCCCCTGTTGTCGCCTATGTGAATACATCGGCCGAATGCAAAGCTGTTTCCGATATATGCTGCACCTCCGCCAATGCGGTTAAGGTCGTGAATTCTTTGCCGGCAGGGAGGGTTATAATGGTTCCCGATAAAAATCTGGGAAGTTATGTGCAAAGATTTACCGATAAAGAAATAATAAACTGGCCGGGATATTGTCCGCCTCACGGAAGAACTAAACCCGAAGATATTAAAATTCTTAAAGAAAAATATCCCGGAGCCGTGTTTGTAGCCCATCCCGAATCGATTCCCGAGACCATAGACGTAGCGGACCATGTTTCTTCGACCTCCGGCATGTATAAGTTTGTTCGCGAATCTAATGCAAAATATTTTATCATCGGGACGGAACAGGGCATAATGTATAAAATGAGAAAGGAAAATCCCGGTAAGGTTTTTATTTCGTCGAACAAAGGCCTTATCTGTCCGAATATGAAAAGAACACATCTGGAAGATGTTATAAATTCTTTGTCAAATATGAAAAATATTATTAGAATTTCCGAGGATATCAGGATTCAAGCAAGAAAATCTATTGAAAATATGCTTGCCCTTTAGTATAATATTATCCTTTGATATAACATTATGACATGTAAAAATTTCCCATACTAATTTTAAAGGGCGCGATATATTAAAATTAAAAGCTCGGATTTTCAACATTTAATATTTAAACTCCAAAATTTTTGGTCAGATTTTGGGTGCGTTATTCTCCAACCCCTCGATATGGAAGTTGGAGCCGCTACTTTTTCGCCTTATACCTTTCTCAAGTGCCTAAAGGGGGATGACTGGAGAGTCGCCTATGTTCAGCCTTCAAGAAGGCCCACCGATGGAAGGTACGGCCAAAATCCCAATAGGCTTGGGAGGTACTACCAGTTTCAGGTTATTATTCAGCCCTACATAAAAAATATTCAAGAGATTTACCTTAAAAGTTTAGAAAGCGTCGGGATTAATCCCGGTATGCACGATATAAGGTTTGTAGAGGACGATTGGGAATCCCCGACTTTGGGAGCATGGGGTCTTGGCTGGGAGGTCTGGCTTGACGGCATGGAAATTACCCAGTTTACTTATTTCCAGCAGATTGGCGGCGTCTCTCTTATTAAACCGGCAGTCGAAATCACCTATGGGTTAGAAAGAATCGCAATGTATCTTCAGGATAAAGACAATGTTTTTGATTTGCAGTGGAACGAAAATCTAAAATACGGCGATATTCATAAAGACGACGAACTTCAGTTTTCTACATACAGCTTTGAATTTGCGGGTGGAAAAACATTGTTTTCGCTCTTCGATATTTACGAAAAGGAATCGAAAGAGCTTCTTTCGTTAGGAAATGTGGAACTCATTAAACCCGCCTATGAATATTGCCTCAAGTGTTCCCATGTTTTTAATTTATTAGACGCAAGAGGACTTATAAGCGTTTCCGAAAGGATGAATTACATATTAAGGGTGAGAAGTTTGGCCGAGGGTTGCGCGAAACTTTATACAAAAAAAGACGATGCCCTATAAAGCCGGTTCGGATTTTCAAGTTTTATTTTTAACCGTAACATTTAAATGGTTGTGATACCGTGAGCGAATATTTATTGGAAATTGGTTCGGGAGAACTCCCTTACGGCGAGGTAAAGGCTATCCCCGCCGCGCTTTCGGACCGCCTTCAAGATTTTTTTGCAAAAGATTTGTTGCTTCCCGAGAAGCCCGATATCCAGTCGTTTTCGACGCCGAGACGGGTCGTTGTTTTCATTAAGCGCCTGCCTTTAAGGACGCTTGATAGAGAAACCGAGATAATAGGCCCTCCTTTAAGCATATCTTACCAGGGAGATATGCCGGCGTTGCCCTTAATTCAATTCATGAAAAAAAACGGGATTTTGAACCATAAAAAGCTATATGTAATTAACCAAAAAAGAGGGCCTTATGTAGCTTATAAAAAGATTATAAAAGGAGGATTGCTAAAAGATTTGTTAAGCGAAAATATTCCAAACATTATTAAAAATCTTCCCTTTAAAAAGTCGATGTTTTGGCTGAATAAAGATGTTCGTTACCCAAGGCCGGTTTTATGGATTTTGTCGCTTTTCGACGGGAAGCCCCTCAGGTTTTATTACGGGGATGTTAAGGCGGCTGATTACACATATCTTATAAGAAAGGGGTCGTATAAAACATCATATACGAAAGTTAATAATTCAAAGGATTATTTTAAATTGCTTTCTTCAAGCGGGATTATTTTAGAAAATGAGCGCAGAAGGTTATTTATAGAAAAAGAACTCAGGTCTATCGCCGAAAAATTAAAATTAGACATAGCCGAATATGAAGATGATTTTATGGACGAAATCGTCGGGCTGACCGAAACGCCGCATGCAATTGCAGGCAATTTTGACAAAAAATTCCTGGCTATTCCCGAAGAGCTTTTATCTATAGTTATGCGCAAACATCAGAGGTTTTTCCCTTTAAAAAATAAGGATGGTTTGGTAAAAAACGAGGCTAATTTGGCGTCCTCTTTCATAGGCATTTCAAATATTCCGGCCTGGCAAATAAATAAAAATAAAGAGGAAATAGAACGGGACATTCGTTCCGGTTATTCGAAGGTTTTGGGAGCAAGGCTTGCCGATGCGGACTTTTTTTATAAAGAAGACATTAAACATCCTCTTTCGTATTTTACAGAAAAGACTAAGAATATTCTATTTTATGAAGGTTTGGGAACGTACGCGGATAAAACGGAAAGAATAAAGAAATTAGGATTATTCATAGCTAAGAAATACAATTTTACCGGGCAGGACGCACTACAATTTAACCGTGCGGCAAACTTGCTAAAATTTGACCTTGCAACCCATGTCGTATATGAATTTCCGGAAATGCAGGGAATAGCGGGTAAAATTTATGCAAAAAAGGCAAAAGAAGAGGAAGCCGTATGCCTTGCGATAGAGGAGCATTATTACCCGCTCGTTAAAGCTAAAAAAAGGATTTTACCTTCTAACGATTTATCGGCTTTATGCTCTTTGTCCGATAAGTTCGACACCATTTTTTCGTTTGTAATGCTGAAAAGGCTTCCGACCGGCGAATCCGACCCATTTTATTTAAGAAGAGCCGCTATAGGAATAATAGAAATTATTCTGGAAAAAAAATATATTATTCGGATGGAAGAGGTTTTTGATTTTTACTTCGATAATTTTTTTAAGGAGAGGAAACTTAATTTAAATGAATTAAAAGCCTCCTTTATTAATTTTACAAATACAAGATTTAAAAATTTTCTTATATCTTTGCCTTCCGGGTATAAACCCGATGTAATAGCATCCGTGGTCAGGGAAGACGGCGCCTGCGATTTTTATACATCATATTTAAAAATAGATTTCATTTCCAAACATAAGCTGCATGAGGAGCTTTACGAATTGTCGCAGGCGTATAAGCGAATTAACAATATTACTTTAAATTACGGCAATATTTTAGATTTTGACATCGGCAAACTTACTTTGCCGGACGAAATTCATCTTTATAAAACATTTGAGGCTGTTCAGCGGGATACCGTTTCTTTTTTGAAAAAGAATGACTATTATAAGGTTATGAATCATTTTTATACCCTCGTAAAGCCGATTAATGATTTTTTTGACGGGGTTCTGGTATTAACCGATGATGCAGCCGTTAGAAACTCAAGGCTTGGACTATTGAATAACATTTTGAATTTGCTAAAAAATCTTTGCGATTTCTCAAGTTTGTCTTACTAATTTATATTTATTTTATACTATAAAAATTACATTTTGGTTGGAGGATGTTATGGCTAAGTATGTCTATTTTTTTGGGAATAAGAATGCCCACGGCAACGGTTCGATGAAAAATCTTTTGGGAGGAAAAGGAGCGGGACTTGCCGAGATGACTAATATCGGCATAAGGGTGCCGGCAGGTTTTACTATTACCACTGAGGTTTGCACATATTATTATAAACATAATAAAAAATACCCGGAAGAGTTAAGAAATGAAGTTGCCCTCGGCCTCAAAATGATTGAGGAAGCTATGGGCGCAAGATTCGGCGATGCATTAAATCCTCTTTTGGTCTCTGTTAGAAGCGGCGCAAGGATTTCCATGCCGGGCATGATGGATACGGTTCTTAATTTAGGATTAAACGATGAAACGGTTAAAGGGCTTATAAATAAATCGGGAAACGAAAGATTCGCCTATGATACATACAGAAGATTTATCCAGATGTTTTCGAATGTGGTTTTAGGCATAGATTCCAGTATTATGGAATCCATTCTCGAAAAGAAAAAGAAAGAAAGGAATGTTAAAAATGATAACGAGCTTAGCGCGGGAGACCTCAAAAACCTTGTTTACGAGTTCAAGGATGTGGTTAAAAAAGAAAAAGGCATAGCTTTTCCCGATGATCCCGAAACACAGCTATGGATGGGAATATCGGCGGTATTTGAATCATGGAATGTGCCCAGGGCTATCACTTACAGAAAACTTAACAAAATTCCGGAGGATTGGGGGACAGCCGTAAATGTCGTTTCTATGGTGTACGGAAATATGGGGAATTCATCGGCAACCGGCGTCGCTTTTACAAGAAACCCGTCAACGGGAGAAAACGGGTTTTACGGAGAATACCTTATAAACGCCCAGGGGGAGGATGTTGTTGCAGGAATCAGGACTCCTCAGCCTATAAACGAGATCTCGAAGAAAAATCCGGACGATGTTTCGCTTGAGCATGCCATGCCCTCGGTGTTTAAAGAGCTTTTGGAATATGCGGCGCTTTTGGAAAAACATTACAAAGAGATGCTTGATTTGGAATTTACGATACAGGAAGGCATCCTTTACATGCTTCAGGTTCGAACAGGTAAAAGAACTGCCAGGGCTGCCGTTAAGATAGCTGTCGATATGGAAAAAGAGGGCATGATAGATAAAAAAACCGCCGTCCTGAGGATAGACCCCAATTCCATTGCTCAATTAATGTATCCCACGGTAGATGCAAAGTCTAAAAAGGATGTTTTGGCAAAAGGGCTGCCCGCCTCTCCGGGCGCCGCAAGCGGAGAAGTTGTCTTTTCGGCGGAAGAAGCGGAAGAGGAGACAAAAAAAGGGAAAAAAGTAATATTGGTCAGGATGGAAACCTCGCCCGAAGATATTCACGGAATGAGCGTTGCGGAAGGAATTCTCACGGCAAGAGGCGGGATGACCTCCCATGCGGCCGTCGTTGCGAGGGGAATGGGGAAATGCGCCATAACAGGCTGTTCTTCTCTTGAAATAAACGAAAAAAAGGGTGAAATAATCGTTGGAAGCAGAACGGTAAAAAAGGGCGATATTATAACTCTAAACGGTTCAAGCGGAGAAGTTTATTCGGGATCCGTAAAGATGGTAACGCCGGAGATAAACGAGGATTTTATCACTATAATGAATTTTGCAAATGAATTCAGAAAATTAAGAATAAGGGCAAATGCCGATACCCCTGAAGATGCCAAAGTTGCCAGAAATTACGGGGCGGAAGGGATCGGGCTTTGCAGGACGGAGCATATGTTTTTTAAAGGCGATAGAATAAAAGCCGTTCGGGAAATGATACTTGCGGGTACGGTGGAAGAAAGGCAAAAAGCCTTAGGCAAGCTATTGCCTATGCAAAAGTCTGATTTTATAGAGCTGTACAATGAAATGAAAGGATATTCCGTTAACATCCGCTTGCTTGATCCGCCGCTCCATGAATTTTTGCCGAAAACGGAACAGGAGATAAAAGAGCTCGCAGATATTATGAATGTGCCGTACGAAAGGTTAAAAACAAAGGTTATATCGCTTCATGAGGTTAACCCTATGCTTGGACACAGGGGTTGCAGGCTTGGGGTTAGTTATCCCGAGATTTATGAAATGCAGGTTCAGGCTATTATGGAAGCGGCGTGCGAATTCCACAAGGTCGGAAATGTTATAATACCCGAAATTATGATTCCAGTCGTCGGTATTTATGAAGAAATAAAATTGCTAAAGGAATTAGTCGTTAAAAAAGCCAATGATGTTATGTCAAGTTACGGAGTCAGGCTTAACTTTCTTGTGGGAACCATGATCGAACTCCCCAGGGCATGCATGGTTGCGGATGAGATTGCAAAAGAGGCGGAGTTTTTCTCGTTTGGAACAAACGACTTGACGCAGACCGTTTTTGGCTTTTCGAGAGACGATATAGGTTCGTTTTTACCCGATTATTTAAATAAAAATATCTTAAAGACCGACCCGTTTATCGAGCTTGATAGAAATGGCGTAGGCGAACTTATGAAGATTGCGGTGCAGAAGGGAACAGGGGCAAGGCCGGACATTAAACTCGGGATATGCGGGGAACACGGCGGAGATCCTAACTCCATCGAATTTTGCCATAGCTTAGGACTTAACTATGTGAGCTGCTCTCCATATAGAGTTCCCGTTGCTATTATTTCCGCCTCTCACGCAGCGCTTAAAAACCGGGATGTCAGGATTTAAAGTTGAATTTAGATTTGAATTTGGATTTAAAAAATAATGTTTGCGAAGGACGGGGATTAAAAAAGGGGGCGGGAGCGGCTTTTGCGCTGGAAGAAGCCTTCTTGCTCGATTCAGAAAATAATTTATCTATCTTTTTGTGCGACAATTATTTATCGGCGAGGGATTTATATAAAAATTTAACATTTTTTGAAAATGCATTATTCCTGGCAGGCTCTTTATTAAAGAAAAAAAAGGTTTTTTTTTGCGAAGAGATTATCCCGCTAAGTTTATTATATGAAATAAAGACGGAAAAAGACGCTATTATAATTCTAACCCCTGCATCTTTTTTCTCAAAAGTTCCCGAATTAGATATCCTTTCAAAATCCTGCATTAATGTCAAAAGGGGTTTAAAATTTTCCAGGGATAAATTTATCTCAGCTCTTATATCTTACGGTTATGAGTTGACGAGCCAGATCGAAAACCAAAAGGAGTTTGCGGTTAGAGGAGAAATAATCGATATTGCAGGCGCAGAAAATTCTCCCCCCGTCAGGATAGATTTTTTCGATGAAATAGTGGAAGACATAAGGTATTTCGACATTAATACGCAGAGGAGCTTTAAAAATATAGACGGTTTTACCGTATTTCCCGTTAAAGAAGGCGTCTATGAAAAAAAACTGAATTTATTGGATATTGTCCCAAGCCCTGTTTTATATATCGAAAAACCAAAAACGGAACTTCAAAATTTTTTAAATCGTGATGCAGGTAATAGAACTATTTATGAAGAAGCATCAAAAAAAGCGTGCAAATTATTCTATTATGACATAGGTGAATTAAAGGCATATACTGGCTCCGGAAGTTTTGAAAATTCCGAAAACGCCTATACTAAGATTGAAGGTTTTAACGATATAAATTTTATTAAAAATTTTAAATATAAAAACGGGCAGCTAAATTTAAAGCTGATAAAAAAGGTATTTTCCGGGTTAACCCTAAAAAAATATTTAATAATTTTAGTTTCCAAAAACGAAATTCATCACCAGAGACTAAAGGAGATTTTTGCTTCCGTTCAATTAGATAATGATAAAACGGAAGGCAGGTTTCATATTGTTATCGGTGAAATTTCAGCGGGAATCATATCAAAAAAACATAAGCTTCTGATATTTACAGGCGAAGAACTTTTCAGGGAACATGTTAATTTGATTGAAGAGCCGCTGCATAAGGGTTCAAAACCGGATTTTTTTAACGAGATAAGCGAGCTTAATCCCGGCGACTTTGCGGTTCATGATGAATTCGGCGTGGCAAGATTTACCGGGATAAAAAAGATTACCGTAAGCGGCACCACATCGGACTATTTTGAACTCCTATACGAAGGCGGGGATAAGGTTTTTGTTCCTGCGGACAAGATTTATTTAATCCATAAATATATTGCCTCTTCGGAGGAAAATTCTCCAAAATTAAGCAGATTAGGAAATAAGTCATGGGAAAGGGCAAAAATAAAGGCTAAAGAAAAAATCGAGGAAGTTGTCGAGGATTTAAAAGTATTATATGCCAAAAGAATGACGGAGAGGGGATTTGCTTTTTCGGAAGAAGATGAGGTTTACAGGGAATTTGAAGAAAGTTTTGAGTTTGAAGAAACCGAGGACCAGGCAAAGGCAATCAAAGATGTCCTTTCGGATATGCATCTTAATAAACCGATGGATAGGTTAATATGCGGTGATGTGGGATTCGGGAAGACGGAAGTGGCGATTAGAGCGGCATTTAAGGCTTCAATGGACGGAAAGCAGGTGGCGCTTATTGCTCCCACTACCCTTTTAGTAGAGCAGCATTACAATAATTTTAAAAAAAGATTTGAAAAATATCCGCTCAAAGTGGCCTATATCTCAAGATTTGTCGGTAAAGGCGAGGAAAAAAAAATCTTAAATCAGATTAAAAGCGGAGAAATCGACATAATAATAGGAACGCACAAACTCTTATCCGAAAAAATTAAATTTCACGACATCGGGCTACTAATTATCGATGAAGAACAAAAGTTTGGGGCGCTGCAAAAAGAAAGAATTAAAGAAATCCGTTCTTCTATCGATGTCCTTGCCATGAGCGCCACCCCGATCCCAAGAACATTGTATCTTTCTATGTCCGGCATCAGGGATTTAAGTATTATAGACACCCCTCCCGCAGGCAGGAAGAATGTTATAACCGATATTGCGGATTATGACGATGAAATTATTAAGGATGCCGTTTTTAAGGAGCTTTCAAGGGGCGGGCAGGTTTATTTTATCGATAACAGGATTTCGCACTTAGACGGAATCTTTAAAAAGATTAAAAAAATAATGCCGGATATAAGAATCGGCGTCGTTCACGGGAGGCTCGGCGCTAACGATATCGAGCAGGCAATGCACCTTTTTTACAATAAAGGGTATGACATGCTTCTTAGCACATCGATTATCGAATCGGGGCTCGATAACCCCAATGTTAACACAATTATTATAAATAATGCGGAAAATCTTGGCTTAAGCCAGCTGTACCAGCTAAGGGGGCGGGTAGGCAGGTCCCATCTTCAGGCTTATTGCCTGCTTGTAATCGGGTGCGGTCTGGCTAATTTAACGGAGGAACAAAGAAAGAGGCTGGATAAGGTAAAGGAATACAGCGAATTGGGGGCAGGTTTTAAACTTGCCATGGCAGATCTGGAAATAAGGGGTGCAGGCAATATTCTGGGAGGCGCCCAGTCGGGGCACATTGACGCTGTCGGGCTTGAAATGTGCATGCAAATGCTTAAAGAAGAGGTTGAAAAAATGCAGGGCATTACACTCCCTCCGCAAATTAACCCAGAGGTAAAGACGAGCCTGTCTTTATATATTCCCGATTCTTATATAAATGATAGTAAAATAAAATTATCTTTTTATAGGAAACTTGCGAATTGCAACAGCTTAGACGATGTTTCCGCAGTGCGGATAGAGTTCGCCGACAGGTTTGGGAAAATCCCTCCTATAGTAGATAACCTTTTACAGGTAGAAGAACTCAAGGTTTATATGAAAAATGCAAGGGTTAAACTCCTCGAGATAAAAGAAAATGAATTTATAATAGAATTTCACGGCTCGGCGGAAGCCCTTTCGGATGTTTTAATCAGGTTCGTAAATGACAGAAATATTTCATCGGAATATGCCATAAACTTTCTCGGGGAATTTATAATTAAATTCAGGCCAAAAAAAGACTTGAAGCCGCTTGATAAACTGGGTGCCTCTAAAATTATCTTGCAACGGTTATATAGCTATGTTAATATTTAAAAATAATTATCAAATTCAATATTAAAATATTCAGAGGAAAAAATGAAATCGAAAATCAGAGGTCAGCAGGACTGGGTAGGCCGGTCTCAAAGGTTTTTTAAAATTAAGGGTAAAGTTTTATTTATAGCATTATTTGCGGTTATACTTTCGATAAGTCTTTACGGTTGCGCCAAAAAACCCGCCCCATCTTCAAAGGTTATTGCCACGGTTAACGGAAAGCCTATAACGGTTGGCAAATTTAAATCCGAAATCTCCAAATTTCCGCCAAATTTACAAGCTTATCTCCAGACCCCCGCGGGTTCCAAGAGGTTCATTAGAAGCCTTGTCGATAGGCAAATATTGGTTAACGAAGCCGTCAAAGAAGGGATTAATAAGTCAAAGGGTTATAAATCTCAAGTTTCGGATTTTAAAAAGGGTCTTTTGGTGCAGCTTCTTTTGCACAAGGAGATATCGAATAAAGTCATCGTTACAACCGCAGATGCAAAGGCTTACTATAAAAAACATTTCTTAAGTTTTAATCTGCCGTCAAAGATTAATGTCAGTTATATTCAGTTAAATTCGCTCAAACAGGCTCAGGCTGCTTACAATTTGCTTAAAAGCGGAAAACCGTTTGCCGCCGTTGCGCAAAAGTACTCAACAGCTCCAAATGCAAAATCGGGGGGAACTTTAGGGTGGATTAAATTCGAAGAAACAACGCCGGCATTTAACAATGCCGCCTTTGGTCTTCGCAAAATAGGGGAGTACTCAAATATCGTTAAGGTCGGGAACAACTTCGACATAATAAGGCTTAATAATATGATAACAGGCAAACCCAAACCGTTTTCCGAGGTAAAGAACGATATTATCGTTATGATGAAGCAAAAAGAAGCGTCTAAAATTCTTAAAAACTTTGTGGATAAGTTAAGGGCTAAATCAAAAATTAAATATTATTACAATAATTTACCGGCCTTTGAAACTGCCCCAGCTCCAGGAAAGAATGTTGCCGCTTCAGGTAAAAAATAGGATTTAAAAGAGATAAAATTTTAAAATATGGCAAATATAATAAAAAAAGGCAGGGTTTTCGCATTTATAACCGCTTCCATTTTCTTAATTAATTTATTTCCTATAAGCGCAAAAAATGCGAACGCCGTGATAATAGACCAGGTAATTGCCGTTGTGAATAAAACCCCTATAACGCTATACGATTTTGCAAAATTTAACAGGACGGCGTTCGAAGAATATGAGCAGATGCAAAACAATGCCTCCCAGGGTATTTTTACAAGTTCCGATTCCTTGATAATGTCTAAAACAAAAGGCGTTATTAATTTTTTGGTGGATAATATTTTGCTTAAACAGGAAGAGGAAAAAGCGGCTATCTATATATCCCCAAAACAATTGAACGGTTATATAAAGGATGTCGCACATGCAAATAACTTTACCGAAAGCCAATTTTTCGATTTTTTAAAAAAAAGGGGGATAAGTAAAGAGGCATACATTAAGCAGGTTAGAAATCACTTTACCCAGATGGAACTTCTAAGAAAGGTTTACGGCAATAAGATGATTATAACCCAAAAAGAAATGCAGGATTATTATAAGCAAAACATAGAAGAATTTAGAGGTATGCCTATGATAGACTTGAAGCTTATATTTTTAGCCGTGCCTCGTAACGCAAATAAAGAGTTAAAGAAAAAAATATATGAAAAAATGTTAAAAATTAGAAAATTAGCCATAAGCGGCGATACCGGGTTCTCATCCTTAGCAAGAAAATATTCGGAAGACCCTTCGGAAAAAAATGGAGGAAGAATCGGCTATGTTTATAAAGATAAATTATCCCCTAATTTCTCTAAGACAGCCTTCAGGTTAAAGGTAGGGCAGATAAGCAAGGTTATAAAGTCTCCATTCGGTTATACTATACTTAAATCCGTCGGGAAAAAAATGGGGGCATTTAAAACCTTTAAGCAGGTAAAGCCGGAGATATTTTCGATTCTCGAAAAACACAAAACAAACGAATATCTTGCAAGGCTTTTAAAAAGAGCCAGAAAAAATGCTTATATTAAAATCAAAATCCCGGTTTAACGATTACATAAATAAAATTGCTTAAGGAAAGTAGCTTTATCGGCATTACAATGGGGGATCCTGCCGGCATCGGTCCTGAAATAGCAGTTAAATCTGCGGAATACTTCACAAAAATCAACACGCCAATTAAACCGGTTATCTTTGGGTCTTTTGAACATATTGATTATGTTTCAAAAAGTATAATCAAAAAAGATACCCCTATAAATTTAATCAGGCAAGGCTCTTCCCTTGAATATTCTTACAAAGATACCCATATCAATATAATAGATTTGTCTTCCAAATCGTATCAATCTGTGAAATACGGCGAAATTAATCCCGAATATGCCAAAGATGCCGAATCCTTTATCTCTGCCGCAGTGGATTTTTCATTGGACGGAAGAATTGCAGGGTTTGCAACAGCCCCAATAAATAAGGAAATGATGCTCAAAGGGGGCGCAAAGTTTGGCGGACATACGGAGCTTTTAGGATATTTAACTTCCTCGAAAGACTATGCAATGCTTTTTTATTCAAAAAAAATGATAACCGTTCTTGCGACAATTCATATCCCGTTATTTATGGTTTCGAAGAGCATTACTAAAGAATCTTTAAGGAATATAATAAAAATATCCATCTCGTCCATGTTCAACGATTTTGGCATAAGCAGGCCTAAAATTGCCGTTTTAGGTTTAAATCCGCATGCGGGAGAAAATGGGGAGATAGGCACCGAAGAAAAAGATATTATATCCCCCGTTATAACGGAATTTAAAAATAACGGCTTTTTTGTGGGCGGGCCTTTCCCGTCCGACAGCTTCTTTGCTAAAATATACAAAAATTACGACTTAATAGTTTCAATGTATCATGACCAGGCGTTAATACCTTTTAAGCTGCTCTCCTTTAATAAGGGAGTGAATGTAACCGTAGGACTTAAAATCGTAAGGACATCGCCCGTGCATGGAACGGCTTATAATATAGCAGGGAAAAATTTAGCGGATTATAATAGTATGAAAGAATCTATAAAATTAGCTTATGAAATTTCGAAAAATAGACTGAAATGGAAAGAAAAATAATAATAAAGGGCGCGCGGCAGCATAATTTAAAAAATATAAATTTAGAAATTCCGAAGGACAGGCTTGTCGTCATAACCGGACTTTCCGGTTCGGGAAAATCGTCATTGGCATTTGACACTATATTTGCGGAGGGGCAAAGAAGGTATTTAGAATCCCTTTCTTCCTATGCAAGGCAGTTTATGGAGCAGATGGATAAGCCCGATGTCGATTCCATAGAGGGATTGTCTCCCACCATTTCCATAGAGCAAAAATCGGTTAGTAAGAATCCCCGTTCCACAGTAGGAACTATTACCGAGATATATGACTATTTAAGAGTTCTCTTTGCCCGTATCGGGGTTCCATATTGTTATAAATGCGGTAAAAAAATAGAACCCAGGACTATCGACCAGATGACGGAGGCGGTTTTTTCACACAAAACCGGTGAAAAATTAATTATATTGTCGCCTATCGCGATTAATAGAAAGGGCGAATTTAAAGCAAAATTCGAGGAATATTTAAAGCACGGCTTTTACAGGGTATATATAGATAAAAAGGAATATAATCTCGAGGATGCTATAACCTTAGACAAAAATAAAAAACATGATATCGATTTAGTTATCGATAGAATTTTTATAAAAGAGGAAAACAAAAAAAGGCTGGCAGATTCTATCGAGCTTGCTTTAAAGTTATCGCAGGGCATTTTAAAATTAAAGTTCGAAGATAAAGAAGAAATATTAACCGAAAATTCTATCTGTTTGGATTGCGGTATAAGCTATGGAAAACCCGAACCTGCGGCATTTTCCTTTAACAGCCCCCAGGGCGCCTGTTCTTTTTGCGATGGCCTGGGATATACGAAATATTTGGACGAGGATCTCATAGTTCCCGATAAAAGATTGTCGTTAAAAGAGGGATCGATAACCGTTTTAAACAATTCAAGCCCCGTTTATAGAAACCAGATAATAAACGCGTTGTCGAAACATTACGGGTTCAAGGCGGATATGCCTTACGAAGATCTGCCTTATGACGCCCGGCATGCGATTATGTATGGTTCAGGCGATAAAATAAAATTTTACGATGCCTTAGCAGAAAATAATTCTTTCAGGTTAAAAAAATGGGAAGGGATAATTCCAATGTTGGAGGCAAGCTTAAACGGTTCTAACCACATAATCAACGCTTATGAATTTATGAACGAAAAGGCCTGTCCCGAATGTCACGGTTTTAGATTAAAGAAAGAGTCCTTAAGTTATAAAATCAATAATATGTCGATTATGGATATTACTAATTTAAGCATTAAAAACGCCTCAAAATTTTTTAAAGATGTCCTTTTAAATGAATATGAGCAAAATGTGGCCGCCAGATTAATCAATGAAATCAAAGACAGGCTGAAGTTTCTCGTGAATGTCGGGCTTGACTATCTTACATTATCCCGCCCTGCCCAAACGCTTTCCGGCGGCGAATCCCAGCGAATACGGCTTGCCTCGCAAATAGGGTCGGGCCTTACGGGTGTGCTGTATGTTCTTGACGAACCGAGTATCGGGCTTCATATGAGGGATAACGAGCGCCTGCTAAAAACTATTATGGACCTTAAGGATAAAGGGAATAGTCTTATTGTGGTTGAACATGATACGCTTACAATGTTGGAAGCCGATTATATTATAGATATGGGTCCAGGGGCTGGTAAAAACGGTGGGTATGTGGTGGCCCAGGGAACTCCCCGGGAAATCATGAGTAATCCGGCATCGCTGACAGGCAAATATTTAAGCGGAAAAGCGGGAGTCGATATTCCTGGTGCAAGGAGAAAACAGGATAAGAATTTTTTAGAAATAAAGGGCGCAAAAAAGAATAATTTAAAAAATATAAATGTCCTCGTACCGCTTGAAAATTTGGTTTGCATAACAGGTGTTTCCGGTTCGGGGAAAAGCACGCTTATAATCGATACCCTTTACGCCGCCGTCTCCAATTACAAAAACGGCATGAAGGATTTTAAGAGGTTTGAAATAGAAAACATAGAAAATATTGATTTAATCGATAGAATTATCGATATAGACCAATCTCCTATCGGAAGAACCCCGAGGTCAAATCCTGCCACATATACAGGTATTTTCACGCTGATAAGGGAGATTTTTGCGGGAACCAAAGAGGCTAGGGCAAGAGGCTATAACCCGGGCAGATTCAGCTTTAATGTAAAAGGAGGCAGATGCGAGGCATGCAGCGGCGACGGCGTAAAAAAAATAGAGATGCTGTTTATGCCGGATGTTTATGTCGTATGCGATGTTTGCAAGGGAAAGAGGTATAATAGACAAACATTAGAGATAACTTATAAAAATAAAAATATCTATGATGTTTTAAATATGACGGTCAGAGAGGCTTATGAATTTTTTAGCAATATACCGGCGCTTAATCATAAAATTAAGTTCTTAATCGATGTGGGGCTTGATTACATAAACTTAGGCCAGCTTGCAACGACCTTATCCGGCGGGGAGGCTCAAAGGATCAAGCTTTCAAGGGAGCTGTCAAGGCCGGGTCAGTTTAAAACCCTATATATACTTGACGAGCCAACCACAGGCCTGCATTTTGACGACATAAATAAACTGCTTCATATCCTAAATTTACTTGTAGATTCGGGCAATACCGTTATTGTTATCGAACATAATATCGATGTTATTAAGTCATCCGATTATATTATAGACATGGGACCCGAGGGCGGGGATGAAGGAGGCTATATTGTATCATGCGGCGCTCCCGAAGATATAATTTTAAATGAGACTTCAGTAACGGGCAAATATCTATCAGGCGCCATTAAAAAAACCGCAATAAGCGGAGTTTGGAACAATAGATTATCTTAATAAATATGCGGTTTGCAAAGGCGGAAGCGGGGTTGTCTTTGTTACGCAGACATAAAATTTTATAAAAAATTAATTAAAAAAATTATTGACTTTTTGAGATTATAGTGATAAAAAAGTTTATTTAGTATTTAAAATTTTACCGATTCACCGAATAGCTAAGGTTTAGAAACCATATAAAATAATATAACGCGAGAAAGTAAATATGCCATGATAACAGCTTTATAAATTAGTAAAATCGAATAATCGAATAATTTAATTAAATAATAAACAAAGGGGGGTTAAAATGGCAAAAAGTTCAGAAGAGTCGCCTTCAAGGCGGACTTTTATGACGGTTGTTATCGGTTTAATTTCTGCCATAGTAGGTGTTGCGCTGGCAGTTCCTATTTTGGGAACGGTTTTAAGCCCGTTATTTAAAAAAAGAGACATTGTATGGACTGAGCTTGGTAAAATTAGCGACTTGCAAAACATTGCACCCTTGACGCCGAAGTTTATTCCGGTATATTTCAGGGTTAAGGAAGGGTGGTCGGTAAATACTCTTCCGAGACAGGTTATCGTAGTTAAAGATATTAACGGTAATTTTTATTTCTTCTCAAATCAGTGCACCCATCTCGGGTGTCCTTTACACTGGATTCCTGCAAGACAAAAGTTCCTTTGCCCGTGCCATGGCGGGATGTTTAATGTTCTGGGTAAAGTTGTCGGAGGTCCTCCGCCCAGGCCGTTATATGAATGGGTTCATAAAATAGAAAAAGATACCGTATTTATTCAAAATGAGTTTTTGAATAATCCAAAAGAGAGGGGGATCTAATGTTTAAAAAAATTCAAGATTGGTTTGATGAAAGAATCGGGCTTACCGAATTAATAAATGAATTTAACGGCGAAAGAATACCGAGAAGAGGG
>JAMDCP010000015.1 GCA_023489335.1 Deltaproteobacteria bacterium | reverse complement strand
ACGGTGTCAATTTGCCGAGTTCCTTAACCAGAGTTATCTCAAGCGCCTTAGGATACTCTCCCAGTCTACCTGTGTCGGTTTGCGGTACGATTACAATATTAACTCGCTACGAGGATTTTCTTGGCAGTGTGGAATCAATTGGTTTGTGAGACTTTCGACTCTCCTATTCGCATCTCGAACTTAACGACGCCCGGATTTTCCAAAGCGTCATTCTACATGCTTAAACCTGCTATTCCGTCAGCAGGACAACCTATCCTTCTGCGTCCCCCCTTCGCTGGTGACGCTAATATTGCAGTACAGGAATATTAACCTGTTTTCCATTATCTACGCCCTTCGGCCTCGACTTAGGAATCGACTAACCCTGAGAGGATTAACCTTGCTCAGGAAACCTTAGACTTACGGCGAATATGTTTTTCACATATTTTCTCGCTACTTATGTCAGCATACGCACTTCCGATTCCTCCAGCAGTTCTTTCGATCTACCTTCAGCGGTTGTCGGAACGCTCCTCTACCCCGTGTATTTTCATACACAGTCGCAGCTTCGGTATCATGCTTAGCCCCGTTACATTTTAGGCGCGGATTCACTTGACCAGTGAGCTATTACGCTTTCTTTTAAGGATGGCTGCTTCTAAGCCAACCTCCTGGTTGTCGATGCGCTTCCACATCCTTTTCCACTTAGCATGAATTTTGGGACCTTAGCTGGCGATCTGGGTTGTTTCCCTTTTGACCACAGAAGTTATCTCCTGCAGTCTGACTCCCGTAATTCCATAATTGGTATTCGGAGTTTGATTGAGTTTGGTAGTCCGGTAAGACCCCTAGCTCATCCAGTGCTCTACCCCCAATTATTACCTTACGAGGCTATACCTAAATATATTTCGAGGAGAACCAGCTATCTCCAAGTTTGATTGGCCTTTCACCCCCATCCACAGTTCATCACCTAACTTTTCAACGTTAGTGTGTTCGGACCTTCACAGGATTTTACTCCTGCTTCATCCTGACCATGGATAGATCACCTGGCTTCGGGTCTATTGTATATAACTAAATCGCCCTATTAAGACTCGCTTTCGCTGCGGCTCCACCATTAACGGCTTAACCTTGCTATACACAATAACTCGCTGACTCATTATGCAAAAGGCACGCAGTCGCTCTGTTTATTATTGCTAATAAACATAGAGCTTCTACTGATTGTAGACATATGGTTTCAGATACTATTTCATTCCCCTCTCGGGGTGCTTTTCACCTTTCCCTCACGGTACTAGTTCACTATCGGTCATCCGGTAATATTTAGCCTTCGGAGATGGTCCTCCAAAATTCCCGCAAAATTTCACGTGTTCCGCGGTACTCGAGAATACATCGAGAAGATTAATTCATTTCGTTTACGGGATTATCACCCTCTGTGATCAACCTTTCCAGATTGTTCAACTATAAATTAATTTTGTAACTTCTTTGAGTCTCTGCAAAACTCATAAATGTATCTCACGACCCCTCACATAAAACGCTTGCAGGCTATAATTATGTAAGGTTTAGGCTATTTCCATTTCGCTCGCCACTACTCAGGAAATCACATTTGTTTTCTTTTCCTGAGGGTACTTAGATGTTTCAGTTCCCCTCGTTCGCCTTTATTTTCTATGTATTCAAAAATAAATACTGAAATTTTATTTCAGTGGGTTTCCCCATTCAGAAATCATTGGATCATAACTTGTTAGGCAGTTCCCCAATGCTTATCGCAGCTAACCGCGTCTTTCATCGCTTCCGGATGCCAAGGCATCCACCATACGCCCTTAGTAACTTAATCTATATTTAAAACATTCGCCTTGATCCTAATTACTAATTGCTTAATTTAACATTCAATTTTCAAAGAGCAAATAAAACTAAAAATTTATCGATGGTGGAGGTGAACGGAATCGAACCGATGACCTCCTGCGTGCAAAGCAGGCGCTCTGCCATCTGAGCTACACCCCCGATTATAAGCCATTTAACAGCAAAATGGTGGGCCTATCTGGACTCGAACCAGAGACCTCACGCTTATCAGGCGTGTGCTCTAACCACCTGAGCTATAGGCCCATAAAGCCTAATAACCAGTTTTTCAAAACTAAACAGCCCGCTTAATATTTTACTCCCTTAAAAGGAGGTGATCCAGCCGCAGGTTCCCCTACAGCTACCTTGTTACGACTTCACCCCAATTACCGGCAGTACCTTAAGCGTTAGCCTCTCTTGCGAGTTAGCATCACGATTTCTAGTATTGCAGACTTTCGTGGTGTGACGGGCGGTGTGTACAAGGCCCGGGAACGTATTCACCGCAGCATGCTGATCTGCGATTACTAGCGATTCCGACTTCATGAAGTCGAATTGCAGACTTCAATCCGAACTGAGATCTGTTTTTTGAGATTTGCTTGTTTTCACAAACTTGCTTCCCTTTGTACAGACCATTGTAGCACGTGTGTAGCCCTGGATATAAAGGCCATGAGGACTTGACGTCATCCCCACCTTCCTCCGGTTTATCACCGGCAGTTCCTTTAGAGTGCCCAACTTAATGATGGCAACTAAAAGTAAGGGTTGCGCTCGTTGCGGGACTTAACCCAACATCTCACGACACGAGCTGACGACAGCCATGCAGCACCTGTCTCTCTGTTTCATTACTGAAAAGACCATATTTCTATGGTTGTCAGAGGATGTCAAACCCAGGTAAGGTTCTTCGCGTTGCGTCGAATTAAACCACATGCTCCACCGCTTGTGCGGGCCCCCGTCAATTTCTTTGAGTTTTAATCTTGCGACCGTACTCCCCAGGCGGAACACTTAACGCGTTAGCTTGAGCACGGAAAGATATAATCTCCCCATACTTAGTGTTCATCGTTTACAGCGTGGACTACCAGGGTATCTAATCCTGTTTGCTCCCCACGCTTTCGCGTCTCAGCGTCAGAACTGGTCCAGAAAGCCGCCTTCGCCGCCGGTGTTCTTCCTAATATCTACGAATTTCACCTCTACACTAGGAATTCCGCTTCCCCCTACCAATCTCTAGTTTAACAGTTTTAAGTGCACTTTTCAGGTTGAGCCTGAAGATTTCACACCTAACTTATTATACCGCCTACACGCCCTTTACGCCCAGTAATTCCGAACAACGCTTGCACCCCCCGTCTTACCGCGGCTGCTGGCACGGAGTTAGCCGGTGCTTTCTCTAATGATACCGTCAATCCTGTGTTGTATTAGAACACAGGGGTTTCTTCTCATTTAACAGAGCTTTACAACCCGAAGGCCTTCATCGCTCACACGGCGTTGCTGCGTCAGGGTTTCCCCCATTGCGCAATATTCCCCACTGCTGCCTCCCGTAGGAGTCTGGACCGTGTTTCAGTTCCAGTGTGGCTGGTCATCCTCTCAGACCAGCTAACCATCTTTGTCTTGGTAGGCTATTACCCTGCCAACTAACTAATGGTCCATAGGCTCATTTATAAGTGATAGCATTGTGAAGAGGCCACCTTTGATACTTTATCATATGATAAAGTATATTATTCGGTATTAGCAATCCTTTCGAATTGTTATTCCAAACTTATAAGTAGATTACCTATGTATTACTCACCCGTTCGCCACTTTACTTATCCCTTGCGGGACTTTCACGTTCGACTTGCATGTGTTAGGCACGCCGCCAGCGTTTGTTCTGAGCCAGAATCAAACTCTCTATAACATAAAATTGTATTGAAATTAACTTGGTTTTTTATTTTAATGCGTGCTGTTTAGTTCTCAAAGACCGATCTTCTATAGCAGGCTTTTGAATGCCTTATCTTGAAGTGTTTAGACAGTATATAAAATTAAAAAATTAATGTCAAGCTCTTTTTAAAGAATTTATAATTTTATTTTATATATTTTTTTCCTGCCTATTTTTATTATAAATTCTTTAGTGTTTAAAGGCATTAAGGCATAATTCGAATCTAACCTGATTTCGATTAAGTTATTATTAGATTCTAAATCTATTTTAACAGCTCCCTGTTTAATAAGCCTTTTTGCTTCGCTATTAGATTCAATGGCGCCGATAAACGCAAGCAAAGATATTAGATTTAAATTAATGCCTTGCGGCAGAATTTCTATATACTTTTCGATATATTCGCGGCTAAGTTCTACCTTTTTTATCTCGTCAGGATTAATTCTTTTTTGAAATTTTTCTTCAAAATATTTTGAAGCCTTCTCGGCCAAAGATTGGCCGTGATATGTTCTTACGATTTCTAAGGCAAGTTTCTTTTTGGCGAGTATCGGATTCATCCCCTCATTTATTTCCTTCTTTAGAATATTTAATTCTGCATTGCCTATGGAACTTAAAAGTTCATAATACTTAATCATCATTTCATCGGATATCGACATAATTTTGCCAAACATCTCGTTTGGCTCATCGGATACCCCTATCTGGTTTCCAAGCGATTTACTCATTTTATTTTTACCGTCGAGGCCCTCGAGTAAAGGCATGGTCATAATAACTTGAGGATTCACATTAAAGCTCTTCATCAATTCTCTGCCGACGATAAGGTTGAATTTTTGATCATTTCCTCCAATTTCGATATCCGACTTAAGAAATAATGAATCGAATCCCTGAAGCAACGGATAAATAAACTCGTGTATCGATATCGGACTATTGTCATTAAGCCTTTTTTCAAAATCATCCTTTTCAAGCATTCTTCTTACCGTATAATTTGAGGATATTTTAATAAATTCATCTAATTTTATATTGGATAGCCACCAGCTGTTAAAAAGAATTGTCGTTTTTTCGGGCTTCAGTATCTTAAAAGCCTGATTTCGATAATCCTTGGAATTCTTTAGAACATCTTCTTCGGATAGCGGTTTTCTTGTTTCGGATTTCCCTGTAGGGTCGCCAATCATAGCCGTAAAATCACCTATTATGAAAAACACCTGATGGCCGTATTCTTGAAAAGTCCTTAATTTGTTTAATAAAACAGTATGCCCTAAATGTATGTCGGGGGCGGTAGGATCAAAACCCGCCTTGATTTTCAAGGGTAAATTGTGCGCCGTTGAATACAATAGCTTTTCATAAAGCTCGTCTTCTTTTATCAACTCGACGCAGCCTCTTTTTATAGCATCGATTTGATTCCAAATTTGGCTTTCTATTTCATGCTTTACGCCAACGCTATTCATATATGTTCAATAATTAACCTAATCTTTATCGATATAAATTTTTTGAATATTTTTACTCAATTTGCTTTTTTTGTCAACTATTATTGAAACGGCGTTTAAAACTATATTATTTTCTTCGGGAATAAATTTTTCCGGCATTCCAGTTAAATATCTTTTGATTGCAATATCTTTATTTGTCCCGACAACAGAATATTTGGAACCTACCATGCCGACATCCGTTATATAAGCGGTGCCTTTTGGCAAAATCATATCGTCATTTGTTTGAACATGGGTATGGGTTCCGACCAGAGCCGATACCTCGCCGTCTAAATACAATGCGAGGGCTTCCTTTTCGGATGTCGCCTCGGCATGAAAATCGATAATTATAGCGTCGGAATAGCCTGAAATTTTTTCGATCACATCTTTTGCAACCGTAAACGGCGATTCCGTAAGCCCTTTCATAAAAACTCTTCCTTCTAAATTTACAACCCCTATTTTTCTTTCAAATCTGGAATTAAATATACCGTAACCAACCCCTGGAACCAAAGGGGAATAGTTTGCCGGCCTTAAAAGTTTATGCTGCCCCGCTATGTAGGGAATTATAGATTTTTGATCCCAAATATGATTACCCGAGGTAATGACATCTATGCCTAAACCCAATATAAAATCGGCAACATCGGGTGTTATTCCCATTCCATGCGCCGCATTTTCCCCATTCGCTATAATAAACTCCGGTTCATATTTAGAAACCAAATCGCTCAGGAGTCCTTTAACCGTCAGCCTTCCCGGTTTTCCTATGATATCGCCTATAAAAAGAATTTTAATATCATTATTATTATTTTGCAAATTCCGTTGCCCTCGTTTCTCTAATAACGGTAACCTTGATCTGCCCCGGATATTGAAGCGAGGATTCTATCTTTTTAGCAATATCTTTAGACAGCATAATAGAATCGTCATCCGATATTTTCTGGCTTTGAACGATAGCCCTGATCTCTCTTCCTGCCTGGATAACATAACTTTTAGCAACGCCGCTAAATGAACTGGCAATCGCTTCAAGATCCTCAAGCCTTTTTACATAAGTTTCAAACATCTCTTTTCTTGCACCGGGTCTTGCGGCGCTTAATGCATCGGCGGCGGATACTAAAACGGCTAACACGCTGTTCGGTTCTTCATCATAATGATGGGCGGCGATAGCATGCACCACTCTGGGAGATTCGCCAAACTTTTTAGCAAGTTCTGCTCCGATAACGGCATGGGAACCTTCAATCTCATGGTCAACCGCTTTTCCTATATCGTGTAAAAGGCCTGCCCTTTTTGCCTGCTTAACATTAATGTTAAGCTCCGCTGCCATTATCCCGCATAAGAAAGCAACCTCTATAGAATGATTATACACATTTTGCGAATAACTTGTCCTATACTTTAACCTCCCTAAAAGCTTGAGAATTTCGGGATGGATACCGTGAACGCCGACATCGAAAGTGGCCTGCTCGCCGGCTTCCTTCATTGCAAGACTTAGTTCTTCTTCGACTTTACTGACCACTTCTTCTATTCGGGCAGGATGAATTCTTCCGTCTGCTATTAATCTTTCGAGCGAAAGTCTTGCAATTTCTCTTTTAACGGGGTTAAAGGACGACAGGATAACAGCCTCGGGGGTTTCGTCGATTATAAAATCGACGCCGGTAGCCGCTTCCAATGCCCTTATGTTTCTACCCTCTCTTCCGATTATCCTGCCTTTCATATCATCGCTGGGAAGTTGAACCGATGATATAGATTTTTCCGCTACATAATCACCTGCATATCTTTGTATAGCTAACGCTATAATCTCTTTAGCTTTTTTATCGGCGGTTTCTTTTGTTTCATCTTCTATTTTTTTAATGGACTTTGCCGCTTCATGTTTAGCTTCTTCGGCGATTGAATTTATGAGGGAATTTTTAGCCTCCGAAACGGTCATCCCGGATATCTTTTCTAATTCGTAAATCCTTTCTTTTAATGCTTCTTCTATTTTTTTTTCTTTCTCGACTATTGTTTTTTCGGATTGAATTAAACCCCTTTCCCTTCTTAAAAAATCGCTTTCTTTTCTTTCTATTAACGCTATCCTTTTTTCAAGATTATCTTCTTTAATCGATAATCTTTTTTCCATTTGATTTAATTCTTGTTTTTGAATTCTTATTTCTTCCTCTGCAATTTCTTTTAACCTGATAGTTTCGGATTTAACGCTTAAAAGAGAATCCTTTTTAATCTCTTCCGCCTTTTTTAGGGCTTCTTTTATAATTGAATCCGCCTTCAATATATCATTTTTTGAAGAAATTTTATCAATAATATATTTAACGATAAACCCCGCAATAAAGAATAAAAGAGAGAAACCAATTATTATTCCTATAATAAAACCATTTAACATTATTGTATCTCCTTAATGTTATAAATCATTATTTAATCGTTTACTTTAACAAAACCGTTCTCCGTAAGCAGGTAATGCATCTTTATATCGTTGCCGTCAAATTCTAATTCGTCATCCGAAATTAGTTGAAAACCGTAACAAACGCCGATAAATAAAGAATTTTTTGCCTGACATAGAACCTTATCGTAACACCCCTTTCCGTAACCTACCCTATTTCCGTATATATCAAATGCAACCCCGGGCACGAAAAAAATATCGATTTCCTTTATATCGATAATACTGTTGCCCTTTGGGTATAATATGCCGTAATCGTCTTTTTCCATCGAGCTAATATTTTCAAACTTATTAAAACACATATAATTTCCTTTAGAATATTGGGGAAGGTAAAAATTAATACTTTTAGCCGTATCTAATTCAATAATATATTCTATTCTTACCTCATTTTTTACACTCATATAAATTGCCGCATTTTTAAAAAAATTATCTTTTATAAAAGAATACGCGTTGGCGGCAATATCTAAGCTGAAATATTTAATTTCGTCCTCGCTTAATTTATTGCGCTTTTCAATCGCCATTTTTCTTGCGATATTCTTTTGAACCATCATCTATGCTTTAGATAAAAGCAATATTATAACTGAATAACCGAACGGCGCAATAATATAATATTGCGTGAAATTTAAATAAATTTTTAAGGGAATAAAACGACAGGACGGCAGACAAATGAAACCCCGCATGTGCCGAAGCGGCTTTAAAATTCGACCTATTTCAAAATAGGTGGTAATCATATGCTAAATGAGTTAGGAATCAAAGTTACCTAAGTTTCTATATCAAAAAGCAGTGACAATCCCATTCTATCTAACTGTTGGGTCAATTTTAAAAACCAAACATCGAACACCGCAGGGCATAAGCTCATAATTGAATCTAAAGAGAGCGATTTATATGATTATATATATTGTTAATTTTTTCTAAAACCCTTTTGCTTTCGCTATTAACTTCCGTTTTGCCGGATATATAATCGTCAGCTATATTAAGCGCAGTTAAAACAGCCACATTGAAAGAATCAACGGATTTTGTCCGTTTTATAATCTGGTCGGCTTTAGCATTCACATAGGCTGCCAATTGCTCTAAATATTTTTTATCTTTATCGCTATTTATAACAAACTTGTGATTCATTATTATAAGCTCTACAAATGAGCTGCCCTGAAGCGGGGTAAACTCCGCCGGACTTGCATCTCGCTGGACTTTCGTCTCGTTTTCCCTCATAATTGTATCGATTCCAAATTTACCATTATACCGTCAATCTTTTTTATTATTATATCATTTTCCATTTCATTTTGGGTAATTTTATTCTTCAATTCGTTAATCTCGTCATCTTTAGCTTTAACCTCCATTAAAAGTTTATCCCGTTCAATTTTTATTTTTTCAAATAATTCTTTAATTAAAATAACCTTTTCTTCGATTATATTAAGATTATCGATATCCATTTTTTGAGACCCCGTAAATAATTCATTCATAAGTTCAAATAATTATTTTAAAAAGTTTAACGATAAATTATGCCGATGTATAAAGATGGGCATATGGTCTGGCGCTTGAAGGAACAATTTTATAAAAAGGCTTGCCCGCAATGTCCTCAAAAGAAATATTAAAATCATCCGCATATTCCAATAAATATTTTTTTAAAAAAGCCATATCGTTATCGTCCGCTTCATATAGTTCAACTTCTTTCGAATATTTTGAGAAATCTATTTTTTTTCGTAAATATATAACCCCGCCATGCATTCCTGCCGCAAAATAATCGCCGGCCGCATCGTCCGTATCGTTCAGCCCCAGCAAGACAATAACTCCTCCGGCCATGTATTCCGCAAAAAAACTTCCTACCTTTCCGCCGATTATTATAACTGGCAGCTGTTCATTATAACCCTTCATATGTATTCCGACCCGATATCCTGCGTTTCCCAAAATATAAATCCTGCCGCCTCTCATACCGTACCCAACCACATCTCCTGCATCGCCTTTTATTAAAATTTTCCCGGCATTCATAGTATTGCCGACATTATCCTGCGCATTGCCGTTTACGGCTATAGTGGGGCCGTCCATAAAAACTCCCAAATCATTGCCCGGAATACCGTTTATATTAATAGTTATATCGTCGCCTTTGATACCGTCCCCAATGTAATACTGCCCGTTAACATTTTCCAGGAAAAATTTTTTAACTCCTCTTCCAATCCCTTCCCTTATTAATCTGTTAAGGTCCCTATAATGCATCCCGTTTGCGTCTATCGTTATCATGTTGCCGTTTAATCTCCTTTATCTTTTAAGCCGATTTGATATATTATATGTGGTAAATACAGGTTTAACATTATTACAGTCCCGCATGTTTGATTCCTAATACTTTAAGCTCGGCATCGGTTAATTCGACGCCCCTCAACCTTTCTCTCGAACCTCTTAAACTTTCGATGGAATTAACGCCCATGGCTCCCAACACCTCTTGAATTTCATGGCTCCATGCGGAAATAAGGTTATATAATCTTTCACCGTAAACTTCGGGGTCTAATCTTCTGACAAGCTCCGGCCTTTGAGTGGTTATTCCCCAGCTGCAATTGCCGGTATTACATTTACCGCATACATGGCAGCCCATAACAATGAGGGCGGCAGTTCCGATCGCAACGGCATCGGCCCCAAGGGCAATTGCTTTTACGGCATCGGCGCTCGACCTTATACTCCCTGCGGCAATAAGAGAAGCCTCATTCCTGATTCCTTCTTCTCTAAGTCTTTCATCAACCTGGGCAAGAGCAAGCTCGATAGGAATCCCTACATGATCTTTTATTATATTTGGCGCCGCTCCGGTGCCGCCGGTATATCCGTCTATATATACTATATCCGCCCCGGCTCTTACTATCCCGCTAACAATAGCGGCAATATTATGAACGGCGGCAACCTTAACGGAAACGGGCTTCTCATAATTTGTAGCCTCCTTTATGGCAAAAATAAGCTGCCTTAAGTCTTCGATGGAATAAATATCATGATGCGGCGCGGGTGAAATTGCATCCGTTCCTATCGGAATCATTCTTGTTCTGGATATATCCAACCCTATTTTTTCGCCGGGCAAGTGACCCCCTATTCCGGGTTTGGCGCCCTGTCCTATTTTTATTTCGACGGCAATACCGCTGTTTAAATAATCTCTGTGAACGCCAAATCTTCCCGAAGCAACCTGAACGATAATGTTTTTGCCGAAAGGAACCAAATCGTCATGCAGCCCGCCCTCGCCGGTATTCATAACTATCCCTAAAGCCCTGGCGGCCAAAGCCATAGCTTTTTGTGCGTTTAATGAAATAGAGCCGTAAGACATTGCGCCAAAAACAAAAGGCGTTTGTAATTCAATTTGGGGGGGCATCTTTGTTTTTAAAATCGGTTCGCCCTCTTCATTGAAATCAAGCTCGATTTTAGAGGGTTTCTTGCCAAGGTAAGTCTTAAGTTCCATTGGTTCGCGCAACGGATCTATGGATGGATTGGTAACCTGGCATGCATCTAAAAGTATATGGTCAAAATATTTTTTATATTTAAAGGTTGTCCCCATTCCGGAAATAACAATTCCTCCCGTTTCGGATTGTTTCCAGATGCTTTTAATATGGTTCTCCTTCCAGTTGCCGTTCTCCCTGATAACCGTGGGATTCTTAACAATTGAAATGGCGCCTTCGGGACAATATGTGTAGCACCTGCCGCAAGCTACGCATTTAGTATGGTCGGACAGGATTTTATCGCCGCCGAAGCTGTATGTTCCCCACCCGCAATTTTGAATACACCTTTTGCACCTTACGCATTTTGTGTGGTCTATTAGCGCCAGATATTCGGATTGTATATTAGAAAACGAGGATTTTATCATAAGCCGATTAACCCTCCTTTCTGAGCCACTAACTCTTCGAACTTAACTATAACGGGTTCTCCCGCCTTTGGAGACCATACCAAATCTGGGGAAGGGCAAATTGCTCTAATAGCGGCTTCTTCGGATGCCACATAGGTAAAATCTCCCATTGTCGCTGCAACTAACGGCCTGAGTTTAATCCTGTCATTCATTGCAACCATGCCTCCCGAATAGCCGAACACAATAGCAAACGGGCCGTTTAAAAGGGCGCTGCCGTATATTTGCCTAAGCGTGGTTAATAATTCTTTTTTTTTGTTATCCATTTTGTCGATATTCTGATAAAAAGGCGCTGCCAGCACAGTGGTGGCTAATTCAATCGGAAGCCCATGTTTTCTAACTAGAAGATCGAAAATATATGTTATAACCTCTGTATCGGTTTTTAGCGAAAGATTGTATTTATACATCTCGAGATACCTTTTGTTGATACCGTAAGACGATATCTCGCCGTTATGCACAATAGACCAATCAAGCAATGTAAACGGGTGCGCGCCGCCCCACCAACCCGGGGTATTGGTAGGAAAACGGTTATGGGCTGTCCACATATAGCCTTCAACCTCGTCTAATTTATAAAAATCGGCAATATCCTCGGGATATCCTACCCCCTTAAATGCCCCCATATTTTTTCCGCTCGAAAAAACATATGCCCCGTCATATTTTTCATTAATAGACATAACGCTCTGGACAACAAAATCATCGTCTCCGAGATCATGGAATAATTTATCCTGCCTATCGGACTTCGGTTTCATGAAATAACGGTGCAAATATGGATGATCCTTGATTTTAGAAGTTTTTGACGTTGGTATGGGCTCCTCTTTCTCGATAATAAAATTATTTTTAAGGTATTCTTCGACATTACCTTTTGCGGATAAATTATCATACATTATATGGAATGCGTACAATTCGGCATAATCCTGGTAGTTGCCGTAAACGGCGAAACCGCCGCCTAAACCGTTGCCTCTGTCATGCTCGACGGAGATAGCCTTTTTAATGTCCTCGCCGGTAGTTTTAACCTTTTTTGCGTTTATTATGCCGCATAACCCGCATCCGGAAATATCCCTTTCGACGCTAAATTTATTTTTTAACTTTAACACTTTTAATCCCTCAACCTTATTGTATATAAAATTGTTTTTATTAAACCTGTCTAAACCGTTTATAATATAACTTAAACAAATTAAATATTAACATATAAGCAAATTTTTAACAAATATTTTATAATAGATTTTCATCTATAATTTTTTTAAAATCGGCAGCCACAACCTTTCTTACCGGAGGAAGCCCTAATTTCTTTCTAATTCCTTCCTGCGGATCCCCCAGCCTTAAAGTTTTAAAGAAAATGTCTTCGGCTTTTTTAACCTTTTGAGGTCCAACCCCATTTTTTATTGCAAGATTTTTAAGCGTCGTCAGAACCGTTTCCCAGCTATAATTTTGCGGACACAGTTCGGAACATGTGTGGCATTCAAGGCATTCCCAGACTATTCTTGAAGATGCCGCCCTCTCGACATCATTATCTAAAATCATTTTAATAATCAAAGGAGGGTCGTAAGATTCGAAAGAAAGGCTCATAGGGCAATCATTCCTGCAAGCCTGGCAATTATAACATCTAACTAATGAATCTTTGTCGAACATTACCCCGTAATCCGTTAAG
>JAMDCP010000020.1 GCA_023489335.1 Deltaproteobacteria bacterium | reverse complement strand
TTTCGCCGTCCAAGTCTTGCCGTTCTTGGTTTTGAGGTGTGCCTATATGATTCTCCGTATTGTCAACAGTGTTGACAATACTCTGCGTCATATAGTTCGCCGTTAAAGGCTTGCGGTTATTGGGTTTTGGGTGTGTCTGTATGATTATCCATAACATCTACAGTGTAGCTGTTATTTTCCGGCATAGTTTTTCATTTAATGCAAGCGGAGCTTGTGCTGGGTTCTTAGTCCAAAGAACCAGGTAAAAAAATATCGATACCTTTTTGATATATTTTTAAAGAAATTACACCTATAACAATCCCCTTAATACTCATTTCTTTAGGGTCATACATATCGAGATGTTTTCCATCATCGATACCCGGCCATTCAGGGGCGTTGTCATCGCCAAAAAAATTAACAGGCTCTATCCTTCCTAAGATAAGGGTGTTTTCTTCTTTAATAACCGCAATAACTTTATCCGGTATATAATTGTAAGTTATTTTTACATCATCGGTATATTTAATAAAAGCCATACTGTTTCTTTCAAGTCCTATCCCCGATAATTCATCTCCGGGAATCTTATATACATAAATATTATCGCTAATTTCCCGGAACTCGTTAAAAATAAAATTATCGAAAGAAATCGAATTTTTAAGATTTTGCAGGTCTTCCTTGTTTGCGATTAATTTATTTGACAACTTAAATACAGGGTTCCTGTTTAGATAATTTCCTTCTTCGATACCTAATGCCTTAAAAATCTTTTGTATGCTCTTTTCCCTTAAGTTTTTATGCCCTAACTCTATCTGGGCAATATAACTCTGCGTCGTGTTAAGCCTTTTTGCCAGTTCCGCCTGAGAGATACCTTTTTCTTTCCTAACGGTTTTTATCAGCTCAAATATATTAGTCATAGTCAAGGTAATATTTAAGGTTATTTATAAATATATTACATTACTTTATTTCAATAATCAATAGAATTAATTTAATAAGCACCGCAGGTTAAATCGATTTATCGATTTTTCCCACTCGAAGAGTGGTGTCTTGAGCAAAAGATTTAAAAATAATAACCTATCTTTAAAAAAAATTAATAAAAATAACTTGACAAGACAAAACAAGGTAATATAATATAAATATAACTTAATTTATAACTATAAAATTAATTTAAAAGGTGATTAAAATGAAAAAACTAATATTCATCTTTATTTTTTCCCTTCTTTTAATGCCTATTACTGCTTCCGCCCAAATCGTCGTAACCGACCCGATATCAATCGGGGTGCAGTCAGTCATCTCTGACATCACACGCGCTAATACCGTTATCCAAGCGGCGGAAAGCAAAATTGAAGTCGAGCTCTCGGCTTTGAAATATGTCCGCCAGGGACAGCAGCTGATGAACCAGATCCAAAATCTCCAACAGGAGTCCTCGCAGCTAATCGGCGCGGTAAACAACATCGAGAGCACGACCATGATGCCCATGAACGAGCTCGAAGGCCTTAAAAATTCGCTTACAGCCGAGCAGGCTTCCATGCAGAACATTATTAATATGGAAAACGGGAACCCGGCAATGCAGGGGTTTATGCAGAATTACCAGAATGTTTACGGGGCACAAGCCCTTAATCTTCCCACTTATTCGGGACAGAATCAGGCGTTACAGGCGCAATACAATACCGCAAATACCCAGGCCATGCAGACTGCCGGATACGCGCAGGGGATATTAAATAATTCAACCCAGCAGCAGAATCTAATATCTCAACTCGGTTCTAACGTGGCCGCCGCCCACGGAAGCGTAAGCGCTCAGCAGGCTACCGGACAGGCTGTCGTGGCCTTAACCGAAGAAGTCAACCAGACAAATAAATTATTAGCAGAGCAAGCGAAACTTCAGGCCGTCCAGGCCGGGCAAGCCGAATCGGCTGGACAGGCAGCCACGGCGCCGGCTACCCCTGCGGCATACATACCCGCCCCCGTAAGCAATAATTCCGCTTGGGCGAGCCCATTCGGGAGTTATCCGAACGTAACAAATTTTAATCCTTAATGGAGGACAAAAAAATGCAAAAAATCAAAGAATTATTCGAAACCAATAAAACTTTCCGCGCCGGCGTATTGCTTGCGGCAGGAATTATATTGTTATATTAGAGAGGAAACCAATGAAAAATTTATTTCTTTTATTAGTATCAGTTATTCTACTAACCGCCTTTTCCGGAACCGCTTATGCGGCGGCTAAGCCTGCGAAAGTCGTAAATAATGTAACGAACAAAACCCTCGCATTTAATAAACTCGGGGCTATAGAATCAAACCTGTTAAAGGCCGGACCCCAGGAAGCGAAAAGCCTCACTAATGTGTCAGGCAAGTTATTCGCGTATCTTGCGGTTATATCTTTAATCGTCTGGGTTATTCAGAATCTTTTGTTCGGAGATAAAGGTATAAAAGAATTTTTCGTGTTCGCTTTATTCATCGCATTCGTGAGAGGGCTTTTGGCCGGTTATAATCTATTCTTCGTTGGGACGGTGAATATGTTTTACTCCCTGGGTCAGCGGGTCGGGGGGGTAACGAACCCTTTTTTATTATTCCAGAATATTTTTTACGATTTTTACGGGGTCGTCGGGTCGCAATTTTCGCTGCTAAACAAACATCTAACTGTCTGGAATGCCGCCGCCCTCTTGCCTACAGCGGGGCTTTATTTCGCCGGCATAATAGTTTTGATTATCGCGTTTTTGCTTGTGGCGGGGACGATTTTTTTAATCGAGGCATACATTGTGATTGCGCTTGTTACAGGCTATATATTCGTGCCTATGATGATCTTTAAGCCATTGGAATTTTTATGGAACGGCTGGTTGAAATTTTTAATATCCTCGGCACTCGCGTATTTTATCGTGTTCGTTGTTTTAAAAATGTTTTCTTTGTTCATGGTAAATACCTTGCAGAATTATGTTAATGCGCTGAATGCAAACGCAACTTATAACATAGCAAGCATAATTAACGAACTTGTCTATACCTTCATTTTGTTTCTTTTTGGGTATTTGGTAACGAAAATCCCGGCGATAGCGGGCGAGATAGTGAGCGGTATGCCAAATATGAGCGTAAGCGCAATAATTGCGCCGGTCGTAAATTCATTTAATAAAATGTCTGGTGGCGGCGGAAAAACAGCAAGCAAAACGGTCGGGGAGATTAAAAGCGCAGCTGGCCGAGGAGGTAAATAATGAAAATTAAAGAAAAAATAGAAAAATATTTAGCAAAATTCGAGAGGGGATTTGCGGAATTGCTGGAATTTCCGTTTAAGGGCATTTTAAACAGTTTTATTTTAGCGATAGTCGTTATTATTGCGATTTTGTTGATTGCGTATTTAAGGGGGTCTTACGGCGCGGTTATGCCGCAGGCAAATAATGTTCCTTTAAAAGTATCGAAAACGGCCGGTTCAGGGCAGTATTACCGGCGGGAGGCTCAGGAAATCTATAAAAAAGTTTACAAACTTGATAAGGCCGTCCAGGCGCTCGGACAACCCAAAAAATTAAAAGTGAATAGCGGCTATTCACCCTCAAAGCCTCGTAAAATCAACAAACTTGATAAAAAAACACAAAAAAATGAAAAAAATTAAGGGGGATAAAAAGATGAAAGAAGAAATATTAAAATCCGGTTTTTATGACCTTCAAGTGCAATTATTGGATTACATCGAAGATTTTTTGTTGGCTGTGGAATACTCGCGCAATCCTGATTTTAAGTTTGACAAAAAAGCAAGGATTAAAAAAGTGTCAGAGATTTTAAAAGAGTTAAAAAAAGACATGAAGAACGGAATTTCTATTGTCGATTGGCAATTAAAGGAGCTCGGAAAAGAAGAAACAGGACAAGAGGAACCATGCAAGAAATAACCCAGCAGGAAATAAAACTAAGTGATGAAAGCATTACAAAACTTGCGTCGTGCATGAGCGCCGCTGCGGCGCATAAAAAATGGCTTACCGTAAAAGATGCTGCGAAATACCTTAATTGCAGTGAAAGCGGGTTGCGGGGCTATATGAAAAATAAAAAAATATCGTATTGTAAATTCAACGGTATCGTCCTTTTTAATACGGAAGACCTTGACAGGCTCATTGAAAAAGGCAGGGTAGAAAGCATAAGCGATACGATTCAGAGGGCGACAAATAGGGGGAGGTAAAAACATGGGGACGATTATCGGACTGACAGAAAGTCAATATAAAGAATTATTAGAAAAAATAAAAAAACTTGAAGAAGAAAACAAAAAATTAAAAGAGGAGCTTAAAAAATGGAAGAACTAATAAAACCTGAAGACTGCAAGTATTACAACGGCACGGAAACAATTATCGGTTGCAGCGCCCCGATATGCCCGCTCGATAAAAATTATACCTGGTATCCCGATGACGAGATATGCCGGGCGGGAAAGTTCGCGACCACAAGGATAATAAAAAATCAAAAAAGGATAGCTAAACGCTGCAAAAACAAGGACTATTTTTTTACGGTGGCCATGCTCGACAGGAACATCATCATCAAAACCGGTATCGAAGGGCTTAACCCGGACGCGGAAAACGTTATTTCCGACCAGGACGCGGCGGAAAAGGATTGGATAGAAAAGCACCCGGTCAAAAAAGAATTGTCCGAGGAAAAAAAAGAGGAATTAAGGCAGCGGGGTAAGAAGCTAACAGAATTTAACCGTCAGGCATTGAATATTTAAAAAAAAATACCGTCAGGCTAAGGATTTTTTGGGGTAAGAAAAATTTTAGGTAGTTTGGTATTAAAAATAAAAATCAAAGCAATAAGTGAGGAGAAAAACATATGACAACGAGGAAGGAAATTTCACAAAAAATCAAAGAGGTAAAAACCAAAATGAGAGAGACTAAAAAAACGGACCGGGAGGAATATTCCCGGCTGCACGAAGAACGCATTAAGCTCGAGGCCGAGCTTATCGCACTAAGAAAAGCCCACGCAATCGAAGAAGACCGGATTATAAAGATAAAACAGCGCAAAATAATAGACCATAAAAAATTCATTATGGGCGGGTTATGTGTTAAATATTTTGGCAATGAAATCACTCCGGAGGATTTAGAACTAAAATTTCAATCCTTCAAATCTTCGCGGGCAGGGGTATAAATAATGGGAAGAATACCGCGCAAATGCGACTTTATGGCTGGCTGGGATTCGGGCTACACGCGCCCGCCCCGTAAGGAAAACCAAAAAATCCGGCTCGGCGGAGCGCACGGCTTAGTAGGTAAGAAAGGCGGGTTTAAAGGATTGCGGACGTGGAATATATCGGCGCAGGTCAGCAGGGTCAAGGGAATTGAATCAAAAGGGCGTTCAGGGGCGTTTTGCGAGTATATAGAAAGGGATAAGGAGTGCGTTATTGGGTTTGGCGACACTGGCCAGGAGGGCAAAGAAAAATACAAGGAAATCGAAGCGAATTTACGGCAAAAAAACGGCGTAATTCAGCGCAGGTTCGTTATCCCCTTACCCAAAGAAATTTTAAACAATCCTTCCAAAGTCGAGAAATTGCTTTCAACCCTGCAAACCCGCTATTTTTCCAGCTGTTATGCTTTTTCAGCCGCTCTGCATAAGTCCGAAAACTTTAAAAATCCGCACGTCCATATTCAATATAGTAATGTTGACGCGGGATTTAAGGCTATTCGTGAATTTAGAGACCCTGCCTTGCTGGACGAGGTAAAAAAAGACATTAAGAATTTTATCGAAGCTGAGTTAAAAATAAAATGTGAAATGAAGGGAATCGGCAAGTCGATAAAACATTATCCCAAATGGGTCGCGGCGGCATATAAGCGGGCGGAAGCGGATAAATCAGGCAAGCTTATGAACGAATACGCCGAAAGATACCCGCTTTTCGCGCAATATATCAGCGAACGGAAGCGGAAATTATACGAGCGGGCAATTCAGCTGAAAGAAAATAAACTTAAAAAAACCATAGGAGCAGAAGCCATGTGCGTTGAGGAATTTTCAGAAAAAATAAAGAAAAGAGCTGACGGGTTCCTTGGTAAATTTTACAACAAAAAAGAAAAAGAGGGGATAAAGCAAGACCTCTCTGTAAATGAGGAAATTATTAACGACCTAAAGAAGAAAGCCCACGGCTTGAATTTTGCGGCTGAGCTTGAGGAGAGAGAGGAAAAAGAACGACTCGAAAAAGAAAGAAAAAAGGCGGAGAACCAAACCCTGAAAACCGAAGACGTCCGCCCCGGCATAAAACCCGAAGACCTGAAAACCGAAAGCGTGGAACAAAAGCAGGACTTCGGAAGGGATAAAAACAAGGAAATGCAGCGGGACGCTTTCGCGGAGGATTTAGAAAGAAGGCTTAATAAAGGCAAAGGCTTAGGGAGGTGATAAAAATGAAAATGCGCGATAAAATTCAGGCTTTAGACGTTGCCGGAATAAAAAAAGCCTTTAAAAAAAAGGTGAAAACTATGACAGAAAATCACATTATTTTATCGGAACAGGCATTGCTCGCAGGAATTATAATTGATAATAGAAACATCGAAAAGGCCGGTCTTTTAAGCCCTGCGGATTTTTATGACAGCAGGCACAGGGCTATTTTTGAAAAGATGAAAGAACTTCACGCGGCCGGGCAGGCTATCGATTTAACGAGCTTCGCCTGCACGGAATACGAAGATTATGTTTTAGACCCATTAATGCAGCTTCCCGAGGGACTGCTAAATATCGAGAAATATGTCGAAGAAACTAAAAACGCTTCGCTTAGAAGATTGCTAATTTCAAGACTCGCAGAAATTCAAAACGCTAACTCGGATTTTATTGAGACTAAGGCAAAAGTCGCAGAACTCGCAAGGAAACTGGAACAAAACACGCTCGTAAAATTCGACTTTAAAAGGCCGTCGTCCATAGCCGCAAAAAAGACGTCTTTTTTTCTCGATGATTTTATTCCGCTGCCTGTTGGTGCCGTAACGATGATTTCAAGCAGGGGCGGAAGCGGAAAATCCGCCCTGGCGCTGCAAATAGCTTTAAGGGCAGCCGACCGGCAAATCCCGACGCTCGCCTGGCTTTCGGAAGACCCCGATTACACAACAAAATATCGGCTCGAAAAAATATCCGGATTTACGGAAATTCCAATTTGCGATAATTTTTTAACAATCGCGGACCAAATCCCGTTTCAAGTCTTAAAAAAATCAGATAAACAAATCGGCATAAACCCTGTTTTTTATGAATTTAAAGCCGCTTGCAGGGGCTTTAAGCTCATAATAATCGACCCGCTAATCGCATTTTTCGGCGGGAATGAAAACGACAACGGAGAGGCCAGGCAGTTTATGGATTTACTGACGGACTGGACGAAAAGGGATAATAAGTCTATCGTTTTAATACATCATCATTCTAAATTTGCGAACATAGGGGACGCAAGGGGGGCGACTGCCTTTGTGGACGCCGCAAGGGCGCATTATACCATAGAAGCCGATAAATCGGATAATAAAAACATACTGATAAAAATCGAAAAAGATAATTGGGGCATAAAGACCTTTTTTAAAAATGAAAAATATATACAAATTTTCAAGGAAAATTTTGAGGTGAAAAATGCTGAAAACGAATTTGCATACTGACAAAAGCAAGGTTGACAGTTTCTTAATTCATTCTATGCCCTTTGTTCCTTCGGTTTGCCGAAAAGACAACTTCGAGATTATACGCGCCTGGGGGGATAAAACGATAAAAATCAAAACGACGGAAACGCTTAATTCATATGATTTAATCAGCTTATTACAGCTTCTGCGCGATTATATCCAAAACCGAAAAAATTACGGCGCTTTTCAGTGGGGGTCGGACGGGGATGAAAAGCTCCAGGCGTTCGGGTTTACTATCGATTTATCCGATTTCGCAGCACAAAGGGGTATTGAAAACGACATAAATAATCGAAAGATGATTTTTAAAAGTATAGAAAGGCTCTGGAAAATGGAAATTGAAATATGGAAAGAAAAAGAACCTGCCCGCTTAACAAGATTTATTTACGACTTGAAGCCAAACAGCGACTTCACGAAAGCAAACGGATTCGTAAATAAATTATTTTACGATTTTTGCCTTAAAAGCGGACTTGCGATTAACCTTGACAGGCTTATTTCATATGGGAAAAACGGTTATGCGATTATCCTTGATACTTTTATTCAATCCACTGAAAAAAGGTATAAACAATACCCTGAAGAATTACTATTTCAAAAGCTAAGCATGGATGATACCAGTTTAACAACTAAAGATAAAAGAGAAATTTTAAAAAATGTTTTCGCAACCGTAAATAAAAATTATGAATACGATAAAAAACATCGGTGCTGGAAAAATAGCGATTCCGAATAGCAACCGCTTTTTGCAACAGCAATGCTTAGAAAACACTACAAATTATAAAAAATTATATGATTTTTAATAATATATTACTTTCCGTCATACTTTTGCCGAATAGCAACCGCCGAATTCCGAATAGCAACCGCTTTTTGTGTCTGGGAAGTCCCGTCAATACTGCGTTTGCGTTCCTATATAAATTATATAAATTATATAAAAGGAAAAGAGAAAAAAATCTCACAATTTTTTTCTCTTTTCCAAGAACCTATAAATAAAAAAGAAAAAAGGGAGTCGAAAAAATGATTGAAAAATTATTAAAGATTAAGGACGTGGCCGAAATTGTCGGCCTGACGCCTGTTGCCGTTTATAAGTTAATTTACAAAAGGCAGATACCTTTTATAAAAATCGGCGGCAGGATTAGATTTAATCCCTCTCAAATTTCGGCGTGGATTTCTAAAAATTCTTATGATAATATTATCGATAAAAGGTAAGCCGTAAATACCTGCGAGGGGGTGAAAATGGGTATTTACAGGCGCGGTAATATTTTCTGGATGTCGAAAACCATTAACGGCATACTTTACAGAAAATCCGCAGAAACAGAAAGTAAAATGAGAGCCAGGGCGATATACGAGGACTGGACGTCGCAGCTGAAGGAAAGCGTCAAATCCGGAAAGCCGATACCGGCGGTCCGGACGGAAGCGAAGCCGGTAATAACTTTTAACGAGCTGGCCGCCAAGTATATCGGGTTCACGAAAGACCGCCTTAAATCCGCTAAAAACCTTGAGTACATGGTTAATAAAATGCTTTTGATATTTAAGGACAAGCCGTTAAACGAGTTTACCCTGGAAGATATCGAGGGCCTTCAAATCAACCTAATAAACCAAGGTAAAGCCGTAAGAACGTCTAACCATTATCCGCGGCTCTTAAAAACCATGTTTCGCAAAGCGGAAGACTGGGAACTCGTGGACGAATCCGTCGTTAGGAAGCTCGCCAAGTGCAAGAACATTCAGGGCGAAAACAAGCGGCTAAGATACTTGTCGGAAGAAGAAATCAAGGCACTTATAGAGGCCTGCGAACCGACATATTTAAGGCCTATCGTGATAACGGCGTTAAATACGGGTATGCGGCTTAGGGAAATCCTTAAGCTTACCTGGCAGCGGGTGGACCTTAAAAACCGTCTTATCCTGTTAGACAAGACCAAGAACGGCGAGCGAAGGGAAATCCCGATAAACGAAACGCTTTACGGGGTCTTATCGTCCTTAGTAAGGAACATCGCCTTCGACCATGTTTTTTACGACCTAAAGACCTTAAGGCCTTTCGACAGGATTGACAGGTCGTTTCATACGGCGTTAAAGAAAGCTAAAATCATCGATTTTCACTTTCACGATTTAAGGCATACGTTCGCGTCTTGGCTTGTTATGAAAGGCGTCGACCTTGCGGCGGTCCAGAAGCTTCTCGGTCATAAAAGTATTACGATGACAATGCGCTATGCCCATCTGGCGCCGGGACACGTCAAAAAAGCGGTAAGCGTTCTCGACGAGAAAATGAGCTCCGCTGATTTAAAAATTCACAATTCCTTCACAATCGACGAAGAAGGAAAAATATTAAATCCTTGAAACCCTTGTTTTGAATGGAGCGGGCAACGAGGTTCGAACTCGCGACACCAAGCTTGGGAAGCTTGTACTCTACCAACTGAGCTATGCCCGCTTATAAGGATGAAAAATTTGACGGTGTTTTAAAATATCACTGCTGCAATAACGATTGCGAAAAACAACCTTTATAAATATACCATAAAAATAAAAATTTGTAAATTACTTAAGCAAACCCAAAATTGCCCTCTAATTCCCGCAGCGACGCCTTTACAGGGTTAAGATTATAGGCATCCCTGAATGAATTAATCATAATTTCGGAAAGATTATCGAAATCTAAAGCGTTCGGAACAAAATTGACCCCTGCCTTTTCGAGCTCTTGTTTTATGCCCGTAATATTATTAAAATATTCGGCGTTAAAATTGCCGTCCTCGAATAATTCTATATGCTCGAGCGGGTTATAGTCGATATAAATCGAACCATGTTGTAAAAATGCTGTTTCGCTGCGTCTTTGCGAATTGCCGCAAATCTTTTTGCCCCCAAATGTTATCTCGTACGGGTGAGCTTTTAAAAAACAGTTAAAATCGCTTTTTTTACCCGCTTTATCAATTTTCTTGCCGCCTTGGCGATACAACCCGTTATCTGGATTTAAACCTAAACCGGTAAAAAAAAGGTACAAAAATTCGCCGACCTTCTTATAAGTTTCCAAAAGTTTTCCTGCAAAAATGCCGCTTTTATATGACGACACCACGCAATAAGTTATCTCGTTTTTATGCAATACCGCTCTCCCCCCTGTCGGTCTTCTAACGATATTGTAGTTTTTATTTTTTGCTTTTAAGATAATGCTCTCGCCTATATCTTTATCTTTATCTTCCTGGAAAAATCCCAAAGAAAGAGCGGGCGGGGAAAAATAATACAGTCTTAATGTAGGGCGGCTCGAAAAATCATCCGCAATTTTATATTTATTCAATAAAAATAAATCGGCGGCCATATTAATGCCGCCGGGACATCCGCCTGAAATTATTAGGTTAAAACAACCATCCGAATAGCCGTTCATTATCTATTTTTTATTATTATCCATTACTTTCCAAATATTCTTCATAATCCAGGTTATCCATGAGGTCATTTAAATCATTTTCGTTCGTAAGCTTGATCTCGAGCAGCCATCCTGCATCATAGGGTTCTTCGTTTACAAGCTCCGGTTCATCTTTTAACGATTCGTTGACCCGAACCACATGTCCGCTCACGGGGGCGTACAGTTCCGAAACCGACTTTGCCGATTCGATGGTTCCGAAAGACTCGTTTTGTTCAAGCTCGTAACCAGGTTCTGGCAGGTCAACATAAATTATATCCCCAAGCTGGTCCTGCGCGTAATCGGTAACCCCTATAAGAGCGTTATCCCTATTGACTTTAACCCAGATATGTTCCGTATTATATTTTAAATTTTTCGGAAACTCCATAAATCCCCCTTTCTTTGTTTTATTATTTTTACATATAAATACGATAATTATAATATAAACATTTTTTAAAAAAATTCAAATAAAAATTTAACGATAAAAATTTATAAGACAGTTCGGCCTTACCTTACCTTTCGATAAACCTCTGGACATACCCTATGTCAACCTTGCCTGAAATATAATCGCTATCGTTTAATATCCTTCTAAGAAAGGGAATGTTTGTCTCTATGCCTTCAATCTGAAATTCGTTTAATGCGTTTTTAGCCTTATTGATTGCACCCAGTCTGGTCGAATCATGCACTATTAATTTGGCAATTAAAGAATCATAAAACGGCTGGACGATGTATCCGCAATAGGCAAAATCGTCAACCCTGACATTTAATCCGCCCGGTTTATTGTAAAAGGTGATCAAACCCGGGGAGGGCTGAAAATTTACCGGATTTTCGGCATTTATTCTTAATTCGACACTGTGACCCTTAATTTTCACATCTTCCTGCTTTATTTTAAGTTTTTCTCCATTCGCAATTCGGATCTGCTCTTTAATAATATCCGTATTTGTGACAAATTCGGTAACCGGATGTTCAACCTGAACCCTTGTGTTTACTTCCATAAAGTAAAATTCGCCGCCCTCGTCCAAAAGAAATTCAAATGTAGCCGCATTGACATAATTTACCTCTTTGACAACCTTTAATATGGATTCGCTTATTTTTTTTCTCGCGGCGGATTTTACGGCAATAGAGGGGGCTTCTTCGATAATCTTTTGATGCCTTCTCTGGATGGAGCAATCCCTTTCCCCGAGGCACACGGCATTACCGTACCTGTCTGCAAGGACCTGAAACTCGACATGCCTTGGATTTTCGCAATATTTCTCTAAATAAACATCTTTATCTCCAAAAAAAGACTGCGCCTCTTGCCTTGCCTGATGATAAGCCTGAGATAAATGGGCCGGCGTCAAAACCATTTTTATTCCCCTTCCGCCTCCACCCATAGAGGCTTTAAGTATTAATGGATAACCTATTTTTCCCGCCGCTTTTTTTATATCTTCCTCATTATCTCCGATATCATCGCTTCCCGGCAATACTGGAATGCCCAGGCTTTTAACAAGTTTTCTCGCATTTCTTTTATTCCCCAATAGGCTCATGTTTGCCGATGATGGCCCTATGAATTTTATGCCGCAATTTTCGCAAATTTCTGCAAAATTGGCATTTTCGGACAAAAAGCCGTATCCCGGATGGATGGCTTCGCTGTCCGTTATCTCTGCAGCGGATATAATGGAAGATATATTTAAATAACTTTTTGCAGTTGGCGGCGGGCCGATACATATGCTTTCATCGGCATACCTCACATGAAGGCTGTCTCTGTCGGCGGTTGAATAGACGGCAACGGTTTTAATACCCAATTCTTTGCACGCCCTTATAATTCTAACCGCTATCTCGCCTCTATTGGCTATCAATATCTTTCTAAACATATATTTATAGGGGCTCCACAAGAAATAAGGGCTGCCCGTATTCCACCAATTGCCCATTTTCAACAAGGATGGAAACAATGCGGCATTTTATATCTACCTCTATCTCGTTCATTATCTTCATGGCTTCTACGATGCAAACAGGGCTGTTTTTTTCTACAACGGAATCTACTTCAACAAACGGCGGCTTATCGGGAGATGGGGACCTGTAAAAAGAACCCACGAACGGCGATACTATCTCTTTTAGAGTTTCTTTTTTCGATGCAGGTTCCGCTAATTCGGATTTTAGGGTTTGGGCCCTTCGCGCAGAAAGCTCGGTTAACTCGGCATGCTCGATACTTTCAATTTGCGCCAAATACTCCTTTTTTTCACGAACCCTATGCTTTAAATCCTGCGCCGCCGTTTCTTCATGGCTTAACTTGACCGAAACCTCTTCGTCGCCTTTCTTATAGTAAAATTCTTTAATTTTATTAGATTTAATAAATTTTATTAAATCCTTTATGTCATTTATATTCATCGGCTTATAATCTTTTGTTATTTTATTTTATT
>JAMDCP010000005.1 GCA_023489335.1 Deltaproteobacteria bacterium | reverse complement strand
CTGACAATGCCTTTAATTAAAATATATCTTGTTTCCCCGTTAATAGAGACCTCTCTTTCGCCTTTAACTTCCAGATTGCCGTTTGGAAAAACATGCACAACCTGCGCCTCTATCATAGTGGATATTTGCCCGCTTTCGGCTACTCCGCCTCCGCCGTTAAAACTTTCCACATTCGACCCTTGATAACCTGTGGGTTTTGCGGTCGAAAGACTACCGAAGGCGATGCTCCCCTGCCCCGAAGAATTTTTAGAAAGCACTGTTCCGGAGGAATCCTGCGCCTGCGTCTGATCGTTTACGATTATGGTGACTATATCGTTAAGCTGATATGCGACATTATCGGAATATAGATTCGTCCCGTTTTGCGAACCGCTCCATAAAGAGCCTAAAACCGGCTTGCTCTTGATTCCGCCGTTTTTCGCCGTAGGTTTAACATAGGTGGGAGGAACCATAGATTTTGGCGGCGTGACAAAACCTGTGCCGCACCCGCTTAAAGATAACGCTAAAGAGGAGAACATAACGAATAAAAATATCCACTTTTTAAATTTCAATTTTTTCATAGATATTTACCTGACGAGCACCATTTTATTCGATTTAACAATTCCGTCCACAACCAATCCAGACTCGATATTTTTTACCCTTATAGTAGAATTATAATGACCGGCTTGAAGCGCCATTCCCTTTGTTTTTAGATTTAATCCATATCTTTTATAAACAATATAAACCATATTCCCAAAATTTATTATCCTTTTCCTTTCCGTATTTATTTTTGACAGGATAGAGTTTTGGATAATAACAAATTTAGCCTCTTTACCGATAACATCTTTTTTATTCAGATAATACCCCGAATATATGTCGGGAATGTTTTCATAAGCAATTTCGACATCGTTTGCCTTTAATATTTGAAATTTTCCAATGGTTTGAGAGGCAACCGCAACAGGCGCATAAATTCTCACTTTAAAAGCGGCATAGGCAATTCCTCTAAGCAAGCCTTTGTTCTTATCCGTTAATTTGATTATAGCCGTATGATACCCTGCGAATCCAGGGTTATAAGTTATCGGTTTTATAGAATATTTAGAAACATTTTTAAGCGGTCCGGTAAACGTGAAACCGCTAAAGTGAAAATATTTTTTGAATTTTAGCGGTATTTCTTTTAAATAAGAATTTATTATCATCTGTTTTAATTTTACAGGGTTTTCCCTATAACCTTTCGCATAGGAATTTTTCCCCCAGCACGCAATAATAAACCCTAAAAAAATGAAAATAAAAATCGGATTTTTATAAAAGTTTTTATTTAACATAATAAGATTACGGTATCAAGGCCGCGGCCGTTTGGAGCATCTGATTTGCGATTGTTATCGCTTTTGAATCGATGGTATAAGCGTTTTGGGCTGTTATCATAGATACCATCTGACCCACCAAATTTACATTGGACATTTCCAAAAAACCCTGCTGAATCGTGCCGACGCCGTTCTGTCCCGGGGTTCCAATCTGCGGGACTCCGGAAGCCGAAGTCTGAAGGTAAAGATTGTGGCCAATGCTGTTAAGGCCCGCAGGATTAATAAAATTAGCAAGAGTTATCGTGCCAATCTGGGCAGGGCTTGTTTGGCCGGAAACAACCGCCGATACAGTACCGTTTTGCGAAATGGTAACGGAGGTGGCGTTTGGCGGTATAGTAATGGGCGGCACAAGTTGATAACCGTTTGCATCGACGAGCTGGCCCTGGGAATTTGTTTGAAAAGTACCGTCTCTTGTATATGCAGCCTCGCCGTTAGGCATCTGTATCTGAAAAAAACCCTGCCCCGATATTGCAACATCCAAGGGATTGGATGTTTGCTGAAGATCGCCCTGCGTAAATTCTTTTTCTATAGAAGATACCTTGGTGCCTAAGCCGATTTGAATACCCGTCGGCACCTGGGTATATTCGGAAGAGTATGCCCCTGGAGACTTAATGGTTTGATAAAAAAGATCCTCGAAATTAACCCTTGATTCTTTATAACCAGTCGTATTGGTATTGGCAAGATTGTTTGCAATATTGTCTATTTCCAATTGCTGCGCTTCCATGCCTGTGGAAGCCGTCCATAACGCCCTCATATTTTAAATTTCCTCCGATTACATTTTAAAATTTCTAAACCGGTGCGCCGATAGTATTAATCGTAGTATTATTTACATTTGAATACGATTTTAACACTTCTACCATATTGTTGTGAACCTGGGAAACATTTATCATTTCCGCCATATCTTTAATTTCGTTTACATTGGACTCCTCGACATAACCCTGTAAGATATCGGGGTTTTTATTTAAGACAGGTGCTCCGGAATTTTTGGTTGCCGAAAACATGGTGCCGCCGTATTTCGACAAATACTTCGGATTGTTAAAATTTACCGTAAGAATTTGCCCGTAATACATTTCATTGTTTGTCAGCGGGTCGGTCAGGTTTATTATGCCATTCTTTGTAATCGTAACATCTGAACCTCTTTCATTTAAGAATATCGGTTTTTTACGAATGTTTAAAACAGGAAAACCATCCTGGTTTACAAGCTCTCCTGCGCTGTTTAGAGAAAACACCCCGTTTCTTGTAAATTTAATTCCGTCCGGCGTTTGTAAAACAAAAAACCCATCCCCGTTTATTGCAAGGTCAAGCCTGTTGCCTGTTTTCTTAAGTGGCCCCTGGGAATTATTTATATAACTGTTAAGGGTTATCGGATAAGCCTTATCGACAAACGGCTTATTATTTCCCGAATCTAAAGTTTGAATAGCTTTACGCGATAAAAATTCACCGAACAGGGAACCGTTGCTTTTATATCCGACAGTATTTGCATTAGCCAGATTATTCGTAATCATGTTAAGTTTTTGCCCTTCGGCAATTATTCCGCTTAAAGCAACATACGAACCGCCGTTCATAATAACGACCCCTTAGATTTTATTAATGTTTTGAAATTAATTAGATAGCAAGCAAAAAATGTGCCAAAAATGAAGAGAAATTAAAAACAAATGATTAACTGCTCTTTTGCTGCCCTTTCTTGTAAAGTAAAAGGAAAAAATTTCCTTATTTTTTTGAACTAAAGGAAAAATATGCCGCAGAAATAAAAAATATTGATATTATTTAAAAACTTGATTTATACTATAGAATATTTAAAATATAATACGCCTATTATGTTCGATATTAAAAAATTAAAAGAAGACCCTAATGTAAATATTTATTCCAGAAGGTCGGAAATAGACAGTATTTTAAAAGGGTTTCTCGGTTTAAAAAAAAGCCTCATAGTCAGCCCTGTCCAGTTTAATAACGAAACAAAGTTCGAAGGCAGCACATATTCGAGCAGTATAATAAAAGTAGCTCAGGATTATATTACCATAGACTCCCTTGTGCCGCAAAACGGCAACCAGAACCTTTTGGAATCTTCATATCTTAAACTTAGCTTTAAATTTAAAAACAGCGAACACTTCTTTTTATCAAAACTCTATGGCTTCAGTAGAAATAATGATTATTTTACATTTAATATTTATAAACCCATAGAGATACTCTCTTTAGAAAAGAGAAAATATTTTAGAATAGAACCGTCTTTGAAGGAACCGGTGAGATTAAGTTTTTTCTTAAATAATAAGTATTTTAACGCAAACATTTACGACATTGCGGGAGAAGGGATTTCATTCTTATTAGATTTTCCCATAGAAAAGCATACGGTATTGGAGGGAGTAAAAATAGAATTCCCCGGAAATATTCAGGCAATAACCGTTAGAATGGAAATAAGGGCGGTAACGAGGCTTGATAACCTTAAATATAAAACCGGCGCACAACTGATTAACCTGAAACCGAAAGAACAGGATATAATATTTAAATATATATTTAAAAGACAAAGGGAAATTGTGGGGGCTATGAGGGATGTTTGAATTTTAAATCTTCCGATGCCTTTTCGTTTAATTTATAAATAAACGCAAATAGCCGTGCAACGACTTTATAAAGTTCTGGCGGGATCTCGTCATATATGTCAAGTTTATCCAGAATGTCGGCAAGCGCTTTATTCTTTACCACCGGGATATTTTCTTTATTTGCAATTTCTATTATTTTTTCGGCGATTTTACCCTGTCCCTTCGCAATCAAAATCGGGGCATCTTCTTTTTCTTTATCGTATCTTAGAGCCGAAGCCTTAATATTTTTATAATTCTTATATTCTTTCATTTATAATGTGATTATCCGATAAAACGCCGTCAGGCATGCCTGTATTTTTATTATTATTTTTATTGTAAAACGAGACTTCTTTAAGCGCAATCCCTTCCAATAACAACATATCTTTAAATACCTTCAGGTTCTTGGTTATGGCGTTATGCGCAATTTTAGAATAATCTTTAAAATTAACGGTTAATGTTTTGTTAGAATAATATGAAAATACCTTAATGTATCCAAGAGGCTCAAGGTTTATTTCCAGCATAAACGAATACCCCGCAGGCATTTTGTTTAATTTTTTTTTGCCGTCCTTTTGAGCGTTAAGTTCTTTACCGTCAGCCTGATTAGTCGTCAGGATAACGGCGCCGCTTCCCAACCCTGCATTAAAATTGAAGTGGATAAATAAAAAATTACCTTTAACCGAAACGCCGATATTTCCCGTATTAAGGTTTAAATCTTCGTTTAAGGCGGTTTTAAAATTACCGGCAATATCATTAGAATATGCCTTGCCGTATAATTCCACGGCTTTTTGGATATTCTCGTTATTTAAATCGTTAACGATTCGAAAAGTTACCTCGTTATTATCAATCTTGCTCAGCTGTAATTTTACCCTCATGTTAAAACTGGCGCCGGCAGCGGCCGAACTTAAAACAAACTCATTATATAAATCTTCCGGAATCCGGGCGCTAAATAGTTTGCCGTTAAAACTGAATATGCCCGTTAAATTATCAAGGGAGTCTATTAATTTTACATCTAAAATTTTTCCGGAATTTGTAAGTTCTAAAAACGAAGCTAAATTTTTGTCGAGGGAAGTTATCTTACCCTGCAGCGCTTGAAATTGCGCCGTGGATTGAATGTCGTTAAAAAAAATCGCGGGATTGTCATTCATCGCCTGCTCATTATGCAGTTATATTAATATGGGGTATATTATTTTCGGCGGTTTCTTTTTCTTCTTTGGATTCGGATGGAAATTCCTTTTCCTCTTTCGAATTTTTATTTTTATCGTTAACAGGCTCTAAAACCTCGCTTAATTCAACAACCGTGCTTAGTTTTTCCATATCTACATTTTCCATCTCTTTTTGGATGATATTGTTTGAATTAACCGCCAGAACCTGGGGCGTGGAGGCAATCTTTTCAACCGAAGGCATATTCGAAATAATTTGTTGAACTTCGACTAAATCTATCATGATTTTAAATAATTATAAATGCTTTTTATGTCAACCAGCGAATAAAATTTTCCGTTTTCGCCTTCAAAAACATCGGTAGATATTTTATTGGAACTCCAAAACTTAAATGTGGCGGATGAAATAAGATTTTTATTTTTAACTTTAATTATATTCTTAATATCATCTACGCATAGGCCGAATAATTTGCTTTCATAGACGCAAATAACGATATATTTAAAAATAGTTTTAACATCCAGCGAAGCCCCTGCTAAAGAAGAAAAATTATAAATGGGTATTATCTTTGCCCTGTAAGGAATCAGCCCCAATAATCCAATCTTTTTTGAAGGGATATTCACGGGTTCTTTATATTTGATTATTTCATTTATATGAAGGACGGGTATGCCGTAAAGAGAATTGCCTGAAGTAAAGGTAAAATAGGGCAGCTCTTTTTCGGGGTCTATTTTTACCTCCGGAGAAATTTCCGGCTTTTTGACCTCTTCTAAATAAAAATCCCCGGGATTTAAGACAACTGCCGCTTCGTTTCGAGGGGTTAATATTCTTTCAACCGGATAAGCAATAATTTGAGCGGGTTCTTTTAGATAGTCCGAATTTTTTGAGCTTTGCTGATTTTGAGTTTCATCTAAAAGACTGCCTATCCATGAAGACACTAAATCAGAATCTTTGAATTTAAAACCTTCCATATCGTATAACTCTGCGCTCTTATTCATCTTTTACCCCCTTAATCTCGCTATGAAGGCGGTTTATTATCTCTTTCGCAACATTAATATAATCTAAGGATCCCCTTGCATTAGCATCAAGATATGTTAAAGGCTTCCTTATTAAGCTCGCATCCCTGAATCTTGTATCTATATTTATTATACTATTAAAATGACGGCTTTGATACTTATTTTTAAAATAATCCAGAGACTTCCATGACGAATTTGTCCTTCTATCAAACATAGTGATTAAAAGCTTATAATTACATTTAATATTTATCGCCGTTTCAATCTTGCCTATGGTCGAGAGTAACAATTCAACGCCCCTTGCCGATAAAAAATCGGACATAACGGGAATAATAACCTCATCGCTTGCTGCGATAGCGCTGATAAGAAGAACGCTTAGCGCAGGCGATGAATCTATTATTATGTAATCGTAATTATTCGGTAAAAACTTTAATCTTTCTTTAAGTCTTAATCCCCCGCCTTTTGAAACCGAAAGCTCCGCTTCAATCCTTGCAAGGTTTATATTTGACGGTATCAGATCGATGCATCCGCCTGTTTTTAATCGGTATTTATTTATAATCACATCGTCCGGCTGAAAAGATTCGGAGAGTATAACATTGCTGACGGAATACTCAAGCTTCTCCGGTTCAACAGCTAAATGATTGGTAAGGCTTGCCTGAGGGTCAAGATCTATCAAAAGTACCCTGTGCCCAAAAAGCGACAAGGAACTCCCCAGCGTAATCGCCGTTGTTGTTTTTCCTACCCCCCCTTTTTGATTTGCGGTTGCAAAAATATACGGGGTTTTCATAAATTAACCCGTTATGCCATCGATAAGTCTGTGTTCTCCGCTCGTAAATATCTTATCGATATCTAACAATATTATAAGCCTGTCGTCTAATTTGCCGACCCCTTTGATGTAATCGGAATCGAGACCTGCAATTAAGGGGGGCGGGGGCTGAATAGTGCTTGAATCAATCCTTAAAACTTCCGAAACGGAGTCAACAATAAGACCTATGGTTTTATTCATTATATTTACCACAATAATTCTTGTCTCTTTTGTGGCTTCTTTTGTCTTCAAATGAAATTTTTTCCTGATATCGACTATCGGAATAACCCTGCCCCGCAAATTAATAACGCCTTCGACAAAATCAGGGGCCTTTGGGACCTTAGTTATTTCGACGATTCTATTTATTTCCTGAACCTTTAAAATATCGAGGGCAAACTCTTCATTTCCGAGGCGAAAGGTAACAAGTTGAACTATTTCCTCTAATCCCGGATCGCTTTCTGCTTTACCTGTTCTATTAATTTGATTATTGGCTTCCTTAACGGCCTCCATAAATTTTCCTCCGATTAATAAAATTATATAACTTGCATAGTATATTTTTTAAATATAATTCTAAAGTTACAATAAAGTTTCCTTGATAATTTCATCGCCTATCTTGTATATAGGAAGAACGGTATCGGCAAGCCCGGCGTCAACAACGGCTTTTGGCATGCCATATACGACGCAGGTAGCTTCATCCTGAGCGATAGTTTTTCCGCCCGACTCCTTAATGCTTTTCATACCCGACAGCCCGTCCGAGCCCATGCCAGTCAGTATAACGCCCAATGCGCTTCCGGGATACGCGTTCGCCACCGATTCCATCATAACGCTAACCGACGGCCTATTTATTAAATCGGCAGGTTCATTCGAAAGAGATATTTTTGTTCCGTTCTCCCCTGTTTTTTTAACGGTAAGATGTTTATCGCCGGGCGACAAATAAGCCGTTCCAGGCTTAATAATCTCGCTTCCGGAAGCCTCTATAACCTTGATATGGGACATCTGCGACAATCTTTCGGCAAAAGGTCCCGTAAAAGCTTTAGGCATATGTTGAACTAAAATTATAGGAACCGGAAAATTACCCGGAATTTTAGGTATAACATCCTGAAGCGCTTTTGGACCGCCTGTTGACGAACCTATCGCAACAATATTGATTCTTTTATTCCATGAACCATCTTTAAGTAATTTCGTTGAATAAATTGAAATATCTTCTTCTAACGGGTGAAAAACATATCTTTTTGCCGTAACAGCCCTTATTTTAGAAAGCAGGTCGTCTTTTATTTTTAATATATTTAATGAAACATTCGAAAGATTTTTAGGAATATAATCGACCGCCCCCAAATCAAGGGCGTCTAAAGTAGCCTTTGCCCCTTCCTCCGTAAGCGAACTAATCATTATTACGGGCAGCGGGAATTTTTCCATAATAATTTTAAGAGCCTTTAGCCCATCCATCTTAGGCATTTCTATGTCCATCGTTACAATATCGGGCTTAAAATCCTGAATCTGCCTGATAGCGTCTTCCCCATCCTTTGCAAATCCTGCAACTTTGATATCGTTTTCTCCTTCTAAAAGGGAACCTATCGCCCTCCTCATAAAGGCGGAATCATCGACAATTAAAACTCTCACAGGCTCTCTCATAAATCAAATACTCCTTCTACTCCTTCAAAATTTATCTTATTGCGACAGATTCTATCATAGAGGCTACATCTATGATGAGGACAACCTTTCCGTCGCCGGTGATTGTTGCGCCCGATATGCCTTTATATCCTAATTGATAATCCCCCAGAGATTTAATCACAACCTCTTCCTGTCCGTACAGATTATCAACCACTATGCCAATCTTTTTTTCGGCCAATGCAACGACGACTATGTAAATTTCTTTTTTTAACGAGGCATTGGAGTCAAGGATGCTTGATTCTTTTATGCCAAATTCTTCTCCTAATCTTAACAGGGATAAAACCGATTTTCTTAAATTTATAACCTCATGTTTATCAATTGTTTGAATAGACGACTCGGATATTCTTAAGGTTTCAACGACGGAATTAAGAGGAATGGCAAAAATATCTTCTCCCGCCCCGACAATAAGGGTTTGAATTATGGCAACGGTCAGCGGAAGTTTTAATACTATCTTCGAACCATGCCCGATTTGAGATTCTATATCTATAATACCGTTTATTTTCTGTATATTTGTCTTAACGACATCCATCCCGACCCCTCTTCCTGAAATTTCGGTCGCTTTCTCCTTGGTGCTAAACCCCGGCGTGAAAATCAAGCTTAAAGCATCCTTATCGGAAAGGCCAAAAGCCGTTTTTTCATCTATCACCCCTTTTTCCACGGCCTTCTTTTTTAAGATGTCCGGGTCCATTCCTTTTCCATCGTCCGAAACGGTTATAACGATATAATTTCCCTCGTGTTCGGCGCTTAATTTAATAGTTCCCGTTTCAGGTTTTCCTAATCTTTTTCTCGCCTCTTTTGTTTCTATCCCATGGTCAACGCTATTTCTTATTAAATGGACAAGCGGATCTCCTATCTCTTCGATAACCGACTTATCTAACTCCGTCTCTTCGCCGGATATTTGAAGTTCAATCTCTTTGCCAAGTTCCCTTGAAAGGTCTCTTACCATTCTGGGGAATTTGCTAAACACCTTTTTAACCGGCTGCATCCTTGTCTTCATTACCGCCAGCTGAAGGTCGGTAGTAACAAGATTTAAATTGGATACAACCTGCGCCAACGCAGAGGAAAGATCGTCGCCCGCATATTTCAACTCTAATTTGGAAGAAATATTAAACAACCTGTTTCTTGCAAGGACAAGTTCGCCGACGAGATTCATAACATTATCAAGCCTATCAATGTCAACCCTTATCGTCGTCTCTTTAACCTCGGGTATTCTGGCGGCAGGCGATTTTGGACCAGGTAAGGCCGCCTCCGTTTGCTTAATGTTAGGGACTTCCCTTATCGGCGCATCCTGCCTATTCCGTTCCGGTTTTTGCCCTTCGGTTTCAGGCTGTTTCGTTTCTTCTACCCCTCCCCTAACCTCCCCCGCAAGGGGAGGGGAGCCTGCGGTTTCAGGTTGTTTCGTTTCTTCTTCTTTCTCTTTATAAATCTGCTCCAGTTCCTCTTTGGAAATAAGGTTGTCTTCCAGAAGGATATCGCCAAGGTTCCTTACCTTTCTTTGAACCGTTTTAGCATGATTTTCTTTATGGTTTTCTTCATTGGTAATTTCGCCTGCCGCCTTTTCTTTTTGCATACCTGCTTTACCGCTTTCAACCGCCGCTTGAGGCAAGCTCTGCCGGACTTGCGTCTCACCGGCCTCCGGCTGTTTTAACTTTTCTTCGCTGGGCAGGGTTATTCCCTCTGCCAGACCGTCAAGCCTTTTGATAAGTTCCGTGTTATCTACAGGTGAAAGCCCTTCCATTCCTGTTTCCGATACGGATATTATCATAGTCTTTAATATGTCTATGGCCTTAAGCAAGTAATCCATCATATCGGGGATAAGTTTGATTTCGCCCTGCCTGAGTTTATTTAAAATATTTTCCGCGCTATGCGCCAGCTCGACAATGCTTTGAAAACCCAAAAAACCAGCGGAACCCTTTATCGTATGCGCTGCCCTGAAAATAGTATTCAACAGGTCTTTGTTCCCTGGATCTTTCTCAAGTTCGACAAAGTTTTCATTAAGGCTTTCAAGGAGTTCCAGCGCTTCTTGAACAAAATCGTTGACTATTTCTTTCATCGAGTCGTCCATCATTAACAATTTCCTCCGCAATATGTCATAGGCTAATCCGGAAATATTTTTGAAATCTTTTCCTGAAGGGTTTCCGCCGTAAAGGGCTTTACGATATAATTGTTAACCCCTGCTTTAACGGCTTCGACCACATTTTCTTTTTTTGCCTCGGCAGTAACCATTAAAAACGGTAAATCTTTCGTTGTTTCATTTGCCCTGACGCTCTTTAATAATTCTATTCCGTTCATTTCAGGCATATTCCAATCCGAAATGACAAAATCGTAATTTCCGTCCGCAATTTTTGAAAGGGCGACCTGCCCATTTTCAGCTTCGTCCACATTCACAAAACCTATCTGTTTTAAAATATTCTTAATAATCCTTCTCATAGTGGAAAAATCATCTACCACAAGAATTTTCATCGACAGATCCAGAGCCATGACTTTAGCACCTTTTAAATTATAAATTATTACAAAATTAATAACGGGTTAAGTACCGTAAACTTCTTTTATTGCTTTTTTCGCAATGCTTATTATTTTTTCATCGTTAAACGGCTTTTGTAAAAAAGCATAACTTTTAGATATTTCGTTTTCGCCCGGCGTATTTGAAGACATAAGAATAACGGGTATATTTTTGGTCGATAAATTTTCCTTAAGACTGTTTAATAGCGTAATCCCGTCCATCTCAGGCATATTTAAATCCGTAACGATCAGGTTTATATCGTCTTTAATGGCTTTTTCCAGGGCCTCATAACCATCTGAAGCTGTTTTCACTTTAAAACCCGCGTTTTTAAAGGCAATCGATAAAAACTTAACCACGACTAACGAGTCCTCGACAATTAATACCGTGTATAGCATTTTCATTTATTCTTTCCTATATAGGGGTGTTTTTCCGAAACCAACCAATTTAAACGATGTAGATATAAAATGTAAAGATTCCGAATGGCCCAAAAAAAGGTGTCCCCCTATTTTTAAACTTTCGTATATGTTTGAAATAGCCCTTTTCTTTGACTCGTCATCGAAGTATATTATAACATTTCTGCAAAGAACGATATCAAAAATGTCTAAGTTTTTTACTTCTTTCGCATCTACAAGATTGACATTGTAAAAACCGACCATATTTTTAATTTCGTCCTTTAAAGCAAAGGAATCGTTATCTGCTTTATTAAAATATTTAGCTATAATGCCTTTACTTGCATTACGTAAAGTATAATCATTATATATTCCTCTTTTTGCCGAATCCAAAACATGCTCGCTAATATCGGAACCGATTATATCAAACTTTGCATTGGAAAAAGGGAAGTTCTCTTTTATCATCATGGCAATAGTATATGGTTCTTCACCCGTGGAGCATCCGGCGCTCCATATTCTAATCTTCTTGTTAGGACTCACGCTCGGCGCAATAACAATTTGTTTTAAAACATCCATAAAAACATCGAGCTGCGGCGAGTCCCTGAAAAAACTGGTTTCATTAGTTGTTACACTATTTAAAAGCTCCTTTATTTCAGATTTTTTTTTTGGCGAATATTTTAAATAATTATAATAATCCTCAAAGTTGGGCAGATCTAAAATGGAAAGCCTTCTGGATAACCTTGCTTCAAGGAGATATTTTTTTTGCTCATTAAAATAAATACCTGAAATATCATATATTAAGTTCTTTAATTTATAGAATATTTCATCGGATAAATTAGTGTTTGGATATTCCACTTTAGTCTTATTTTAAAAATTTTTTACATTAATTCTAAGGAATAAATCCTTAAATCTTTATCTTTGGATGAATTGTATTTTTTTATTATATTCGACGCCTTTTCCTTATTGATGGTATGAATGGCTCTCAGTATGGCGATTTTTACCATTTTGTTTTTTTCTTTATTAAGCATGGAAACAAGAAAGTCAAAGCTCTTTGGGTCTCTTAATTTTTCGATTAATTCCACTATTTTATATCTAAATTCGTCTGAAAAATCTCCTGAGCCGAGAACATCCAGATATAGTTTCAATTCTTTAACCCCTGATAGGAAAAGGGAATTCAGATAATTAAATTTAACCTCTTCGTCGCTTTCGTCAAGTAAAAAAGATACAGCCTCTTTATGCTTTGCCAGGTCGTATTTTCTTAAAACACGCGCCAGCAGTCTTTTTAACGGTATGGACTTAACATATTTAAAATTAGCAAATTTAGAATATAAATTCGAAATTTCATCATCCGTTAAAGGTAATTTCGCCTCTTCGAGTATTTTTAACGAATATTCTATTATTTTATCGTTTTTTAATGACAGATTATCCGCAAAAAAATAAAAATATTTTTTATTTCGCTTAAGGCTTAAAAGATTGGCTATAGTATTTATAAATGCAGAGGTTGCATCGGGGAGGTTTTCCTTAAGAAGAAGGGTAAAAAGTTTATCTATGTAAACGCCGTTTTTCGAACATCCCGATAAATTAATTGCGGCTTTTCTAACATTTCCGCTTCCATTGCTTAAATAGTGAAGAATAATATCGTAAAAAGCGGTTTTGTAATTAAAATTTTTACCTGCGTAAACCTGGCATGCATAACTTAAAAGAGATATTTTTGCCTCTAAAAATAATTTTTTATCCTTAAAAAAATCTAAAAGGTTTATTATATCCCTTGGCGAAATCTCGGACAAAACATTTATCAGCAAATCATATTTATTAAAATCTGACGACGGTTTTAACGATTTTATATAATTCATTATATACTTAGGCCTTGCAATTTTTTTAAGAATATTTTTTATGTACAGATATTCTAATTCACCGATATTCTCATTTTTAACATAATATTCAAATAAAAATTTAAACACTTTTTCCGACTTTTTATGATTCAACAAAGAAAAATAACAAAGGATAGAATCTATTGCCTCTTTTTCCTCATACTCTTCTATAGAAAATATGGATATTTTAAGATTTAAATTGGATATTTTTTGGAGTAACGACTCTTTCATTCCGCTTTTTCTACAATCCAGCATGCATATTTTATATATACTTTTAAGTATATAAATCTTATCGACCATATATCTATTATTTTTACCGAGAATATTTAATAAAAAATCTAATATTTCGTTTCCGCCCATTTTCGACAGAGAATCGACTATTATATTTCTGGTAACCCTGTCATTAGATTTTAAAAATAATTCTTTTAACTTTGGAAACGCTCTTTTCAATCTTATTTCCCCTATGGAAAAAATTGCCGACGAAGAAACAAAGAATGTGTCATCCAGCGCCTTTAACAATACGCTGCCAAGCTTAAGTTTTAATATTCCTATCGATTCAATCGCGTTAGCCCTGGTTATTTCGTCTTTATCTTTTGAAAGCTTGACTAAAATCCGTTTTGGATAATCATTGGGGGTAAAATTGCCGTACCTTACCAGCTCCGAAATTATCCTGTTGTATTTACCGCTCTTTTTATCAAAATATTCGGTTAGAAAATTTCCGTTCTTCATAGCAATTTGCTTTATAGTATCAAATGCATTAGACCTGATTTTAATGCCGCTGCCGCTTGAGGCGGAAATCTCGAACAGCTTTTTTATAAGCCCCTTTTCATTTAGTTTAATAATGGTATTTTCGGCAAATTCAACAATGCCGGGGCTGCCCGATCCCAACAAATCGACTATGAGTTTTTTATCTTTTGCGGTTCCGTATTTTGCTATTGTTTCGATTGCATTTCTAACGACATCGACATTATCAGAAAAAAGCATGTCCCTTTGTTTATCTTGTTTATTCATATGATTTCAATTTTGATCTCAATTTTATTATTGCCTTAGAGTGGATCTGACAAATTCTGGATTCGGTTAAATCCAGTATACCTCCGATTTCTTTCAAGGTTAATTCGTCATAATAATACATCATCAATACATTTTTTTCAACCTCGCTAAGCATATCGATGCATGTCTTTAAAATATTTTTTCTCTCGTTCATCAAAAGGCTGTCTATAACTTGCGGTTCTTTGCTCTCCATTGTCTCTATAGATTCGGCGCGTCCTTTGTCAAAACCGATAAAATCTTTATCGGTTAGAAATGATGCTCCCCTTATCTTATATAGCATTTCGCCAAATTCTTCCGAATTAACGCCAAGTTCCAGTGCCACCTCGTCATCCGTGGGCATTTCCCCTAATTTTTGTTCCAATTTGGAGTATGCCTTTTCTATCCTTCCCGCTAACTCGCGAACATTTCTCGGCATATAGTCAAGTTTTCTTATGCCGTCTAAAATGGAACCTTTTATCCTTGTTATCGCATATACCTTAAAGTTATCATTTTTTGACGGATCGAACTTAATAGCGGCATCTATTAGTCCCCCTATGCCAAATTCTATAAGATCGTCCCTGTTCACGATTCCGTTAAATCTCATCATCATAAAATTTGCAACCTTATTTACGAGGTTAAAATTTTCCTCGATCAGTCTTCTTGATTCAAAATTTATTTTTTCCATTTGACAAAGATTAAAATGCCCTTAAAAGTTTATTCAGAAAAAATTGGATATTGCCGTTGGATATTTTATTATCTTTCTGGGAAAGTATATTATAAGCCAATTTTTTAATACATTCGGACGATTTGGAATCAGGGAAAAGGCTTAACGCCGGTTTCTGCATAATAACCGACCTTGGAATATTCTTGTCATTCAAAACATGCCCTAAATAATTTAAGGTTACCTTAAGAAATTTATCGGAAACAAGGCTTAAGTGTTTGTAAACCTCCTTGGCTTCCCTTTCGCTTTTAACATTATTGATTATAATCCGAAAATATTTTTCTCCGTATTTCAAGCTTAAAACCTTTATTAACGCATAAGCATCCGTTATCGATGTAGGTTCCGGAGTTACGACGACATATATTTCGCTTGCGGCAAGATTAAAATATAAAACATTCGAAGAAATTCCCGCTCCCGTGTCTATTAAAAGAATGTCTATGGGTTCTCCCAAACCTTCCATATCCCCGGCAAATTCATCGAACCTTGACATTAAAGCAATTTTTTGCGGCTCTGAGAGATTGGACAACTCTGGTATGCCCGCTGAAGCAGGAAGAACCAGAACGCCGTTAGAATCGGAGATTATAATATCTTTAAGCTGTTTATCGCCGTAAATTACTTGGGAAATGTTATATTTTGGAATAATGCCGAGAATTACGGAAACATTTCCAAGGCTTAAGTCGGCATCCATTATCATTACCTTTTTACCCATAGAGGCAAAACAGCATGCAAGATTGCAAACTATATTAGTTTTACCGACCCCTCCCTTCCCGCTGGTTATAGAAATGATTTTTGTATAGCTATTTTGAGCTTTTTGTTTTTTCATAATCTTATTCTTGAAATTATTTAAATTTTTTAAATTTTAATATTTGGGTGAAGGGAAAAATAAAGAATAAATATTGTGGGCAGCCGCATCTTCGATATCCTCGGGAACATTCCCTCCTTTTGTAATAAAATCAACCGTTGAATCGGTAAGTAAAAATATTTCCGCAAGGTTGCCCAAGCAATAGGATTCATCCGTTTTTGTGATAATAACCCCATTCACCCCGACTTTATTCCTGAACGATTCGTAAGTCCTGATAGCATCCGCATTTTTAAGCTGCGCCGGCAAAAGAAGCTCCACTTTAATTTTTCCTTCGAACATACCCAAAAATTTTGCCAGATTATTCAGTTGAAAAACGCTGTTGTGGTTGACCGCAAATGTGTCGATTATTATAACATCGGAAGGAGAACCTGAAATAAATGTTTTTAAGTCTTCCGCATCTTTTATTGCCGCAAAATCTATTTTAAGTTTTTTGGCGTAATTTTTTAATGTTTCATATCCGCCCAGTTTTAGTGAATCAAGCGAGCATACGGATAAATGCATATTTTTTTCGAACAGGAATTTAGCGCATAGCTTTGCGGCTGTAACGGTTTTTCCCACCCCGCTGTTTCCGACAAGGGCGATAACTATTTTATTGCCCATAAAAGGCGTTAACTTTTTCTTTTCTATCTTTTTCTCGATTATTTTTTTGAAAAACTTTTTAAAATAGTTAATTTTTTCTTCGGTCTTAAAGTTTGTCAATTTAATATCTTTAAAGAATATTTCTATTAATTTGGCAGATATTTTTCTATCGAAAGAAAGATTATCGAGATACGCAAGTAAATCGCTTTCTTTTTCCCTGACTTTTGTCTTTTCGTCTTTTAATAAATTTAAATTAAACTTAATTTCATCCATGTTTTGTTTAATCTCTTCGAACTTTGTATTTAAAATGTGTATAACCTTATCCTCCACAATGCTTTCGAAGTTGTCTTTTAAAAATTTTATATCGTCGTATAAGGGGCTTAGAAGGTTTTGATTAAAATTATTATTCTGCCGGGGAGGCATTAGATCTTCATCCTTATAATCTGCCGCAGCTACGACTTCCAAAAACGGTTTTCCGAAAAAACCAAGGTCGTTTGAACTGTTGACCTGCCTTGTGGAAATAATAACGGCATCTTCCCCAAGGTCTCTTTTTATAAGCTCTATCGCATCCTGCATATCTAAAACTTCGTATCTTTTAATCTGCATAAATTTCTATACTTCCCAACGGTTTAATTTTGGAATTCGGCGACAGTTCATTGGATGAAATAACCATTATCCCCGGAACTATTTCGTTTAAAATATTTTTTAAAAACAACCTTATCTGAGGAGAGGTTAATACGACGGGAGATAAACCGATTTCGGCAGATTTTTTTACTCCTTCTTTGACGGCCGAAATTATTTTATTGTAATAAGATGGGTCGATTCCCGCATATCCCCCCTTCTCTTTTGTTTTATTGTATTCGTTAATCATAAGCGATTCGAAATTCTTTCCTAATATTAAAGGCCTGAGAGAATTATCCGCTCCCATAGCCATTTTGGTTATAGTCCTTTTTAACGCCGCCCTGACATATTCGGTTAATGCGGCAGGGTCTTTGATGCCTGGACCGTAATTATGAAGCGTCTCCACGATTGTAAGCATATCTTTAATTGGAACGCCCTCCGAAAGCAAATTTTCAAGAATGGTTTGAACGGCGCTTAAGGAAAGGATATTCGGGATAAGGTCATCGACTATTTTTGGATATCTAGCGGAAAGCATATCCAAAAGTTTCTGAACATCCTGCCTTGTGAGAAGTTCGGGCGCATTTGCCTTTATGAGCTCGACTATATGGGTTGCTATAATCGCTGGTATTTCGACAACCGTCCAACCAGCCATCTGCGCCTTTTGTTTCAGGCTTTCATCTATCCATAAGGCGGGAAGGTTGAACGCCGGTTCATTTGTAACAATACCCTGAATATTCTCGGTCACATTCCCCGGATTCATGGCGAGAAGTTTATTCGGCATTACCTCGTATCTTGCCACCGGAGCGCCCTTGATTAAAAAGAGATACTCGTTCGGCTTTAAATTGAGATTGTCTTTAATGTGGATAGGGGGAACTATAATTCCTAAATCCCCCGCCAACTGTTTTCTAATGCCTTTAATTCTTTCCAAAAGCTCTCCGTTTCTTGAAGCATCGACATAAGATATGAGGCCGTAACCGACCTCAAGTTCGAGAATATCGACTTGCATAACGCTTTCTATAATTTGCGATTCGGGAATGCTCTTTTTATCTTCCAGCTCCTTTTTGCTTAATGCGGTCTTCTTTTTACCCATTTCTTTAGATATTAAATATGCAACTAATCCGGCAAGTATTGCGAAAAGGATAAAAGGCCAGTGCGGAAGTCCGGGAATAATGCCGAAAAAGAAAAGAACGCCGCTTGCGGTATATAGAGCTCTCGGATTAGACAAAAATTGATACGAAAAGTCCCTTGAAAGGTTGCTTTCCCTTGTAGCCCTGGTAATTATTATACCGCTCGATGTCGAAACTATTAAAGCGGGAATTTGAACGACAAGCCCTTCTCCGACGGTAAGAAGGGTATAATCGGAAGCCGCTCTTATTATGGATAAATGATGCTGGATGATGCCTATTAAAAGGCCGCCTATAATATTTACGATTGTTATGATTATAGCGGCGATTACATCGCCCCTGATAAATTTGCTTGCGCCGTCCATCGACCCGTAAAAATCAACCTCCTTTGTCAAATCCGTCCGTTTTTTTCTTGCCTCTTCCTCGGTTATAAAACCTGAATTAAGCTCGGCATCGATGGACATCTGTTTGCCCGGCAAAGCATCTAAGGTAAATCTGGCCGAAACCTCCGCTACCCTGGTTGCGCCCTTTGTTATAACTACAAAATTAATTACGATAAAAATAATAAATATAATAATACCGACTGCATAGTTGCCGCCGATCACAAACTTTCCGAACGATTCGATTACAATGCCTGCGGCATCCGGCCCCTTATATCCGTACAAAAGTATTAATCTTGTGGCGGCTATTTCGAGCGATAAGCGAAACAGGGTGGCAACCAAAAGTATTGTGGGAAATACGGAAAATTCCAGAGGCCTCAGGACATATATGGAAACGAGAAGCACGATTATAGAAAAAGATATGGAAAAAGTTAAAAATATATCGAGCATCCAGGTGGTTATCGGTATAACCATAAGGATGATTACCATTACAAAAAGCAAAGCCAGTATTATATCGGAGTTCTTTAATATAAAATTACCCGGGACCGGCACGGATTCGACTTGATTCGCCATTATTTAAATTAAACCCCATATTTCTTTAAATTTTTTATTTGTAAGATATAAATGCGCAAGTATTTCTGCTACCGCCTTATATAAACTTTCGGGAATTAATTGCCCGGGCTCGCACATATCGTAAAGCATTCTTGCTATATATTTATTTTCAACCGTCGGAATATCGTTTTCGGATGCTATCTTTTTTATCAGAAAGGCTAAATTATCGGCTCCTTTTGCAACTACGACCGGGGCGTTATATTTTTTATTGTCATATTTAACGGCCACCGCAAAGTGCGTCGGATTCGTTATGACGACATGGGCATTTTTAACCTCCTTCAATATCTTCCTCCTTGCTATCTCCCTTTGCATTTTCCTGATTTTTCCCTTTATTTGCTGATTTCCCTCATATTGCTTCGCCTCATCTTTAACCTCCTGTTTGGACATCATTAAGCCTTTGTTATATTGATGCCTCTGTATGAAAAAATCGATAATGCTTAATATAATCATTACGAATATAATATTAAAAAAGAGCTTATATAAAAGCTCAACCGTGAAAAGCAGGTCGTAAGACGGAGCGGCATATTGCAAAGCAAAAATTTTTTTAATGTACGGAATACATGTGAAATAGGCTACCACGGCTAAAACAAAAAATTTAAAAACAGATTTAAACAATTCATTGACGGATTGGTATGAGAAAAATCTCTTTAATCCGGACATAGGGTCTATCCTTGTAAAATCTGGAATTAACGGCTCTAAGGTAAACAGCAGGCCGACCTGGGACAGATTAGAAACGATGGACGCAAAAAAGACGATTAAAATAAACGGAAGGACGGCAAATATTACGATATAAATGAGCCGGTATAATATTTGCAGCATCCCCGCATAATTCAAACTTATATAAAAGGAGTTGGATAAAAAATAAACTATCTCTGAAGTTATAATATTGCCGATTGACGAAATGTTAAAGTATAAATAGATTAAAATGGTTATAAGCACAAAGGCGGTGTTTACCTCCCTCGATTTCATCACCTGCCCTTTGCTTCTGGCATCCTGTATTCGTTTTGGTGTCGCTGGTTCCGTTTTGTCAAACTGGTCTTCTGCCATAGTTTTAATTTAATTCATTTTTTAATTAACTTAATAAAGCCAGAGAATTTATTAAACGATAGTACTCAAATCTAAGGTGTATGAAAGATTGAATGATATAGTCCGTAAAATAAGGCTCGGCGATGTATAAAATATAAAGCCCGACAAATATCATCAGCGGAAAACCTACCGCAAAAATATTAAATTGCGGCGCCAATCTTCCCATTAAGGCAATAATTACATTCAGCAAAATGGCCACTATTACAATTGGAATACTTAAATCGAAACCGATTATAAAAATATCGCCCGCTTTTAAAACTAAGTATTTGAAAATGGACGGGGAAAATTGTATAAAAGTTAAAGGTATAGTTTCGAAACTTTTATACAACCCTTCGATAACAAAGAAAAAAGCCGATGTTTCTATAAAAATCATCAGTGCAATAAAATTTTGCATATTTGCAATAAGAGAGACCTGTTGATTTGAAATTAACGGATTTAAAAGGCTTATCATGCCAAAACCTATCTGAAGGCCCATAAACTGGCCCGCTAATTCAACCCCCGTAAAGATTATAAGAACCAAAAATCCGAAAATCAGTCCTATTAAAGTCTGGGAAAGAATAAATAAAACCAGCGCCGGAAAAGACATAGAGGGGATTATTTGAGTTTTAACGACTAAAGGGTAGATAGTTAAGGAAATAAAAAACGCCATTCCAATCTTTGCCCATTTGGGAACGGCGGAACTGCCCACAAACGGCATAATAAGGATCATTGCAATGACCCTGAAAAAAATCAAGATAAATTCTATAAGAAGGCGCGTGTGGATAATTATCATTTTAAATTAACTGCCCCCGCGGATATATTGAGGAAAATGTATAAAAATCACCTTGGTAAAATCAACCAATATGCTAAGCATCCATGGCCCAAAAATCAATAAAACTATTATGACGACAATAATTTTCGGAACAAAGGTAAGCGTCTGATCCTGAAGCTGCGTTACCGCCTGAAAAACGCTTATCGTAATGCCGATTGCAAGGCTGGCGATAAGGGGCGGCGCGCTTAAATAAAGAACGGTCATTATTACCTTTTGTATTATAAAATTAACAAATGCTACGGACATTTTTACCTCTCATAAGTCCATTCCGTTCACCTGAAACTTTGAACCAATGAACCGATAACTAAATACCAGCCGTTAACCAGAACAAAAAGCATAAGTTTAAACGGCAGCGAAATCATGGTCGGCGGCAGCATAAGCATTCCCATAGACATTAAAAGGCTTGAAACCACAAGGTCTATTATTAAAAAGGGTAAATAGATAAGAAAACTTATCTCGAACGCCGTCGTCAGCTCGCTGGTAATGAATGCGGGAATAAGAACATAGGTCGGGACATCCTTCGGGGAGTTTATATGCTTTATCTTAGCCATTTTGACAAAAAGTTCCAGGTCTTTCATCCGCGTCTGTTTTAACATAAAACCTCGAAGCGGTTTTAATCCTGTTTTGTATGCCCTGTTAATACCTATCGCCTTTTTTGTATATGGAATATAAGCATTCTTATATATCTTATTTATCACGGGCGCCATTATGAAAAATGTAAGAAAAAGGCTTAAGCCTATAATTACCTGATTGGGCGGCTCGGTCGTAAGTCCCAGCGATGTTCTTAGAAAAGACAAAACCACGACTATTCTGATAAAAGATGTCATCATTATTAAAATAGACGGCGCAATGGATATGACGGTAAAAATAAGGAGTATCTGGATAAGCATCGAAACTTCCGAATGATGAGGGTGCCCCGTCATAGTTATTGCAGGTAAAGCAATCAAGTTCGCATTTTTAAAATTTTTTAATATTGCCATCGTTTTCTATCAGCCCTTTTAATTTTTCCTCTATATCGAAAAATACATTGTCGGCCTTATTTTTAAATCTGGCTTCCGATATGTTTTTTATCTTATAATTACCTTCCCTGTCTAATTTGCCGGTATCAGATTTGATATTCGTATTTAAATTTAAACTCTCTTTCGAATCAACCTGATTTTTTAAAACTTTCGCAAAATTGCCATAAGACGGCGGCTGACCTGGCGGCACATCAGGGTAAATCTGGTCCCGCCCGCCGCGGTTAAAACCTGTAAAAGGAGGGGCGGTTTCGCCGCCTTCGGGATGCGTTTGGGAGATATTACCTGCAGCGGAACCATGATTTAAATCTTTAATATGTCCTATAACCTGGATATTAGATTGGGATACGCCGACCAGAAAAAGCTCGCTATTAACCTCTATAAGAAAAACAGATTTTTTGTTTCCCAAATTTAAAGAAGATATTATTTTTAAATTATTCACATTTTTCTTTACCGCAACTCTTCCTTTAAATTTAAGCAATAAGAAATATATAACATAAATTAACCCAAGAACTAACGCCAAATATACGACTGTTTTTACTACCTCGAAGCCTACATTTAAATTGCCGCCATTTTTGGAACCCGCATTTAAAGAAAAAGCCGTGTTTTTTGGGGTATTATTTATATTATTTATATTAACGGCGGGAGGCTTTAGCTTTACAGGCGAAGCCGGTGAAACGGGTTCTTTTCCGATATTTTTAAATAAACTGCCTGCAAATTTATGGAAAATTTTAATTACAAAATAGTCTTTATAAAAAGACCCTTTAATATCTTTTTTGTTTACCGAGATACCTTTGTTAAAGTAGATTATCGCATTTAAATTTAAATTTTTTAAAGGTATAAGCTCTATTCCCCTAAATAACCTATTTTTAAATTTAATGAATTTTGAATCAATAGCCGGATATGTATTTTTAAATGTAAGTTCAAGGCTATAATTATTTAATATATACTTAGGAGTAAAATTACCTTCTTTACCGTTAAATTTAAACCAGATGAAATAGCTGTCCGCGCTTTTCGAAACCGAAATATTTTTTAAATATAGATTTTTATTATTATTTGCGTTTGCGGCATAAGAAAACCTGGCAAGGGCGGCAAAAATGATTATCGCGATAAATAATGTTTTACTCATAATGTTTTAATTCTCTCCGCAGGGCTGATAATATCCGTGAGCCTGACGCCAAATTTATCGTTTACCAGAACAACTTCTCCGCGCGCCATTAACTTGCCGTTGACATAAACATCGAGCGGTTCTCCAGCCAATTTGGCAAGTTCTATTACCGAGCCCTGCCCCAATTGAAGCATATCGTTTATAACCATTTTTGTTCTGCCGAGCTCAACGGATATGGTAAGCGGAATATCGAGAATAAAATCCAAATTTTTGGGCGGCTCTGCGGTCTTGTCGGTTTCGTTGAATGAGGAAAATTCCACTTTTTTGACAGGCTTTCTGATATTCACATTTTTGGCGGCTTCACGGACATCCTCGACATCTGAATCTAAATTTTCCCTGCCTGCTTCCGCCGTATTTACGGTGGAAGAATTTTCGCCTGATTTTTGATTGGCCATAGCCTCTTCCTTAAATGCATCTTCCCAGCTGACATTATTATCTTCCTGTCCAAGCTGTTCCTGTCCGGACACAATGTCTTTTTGGGTTGCTTCCTGTACCTGCGCATCAGGTTCGGCAATTTTTTCGTCTTTTTCGTCCGGGCTCTGCTGATTTTCAGTTTCGTTCATAATAACCCTCTTTTCCAATCGGTATATCGGATATTAATTTTACGGCAATTTGATTGTTAATCTTTCCGGGATAAGCTATAAATTTCGGAATATTTTCAAATTTGACGACTAACGGCTCATCGATTTCTTTATCGAGCACTATTACATCTCCCGGTTTTACCCTTAAAAAATCCCTTGCCATTATTTCGGCTTTCCCTAAATCGACTTTTATATCCAGTTCAGATTCCTTAAGCCTTTCTTTAAACCTCTCAATCCACCTTATGTCAACCTCTAATTGTTCGCTTTGGAAGCCGCTGTACAATTTTTCTTTAATAGGCTCTACCATGGAATAAGGAATACATATCATAAATTTTGATATCGCTCCTTCTATGTCAACCTCAAATCTGCTGATTATAACAACCTCCGTAGGAGTTACTATAGTAGCGAATTGAGGATTTATTTCGCTTCTTTGAAATTCGATATCGACGTGAGAAACGGGCGACCACGCCTGCTTCATCGCGCTAAAAGCCATATCGATAATTTTTTTAATTATTTTGGATTCGATCGGGGAAAAATCCCTTCCCTCTATCTTAACATGTAAATCGGTGGTTCCCCCAAAGAATATATCTATAAGGTTATAAACCAATCTTGCATCCAGAACAAAAATTCCGTAACCGCGAAGCGGCGGCATCTTAAATATTGTTAAACTTGTGGGAAGAGGAATATTCTTCAAAAATTCCCCGAACTTTTGCATATCGACCGATGTAGCGGTCACTTCCGCAACCTTTCGCAATGCGGAAGTTAAATCGTTTCTTAACAGCCGCGCAAATCTTTCGTTTATTATCTCGAGGGTAGGCATTCTGCCCCTGACAATCCTGTCCTGGGAAGTCAGATCATACGCCCTTACGCCTCCCACCTCTTCCTGTTTTTCGGTTTCTATGGAACCGGAGGATATTCCTCTCAACAGGGCGTTTACTTCTTCTTGAGATAAAATTTCAGGCATTTTTTACCCATGGATTAGTAGTTTTGATTTACAATAATCTTATAATTTTATTGAACCAGATAGTTATTAAAATAAACGCCTATAACCGTTCCGTCTCCAAGAATTCTGTTAAGGCTTCTTGCAATTTGGTGCCTTAAAGAAACTATTCCCTCCGGGGTGTCAATTTCCCTTGTTGTTTTAGAGCTTAAAATCATAATTATGCTGTTTCTGATTTTTGGAGTAAGCTGCTTAAAGAGACCGGCGTTTCCGCCTGCCTTAAGTTCTATCGACATAGAAACTTTGATATAGGAGGTTTTATTCTTATCGGCAAGATTGGTTAAAAACGGCTTAAGTTCAATCATCGGCCCGGGAGCGGTTGAGGACGGAAGGGTTAGTTTCCCCATATTCTTATTTTTATTGCTTTTGGCAAATAAAAAATGATAAGCCGCAAAGCCCCCGCCGCCAAGAATGAGTACTGCAGGTATCAATATAAAAAGGAGCTTTTTTATTCCACCCTTTTTCTTAGCGGATTCGATCTGCGAAACCGCTGAAATGTCGTCTTCGCTTACACCACCAATTTCTTTATTACCGTTATTGTTATTGGATTGTGCTTTGCTTGATTTTTCCGCCATTTTTACGCCCGCCTTATACCTTATAAATTTTATTTAACAAAATTTTATATTCATAAGCCATAATATAATTTCAATAGTATAATTTTATCTGGAATAATGCAATGTTTATGCCATTTATTATTTATGATAATTTTATAATAATATCGGTAAGATATATAAATATGAAGGGTTTTTTATATCGTCATTAATTTGACAACAGGGATTTATTTTTATTTTCCCGCGATGCTATTCGTAAAAAATACAGCATCGGTGGTGGGCATCCTCGAGATAATGGCTGAAGCGGTTCTGGGGGACATATGGGAAAGAATATACACGGCAACATTTTTATCGATATGCGGGAGAATATTTGCGGCGCTTTTCGGACTCATGGAGGAATACAAAGTTATGAGATTTTTAATTTTTGCTTTTTGTTCGGCTTTGATACGATGGATTTTGGACTCTATGTTTTTTAATTCCTTCAGTTCCAATTTTATCTGTTTTTCAAGGGTTTTGATTTCATCTTTTTTGGCGCTTACTCCGGAGGCAAAAGCGTTAGCAGGGAATATGGACAATATGATAAAGATTATCAAAGAGGATAAAGTTTTCGTCATAATAACAAAATTTATAACATTATTTCCGGGGTTTTAAGGGTTATCTTTGATTGTGGCGATTTGAAGCAAAATCGTTTGCGATAGCTTCATCATGTTTTAATTCCGTTATTTTATTTATCGCAAGATATTTTTCCCTGAGTTTATCTATTTTTTCGCACTCCACCCTGGCGCTTATTGTTTGAGCCTTTTTGTTCTCCAAATCTACCGAGATAGAATCTTTTATTTTTAATAAGTCGTCCAATTTTGCCAAAAGAGTCCTGTATTGGGCATCCAATGAGTTATAGTCGTTAATATTCGTAATATTTAACACTTTATCGGGGAAAGTTTCTTTAAATAAATTGATAGAATTCTGGACGCTGTTTATTCTTAAATTTATCTTGACCAATTCATCCTGAACCCTCGACAATTCGATATAATGCTCATCGAGTATTAATTTTCTGTGATTCAATATATTTTGAAATTTGAATGCCGCCATATATAATATCTAAATAAAATAGTCTATTATTGCGTCAGGGTTATAATGCGCCAAATTAAAACCTGAAAAGGAACCGCCGGGGACGGCTTTGCCGCCGTTAACGGAACCGCCCGGATAATTTTTGAAAAGCTTATTTTTATTAATTTCCTCGTTATTATTGCCGTTTTGATTATTCCTGCCGGAATCCAGGTTAACATTTAAATTAACCTGTGAAAACCCCTGCCCTTTCAGCGCATTTTGAAGATTTGACGACGACGATTGAAGCATATTCTTTGCGGCATCGTTTTGGGCAAGCATATTAATCGTAATGGCCTTGCCGCCGTCGGCAGTTATAAGATTAGACTGAAGATTTTTTAACACGATGTCAATCTTGACATTTCCCAGCGAAGGTGGTTTTAGCGTTATGGTAGCCGACTGAATATTTTTTTTAACCATAAACATAACGGAGTTTATGGCAATTTTCCCCGACGGCTCACCGTTTTCCGCATTATTAAGGCCGTTTACATTTACCTGTCCGCTGCCTGCGTTAAACCCTTGTTGTTTTCCGTTTAAATTGCCGGAATTTGAATTAGATAAACCGGGATTATTCAGAAAATCAATGCTTTTATTTATAGTCAAGTTATTATCGTTTTTAAGATTTGAACGGGCTAAATCCAATTTTGTTTCATAATTTTGAACGGTAAAATTAAATATATTTGAAATATCCCGCTTAATATTATTATTGTTAATACTGCCGGAATTAACCCTGTTTTCAATGCCTGTGCTTCCGGCAGAATTTATATTTTTTTTGTCTGAATTTGTATTTGCCGCATCTTTGGTATCTCTGGATATTGCATTTAGATTGTTTTTGCCTTTATTATTTTGGATGCTATCCCCGCCTTTTTTACTTAATATGTTATTTATGCTATCCGTTATGTTTACATTAGGATTGATTGAATTATCCGAAGCCGGTTTTAATAAAGATAAATTTGATTCGCGGTTCTGGTTTGTTTGCGTACCTGCTGTATCTGCATTACTGCCAATTTTTTTATTATCATTTTTATTATTAGAGGTTAAATCTGGAGAAAGTTTTAAATCGGCGGCATCTGGAATAATGGTAAGATTAATACCACTATTATTAATACCTGTTGTCCCGCTTTTGCTTAAGGTATTATTTCCGCCGGAAAAATTATCCTTATTATCATTATCCGGGTTTTGGGTCGATTTTTTATTGCCCTGCAAAGTATTTATATCCCCGTTAGAGGCTTCATTGCCTTTAATATCCTTGCCCGAATCTTTGCCATTGTTATTAAGCGATAAAATAACCCGGTTTTGTTTTTTGTCCGTATTTAAAGGTGAATTTGCGTATAAAACAAAGCCAAAATTATTATGTTTGTTATTTCTATCGCCGGGTTTATTTTTCACGGGCCCGCCTTCTCCGGATAAAGACCCTGTATCAGACGCCCTGTTTAGCATATTTTTAAAGTTTCCGGCAACGCGGGGATGAGGATTTTGCCCGGAAGAAACAGGTTTGCGCCCGTTGCCCGAAGGAGGGGCATTATTGGAATAAACGGATTCGCCTCCCTGAACCCCAAAAGAGGTATCATTGTTTATATCGATTTTACCGCTCGCAAACCCGGATTGCAAATTATTTAACATATGATTGCAAAAATTTAATTATGATGAGTTAATTATTAATTATGGAATAGCGGTTTCAAGGGCTGTCAATACCGCATTTTCGGTCGTCAGAACCTTTGAATTGGCGACATAAGCGTTCTGCGCAATTATCATATTAGTAAATTCGGATGAAATATTGACATTGGACTGCTCTAATGCCGAATCCGTAATGTAGCCGAAATTTCCGGAGTTTGCAACGCCCACGGCTGGCTGTCCAGATGAATAGCTCTGAGCGAAAAGGCTGTTCCCTTCCGAAACAAGCCCCGTGGGGGCGATAAAGTTTGCTAAAGCTACCTGATATAAGTATTTTGTCTGTCCGTTCGAAAAAAGCCCCGAAATCCTTCCGTTCTGGTCAACCGTAAAACTTGTAAGCGTTCCCGTAGAATAGCCGTTCTGGGTGAATGCCGTCGTAGCGGAAGTTGCGGCATACTGGGTCAGGTTATTTAAGTTTAAAGCTACATTTAACGGTTCGGATGCGCCGTCCGGAAGCGTCGCCGGAGTTGGGCTTACATAAGCAGGAACATCCGTCAACGTTTGAGATGTTCCCGATGTAATCTGACCGTTCGAATTAAAAATAACATCCGGGGTCGTCGAAGTTAGAGACTGTCTTTGAGCGGCGGTTCCGTTAATAGTATAATAAACATTCCAATCGCCGGCGGTTGAAGACGACGGCGCAAAAGTAACGGTCATCGGCAGCGAATTCCCCAGAGAATCGTAAACATTAATCGTCGTGGAATAGTAATCGCTTGCGGGACCGGATATAACGCCTCCGCCTGCCGTAAATGAGCCGCCCGAAGGAATCGGCATAGCATTTGACAGGTTAACCGTGCTGTTAGAATTAACGCTTGCGACGGTATTAACAAATTGGTAAGGATCAACCGTACTGGAAGCCGCCGTCCCGTTCGTATTTATCTGGATATCCGAACCCTGCAAAACGCCGGATGTGCTTGTAAGGCCAAGAGTATTTTGCGAAATTGCCGTATTTTGAAGAACCGAAGAGGTTAAAGGAGAAGATAAGGTAACGGATGTAACGGCTGAACCCGACGGCAAAGTCGCCGGGGTATATTGAGTAGCTCCAACATAATAATATTTAACCGTGTATAGATTAGTGGTTCCGTCGCCGTTGCCTATAAGCAAAGAGGTCGGAGCGCTTCCCGTAGCGCCGTTATAAGTCATATCGACATTAACGGTTGATGAACCGGCAGAAGCGCTTGATGTAAGATACCCGCCCATAAATGTCCCAGTCGTTGTCGTAGGCGTCGTCTGCGGCGATATATTAGAATTAAGATTTGCCGTAAGGGTGGCCGTTGTCGTGGCAAGCGGCGGAATTGCCGATGTCGTAAGGCTTATAGGCTGCGGGGTTCCGGATGTAGAAACCCCCTGGGCATTTAAAGGATAACCTTGAACGACATTTTGACCTGTCGAATCGACTATCTGACCCTGCGCATTTTCGCTGAACTGCCCGTTTCTTGTATAATAGGTCGAACCGTTTGGCGACTGCACTATAAAAAACCCGCTTCCGTCAACCGCCATATTCAAAGGATTTGAAGTAGTCTCCAATGCCCCCTGCCCGAACTGCTGTTGAATAGAATAAACCGAGGTTCCAAGCCCTTCCTGAGAACTTGAGACTCCGCTTAATGTCTGGCTCACAAGATTTTGAAAAATCGGGTCGGAGCTTTTAAAACCGATTGTATTAGAGTTTGCAATATTGTTTCCTATGACCCCAAGGTATGTCTGATTGGCGTTTAAGCCCGATACCGCGGTAAAAAGTGCATTTGCTCCCATTTTTATTTCTCCTTGTTAAAGTAATACTAGTATAATATAAATAATCGACACAATTATATATTTTATTAATTAACATTCGTAACGCTCGATAACGGAACGGTCGTACCGTTGCTCAATTCAAGCTCCACGGCTCCGCTGTTCGATGTGGTCAGCCCCATAACCGCGGCATTCGAATAAGTGGTTGCGGTTATCGGATTGCCCGAAGCGTCCGTTGCGTTAACCGAAAATGAATAGCTCCCCGTAGGAGCAGGGGAACCGCCGCTTTCAAGCCCGTCCCAGTTGAATGATTGAGAGCCTGAGTTTTGCTGACCCAGATTCGTATTATAAACAAGATTTCCCGAACTGTCATAAACATCTAAGGACACGGAATTAGCATTTTGAGGAAGCGAATAGTTGAGATTAGCCGTGCTGCCTTTCGTAAACCCGAAAGAGTTGCCGTTTGCCTGAACCGTTTTGCCGATAAGATTTACGGCATTGCCCAGAGCCGCCTGGTTTTGGGACGACACAAGGCTTTTAAGGGTCGAATTCATAGAGGTAAGCTGGTTCATAGAGTTAAACTGGGCAAGTTCGGCGATAAAATTAGTATTAGACATCGGGTCCAACGGATTCTGGTTTTGAAGCTCCTGGACCATTAATTTCATAAATGTATTTTCGCTTATAAGGCTATTTGAATTTGCAGAATTAGCCGCGGCGGCGGCATTGGCAGCCGTAGCAGATGTCGTCGTGGGAAAAAGTGAATTTACCGACATTTTTTCTCTCCTATAATTTATTAATATTTATTCATTTCAATTAAAATATATTCCCCTTTTTTAAAAGGGGTGATATTTTGCTTCGGCAAAATATCGGGATATGTTAAAAAGCGGGAAAATTTTTCCCATAAAATAAAGCTAATTTAATGCTATTCATGTAAGAGCAAATATTATGCCAAACCCTTAAGCATCGTTTAGATTAAGTTCTTTAAGTTTATTTCTTAAGGTTCTTGTGGTTATTCCCAGCTTTTCGGCGGCTTTTGTCCTGTTCCCGTTTGTTTCTTTAAGAGCGGAAATAATGAGTTTCTCTTCCATTTCTTTAATGCTTAAACTTGTAATGCCGGATTCGTTTTTCCCGATTACCGCCGCAGCGGACGAAACATTTGTAATATCCCCTATTTCCACTTCATTCAAGATGGCGGCGGAACTGCTGCAACCGGATAAACCGAAACTGCCGAAGTGGGCAATGTCTATGATTTCGTCTTTCTGGGCAAGAATCACTGCCCTTTCTATTATGTTTTCAAGTTCCCTGATGTTTCCCGGATACTTCAAGGACGCTAAATAATTTAAAGCATCCTCCGATATTTTAATGCAGTTTCGATAGTATTTTTTGGAATATTTTTCCATAAAATACTTTGCAAGCAGCGGAATGTCCTCTTTTCTTTCCCTTAAAGGCGGCAGGTGTATGGGGATAACATTAATTCTATAAAAAAGGTCTTCCCTGAAAGCGCCTTCCGAAACCATCTTTTCGATATCCCTGTTTGTAGCGGCTATAACCCTGACATCCACTTTGACAGGCTCGTCTCCCCCTACCCTATCGACAGTTTTTTCCTGAAGGGTTCGCAATATTTTTGATTGAAGATTTTTATCCATATCGGCTATCTCGTCAAGCAGTATAGTTCCATTATTTGCAAGTTCTAATTTTCCGGGCTTTCTCGCCGCCGCCCCCGTAAAAGCGCCCTTTTCATGGCCAAAAAGTTCGCTTTCCAAAAGGGTCGGCACGATAGCGGAACAATTAACCCCGATAAACTTGCCTTTCCTTTTGCTGAGTTCGTGTATCCTCCTCGCGACAACCTCCTTGCCCGTTCCGGATTCCCCCATTATTAAAATAGTTGCATCCGAAGGAGCGATTATATTTATAAAGGAGTCTATTTGTTTCATTTTGTCCGTTTTGTAAATAAAAGCGGGTTTGTCACCGTTATAAGATAATGTTTCTATATTTTTAACATCTTTAGTTAAAATATGGGAAATTTTTTCCGCATTTTTTATTACCCTTTCAAAATCTGTTATATTAAAGGGCTTTAAAAGGTAATCCGCCGCGCCCAGCTTCATAGCCAGAACTGCGCTCTCTATCGTCCCGTATGCCGTAATAATCACGAACGGGATATTTTTGTAATTTTCCCTTTTTTTTATTTCCTGCAAAAAGGCCACGCCGTCCATTTTTGGGAGATTTAAATCGCTTACTATAAGAAAAAACGGGCTTTCAGGGTTATCCTTGCCCGTCATATCGATGAATTCTAAAGCATCTTCGGCGGATGAAAATATTTCACCCTCCTTGCTTATCTTTTTTAAGCTTAAGTTCAGCGCCGAGCGCATATGCTGGTCGTCATCCACTATTAATATTTTATCCTGCGCCATATTTTTGTATCCTTTATTTTTTTTCATTATAGCATTTTTTATTTTTATGATAAAATTTTATGTTATGGAAGAAAATATAGGTATTAATGGCGGCGCAGGGCCATTTATAGGTAAAGACGAGTTAAGGGAAGCATTTAAATCTTTTGAAATAGCCTCGCAGAAACTTTCGGAAAACTATAAAAATCTGGAAGAAGAAATTAAAGATTTAAAAGAAAATCTCAGCACCGTCCTTGAAAGTTTGCCTCTCGGGATAATTATTACGGATGAAAAAAACAGGGTTAAATTTATCAACAAATTTTTGACCGAGCTTATGGCCGAGTACGATTTAGTAAGTTATTTAAATAAAGATATCGAAGATTTTATAAAAATGTTTTTTAGTAATTCTAAAACTATCGATTTTATAAAGCCTATTTTTAATCCGATAGAAAAAATAATGAAAATCGGCGAAGGCAAACATATCCATATATTTTTATACACAAAGGCCGTTTACGGGAATAATAGAAAATATTCGGGAAGAATTTTTATATTTCAAAACATAGAAGAAATAAAAAAGTTTAAAAGATTAGCGGAATTAGGCGAAATGTCCGCAAAAATTGCCCATGAAATACGAAATCCGCTCGGTTCTATCGACTTATTCGCTTCTATTTTGCAAAAAGAGCTTAATAATGAAGGACACAAAGAGATTGTTTCCAATATCGTATCCGCCGTTAAAAATATGAACGCTACGATAACAAATATACTGGAATTTTCTAAGGCATTAAATCCTTCCGTTTCAAAATACAATTTGCGGGAAATTATCGACAAATCCCTTATCTTCGCTTCATACCTGATAAAACAAAAAAATATTAGAATAATTAAAGAAATAGACGATGATTTAATCCTCGAGGTTGACGAAAATTTATTAGGCCAGGCATTTTTGAACATCTTAATAAACGCCGCCCATGCAGTTCCGGAAAATGGCGGGCTAATAAGAATAACATCGCGTTTTGCCGGAGAAAATGCCAAAGACGGGGAGAGTAATTATGTTTGTATCGACTTTGAAGATAATGGAATGGGATTTTCAAAAGATATAATCCAAAACATTTTTAACCCCTTCTTTTCTACTAAAAAAAGCGGCGGAACAGGTCTGGGGCTGCCAATCGCTTTAAATAATGTCATAATTCATGGGGGCTATATTAATGCGGAAAATTCGTCCGAAATGAATGGCGCCAAAATTAGCGTTTTTTTGCCGGCTTTGGCATAAATATTGCATAAAATATTAATATCAGTTAAGATAATTCTCTTATGAAGGGAATAATAATTTATGTTTAGTAAAATTTACGACATACTGGGCGAAAGTTTAAATGTGCTTGACGACAGGCAAAACATAATAGCTTCCAATATCGCTAATGCTAATACGCCGGGATACAAGGCTAAAACCTTAAATTTTGAAGATGTTATGAAGAGCCTGGTGCTGTCGGAGTCGTCCCTGCCCATGAAAACAAATTCCGTAAAAGATTTATCGAACGGTTACATGAACGGCGGCGCGCCTGACGGTTCAGGATTTATAAAGTCTTTTGTTCATAATCAAACAGACGAATCCATTCCCCCGTTGGACGGCAACACCGTGGATTTAAGCAAAGAAATGACGGATATGGCATCTAACGCTATCAGATTTGAAGCGGCGGCAGGTCTCCTGACAAAGAAATTCACCATGTTAAATTATGCCATAACGCAGGCCAATCCTTAGTTAATTAGAAGTGGGGCCGAAGGCCGGAGAAGCTCAACTTTTACATTATATAGATTCCCGCTTTTGCGGGAATGACATTTAAACAATATAAACAATATAAAATAAATCAGGTGGGATTATGAGTTTTAACGATTCTTTAAGTATCGCCGCCCAGGGGCTTAACGCCGAAAGAATTAGAATGAATGTTATCGCTTCCAACCTTGCAAACATCAATACGGATAATGCGGGAAACGGACTGCCTTATGTCAAAAAAGAACCGCTGTTTAAAACAGTTAAATTTAAAAACTACTTTGGCGTCGAGGTTGAAAGGATTGAAAATGCAAAAAATCCATTTTCGGAAAAATACGACCCCGGCAGTCCGCTGGCAAACAAGGCGGGATATGTGAAAATCCCAAATATTTCATCTATAAGGGAGCTTGTAGATATGATATCGGCGACAAAGGCATATCAAGCTGATGCGCAGGTTATAGCTGAGTCAAAAGCCATGTCTCAGGCTTCGTTAAAAATTTGACGCTATGTCGAAAAAATTTGTGATATAATGTTAAATAATATAATATTAAAATAGATTGTTTTTAAATTTTAAGGAGTGATTTTATGTCGGCAATTATAAATGCGAGCAATTTAAATCCAGGCGCCATTAAAGAACTTAACCCGAATAATATTACGGGCGGCGTGAGCCAGTCCGCAGGTTCAGGCGAAGGCGGTTCTTTTGCAAATACTCTTTTAGATTACATAGGTAAAGTAAACAATCTTCAGGAGAGCGCCAATAATCAGGCGGCGGCTATTGCAACGGGACAATCCTCGAACATTCATCAGGCAATGATAGATATGGAGAAAGCTAACAATTCTTTCGAATTAATGATGCAGGTTAGAAATAAAATTATAACGGCATATAATCAAATTATAAATATGCAAGTTTAACCTGATTCCCTTATTCCAATTAAAAATTTTATAAATTATGGCAGCGTCTTTTAAAGATTTCGGTTCCCAATTAGCAAAATTTTACGCCGAACTGTCGATAGAAAGAAAGATCGTATTCTCTCTTTTGATTTTAGCCGTGGGGGGAGCCGTTTATTTTACATCTATATATGCCCTAACCCCCAGATACAGCGTTCTTTATTCTAATTTAAATTCGTCAAGCGCCTCTGCCATAATTGGCAAGCTGCATTCTTACTCTATTCCGTACAAGCTTTCGAATCAGGGAAAAACAATATTAATTCCGGAAAATAAGGTTTACGAGACGCGTTTAAAGCTGGCATCCATAGGGCTCCCCCATCAGGAAGGGGTCGGGTTTTCCATATTCGATAAGGTTCAAATAGGAATGACGGACTTTATCCAGCATGTAGATTATCAAAGAGCCCTTCAGGGCGAACTTGAAAGAACGATAAACGAACTCAGCCAGGTTAAATATTCCAGAGTCCTGATTGTCCTGCCGCAACAATCGATATTCGTAAACAGAAGAGTTCCCGCCAAAGCTTCGGTCATCGTAAAGCTAAGACCTGGAATGCATTTAAACAAAATGCAGGTAAACGGCATTATACACCTGGTAGCAAGCGCCGTCGAAGGGCTAAAGCCTAAAAATGTAACGATAGTCGATACCGACGGGCAGGTTTTATCTGTCCCGACAAAAGAGACATTCGAATACACCGTCAATCAATTAACCTATGTTCATAAAATAGAACAAAGCCTTGAGCACAAGATAAATTCGATGCTGATACCGGTGGTCGGAGAGGGTAATGTCAACTCTAAAGTCTATGTAAAAGCTGATTTTTCAAAAAAAACGGAATCAAAATTAACTTACAACCCTAATACTACGGCGATTGTTTCACAGCAGACTTATAGGTCTTCACAGGTAGGGTCCGTAAAACCGTACGGCATTCCGGGAGCAAAGTCCAATCTCCCGCCGGGCAAAACCCCTATTCCTGTTGTAAAACCAAGCGTTCATACCGTAAAAAAAGATACCACCAATTATGATGTTTCCAAAAAAATCGAAAAAATTTCATATCCAGCCGGAACCATAAAAAGAATTTATGCTTCCGTTCTCATAAACGGGACATATAAGGAAATAAAATCGCCGCAAGGCAAAATATCTCTACAATATATACCCAGATCATCCACCGAAATGAGTTTATTTAAAAGCATCGTCGAAACGGCTATCGGGTACTCAAAAGCCTCCAACGACAAGGTTGTGGTGGCAAATATTCCGTTCAAAAAAATTCACTATGCCGTAGCTCCGCCGCCCAGAAAAACGCTTACGGCGATTATCAAATCCAATTTGGGGGAAATAATAAAATATGCCGCTATTTTGCTTGGCGTTCTCCTTTTAATATTTTTTGTTTTAAGGCCGCTCATAAAATATATCACCGCCTATGAATCAAAACAGAGGGGAAAAACCGCGGAGGAGGAAAGGCTTGAAGCCTTAACGCAGATAAAACAGGAGTCTGTTCCAAAACCAGAGCATAATATGAAGGATGTCGCGACGAACATTGTTAAAACCGACCCCGATGCCGCAACAAATTATGTAAAAAATTTATTAAAAGAAACGGGTAGAGAAGTATAAAAATGGCGAGAAAATTTTCAGGTCCGGAAAAGGCGGCAATATTTCTTGTTTCGGTTGGCGAAGACGCCGCCTCCGAAATTATAAAAAGGCTCGAGTTAATGGAGATACAGAAAATTACGAAGTATATGGATCAGCTTCCGACTATCGAAAAAGATGATTCCGAATCGGTTCTGAGAGATTTTAACTCCAATTTTTCAAAAGTCGGCATAGTCGTTAAAGGTGATGATTTTGTTAAAAACCTTATAGCCAAGTCTCTTGACCCCGATAAAGCAAAAAAAATATTAGATAACCTGCACGGCCCGATAGAAGAAGAAGGCCTTCAAACATTAAAGTGGCTTGACCCACATGTTATCGCAGATTTCGTAAAAAACGAACATCCCCAAACCATTGCCTTAATACTGGGGCACTTAGAACCTATGCAGGCGGCGACGGTAATCGGCCTCCTGCCCTCGTCGATAAGGTCGCAGGTGGTCTTCAGGCTGTCCAAATTAGAAAGGGTCCCGCCGGGTATAATCAAGGACCTTGACGAAGTTCTTCAGGAGCAGCTAAAATCGACCGGTTCTACCCAGAGCAGGCTGGTAGGCGGCGTAAGAATCGTGGCAGATATTTTAAATAATATGGATAAATCCATAGAGGAGCCGATACTAAACGATATCGAAACGATGGACAAAGAAGAGGCGGAAAAGATAAGAGAGCTTATGTTTACATTTGACGATCTTGCAATGGTCGACGATAAATCTATGCAGTTAATGCTTAGAGAGATATCGCACGACCAGATTGTTATGGCGCTCAAAACTGCTTCAGAGGAGCTCAAAAATAAGATTCTTTCCAATGTATCAAAAAGGGCTCAGGAAATGATAGCGGATGATTTAGAAGCATTGGGACCAAAAAAACTTTCCGAGGTGGAAAAGGTGCAGCACGAAATTTTAAAGATTGCAAGAAGGCTTGAGGATGAAGGCAAAATCAGCTTGGCCGTAAAAAGCGAAAGCGAAAAACTTGTTTAAAGCAATTAAAATAATGGCTGAAATTATAAAAGGCGATGGCGTCAACATGGAGGGCAAAACCGTATATGACGGAAATAAGACGCTATTGGTCAATGTCTTGCAAAACGAAGCTAAAGACGAGAATAGTGAATTAATGGCGGCTTTGGAACCTGTTCCTGTTTCGCTTCAAAAATATATATTAAGCTATATAGAAAATTATAAAAATAAACTAAGAAAAGAGTATCAGGACAGAGAGAAAGCCGTCTTCGACAACGCCAGAAAAAGCGGCTACGAAGCTGGCTTTAACGAGGGCAGGAGCGAGGCGTTAAAATTGTCGGAAGACAGCATCAAAAACATTCGGAAGGCCGCAAATTCCATCGAACAGTTTAAAAATATACTGTACGAGGATGTAAAAGCAGATGTAATAGAATTAACTTTTAATATTGCTCAAATCATTACAAAACAAATTGTTTCTACAAATTATGATGCGTTGAGGAGCATAATTGCAGATGCAATAAATGAAGCATCGGCAACGGTAAATTTTAAGATTTATTTAAACACCGCCGATTATAATACAATAAATAAAAACCCTGACTTAATAAAAGATTCTATAACAAAAAAGACTAATATAGAATTTTTGCCCGACCCAAACATCCTGCCTGGAGATGTCATAATAAAAACCGATTTTGGCGAAATAGACGCAAGATTAGCTTCGCAAATATTACAAATAAAAAAAGCCTTTACAAAAATAACGCCCAATTAATAAAATATTTAAATTTTTTTAATTTTTTTAATCTTAAGCCTTTCCTTCTTTGAAAGCCTGTGTGGATTCCCTTTTTTCTTACGATTTGGCATATCCCAGTCCTCATCCGGGGCGCTATACGGAGCAATACCATTATAATCGCCGTTAATAATATTTCCTGCCAGTATTTTAAATTCTTCGGGACTCATACATGAACAATTTATGCCCTCGACGCTCCTCCTGATTTCATTGTCATTCGTAACGACAATAGAATTTTCACACCCTTTTGCAAGCCTTATAATAACATCGTCCGCCTTTTCGTCCTTTTTGGAATATATTACTTCGATATTTTGAAGAACATACTTGGATTCAGACAATTCAAGCGTATTATACCCATCAAAAACCACTATCACTTTATTTCTTTTTACATTATAATATTTTGATAAAAAATTGACGGTATCATCTCTAAGTTTTTGGAGTTTCTCGGATTTAACATTGATTTTAAAATATGAGTTGAAAATGAAGTTATATCCGTCTATTATAATTGTTATCATAATATATAGATTATAAATAATATGAATAACTTTAGTCAAACCGAAAAAAACTTTAAGTCCTTAGTTTATATTATAATTAAATCAAATAAGGCAGTTAGCCTCCTGAAAAACGAATTGAAAAAAACTATAGGCGAAGACAGGATAAGCGCACTAAAAAACATTGAAGATCTTCCCGCCAATTTCGATAACAATACTTACATTATCATAGAACATAACAAAAATTTTATATCTAAAGTATCAAAAATATCTCCCAAAAGAAATGTAAAACTTTTCGTGTATATCGAGAGCATTTATAATTTAAATACGGATGATTTAATCTCTCTCATAGAACATGATATCGACCATATAATTCACCCTGAAAATATTAAATATCTTACTTATGAAAAATTTATAGATTCAAAAATTTTTAAGAAAAAACATCATAATACTTTTATCGATAAAGAATCCACCCTTTTGGCAGATTTATGTCAAAGATTTGACGACACTGATATGGGAGCCGAAGGCTCTCGCGGAATTAATATATACGGGATTTCAAACCACATCAGGACAACCGTTGAAAAAGCCTATAAAATAGCGCAATCCGAGAGCAATGTGTTAATAACGGGGGAATCCGGAACGGGAAAGGAGCTTATAGCAAGGTTAATACACGGCAAATCCAATAGAAATCAAAAGCCGATGGTTTCCATAAATTGCGGAGCTTTCCCCGAAGGGCTTCTCGAAAGCGAACTTTTCGGATACAAAAAGGGGGCTTTTACCGGGGCTTTTAACGATAAACCAGGAAGATTCGAGCTTGCCGATAAATCTACCATATTTTTAGACGAAATCGGCGATATGAGCCTTTCGCTTCAGGTAAAACTTTTAAGGGTAATTCAGGAACGCGAAATAGAGCCTATCGGCGCTATAAAGGCAAAAAAAATAGATGCAAGAATTATCTCGGCAACGAATAAAAATCTTGAAGATTTGATTTCAAAAAATCTGTTCAGGGAGGATTTTTATTACAGAATTAATGTTATCCCGATTCATTTAGCCCCTTTAAGAGAGAGAAAAACTGATATTATTATACTAATATATTATTTTTTAAAAAAGTTTAGCGCATATCAAAATAATCAGATATACGGCATGTCGAAAGATGCGCTTTTAACCCTTTTAAATTATGAATGGTACGGAAATATCAGGGAAATAGAAAATCTTATCGAGATGCTTGTAGTTTTAAACGAAAGCGGTTTAATCACAAACAAAGATATACCCGAAAAATATTTTAAAAGCGGCGCAAATACAGGTAATAACCGGATAGAAAAAAAAGATACGATTGAAGGTTTAACCATGCCGAATATCAAAGACGCACAGATAAGCCCAGCTGATTGTGAGTTCAATCTTAAGGATAAAATAGAAGAAATCGAGTTTGAATTTATACGAAAGGCTATGGAAACATCCGGCGGGGTAAAAGAAAAAGCCGCCAGAATGCTTGGCTTAAACAGAACCACCCTTATAGAAAAATTAAAAAGATATGAAAAAAGCAGAAAGAAATAAAAAAATCGGCCTATTTTTTACCGCCCTGATAATTTTATTAGCAACGCGCTCTTTTTTTCTAAATAAAGTTTATGGAAAAACGACGCTGGTTGAAAATAAAAAAGCCCTTATGCTATATCGAAAAGCGGATGGCTATTATAATGCGGGCGACTTAGAAAGCGCATTGAGCGGGGTTAAATTTATATTGAACAACTATCCGCTCCAAAAAACATTTTCATCCGATGTATATTACTTATACGGCAAAATACTTTATAAATATAGGGATTTTTTTATGGCAAAGCCATATTTTCAAAGAATTATATATGAAAACCCTGATTATAAAAAAATTTATGATGTCATATTTTATATGGCAAGGTGCGATTTTAATCTTAAAAATTACAGACGCTCTATAAGGGATTTTGATTTTTTACTAAAAAAAACGGAAAAGGGAACCGGGTTGAATGACAGGTCCCTTATTTATTTAACCCTTTCTTATGCGGCTTATCAAAAAGTAAAAGAAGCAAATAAATTATTCAACGAGGATAGCGTCAAGGCCATCTTAAAAAAAATAGAATATTTGAAAAAACGCGGAAATTATTTTAAATCGGTCTATTTGAATTATCTTATAAACAGAAATAATTTATCCGCTGCTTTAATAATTTTAAATAATAAAAATTTATTTTATCCAAAGAAAAAGGATTTATGCTATAAATCTTATTTTGAAGGGCTTGTCTTTTTAAAAGAAAAAAAATATGCAACTGCGCAAAACCTTTTTGCAAATTCCTCTAAATATTGTTCGGATTACTATTATCACAGTTCGGCGCTATATTACGGAATATCGTTAGTAAAACAAAATAATCCGGCGGGGCTTAAATATGTAAAGCAGGAGTCGCTGGAAATAGATTATCCCAAAATTAAATTATCCGCTTTGAAATTTTTAGCGGAATTTTATAAAAAAAATAAAAAATATGAGACGCATCTTGAATATTTAAAAAGAATATTGTTTAGCTACCGTTACCTGCTGCCCGAAAAAGATATGGCTATCTATGAAAAATCGGCATCAAATTTATTATTTAAAATAATAAAAAATATGTATAAGCATAATGACCTTAAAAACCCGTTTAAAATAATGAAAAAAATGGAATTTTTAATTCCGGACAAATTTATAAATCCCGAAATTTATTTATATCTTGCCAAAATTAAACTTAAAGAAAATAACAAAAAGGGGGCATTAGTTTATGCAAAAAAATATTACGATTTAAGTAAAAATATAAATGGGTTTTCGCTGATCCTCGGCTCAAAATTATTTTTAGCAGAAATATATTATAAAAACGGGGAATACAAAAAGTCATTACCTTTGATAAACCGGATACCAGTGGAAAAAGTAAAAAAGAATAAACTAAAAAGGCGTATAATTAATTTAAAATTAAAATTATATAAAAAGTTGAATTATAAAAATAGGCTTATAAATCTTTTAAGAAGAAGCGTTAGCATATCGTCCCGGAAAGAAAAAATAAAAAATCTTTATCTTTTGGCTCTTTATGAATATAATCAAAACAACACAAAAACGGCATACGCTTATTTTAACGATGTCGTTAAAAACGGATACTCGAAAAAAAAGGGCTATGAAAATATTTTATATAACACATACTATTATCTTGGCATTATAAACTATAAATTTTATAACTATAAAGCATCGCTTTTAGATTTTAAAAAGGGATACGCGCTTGACAAATCCGGAAGGCACTTCCAATACGAGCTGTCCCAAATAGCCTTTATCTACCTGAAATACTTAAATAACAGGACGCAGGCATTAAAATATTATGAGAAACTTAACCTGACGGCAGTCTCCGGAATATATAAAAGTCTTGCCGCCTCAATGATTAGCGCCGTTAATCTGCAAAAATAAGCGGGAAAGCCCAGCGCTTACGGCTTTAAATTTAATATAAAAGGGTTAATGTATTTCGTATAGATTAAGACGCTGCCGCCGTCCATATTTTTTATTTCATCCGCAGATATCAGCGGATACAAACCAGATGCAACGGGTGTTTCGTGGAGGGCGTCATACCATAAAGATTGGGTATCCCTTTTTATTAATTCTTTGTGAAATACATATTTTTCCCCCGACATGCCCGAATAATATTCGCAAGTTCCATGGCTTGCATGTCCCATTACGATATGGGTTCCTATATTAGCCGTAATTAAAGAAGTATCCCTGTATTTGCTTTTTATAAAGGCAATATCCTGCACGGTTAAACACACGGCCGTGTTTGTTTTTCTTAAGTTTGCAAGTTCGACATCGAAGTTATTTAAGGATAATGCGGGAAACTCGTCTAAGTACATAAATATGTCGCGGGGTTCATCCTTGTTTTCGCTGCCGCTAATTTGGTTAATATCAGCTCTTAATCTTTTTCTTCTATCCTCATATATCCCGTTTATAAAAATATTGGTTATAAACGACATAAGCTTTGCTCCCCCGGAATTTATCCTTTCCTTCGGTATGCCGATTATAAAGAGAGTGTCCGAATCGAAAAAATCCTCTATAAAAAAATCCCCGCTCCCCATTTTATCCTTATCAATACCGGTATTACTTTTAAAATAAGCCGTAACATTTTCGTCATTCAAAAAGTCAAGGGCGTTTAGTATATCCGTGATAATTTTTGCCCTTTCGAAAGGCGGAAGTTCCAAAAAGTTATTAAATAACTCTTTTATCTTTTTATTATTTTCCCCATTAAATTTTATTATTTCTCCTTCGATGAACTTAACGCCCTTTTCAAAGAAACTCTTAGCGGTAATAAGATTGAAATATTTAACCTCATATTTATATTTAAGATATAAAAGGCACCCGTAAAATATATCCGACGACCTTTTAGAATAATATTTGTGGGCGTGAACATCGCCGCCGTTTATTTCCGCCCTGTCGGGATAAAAAAGCAGGGAAGACAAATTATACAGTTTATCATTTGAAAGATGCTTTTTTTGTTTGTCTATTAAAGGATTAAAATGGATTTTTGGAAGGGCGCCGCCCTGCCCTCCATGAAAGTAAGGGTCAAAATGTATAATCCTTTTCCCGGCTTCCATCCATTCTTTTTTAACGGATTCATAAAGGTAAGGGCTGTCGATGTCTATCGTAAATATGCTTAAATTGGCATATTTTGCGTCATTTATAATATTAGGAATTATGTAGCGGGATGTTTTTCCGCCGCCGGTGGGAGACACAATAAGCGTATGTTCAAACCTTTTTTTCCTGTCAAGCCCGATTAGCATATTCGGAAATTTTTTATTTCCGCTTAAAATACCCAGGTCAAACGGCTTATTTTTTTTATAAATCCCGGTTTGACAAGATATATTGCCTGCGCTATTTTTAAAATTACCGGGTAAACTTTTTGCGTCAATTTTTTGACTTATATTTATATTATTAATTTTATTTTTAGAAACAATTAAAAATAAGGACAATATTACCCATATGCAAATATATTCCATAAAAATAAAGGCGGGATTAATAATTATATTTTTATTCAATAAAATCGTGAGAATTATGGATAAAATTAAAGACACCGCCAGCAATAAGATATTCGAATTTACAGGATTTTCATTCTTAAAGGCATCACCGTTTCGCATCCCCTTTTGTTTTTTAAAACTAAAAGGCATATAGGCAAAATTGGAAACTATTTCTCCGTAAGCGGCAAAGCGGGCGGTTGCGGCAGGGTGGGGGTTCTTATTATTATTAAAAAATATATCCATGCCAATAACGACTCGCGACGGTTATGTTAATTTTTGAGCAAAGGTTTGATATGCCTGTAAAGGTATATCATTATAAATATTGCAACGAGCAATATTATGAAAATCCCAAATTTGCTAAAGTATGGGAGTATAACCTTTATATTTTCCCCCGCTATCAAACCTAAGTATGTTATGCCGGTATTATAAATAATGGAACCTGCGATGATGTAAAGGCTAAATTTTTTATAATTCATAAGGGAAGCGCCCGGCGGAAAACCTATGTAAGTTTTTATGACAGGCAGACAGACACCGACAAATACCGCAAAACCTCCATATTTTTTAAACCATGCGGTTGCTTTGTCCATATCGTTTTTATTAATAAGAAAATATCGCCCGTATTTTTCGATTAGCGGCCTCCCCCCTTTTTTTCCGATATAATAGAGCAGGGATGAGCCGATAAATGTTCCAATAGTTGCGCTCAAGACCACAAGATAAAAGTTTATCTTGCCCTCTCCCGATAAAAAACCCGAAAACCCTAAAACAACCTCGGATGAAACCGGAAGGGCGCAGGACTCCAGAATCATTAAAAAAATAATGCCCGGATACCCTAAGGAAAGCGCCCAATGTAGAAAAATTCCAATATAGCCTTTATTTAAATCTTTAAGATTGAAAGTCATGCTTCCCCGCTAATTTATGTTTATGGACTTGATAGAATCATAAACTACCCATAGAAGTTCGTCAAGGGTTTGCCTGTCAATAATGAGAGGCGGCATTATGACGATAATATCGCCGAGCGGCCTTATAATAACACCATTATCCCGCGCTTTAAGAATAACTTTATGCCCTATTCTTTCTTTTTGCTCGAAAGTCTCCTTCGTTTTCCTGTTCTTGACTAATTCTATGCCCGCCATAAGTCCTATGCTCCTGATATCCCCTACAATATCCAATGACTTAAAGTCCTTAAGCGTTTCCTCGAAAGAAGATATTAACGGCTTAATTTTATTGAGCAGGCCATATTTTTCAAAAAGCTCGGCGGATTTAACGGCTGCGCTTGCGGCAAGCTGGTTCCCCGTATAAGTGTGTCCATGGAAAAAAGTCTTGTTGTCTTCATAATTTCCCAAAAACCCTTCATAAATTTCCTTGGTAAAAAGTGTTGCCGCCATTGGAAGATAGCCGCCTGTAATCCCTTTGGCAATGCACATTACATCGGGATGAATATCCTCGTGAAAGGCGGCAAACATTTTGCCGGTTCTGCCAAACCCGGTGGCAACCTCGTCTAATATCAGGAGCACATTATTATCCTTGCATGCCTTTTCTATTCTTTTCATATATCCAGCCGGCATAGTTATCATACCCGAAGCTCCCTGTATCATGGGTTCGATAATTAGTGCGCATGCCTCGTCCGCATGAAAGCCGATAACCTTTTCGGCCTCCTTAGCGCAGTGAAGTTCGCATTCCGGATATTTAAGATTAAACGGACACCTGTAACAATAAGGGTATGTAATTCTTATAGTATCAAAAAGGAGCGGCTTATAAATAGAATGAAACAGTTCTACCCCGCCGACGGAAACGCTTCCCAGGGTATCTCCGTGATAGGCGGAGGTTGCCGCTATTATTTTTTTCTTATTTTTAAACTTTGCGCCCTTTTGCTTGAAATATTGAAACGCAACCTTTAAGGCTATTTCAACCGATGTTGAACCGGAATCGGAATAGAAAACCTTTTTAAGATTTTTGGGGGCAATTTCTATAAGTTTTTGGGCAAGGATAGCGGATGGAACATTTGCAAGCCCCAAAAGCGTGCTGTGGGATATTTTGTCAACCTGTTCCTTAATAGCTTCGTTTAATTCCCTGTTATTGTGTCCAAAGATATTTACCCAGAGAGACGATACGCCGTCTATGTACCTGTTGCCGTGAATATCGTAAAGATAAACCCCTTCACCCCTTTCTATAACAATGTTTTGCTCGCTTTCCCAGTTTAGCATCTGAGTAAAGGGATGCCAGACAAATTCTTTATCTAATTTCTCTATGTCAATCATTTTTATTTTATCGGTTCAATTAAATCTCATAAACTTCGATGTTATTCGAATAAAGGTATGTTATCTTTTTATATCCGAAATATACATCGATTTCAATCCTAAAAAAAGATGAACGCGAAATATTATTTTGCGGCTCAGGTGCGCTGCGCTGAAGTGAGCTTGTGCTAGGCTTCGGCTCGTTTTTAATTCCGGCGGATTTTATTTCGTATATCAAATCTTTATTTTTTGAAGAATATATTCTTTTGCCGTTTTGGAACAGGTTTATAATGAATGTATTTCTTTTAGGATTAATCTTAATGCCGGAGTATATTATAGCATTTTTATCTTTTTTGTCCATATCCATATTTAATGTATCGCCGCTAACATAAAACCTGTCATCGTAAAATATCTCGAAATAAAAACCTTGCGGGTGGCCAAACATATCGTATGAAAAATAGCATTTACCGTTTTTTATCGCTCCGGCTATAAGTTTTTTATCGGCATCAGGATGCCCCGAGAGCTTTTGGGGAAGCAAAATGTGAGTCCTTGCAACCGTAAATAACTCCTCGTATCTGGGCATTTTAATTTTAAAATTTTTTGTTATTTTAACATTGGAATGCGCATCCGTCGAGGCTATGCCTGTTTTTAAATCCCTATGTTTTTGAACGCTATCCCAAAATTTTATGGTTTTTTTCGGCTTATGCGATAAAAAATGCATCGCATAAAACGGGTTTATCCTGTATGTTAAAAGAACAAGCAGTATATACAACGGGTTCATCCCTCTCCATTGGGAATCGAGGTTTATAATTTCAATCCCGTCATAACCTTTCACCTTAAAATTTTTCCAGGGAGTCCACCAGTTGTGCGGGTGGCAAATTATAGAAACGCCGTTTTGTTTTTTAATGTTGGACAACACATCAAAGTAATTTCCCCTTTTAACCTCGTCATTTATGCCAATCGCCAAAAGATGTCCGAACTCGGTATTTATTTCTTCGGCGGCAAAATAAAGAAGTCTGCCGTAATAACCTTCTAAGCCGTCATATTTTGGCTTTAAGGTATTATGGTCGGATGAAATTAAAAAATCGGCTTTGAGCCTTTTTGCAATTTTAATAATATACTCTATTTTTCCAGAGCCGTCCGAATAAACAGTGTGAAAATGTATTATCCCGTTTAACTCAACAAGGTTTTTGTGCCTTTTAGACGGTTCAAAATTTAAAAAATTAATTTTTAATTTAAAAAGCCTTACCCTTATATATAAAAATAAAAAGAAAAATATTAAGAAGAGCAAAGCCAATTTAGTGGTTAAAATTATTATCGGCAGGTTCATATTATTGGTATAGGCAAAAGTTTTTTTTACCTTAGATTTAAGGTTATATAAAATTAGTGGATAAATAGTTAATTAAAGCCTCTTTTGATTTATCCCTTTTTTCGAGATAATATTTTAAAGCGTTTAAGCCGGTATCCCGCCTGAATTTATCGTCATTTATAAGTTTATATAAAGTATTTTTAAAATCGTGCTCCGTGATAATCGTTATGGCGTTGTTTTTTACCATAGGGGTAATAATATCGCGAAAATTAGACGCATAACTTCCCGTTATTACAGCTTTTCCGAACGAGGCCGGTTCTAATATATTATGCCCCCCTTTTTCGCTTTCGTACAGGCTTTTCCCGACATAGACGATATCCGACAACGGATATATGGCGTCAAGACTGCCGTAATCGTTGACGATAAGCGATTGAAAACTATTATTTTTCAAAAATCCCGCCGATATGTCTTTATCGTTAATATTTTTAAGGTATGCAGGTTTAAGATTTAAATTTAAGGCAATTTTAAATAATTTTGATGAAATTTTTATGTTTCTTGGAGCAAAGATAAATTTTAAATTACGGTTTTTATTTAAGTCCTTATCGAGCGCAATTTCTTTAATCATATTAAAGATAAATTTTGATTCATTTTTATGAATGGATACGAAAGATATAACTAAATCCTTATTGCTACCCCGTTTAACTTCGGTATTCTTCCCATTATCCCCGTTACCCAAATTTAAATTAAATTTTAAAGGAGCTGGTAAAACGGTTATCCGAAATGGATTATCTAAAGCACTTGAAGATATGATTTTTTCTAAAAAAATTTTATTGTCCTCGCCGGATACCGTTATAAAAATAGTTTGTGCATGCTTTACGGGCAAGGCCTTGATTTTTTTAAAAAAGAGCGGGTTTATATCGAGGAAACACATCCTTGCATTAATATTTAAAAGTTCCCTGGTTAAATTATTAGATACGAAATGTTCGATAGATATAAAATAATCCGGCTTAATTGCCGATACATAAAGGTTTGATAATTTTTTAAAAATGCCTGCCGGATGAAAAAAATATATTATATTATTAGAATCTGCGGACTGACTTAATATTTTTTTAGCAAGGGTGTAAACAGAATTGGTCTTGAAGCTAATAAAAAATAGCGGTTTATTTTTATCGCTATTTCTTTCCGATATATCATTAATAATGTTTATAATGTATAAAGCCAATCTAAATTCGCCAAGCGATTCGGCAAAAAGCCAGAACTTTTTAGGCTTGAAACGAACCCCGTTTGCAAAGCCGGCGCCATAAATATTTTCTTTTATTTTTAAAAAAAGGGTATTGTCAAGCGCCAGAGTTTGTTTGATTTTTACAAAATTATCCATTTATGGGTTAATTCGCAGATTATTCATTTATTTTTTTGGCTTCTTCTATGAGAAGTATCGGGATGTCATCCTCTATTGGATAATACACTTCGCAGGCATTGCAAACCAATATCTTTTTTGAGCTTCGCTGATTTTCAATTCCATTCCTGTCATCCTCCGGCAAGGATGTGAACTCAAGATGCCCATGGCATTTTGGGCAAACAAGAAATTCCTCTACCATTTCTTTAATATTCATATATTCCCAGACCTCCCCGCACCCCGCCCCAACCAATAAAAGCATCGCTTTATCCCTCTGGGTGCTCTGCTTTTATATCCTAACATTATAATAGGGGGAGTGTCTTCTTTTTATTAGTTTATTATTTTAAAAGTAGTTCCATAATTGGAATCTTCCAGCAATACCCCTTTTTCCAGCAGCATATTCCTAATTTCGTCCGCCATTTTATATTCCCTTTTTTGCCTTAACATATTCCGTTTTTCGATGAAAGCCTGTATTTCTTCTTCCGTTAAAGATATTTTTGATATATCCTTAAGGTTCGTTTCAATGAAAAGTTCCGGATTTGCTTTTAAAATTCCAAATATGTCCGAAACTAAGGAAATGAATAATAGCGCTTCATCTAAAAAGTTTAAATCGTTATGATTTATAAAACCGCTTAATAAAGAATCATTAATAATTTTATTAATTTTTCTTACAAGGTTGAAAATTACCGATAAAGCCGAAGGGGTATTAAAATCGTCATTCATTGCATCATAAAAATCGTTATTAAAATCTTTAATTTCTTCCGTTTCCCTATTTAAATAATTAATCTTAATATTGCCCTTATCTACCTTATCTTTAAAGCCTTTATATAAATTTATGGCCTGATAAAGCCTCATAAGACTGTGTTTTGCGCTTTCAAGCCCCTCAAACGAAAAATCTATAAACGACCTGTAATGGGTAAACATAAAAAAAAGCCTTATAACCTCGGGATGGTATCTTTCAAGCAAATCCCTGACAGTAATAAAATTTTTAAGCGATTTGGACATCTTTTCATTGTTTATATTGACAAATCCATTGTGAATCCAGTAATTTACAAACTTCTTTCCAGTATAGCTTTCGGATTGGGCTATCTCGTTTTCATGATGCGGAAATATCAAATCGGACCCTCCCCCGTGAATATCTATGGTTTCTCCCAGAAACTTCATACTCATTGCAGAACATTCTATATGCCAGCCCGGCCTCCCCTTTCCCCACGGACTGTCCCATGACGGCTCGCCTTGCTTGGACCTCTTCCAGAGAGCAAAATCGAGAAGGTTTTCCTTTTCTTCGTTTAAAGGGATTCTTGCGCCTGCCAAAAGTTCACCGATGTTTTTGTGCGAAAGTTTTCCGTATCCTTTATAAGAGTTCACCCTAAAAAAAACATCCCCGTCTTTCTCGTACGCATGGCCTTTATCTATAAGGCCTTTTATTAAATCAATCATTTCTTTAATGGTTTCGGTAGCCCTTGGTTCATATGTGGGCGGTAAAACGGAAAGAGCATTCATATCTTTATGGTATTCGTCTATATATTTTGCGGAAATCGAACTTACGGCGGTGTTCTCTTCGTTCGCCCTTTTAATTATCTTATCGTCGATATCGGTAAAATTCCTTACATATATAACATCATAACCAAGCCGTTTTAAGTATCTGTATATTATATCAAATGTAATGTATGCGCGGGCATGCCCGATATGGGACAGGTCATAAGCGGTAATTCCGCAAACATACATTAAGACCCTGTTCCCCTCGATAGGCTTAAAAAGCTCCTTCGATGAAGCAATGGTATTATAAATATATAACTTATTATTTTTATTCATATTTTTTATAAACTGCCTTTTTGATTCATTTTAATTTTAATCCTGTTATTTATATTTAGGCCTTAAATAATGACGGCAATGTTATATATTAACATATTTGCCTAATTTTTTTAATCATTTTTACACATAAATTTAACAAAAATTTAACGCAAATTTAACAGAACTGTCATAATATTGAAATATTATAATGATATATTAATTTTATCATAAATATTTATCGTAATATTGTTCGAAAAATGATAAGGAGCAATGCCTAATGGAACTTAATATCGGTGAAGACAATAAATTTTTAGGCGGTAAAATCAAAAATGAAGGTAAAGAGGGTTTATCTCGTTCTTTAGAAAACAAAAGTAAACTCAAAGATATCGCGAACGGGGAACGGGAGATTAAATCGCTTTTGAATGCCGGTTTTATAATTAAAAACGGCGAGGATTTTTTGTGCAATACTTATGGCTTTATCGATAAAGATGTCAGAAATAATTACAATGATATATTTCTTAAAAATAATTTTGTGGAAGTTCAGGGGGCGTCGTTTCAATCAATGACGGCATATGGAAGGAATACCACAATTAAAAACATAATAATGTCTAAAGATAAATTTATGGAAATTAATCTTAAAAGAAAGGAAAATAATTTTGGGGCGGACAATAATTTTAATAACGAATTTAAATTATCGGATTTAACTTTAAAAAACTATTTTTCATTAAAGCAAAATAATATAAATATCAATCCTGATAACATTTCTCCCGGAATTATTACAATTAAGCATCCGAATAATTATAAAAAAGTGGAATACTCTATAACTGAAATGCCGTCTGTCTATAATTTCAATAATGAGCTGCAAACCGGTAAGGGCAACCCTGGCAATCAAAAACCGTCCCTTGGAATATTGCGGGATTACAAAAAGACGACCGACGGGTTTAAAAATGTCATGGTTAATATCGATGGGAAAAATGTTATTGAAATGGAATCTATTCACAACTGGCAAAAAATTAAGGATTATGTAAAGGAAAGGGATATATTGCATATGCATATGAATATAGGCGATAAAAACTTAGATAAAATTCAAGTGCATCAT
>JAMDCP010000004.1 GCA_023489335.1 Deltaproteobacteria bacterium | reverse complement strand
GAGGTTAAAACAATTTGAATTCAAGACTAAAAAACCTTTTATTGTGGGTTTTTATAATTTTTTTGATGATTTTTATCTTTACGATGTTAAATCATCATCCGCCGAAAACCCAAAAAGTTATATTCTCATCTTTATTGCAAGATATAAAATCCGATAAGGTTAAAAGCGTTACCATAGAATCCCATAATATAATCGGGGTCTATAAAGACGGCAAGAAGTTTGAAACATATGCTCCAAGCTACCCTGGACTTATAAGCCTTCTCGAAAAACATAATGTAGCGATAGACGCCAAGCCGAAACCTGGTTCCCCGTGGTATTTAAGCTTCTTAATAGACTGGCTGCCGATGATAATTATTCTTTTTGCTTTTTGGTATTTTTTCTGGAGGCAGATGCAGGGCGGGGCAGGAAAGGCTATGTCTTTCGGAAGATCGAAAGCAAAACTCATGACCGATACCACCAATAAAATAACCTTTAAAGATGTCGCAGGCATAGAAGAATCAAAACAAGAGCTTTCGGAAATAGTAGATTTCTTAAAAGATCCCAAAAAATACACTAAATTGGGAGGCAGGATACCGCACGGCGTATTGCTTGTGGGTCCTCCGGGGACGGGTAAGACGCTCCTTGCAAAAGCAATCGCAGGTGAGGCGGGCGTTCCGTTTTTTAGCATAAGCGGTTCGGATTTTGTGGAGATGTTTGTCGGCGTCGGCGCTTCGAGGGTAAGGGACCTTTTTGCCCAGGGAAAGAAAAACGCGCCATGCATAATATTTATCGATGAAATCGACGCGGTCGGAAGACACAGGGGCGCCGGTCTCGGAGGCGGCCATGACGAGCGGGAACAGACTTTAAACCAGCTTCTTGTCGAAATGGACGGATTTGAACCCAACGAAGGCGTTATTTTAATTGCGGCAACAAACAGGCCCGATGTTCTTGATCCCGCGCTCTTAAGGCCGGGGAGATTCGACAGGCAGGTAGTCGTTCCAAAACCCGACATCAGGGGAAGGGAAGAGATATTAGGGGTTCATGTCAAGGGTATTCCATTAGATAAAGATGTCGATTTGAAGGTGATAGCCAGAGGCACGCCGGGTTTTTCCGGAGCCGATTTAGCCAATATGGTAAACGAAGCGGCCCTTCTTGCGGCAAGAAAAAACGAATCGACCGTTACGATGAACGACCTGGAAGAGGCAAAAGACAAGGTTATGATGGGCACGGAAAGAAGAAGCATGGTTATAAGCGAAAAAGAAAAAAGGGTAACCGCTTATCATGAAGCGGGACATACGCTTGTTGCTAAAATGCTTCCCGGAAGCGACCCTATTCATAAGGTTACAATAATTCCAAGAGGTATGGCTATGGGGCTTACCCAGCAGCTTCCTATCGACGAAAAACATAACTACGACAGGGAATATCTGTTAAATGAGGTAGCAATTTTATTGGGCGGAAGAACTGCGGAGGAAATTATTTTTAACCAGATGACCACGGGCGCTTCCAACGATATTGAAAGGGCTACGGATATTGCAAGAAAAATGATATGCGAGTGGGGCATGAGCGAAAAATTGGGACCCATCACCTTCGGAAAAAAGGAGGAGCAGATATTTCTGGGCAGGGAATTTGCCCAGCACAAAGACTACTCCGAATCCACGGCTGTCTCTATAGACGAAGAAGTTCAGGATATTATTTATAAAAATCATGAAAAGGCCCGGGGGATTCTTACTCAAAATATCGATATACTAAACGACCTTGCCGGCAAGCTTATTGAAAAAGAATCTTTAAACGGCGAAGAAATAGATGAAATTATTATCGCCCGCAAGCCAGGCTACAAACCCGATGAGAGCGGCAATAAAGCTAACCCGGCTGGTGGTGGCGGCGAGGGATTAGATATAGAAGATTAATTTTAGCTTTTGATATGCGTGAGGCTGGAACGAGTCTCGCGCATTACCTGCGTAACCGCAAATTAACACAAATTTTGAATGTTTTTTGATGTTGAGATTAGTCCCCGAATAGTATAAATATGCAAGCATATCTTATAGATATTTTTGATAGCTCAAATGCGGCGCAGGAGCTTATAAATATCGGCGTATCCAACTCAGGCAGAATGATTATGGGGGATAAGCTCAAATTTATCGTTATTAAGCTCAAAAATATAAATTCGACTGCATTAAACATACTTAAACAAGAAGCGTTGAGCATAGGTGCAGAGCTTGCCAATCATAAGGATGTCATTACCGGAAAGATTGCAGAATCCGACAGTATTTTATTTGGGACGCCCGTTCAATTAAGAATCATTGTCAAGAAAATAAAGACGCAGGAATTTGGATTAAAAGAGCTATCCAAAGATCTGGAAAGTATTTTAGCCGCGATAGGTAATAAAGACCCTAAAATCTTAAAAACCAACAAAGGCGATATTGTTTTTAACGGGAAAACATATATTATGGGGATACTTAATGTAACGCCCGATTCTTTTTCCGACGGAGGCGACTATTTTGATAAAGATGCCGCAATCAAAAGGGGTTTCGAGTTGGAACGGGAAGGCGCCGATATAATAGACATAGGCGGAGAATCCACAAGGCCGGGGTCGCTCAAAGTCGATGAACAGGTGGAAATAGACAGGGTATGTCCCGTGATAGAAAAATTGTCAAAAACCATTAATCTGCCGATTTCTATAGACACAAGAAAACCGGGCGTTGCCGCTGAAGCTTTAAAAACAGGCGCATCTATTATCAACGATGTGTCCGGTCTCGGTTATGACAAAGAGCGTATGGCCGGCGTTTTAGCCGCGACAGGCGCCCCTTATATCCTTATGCATTCGCGGGGAAAATCACCGGAAGACATGCAAAGAGATTTAAAAGCTTATGACGATATTTTTTATGATATTTTAACATACTTTAATGAAAAAATAGAATACTTAGAAGAAAGGGGCTATGGCAGAAATAATATAATTATCGATCCCGGTTTTGGTTTTGCAAAATCAATAGATGACAATTATAATATTTTATCGGATATTACATCGTTTAAATCCTTAGGATTACCGCTTTTGTGCGGCGTTTCAAGAAAATCGTTTATTAATGCCGTAACAGGAAAGAATAGAAATGATGTTTTAAGCGGCAATGTCGCCGTTGCATCCTATATGAAACTAAAAAAGGTGGATATAGTAAGGGTTCACGATGTTAAACAAACGGCGCTGGCTTTTGCCGCGCTGGATAAAATAACCGAATTAAGTTAAAAAAGTAAAAAATAAAAAATGATTTCCATTTTACAAAGCTTTGGATGGCGGGATGTTTTAGATATAATAATCGTCGCCTTTATTATTTATAGGGCAATAATACTTATTAAAGGAACGGGCGCGTTCCATGTATTAATAGGGCTTATAATAATTTTTGCGATATTTTTAGTCGCCGTCGCTCTTAAACTTTATACTACCGAGTACATATTCGGAAATTTTTTGGGTTCGATTATAATAGTAATTATCGTCCTTTTTAGAAACGAGATAAGAAGGGGGTTAATCGAGGTCGGGAAAAACCCGTTTGCCGTTGCGCAAAATAAATTGGAAAGGGTCGGACTTATAGAGGAAACTTCAAAAGCCGTTTTTGAATTAGCCTCAAAAAGAATCGGCGCAATTATAGTTTTCGAAAGAAATGTATTTCTTGGCGACTATTTGAAAATAGGGACTAAACTAGACTCTATCGTTTCGAAAGAGCTTTTAATAAGCATTTTTACGCCTCCGTCACCGCTTCATGACGGCGCAGTTATTATTCAAAAAGGAAAAATAGCTGCGGCCTCCTGTTATTTGCCTTTATCGGCCGAAGAGGATATCAGTAAAAAATTCGGTACAAGACACAGGGCTGCAATTGGACTTTCCGAACTTACCGACGCTCTTTCAATCGTAATTTCGGAAGAAACGGGAAATATTGTGGTTGTGCAGCCTAAAAAGGTTGAAAAAATTAAAAGCAGCGATGATTTAAGAAATCTGCTTCTGAAAAACCTAAATTATCAGCATGAGAGTAAACAACCTTTGATAAAAACAATCTACGAACTTTTATTCGGAAAAGCCGATGAAAAATAATTAATTTTAGACGATGAATAAAAAATGAATAAAAATATAGAAAATTTATTAAAAAAGAATTTTTGGCTAAAACTGCTTTCTTTATGTATTGCTATTATTATCTGGGCTTATGTAATCGGCGGTAAAAAACACGATGTTATTTATACCGCAGGATTAATTATCCATCCTCTTCCGAAGGGCTACGCCATAAGCAATATATTGCCGAACAATATTCATGTTAAATTGCGAGGTTCAAAAATTGCTCTGGGGAAACTAAATAAAAAAATTTTTTTTAAAATTGACGGAAGCTCGCTTCTCGGCAAAAAGAATACAATTGTATTAAGCGGGTCATATTTAGACCTTCCTTCCGGTATAAGGGTAATAAATATACATCCAAAGATAATACCCGTTATGGTCAGCAGGGTTATTATAAGGTATGTAAAGGTATTGCCGATAACTACCGGAAAACTCCAAACCGGTTATTATTTAAAAAATATCAATATATTTCCTCAATATATTAAGGTTAAAGGCCCTAAAGACATAGTCGGACACCTTTCGGTTATCACCACTCAGAGTATAGATTTGAGTCATTATAAAAAAGGCGAATTGTTAATGGTCTCGCTAAGAAAACCTACAAAATTGGTAAAAATTTTGTATAATAAAAAGGTCAATGTCAGCCTTACAATCGTTAAGTCAAAATAGATTGGTAAAATAATAGCAAAGAAAATGATGGCGGGAATTAGGCAATGAAGTTTCCGCCGGCAATTTCGGGGCAACGGGAAAGGAAGGTAAACGAAATATGGGGAAATTATTTGGTACCGATGGTGTTCGCGGACAGGCAAATAGGCATCCTTTGACATCAGAGGTTGCTTTAAAGCTGGGAATGGCTTTAGTTAGCGTTTTAAAGTCCGGTGGAAAAAAACTAAAAATAGTTATAGGAAAAGATACCAGAATTTCGGGCTATATGCTGGAAACTGCGCTTTCATCCGGTATCTGCGCCATGGGGTCCGATGTTTATTTAGTGGGTCCGATGCCGACTCCGGGGGTTGCTTTTATAACTTCAAGTATGAGAGCCGATGCCGGCGTGGTTATTTCCGCATCCCATAATCCATTTTATGATAACGGCATTAAGTTTTTTGGCAGTAACGGATGTAAATTTGACGATGAAATAGAGCAGAGAATAGAGGGGTTATTTTTTTCATCCATGAGGGGTTTAGAGGAAGCCATGCCCACGGGAATAAACATCGGAAAGGCGCATAGAATAGATGACGCGACCGGCAGATATGTTATTTTTGCTAAATTATCCTTTCCAAAAAATTTAACCTTAGGCGGCCTTAAAATGGTTATAGATTGTGCTAACGGGGCGACTTACAAGGCTGCGCCGGAGGTTTTCGAGGAACTGGGGGCAACGGTAATATTGGACAGCGTTAACCCAGACGGGTTAAATATCAATGAAAATTGCGGCTCTATGCATCCGCAAAATTTAAGCTCATTAGTTAAAAAAAATGGCGCGGATATCGGGATAGCTTTTGACGGAGACGGCGACAGGGTAATTTTTAGCGACGAGAACGGCGATATTCTTTTAGGAGATGAATTTCTTGCTATATGCTCCATATATATGAAGGAAGAGGGTTTATTGAAAAACAACGGAATTGTTACGACCCCGATGTCTAACATAGCCCTTGAGCTGTTATTAAAAAAGAACGGTATTAAGACCATTTATGCGGATGTCGGAGATAGGTATATTATGGAAAAAATGCTTAAAAATGGATATAATTTGGGCGGGGAACAGTCGGGACATATTATATTTTTAGATAATATTAACACGGGGGACGGCATAATATCCGCTTTAAAACTTCTGGCCGTTATGGTGAGGTCGGGACTGCCCCTTTCGCAATTAAGAAAGATTTTTGCCCCTTACCCCCAGACCCTGTTTAATATCGATGTGCCATATAAGAAAGACATAGCGGAGCTGCCGAAAGTAAGTGAAAAAATTGCTTATTTTACCGAAGTATTAAAGGATAGAGGAAGAATTTTCGTGAGATATTCGGGAACCCAAAACTATTTGAGAGTGCTTGTAGAAGGCGAAGATTATGACGAAATAAATAAAATCGGACTTGAGATTAAGGAAGAAATAGAAAATTATTTTAAAAACAATAATTAATCCAAACCTCTAATGAAAACTTCTATTGCAAAAATAACGGGATTTAACTAATGGAACTTGGCGTTAATATTGACCATGTGGCAACACTGAGAAATGCCCGGGGCGAGATTTTTCCTTCCCCCGTGCATGCGGCTTTTGTGGCGCTGGAAGCAGGAGCGTTTAATATAACCTGTCATTTAAGAGAGGATAGAAGACATATAAGGGATGAGGATGTAAGGTTAATATCCTCGTTAACAAAAAGGCTTAATTTAGAAATGGCGGCGGAAAACGATATAATAAAAATAGCTCTGGAAGTTATGCCGGGAAGCGTTACCCTTGTTCCCGAAAGAAGGCAGGAACTCACAACCGAAGGCGGACTTAATGTTTTAAACGATATAAAAAAATATGAAGAAATAAATAAAGAATTTAACTCTAAAAATATTAAGGTATCAGCTTTTATAGAGCCTGATTTAAAGCAGGTCGAGGCCGCTAAAAAGGCGGGGTTTGACTATATCGAGATTCACACGGGAAGCTATGCAAATAAAATTAGGCAAAATGAGAAATCGGCCGAACTTGGGAGGATAAAAGCGGCTATAGATTTTGCTTCAAGAATCGAACTAAAAGTAAATGCAGGGCACGGGTTGGATTATAAAAATATATATGGCGTTGCCCTTCTTGACGGTATTTTCGAATTTAATATCGGTTTTTCCATTATTTCCCATTCATTGTTTGTCGGGCTCGGTACCGCCGTAAAAGAAATGTTAAACATAATAAAATCTGCCGAACTTTCAAAATTAAAAAACACCGTATCAAAAAATATTGGGGAAATTAAAAATTGATAGAAGGGATAGGGGTTGATCTGGTTTCGATAGAAAAATTAAAGAAAATACTTTGCCGCAGGGGGGGAAGATTTTTTAAAAGGGTGTTTTCCCAGGAGGAGTTTATAATAATAGGAGAAATAAAAAATAAAAATGAAGAAAGGGCCATTAGAAAAACAGCGGGATTTTTTGCCGCAAAAGAGGCTTTTTTAAAGGCGGTCGGCGGCGGCCTTTTTACGATGCCGTTTAATAAAATATCGGTTTTAAATGATAAAAATGGAAAACCGTATATTAAAATTGACGAAAATCTTAGAGATTTAATTTATAAAAAGTTTAAAAAAAAATTGGATGCCGTAAATCTGAGCATAACCCATGAAGATGGATTTGCCTGTGCTTTTGTGATAATAGAAATGCTATAAAAAGATAAAAGGTTATAAAATGAAACTGTATTTTTCCGGAAATTTTAAAAAAATAGACGAAGAATGTTACTCCGCTTTTGGATATCCCGAAAGCATATTAATGGAAAATGCCGGGGGAGGGTGTTATAGAGAGCTATTAAAATTATACGGTGAAAGTTTCTTAAAAAAGGCGAATATAATCATTATTTGCGGCAAGGGCAATAACGGAGGGGACGGATTAGTTTTATCCCGTTATCTTTTTAACGGCGGGTTCAGTATAAAAACTGTAATTTTGGCGGGTAAGGATTCATATAAAGGGATAGCGGGAACAAACTTAGATATTTTAACTAATTTGGGCGGCGAAATTATAGAAATTTCGGAGCAGGGGCAGTTACCCGCGTTATCCGCTCTTCTCGAAGATGCGAAAATCATTGTTGACGCAATATTCGGCGTTGGATTAAACAGGGAAATAAACGGTTATTATAAGGAGATTATAGAATTAATAGATAAAAAGAGTACAATAAACGGAATAGATATTGTATGCATCGATGTTCCAAGCGGTTTAAACGCTGATAGCGGAGAATTTATGGGAGCCGCTATAAAAAACAACATAAAAAAGGTTTTTACCTTTGGGGGCTTAAAGGCCGGCTTTTATATCAACGAAGGGGAAAAGCTTTTATTAGATGAAAAGATAATTTTAATCGACATAAATCAGCCTAAAAAACTGCTCGAAGAACATTGTTCCAGGGTTGAAATATTATCCGGGGAGGATATTTTATCTTATCTGCCCGAAAGAAATCCTGTTGCCACAAAATTTGACTACGGTCATTTGCTTGTCATTGCCGGAAGTTACGGAAAAAGCGGGGCGGCGTATATGGCGTCTTTATCGGGGTTTAAGGGCGGGGCAGGTCTTGTGACGGCGGCAATTCCGTCGAAATTAAATGACATTATGGAAGTAAAAACTACGGAGATTATGACATATCCGGCTTTTGACGGCGGCAAAGGATTTTTTACGGAAAAGAGCGCGGTAGATATAATAGATAATGCGTTAAAAGGCAAAACCGCTGTCGTAATAGGTCCCGGTATCGGTTTAAATGCGGAAACCAAGCTATTTTTACACAGGCTGTTAACCAATATTATAAACGCGCCGGTAATTCTTGATGCAGATGCTTTAAATATTTTATCGGAAGATTTAGGACTTTTAAAGGATATTAAGGGCAAAAACGATATCGTGTTGACCCCACATTTTAAAGAAATGGAAAGATTGACTGGGATAAGCAGGGAAATTATAGCAAAGAATCCGCTGAAAGTTGGATTAGATTTTGCAAAGGAGTTCGGGGTATATTTAATTCTTAAGGGTTCGAGCATGTATATTTTCGATAAAAACGGCATGGATGCCAGCGTGCAGGTTAAACATTCTCCTATTATGGCAAGCGGCGGAAGCGGCGATGTTTTGAGCGGTCTTGCAGGTTCGTTTGCCTGTCAGGGAATACCGTTATATAACGCAGCGAGAGCCGCCTCTTATTTAATTGTCTATTCTGCGAGAGATTTAAGTTTAAGATGCGGTGATTTTGGGGTTGGAGCCGCAGAAATTGCCGATAATATTCCCTATGCAATGAAGAAGTTAAGAAGCGAAACCTTGCGTGAATCTTGATGCTAATGCAAAGTAAAAATTTATCGACATTAATAATTAAAATTAATAAGAGGGGTAAAAATGCTTAAGGTAAAAGATATAATGACAAAAAATGTTGTTGTTGTGGGCGAAGAAGATGAAATAAAAAAAGCGGCGGATATATTTTTAGAATATAAAATAAACGCAATTCCCGTAATTAACGAAAATAAAAAATTGACCGGAATAGTATCGGAAACCGACCTTGTATATCAGGATGCCAATCTTCACATACCTACGGTTTTTACAATTTTCGACAGTATTTTTTATTTGGGCAGTTCAAAGCATTTTAAAGACGATGTGCAGAAAATAACCGCAACAAAGATAAAGGATATAATGAATAAAAATGTATTTTCCGTAAAAGAAGATGAGGATATATTTAATATTGCAACGATAATGGCCGATAAAAAGTTTTATTCCATTCCAGTGGTAAACAACGATATGGAGATTATCGGCATTGTCTCAAGGTATGATATTATTAAATCAATGTCTTCCAAAAAAGAGAACCAATAAAAGTGCAGGAATTTCAATCAAATTCACCGCAAAAAACTAAAATGATAGCCAGAGAATTTGCCGGGAATTTAAAGCCGTTTGATTTTGTATCCATAACGGGACATCTGGGCGCCGGAAAAACAAAATTTACATCCGGTATAGTGGATTTTTTTTGTAATGAGAAAGAAGCGGGCGGAGGTTATATTTTAAGCCCCACATATACTATTATGAATAGTTATAACTGTAATGTTACTATTAATCATTTTGATTTTTATCGCCTAAAACGGCAGGATGAATTGGAGAATTGCGGTTTTTTTGATTCTTTGTCAAACGGAGCAATAACTATTGCCGAATGGACGGATAAAATCCCTATGGATTATAAAAAATATATAGAAGGCAATTATTATGAGGTGGATATTGCAATAGGAAAAGAAGGCAAAAGCGGCGAAAGTTTTAAAAATAAAAGGCATATAAAAATAGAAAAAATTTTATAGAAAATATAACAAAGAATATTTTATATCGGAGGAGTATTAGTTGGATAATTTTGATGTTTGTATTGTGGGCGGAGGTCCGGCTGGATATGTAAGCGCCTTAAAATCTGCTATTAACGGGTTATCTGCCGCTGTCATAGAAGAGGAAAAATTTGGCGGCACCTGCCTTAATAAGGGATGTATTCCCACAAAGGTGATATATTCCAAAGCAAAGTATTTAAGCAAGTTAAAGAAGCCCGAATACGGATTTTCAATAGATGGATTTAGCGTTAATTATAATGATATAATAGATTACAAAGAAAAGGTTGTTTCAACCTTAGTCGGAGGAGTCGAAAAACTTTTAAAGGCAAGAAATGTCAGGGTTTTTAACGGTACTGGAAAAATTACCGGTAAAAATAACGATAATTCAGGCTTTATATTGACTTCAACCTCGGCAGGCGGATTAAAAACTGAAGTGTCCGCAAAGAATGTAATTATATCCACAGGTTCATCGCCCTTTATGATACCGTCTTTTAATATAGACCATAAAAATATAATGACATCGGACGAGATTCTTGCGATTAGAGAGATACCGAAGTCTTTAATCATAATCGGGGCAGGGGTTATCGGCTGCGAGTTTGCCAATATTTTTAGCGAGTTTGGTTCCGATATAAAAATGATAGAGCTTTTGCCGTCTATATTATCTACCGAAGACAAAGATATTTCAAAATTTGTTCAAAAAACCTTTAGATCTCGCAATATCGATATTATGACATCCGTGGAGGTTGAAAGTATCGAGCCTACCCCTGGAAATAAAGGGGCAACGGTTTATTTGAAAAGCGGAGAAAAATTTACGGCAGATAAAGTCCTTGTCTCTATTGGAAGAAAACTAAATACCGATGGATTGGGTTTGGAAGAATTAGCCGTCAAAATGGATAAAAGAGGTAAAATAGAGGTTGACAGCCATAACGAGACCGCAGTTAAGGGGATTTATGCCTGCGGCGATATAATAGACGGACCTATGCTGGCGCACAAAGCTTCTTATGACGGAATTATAGCGGCGGATAATATTGCAGGCATTATTAAGGAAAAAGACTATTCGGTATTGCCATGGTCGATATATACAAATCCGCCTATCGGGACGGTCGGCCTAAAAGAGGGCGATAAGGAACTGGAAGGTTTGGATTATAATGTCGGCCGTTTTTCGTATGCGGCAAACGGAATGGCGCTTGCCATGGAAGAAAGCGAAGGTTTTTTGAAGGTTATAACGGACGGGAAGTCCAAAAGGATTTTGGGCGCAACGGGAAGCGGAGCGGATATTCCGGAACTAATCGCCGAAATCGCATCCTATATGCATTTTGGCGGAACGGTTTTTGACATAGAAGCGACGATCCACTCTCATCCGACGCTTTCGGAAATTGTTCCGGAGTCTGCATTGGATTCCATAGGCGAGGCAATACATAAGGTTAATCCGAGAACGGCAAAGAAAAACTAAAAAAGGATAATAAATTTATGGCTTTAATCGTTCAAAAATTCGGCGGGACATCGATGGGCAGCATAGATAGGATAAAACAGGTTGCCGGGCGGGTGATAAAAGAAAAACAAAATAACAACGATGTGGTTGTCGTGGTCAGCGCTATGAGCGGTGAAACCAACAGGCTTTTAGATTTGGCAATGAAAATGGGCGGCGCAGAGGGCGATATAGAAACGGACATGATTATATCGAGCGGGGAACAGGTAAGTTCCGGGCTGCTTTCTATCGCCTTGAGAAACGCGGGCGTAGGTTCGATTCCGCTTCTCGGCCATCAAGTAAGGATAACAACGGATGAGTCTCACGGAAAGGCAAGAATAGCCAGCGTAGATGTTCATAATATAAGAATGGGGCTTAAAAGCGGTAAAGTTGTCGTTATTGCCGGTTTTCAGGGAGTAGATTCGAAAGGATTTATTACTACCTTAGGAAGAGGCGGTTCGGATACCACGGCTGTTGCGGTGGCTGCCGCACTTAAAGCCGACAGGTGCGATATATATACCGATGTGGACGGCGTTTATACGGCTGACCCGCAGGTAGTACCCGATGCCAGAAGGTTAGATGTGGTTTATTTCGATGAAATGATAGAAATGTCAAGCTTAGGAGCAAAAGTACTGCAGATCAGGTCCGTCGAATTTGCAATGAAATATAAGGTAAATTTGTTCGTAAAATCAACATTTGTGGAAGGCCCGGGGACCCAAATCAAATTTTTAGGAGATGAGGAAAATATGGAAGAATTACAGGTATCAAGCGTTGCATGTGATAAAGACGAAGCAAAAATATCTATAAGGGGTATTCCCGATAAACCAGGGATTGCCGCAAAGATTTTTTCGAAAATATCGGATGCAAATATAGTAGTTGATATGATTATCCAGAACATATCCGTTCACGGGTTGACTGATTTAACATTTACGGTTTCAAAGAAGGATTTAAAAAATGCAATAGATATAACAAACGGAGTTGCAAAAGAGCTTAACGCAGAGGAGGTCATCAGCGATGACAGGATTGCCAAAATATCGGTTATAGGGGTTGGCATGAGAAACCATTATGGGACGGCTTCAACGATGTTTTCGGTTTTATCCAAAGAAAATATTAATATAATGATGATTTCAACATCGGAAATTAAAATATCGTGCATTATCGATGCAAAATATGCGGAGCTTGCCACAAGAGTATTGCATGAGGCGTTTAATCTTGGGAAAAGTACCGATAATGGAAAGTTGGAAAAGAAAAAGAATAAGTAAATAAATAAATATTATATGAAACATAATAACGATTATAACAAAAGGGAGTTTATCGAGGTTTATGATACAACATTAAGGGATGGAACCCAGGGGGAGGGGTTTTCTTTATCGATAGACGACAAATTAATGATTGCAGGTATCCTCGATGAATTAGGGGTGCACTTTATAGAAGGGGGTTTTCCGTCTTCAAATCCAAAAGATAGAAAATTTTTTGAACTTGCGGCAAAAAAGGGATTTAAAAATTCCAAATTGGTAGCATTTGGCAGTACAAGGAGAAAAAATACGGCGGCAAAAGACGATGCTAACTTGCGGACATTAAGCGATATGCCTGTTGATTATGCCGCTATTTTTGGGAAATCCTGGGATTTACATGTCGAAACCGTTTTAAAAATATCGTTAAACGAGAATCTGGATATCATAGCAGATTCCATTAATTTCCTGAAAGCGGCAGGAAAAAGGATATTGTTTGACGCAGAACATTTTTTTGACGGTTTCGAACATAACGAGGAATATGCCGTAAAATCGGTAAAAATTGCTCTGGAGGCCGGAGCGGAAAAGGTGATTTTGTGCGACACGAACGGCGGTTTTTTACCCCATAAAATATCAAAAGTAATCGAAAGGCTTAAATCTTATTATAAAGTGGATTTGTCTAAACTGGGAATACATACCCATAACGATACCGATTGCGCCGTTGCTAACACCATTGCCGCCGTCATGTGCGGCATAAGGCATGTTCAGGGGACTATAAACGGATATGGGGAAAGAACCGGAAACGCCAATCTTTCATCTATAATCCCAAATTTAGAACTAAAATTGGGATTTAATGTTATAGGGAAAGAAAAACTCAAAGGCCTTGTTAAAGTAAGTCGTTTAGTCGATGAGATATCCAATAATATGCCTGTTAAAAATATGCCTTATGTCGGGGAGAGCGCATTTGCCCATAAGGCCGGAATGCATGCCAATGCGGTGCTTAAAAATCCTTCATCTTATGAACATATCGAACCGGCGGCTATCGGCAACAATAGAAGATTTTTAATATCCGATTTATCTGGCAAAAGCAATATCGAGGCAAAAGCTAAAGAACTGGGGATAGATTTAAGCAAACTGACGATTTCGGAAGAAGCCGAACTGCTTAATAAAATAAAAGAGCTTGATTGGGGCGGTTTTGACTTTGAAAGCGCCGACGGTTCATTTAAAATACTTATGGATAAGTATTTATCAAAAAAGGCAAAAAATTACTTTAAGCTGCTTGCATTCAGGGTAAATACGGAAAAAAATCCGCTTAATCCCGCAAATCTTTCCAATATTAATAATACGGGTTCGCTGCCTTTATCTTTAGAGAACAATATCTTTAGCGAGGCTGTGGTTATGATAGAAGTTCAGGGTAAGACGGAACATACCGTTGCGCTGGGAGACGGACCCGTTAATGCGCTTGACAACGCCCTAAGAAAAGCCCTTTTGAAGTTTTATCCGATATTAAGCGAAATGAAGTTAACCGATTTTAAGGTTAGGGTTATTAGCAATAAAACCAAATCAGGGACGGCATCTTATGTCAGAGTATTAATAGAATCGTCGGATAAGGAAGATAAGTGGACCACTCTTGGGGTGTCCGAAAATATAATCGAGGCTTCTTATCAGGCTTTAGCGGATAGTATAACCTATAAACTCACTAAAGAAGGGTTATAAGGAATATAAAATAAAAAAAGGGGATGGAGGGATATAATGGTTGATTTTGATAAAATAAAAGAAACCGGTTTTTTTAAAGCATTGTTTTTGACATGGAAAAAATCTCTTTTTACTCCGGAAGTTTTTTTTAAAGAACTAAATAATATCGAAAATAATAATGGAATTTTGCATCCATATTTTTATGCAATAATATTTACATATATTAATTTGGTATTTTCCTTTTTTTGGGACATATTCTTTTTTAAAATAGGTTTTTACAAAAATTATGCAATTTTACCAAAGATACCCCTTTTTTTTACCGATAAAAACACAATCGATTTTTTCATTGTAATCGGGATTATTTTTCTTTTGCTGGTTTTGGGAATCTTATTCACGGTATTCTTAATATTACTGACCATTATAATACATGGATTCATTATGGTTATGGGGGGAAAGAAGGGTA
>JAMDCP010000002.1 GCA_023489335.1 Deltaproteobacteria bacterium | reverse complement strand
TTTCGCCGTCCAAGTCTTGCCGTTCTTGGTTTTGAGGTGTGCCTATATGATTCTCCGTATTGTCAACAGTGTTGACAATACTCTGCGTCATATAGTTCGCCGTTAAAGGCTTGCGGTTATTGGGTTTACGATGTGCCTGTATGACGCAGGTTATTACATATCAAATGTTTTTAAAATAACTCCGTCGGTATCATCGATTAGTATTTTTTCGCTAATAACGGCCACGACGAGGCCTTTTATTTTCCATGTGCGAGGTTTGTTATTCTTAATGGCAAACGATATTGAAATAAATTCCGGATTTACCGGGTTCAGAGAGATGTCCGGCATATTTTCGTGGATCCGCCCGGAATCTATAAATTTATCTAAAACATGGCTATTATAATTCCTAATTATTTCCTGACCGGTTTTCATATTGACAGCGGCTGCCGTAATATTGTTTATTCTTTCGTCTAAATCCTTAAAGTCGATATCGATAAATTTAATTAACACAATATCGTTTTTTTTAATTAAGGGCTGCATTGACTCATCAGGCATAATATAAGCGTAGAAATTACCTTGAAGTTGATAAGATATAAAATCGATTAGCTTATAGGGTAAAAAAATGTAAGATTCCAAACTTAACCGTTCAAACTCTTCCCTGGTTTTTATAATATCCCTGCTTAAAGGAATAGGTGCTGTTCTTTCTTCAAAAATGAATTTATCGAATTTTGCGCTTTTAAAAAAATAATCCAGTTTATCAGCCGGATATTCCAGCGCCGCAGCTATTTTAGAGACATATTGTTTTTTTGGTTTTTTATAGTATTTTTCAAGCTCGGCAATAAAAACCCTTGGAACCCCCGCTTTTTTAGCAAGTTCTTCCTGTGTTATATGCTTTTCAATCCTTATTTTTCTTAATCTATCGATAAAAGATATTTCAGATTTTGTTAAAAGAGGTTTATATTTAGCCATGATATTTAATTTTATAACACATTATAAAAAAAATTAACACAAATATTTTAGCACCGCAGGTTAATCGCTAAAAAGCGATTTGCACTCGGAACGAGTGCTGTCTTGAGCAAAATCTTTAAAATAAAAATAAAATATTTCTACAAAATAGAAAAAATAACTTGACAATTATTTTTTTAGTTATATAATTAATTGTAGTAATATATTAACACAATATAGAATTCAAATTTTTATCGAGGTAAAAAAAAATGAAAAAAATATTGGTTATTTTTGTTTTCGGGTTTTTCTTTTTAATGCCGTTTACGGCTTCCGCCCAAATCGTCGTAACTGACCCAATCGAGATTGGGGTGTCGAGCGTCATTCAGGACATTACGCGGGCAAATGCCGTAATTCAGGCGGCCGAGTCTAAAATTGAAGTTGAACTTTCCGCGCTTAAGTATGTCAGGCAAGGCCAGCAATTAATAAACCAGATCCAAAACCTCCAGCAGGAGTCCTCGCAGTTAATCGGAGCGGTAAACAACATTGAAAGCACGGTCATGATGCCCGCAAACGAACTCGAAGGACTTAAAAACTCGCTTACGGCTGAAGAAGCTTCTATGACTAATATTATAAATATGGAAAACGGCAACCCGGTAATGCAAGGGTTTATGAAAAACTATCAAACCACTTACGGGTCGCAAAGCCTTAATCTTTCGACATATTCCGGCCAGACGGCCGCCCTTCAAAATCAATACAATACCGCGAATACTCAGGCCATGCAGACCGCCGGATACGCCCAGTCCGTCCTCAGCAACGCTCAGAAGAACCAGAACCTAATAAGCCAACTCGGTTCTAACATCGCCGCCGCCCACGGAAGCGTAAGCGCTCAGCAGGCTACCGGACAGGCCGTAGTGGCTTTAACGGAGGAAGTAAACCAGTCAAACAAATTATTGGCGGAGCAGGCGAAACTTCAGGCCGTCCAGGCGGGAACGCAGGATTCGCAGCCGGCGGTAACTGGGGCCGCGAAGTCAACTTACGTTCCGCCTGCTCTTATATCTTATTCTAACTCCGGCTCGCCATTCGGGACATATCCAGCAGTAACAAATTTTGGAATCGGTAAATAGGAGGCAAAAAATGCTAAAAATTAAAGAATTTTATTTTAAAAATAAAAAAATATGTGATATAGCGATTGTCTTTACGTGTTGTTTATTGGCTTGGTTTTCTCAATATTTGCCAATCCAAAACATTTCTACTCAATTTTTAAAATAGGTTAAAAAAAAATGAAAAAATTATTATTAATCTTAATAGCGGGGTTTTTCGCTTTCGGCCTTTCGGGTTGCGCGAAAAAAACCGTATTACAAGACCATTCTGTTTATTATTATTTTAAACATAAAAAAACAGCATTAAAAGTTTATAAATGGTGCAATAAACATTATCCGGGCTGGCAAAACCAAGAACCCGACGGTGCTTCGTCAGCGGCACGTCTAAATAACTGTTCCTCGGCAGCGAAGGCATATCTTCCTCGACCTAAACCGCCGAAATTAACATATTAAAATGAGGTAAAAGTATGAAGAAATTAATCTTAATCTTAATCTTAATAGCGGGGTTTTACTCTCTTGGCCAGGGCAAAGCTTACGCCGCTTCCGCAAAAATAAATAATGTAACGAACAAAACGCTCGGATTTAATAAATTAAATTCGATCGAGCATAATCTACTTAAAGCCGGTCCGGCGGAAGCCGCAAGCTTGACTAATATTTCAGGGCAGTTATTCGCGTATCTTGCGGTCATATCTTTGATGGTCTGGATTATTCAGAATCTACTTTTTGGCGATAAAGGAATCAAAGAATTTATGCTGTTTGCGTTTTTAATTATGTTTGTCAGAGGTATGCTCGCTGGCTATAATCTATTCTTCGTTGGGACGGTGAATATGTTTTACTCTCTTGGCCAGCGCGTGGGCGGCGTGACGGATCCGATGAGCCTATTTGTTAATGTTTTTTATGACTTTTATAATATCCTTTTGAAACAGTTTGCCTTAGTTTCGACGGGAAGTATCTGGAACTTTTTTTCGATTGTTCCGAGCGTGATTTTATATTTTGCCGGCATAATAGTCCTGATTATAGCGTTTTTATTGGTCGCCGGGACAATATTTATTATAGAAGCTTACATTGTCGTTGCTTTGGTCAGCGGTTATATATTTGTTCCGTTTATGATTTTTAAACCCTTAGAGTTCCTTTGGAACGGCTGGTTGAAATTCTTGTTAACGAGTGCTATTTCATATTTTTTAGTATTTGTCGTCCTGAAAATGTTTTCCTTGTTCATGAACAACACACTTCTAAATTACATTCATGCGCTGAATGCAAAAGCTTCATACAATTTATATAGCATTATCAACGAACTCATTTATACCTTTATTTTGTTGATGTTCGGGTATTTGGTAACTAAAATTCCCTCTATAGCGGGCGAGATAGTAAGCGGTATGCCTAATATGTCAATAACGGCCGTTATAGCGCCGGTTATAAATTCCTTTAATAAAATATCAGGCGGCGGCGGAAGGACGGCAAGTAAAACAGTAGGCGAGATTAAAAGAGCGGCAGGCAAAGGAGGTAAATAATGAAAATTAAAGAAAAAATAAATGCCCAGGCGACTAAAATTGAAAACCGGCTTGAAGAATTTGAAAAAGTCGGCAACGAAAAACTTAAATCTGCGGCGGCCATGCTGGGAGAATACGCAGACAGAAAAGGCCTGAATACCCCGCGGGGCAAAATTATTATAGTTTCGGTCGTAATTTTATTATTTATTTTATTCGGGGGTATGTTTAAGGTATCGTTTAGGCCGCTTAGATTTGTCTGGATTAATCCGATAACCGCTGCTCAAAAAGCATTTACAATAAAACGGGCTTTAGGCGCGGTTATGCCGCAATCAAACAATGTTCCTATACCGCAAACGGCCGGTTCAGGGCAGTATTACCGGCGGGAGGCTCTGAAAATCTATAAAAAAGTTTACAAACTTGATAAAGCGATTCAGGCAACAGGCAGGGATAAAAAATCAAAGGTGAATAGCGGCTATTCACCCTCAAAGGCGCATAAAATCAACAAACTTGATAAAAAAACACAAAAAAATGAAAAAAATTAAGGGGGATAAAAAGATGAAAGAAGAAATATTAAAATCCGGTTTTTATGACCTTCAAGTGCAATTATTGGATTATATCGAGGACTTTTTATTGGTTGTGGAATACTCGAGGAATCCAGACTTTAAGCTTAACAAGGCAGAGAGGATTAAAAAAGTTTCAAAAATTTTAAGGGAATTAAAAAAAGAAATGCAAGACGGAATATCGATTGTGGAATGGCAATTAAAGGAGCTCGGAAAAAAAGGAAACGGAACGGATAAGGACGAAAAATGAAAACAAAAAACTAAAAAAGGAGTTAAAAAAATGGAAGCACTAATCACCAGGCAAGGCAAAAACGAATACATTAAATTCAAAAGCGGGGGGCAGCTTTCGCACAAGGAAGCGATACTTGCGCAATGTTATGTTTGCTATCTCGAAGGAGCAGACCCTAAAGAATTAGACTGTTTAAGTAAGAATTGCTCGTTATACGCTTTCCAACCTTACAATCCGAATCCAAACAAAAAAAGAAGAATTTTATCGGAAGAAGAAAAGCTAAAAATATCCGAAAGATTGAAAAAAGGATTGTTGGGTAAAAAATTAACTGCCCCTGCGCACTAAATTTGTGGTGCTGTGTCGTTTTAAATCGGTTTTTAAAGGCAGGTTAATAGAAAACCATTAACCAGAAAAATTAAAGGCAATAGTGAGGAGAAAAACAATGACAAAAAGGAAAGAAATTTCGGCAAAGTTGACGGAGGTTAAAAATAAAATGCGAGAGGTTAAAAAAACTGACCGGGAGGAATACTCCAGGCTGCACGATGAGAGGCTTAGGCTCGAAGTCGAACTTGCGGAGCTTAAAAAAAGCTATGCCGAGCAGGCTGCCCATGCCGCAAAAATAAAACTCCGGAAAATTGCGGACCATAAAAAATTTATAATGGGCGGGTTATGCGTGAAATATTTCGGCAATGAAATCTCGCCGGACGAACTGGAGTTAAAATTTCAATCCTTTAAACAATCCCGGTCAGGGGTATAAATAATGGGAAGAATACCGAGAAAATGCGACTTCATGGCAGGTTGGGATTCGGGTTACACGCGCCCGCCGAAAAAAGAAAACCAGAAAATCAGGCTCGGCGGAGCCCACGGCTTGACATCCAAGGGCGGGTTTAAGGGGCTTAAGACGTGGAATATATCAGCGCAGGTGTCGAGAGTCAAGGGAATTGAAAATAAAGGCCGGAGCGGAGCCTTCACGGAATACATCGAGCGCGATAAGGAGTGCGTCGTCGCTTTCGGCGATACGCCGGCAGAGGGAAAAAAGAAATACGCCGAAATTGAAGCGAATTTGCGGCAGAAAAACGGCGTAATTCAGCGGCGGTTCGTTATCCCCTTACCCAAAGAAATTTTAAACAATCCTTCCAAAGTCGAGAAATTGCTTTCAACCTTGCAAACCCGCTATTTTTCGAGCTGCTATGCTTTCAGCGCGGCTCTCCACAAGTCGGAAAACTTTAAAAATCCGCACGTCCATATCGCCTACTCGAATGTGGACGCTAATTTCAAAGCCATTCGGGAGTTTCAAGACCCGGCTTTATTAGATTCAGTTAAAAAAGACATTAAGAATTTTATCGAAGCGGAGTTAAAAATAAAATGTCAAATGAAGGGAATCGGCAAGTCGATAAAGCATTATCCCAAATGGGTTGCAGCTGCGGCAAAAAGGGCGCAGGAAGCGGAAAAGCGCGGGGACGGCGGGAAAATGTTTAATGAATACGCCGAAAGATACCCGCTGTTTGCTCAGTATGTCTCGGAGCGCAAGCGAAAGCTTTTCGAGCGGGCAATACAACTAAAAGAAAATAAGCTTAAAAAAGTAACTAAGGGAGAAATAGTGTGCGTTGAAGGTTTTAACGAAAAAATAAAGAAAAGAGCAGACGGGTTTTTGGGAAAGTTCTACTCAAAATCCGAGAAAGAGGGGATAAAGCAAGACCTCGAGGTTAATGAGGAAATTATTAACGAGCTTAAAAAAAAGGCAGCTGTTCCTGATTTTAAGGCAGAACTCGAGGAAAGAGAACGGCTTGAAAAGGAGCGAAAGGCACAAACCAAGAACCTGAAAACCGAAACCCAGGAAAAGGAAAAGACCTTAAGCCCCGAAACCGAAAACCTTAAAGAGCAGGAACAAAAACAGGACTTCGGAAGGGATAAAAATAAGGAAATGCAGCGGGACGCTTTCACGGAAGACCTCGAAAGAAGGCTTAATAAAAACAAAGGCTTAGGGAGGTGAATTCACTATGAAAATGAGAGATAAAATTTTGGCACTTATGGCAGAAAACAAGCAATTAAAGGAAGAAAACAAAAAATTAAAAAAAAGAATAATGGACAAAAATATCGATATTCTTGACGAAGAGTTTTGGGACGTTATTCGCGGATTCTCGAATAAGATAGAAAAAAGATAAAGCCTTTAAAAAAAAGGTGAAAATTATGACAGAAAATCACATTTTCGTCGAACAAGCATTGTTCGCAGGAATGATAATCGATAACAGAAACATCGAAAAGGCTTCCTTTTTAAGCCCGACGGATTTTTATGATAGCCGGCACCGGGAAATTTTTGCAAAGATAAAAGAACTTCGCGCGGCCGGGCAGGCTATCGATTTAACAAACTTCGTCGGCACAGAATACGAAGATTATGTTTTGGAATTAATGCAGCTTCCCGAGGGACTGCTAAATATCGAGAAATATGTCGAAGAAATTAAAAACGCTTCGCTTAGAAGATTGCTAATTTCAAGACTCGCAGAAATTCAAAACGCTAACTCGGATTTTATCGAAACTAAGGCAAAAGTCGCAGAACTCGCAAGGAAACTGGAACAAAACACGCTTGCAAAATTCGACTTCAAGCCGCCGTCTGCCATAGCCGCAAAAAAGACGACTTTTTTGCTCGATGATTTTATTCCGTTGCCGCTCGGGGCCGTAACGATGATTTCAAGTAGGGGCGGAAGCGGCAAATCAGCTCTTGCTCTGCAAATTGCACTACGAGCGGCGGACAGGCAAATCCCGACGCTCGCCTGGCTTTCCGAAGACCCGGACTATACTACGAAATACAGGCTCGAAAAAATATCGGGATTTACGGAAATTCAGATAAATAACGATTATTTGAGATTTACCGACCAGCTCCCCTTTCAGGTCCTTAAAAAATCGGATAAACAAATCAGCGTCAATCCTGTCTTTTATGAGTTTAAGGCCGCTTGCAGGGATTTCAAGCTCATAATAATCGACCCGCTAATCGCGTTCTTTGGCGGGAACGAAAACGACAACGGAGAAGCCAGGCAGTTTATGGATTTACTGACGGAATGGGCAAAGCAGGACAATAAGGCGATAGTTCTAATTCATCATCACGCTAAATTTGCAAGCATTGGGGACGCAAGGGGGGCGACTGCCTTTGTGGACGCCGCAAGGGCGCATTATACCATAGAAGCCGATAAATCGGACAATAAAAATGTAATCGTGAAAATAGAAAAGGACAACTGGGGCATAAAGACTTTTTTTAAAAATGAAAAATATATACAAATATTTAAAGACAATTACGAGGATAAATTAGCTGTCGAAGAAGAAAATATAATAAAAATAAGGGGGTTATGATGAAAGACACGAAAATAAACACGAACATGATTCAAAACGCCGACAGGAACCAGCTGGACAAAGCCCGCGAGCTTGTTCTGCACAGCCTTTCAAAAATACAGCTTTCACAGCCGGTAAAATGGGTCAAATACGAAAAAGACGGCGCGATGTTTAGAACGATTGCCGTCATAGCAAGCATTAACGAAATATATCGCGGAATTTACGGCCATAACGGCAACAAGGAACAGTTAGACGATGTTCAAACCGCTATTAACGAAATGATTAAAAATACTATCGTCAGGATAAAAACAAGCACGGGACTAACAACTATGAGCGCGATATTATACATTAAAAAAAAGGAAGAGATAGGAAAATACGAGATTGCCTTTAATCCCGCTTATCTTGAAGTTTTGCAAAACCGTGATAAGTTCATCGACGTAAACCCGATATCGAAAATTCATTCTCTTTGCGGATATTATCTTGCTTCATATGTAATATCGCTCCCGTCCAACTGTTCAAAGGTTTCCTTTAGAAACCTCTGGAATAATAAATCGATAGGGGGCAAACCCAAAAGCAAGAGGGGGGACGATTATGCGTATAAGAGGTTCTGTCATAGAATCTGTAAGGATTTGACGGTAATTTCAGCGATAGAATCGAATCGAAATTGCAGGGTAATTATCGAGGGTGAAAACTATATATTTAAACAGGTTGAAGCTATCAGCTAAGTCAAATTGATATATGACGGAAAGTAATAATGGTTCGGTTAAACTGGAACAAAGTTCGGTTAAACTGGAACAAAGTTCGGTTAAACTGGAACAAACTTCGGTTAAACTGGAACAGACGATTTTATAACTTATTAATATTATTAAGTTTTTAGACCTAAAAAAAGCCTTAATATATTAAGATATTAATATATTAAGAGAGGAAGGAAAAAATCTTAACAATTTTTTCCTTCCTCGAAAAACTTAAAAAGCCTTATTAAGAAAAAACAAAAAAATGAAACTTGTCGGAATTGAAAAAATAGCCGAAATTTTAGACACGTCCCCGAAGACGATCTACGACTGGACGGCTACCCGCAAAATCCCCCACTATAAGGTCGGACGCTTAGTAAAGTTCGACATCGACGCCGTAATGTCCTGGCTTGCAACTTGCGAGGTCAAAGTTTATAATAGGGGAACAGGCGGAAGGTCCCAAAAAGGGGGTGGTAAATAGTGGGACTTTTCAAAAGAAAGAACAGCCCTTATTATTTTATGAAGTTTCAGCTTAACGGCCGCCGTATTTACGAATCGACGAAGACCGCCAATAAAAAGCTTGCCGCGGATATTTATTTAAACAGGCGCCATGAGATTATGAACGGCATAGAGCCGTCAAGGAAATCTTTCAGAACGGAACCGGAGGCGACATTTAGGGATTTATCCGAAAGATACCTGGAGTTTACGACCAGGCTTAAATCGCATTACAAGCTTAAAAGCTTCGTCGGGAACCTATCAAAAAGATTTAAGGATAAACGCCTGGATGATTTTAGCCTCGAGGACCTCGAGGAGCTGCAGGGGGACATTCTTAAAAAAGGCCAATCAGCGGCTTACGCAAACAGGCTTGTCGTTATTGCCAGGATAATGTTTAACAAGGCCTTGGACTGGGAGCTGGTGGACGAAGACGTTATTAAAAGGCTTAAAAAATGCAAGCTGCTTAAGGGTGAAAATAAACGGCTCAGATATTTATCCGAAGAAGAAGCGGAAAGATTAATATCTAACTGCGAGCCTTATTTAAAGCCTATCGTTGTAACGGCTTTAAACACCGGTATGCGTAAATCGGAAATATTCGGGCTTACCTGGGACAGGGTGGATTTAAAGAACCGGATAATTTTATTGGATAAGACAAAGAACGGGGAACGCCGGGAAATTCCGGTAAACGATACTTTATACCGGGCGTTATCGGGTATGGCCAGGCATTTAAAATGCGATTATATATTTTATAACCCGAAAACCTTAAGGCCTTATGATAACCTTAAGCGGTCATGGACGACGGCCTTAAGGAAAAGCCATATCCTTGATTTTCATTTTCACGATTTAAGGCATACGTTTGCGAGCCGGCTTGTTATGAGGGGAATCGATTTAACGACGGTTAAGGAACTCCTCGGACATAAGGACATTAAGATGACTTTAAGGTATGCGCACCTGGCGCCGGCGCACATCCGGAAAGCCGTCGAAATTTTAGACGAGCGTTGCAAAATCGTTGCAGTTGGCTATGAGGGGGAAAGGGGGAATTTATGAAACCCTTAAAAATAATGGAGCCGGCGATAGGAATCGAACCTACGACCCGCTGATTACGAATCAGCTGCTCTACCCCTGAGCCACGCCGGCAGTTATAGAACTTTTTTCGCATTTTTAACGAAATTAAGTTTATCGGTTTTATCTTCTATTTCTTCTGCTAAGCAATTTATTAAATTCTGGACATTTTCAACATTAAAGTTATTGAAATCTTCGTTTAATTCCTTAACTTTTTCATCAAAAAGCATTGCGGATATCGGACCTAAACTCGAGGAAAAAATATCTTTGATGGCATTTAATTTATCGATAGGCACTATTTTGAGGGTTTTAGTTTCTCCGCTCCACTTTGTTTCACCAAGTAAGGAGCTAAATATATCCTCATCCTGAGAACTAATCTTTTTTTCGTACCTATCGGCCAAAGGTGTTGAGGAAAAACTTTCGATAGATTGATTGACTATTTTTATAAACTCGCTTTCAAGGTATGATGTTTCCATTTTAAGCAAGTTTACATTGGAATTTTTTTGGCTCACGATAAAAATAAAACCGCTTCCAAATCCATTTACTATAATATTTTGCTCTTCAAAATTAAGATATAATGATTGTATATCGATAGAAGAAACGGAATACGAAGCAAAAAGCTTACTTATTTCCGATGAAATTTTATTAATAGCTTCAGGGGTTATATTTTCATCTTTCGAATCAAACCTTAAAACTTCGCCGTCAAGCGATGATATTGCGCAGGCTTCTACGCCAGAAATCTTGAGTATTTTATCTATTATACTTTTGTCCTTGTCATCCATAAAAGTGTATATGATTTATAAGTTATACAATGCTGCTGACTATGACGGCCCTACGCATTTTCAAGCAATTTAACCGCTTCTATCTGGGTCTTAAGAGGTTGAACCGTTGGGGAAACCTTTATGCTGTACAATATATTTTTATTATTAATAATTATCTTTTTATAATTGCCCGCCTCGCATACGGTACTTTTAAGATTTTTAAAATTTAATATGTCTCCCAATTCTTTTGATTGGTTATATAAAAATATGGAATCGGCGGATTCAAAATCAGGGTCTTCGACATCTTTGGAATACAAAACTTCCCCGTTCGGCCTCACCGCCAAAATACCCTCTACCCCGGAAATATTTGCAAGGCCTTCGCTAATTTTGACAACTAAAGCTGAATTTATTTCGGCCGATGCGCTTAAATCCGAAACATCCCGGCTTTCCGTTATTAACGGTTCCTCTTCTTGATAGATACCGGCTTCGCTGATTAATTCAATAATTTCATCAAAAGATTTATTAAACGTATTTTCGGGAGCTGGCTCTCCGATACTGACCTGGATATTAATCTGGCCATCTAAATCCCTTAATTCGCGAAAAGCGTCTAAATCTTCCTTGAGATCAAAAACGGCCTTTGTTATCTTGCCCTCGTTATAATATATTAACCCCGCTTTGTCTGCTATCTCAAATGAAAGTTTTATATTATCAAAACTATAAAACTGGTCCAATTGATATTTTATATCTTCAAGTATCATTTTATTTTATTAAAATATATTAATTAATAATAACAAAATTTTATCAAAATATTATTAATTTATTAAATATATATTTTTACCTATTTATTATTTATAATAGTATCAAAAAAAATTTACTTAAGCAAATAAAATTCAATTCGACTTAGACTTAGCTTAGGGTCTTAGGGCTTAAAATGATAAAATAATAATATACCACAATTTTCCCGGATGTTAAATATCTTATATCTTTATCTTAAAAAATGTCAATTGTAAATTAAATAAATTATTGATAAAAAACTGTATAATAAAATGGAAAACGGGGATTAATTTGGCGTCCCCAACGGGATTCGAACCCGTGTTGCCGCCGTGAAAGGGCGATGTCCTGGGCCGGCTAGACGATGGGGACAATAAATGATAAAGAGCTATTATGTTACCAGATAGCTATAAAAAAAGCAAGGAAAAAATGTATTAAAATGCATTAAAACCCTAATTCGCTTAATATTGAGTTTACATCGTTTTGGGCCATCTTTTGATTATCCAAAACTAAATCGTTTAATTTGCCGTATATTTCCTGTTTCCTTTCAATGGTAAGCTCTTTAGCCTCAACCTCGGAATCGACCAGCACCTTTAGGAGTTTTATCTTTGTTTCGTTTAAAGTGTTCTGTATCTTATAAAGTTTTTGTCCGGTTAAATCTTGAAATGAAAGAAGGGCTAATACATCCAGAATCTTATCTATATTTTTTTTGTTAAGTTCCTTTAAATTAATTAAGCTTTCTTTAATTTTTTTTATTGGATTAAGGTCGATGAGGTTGCACAGGCTTTTGTCTATAACGCCGGAGTTTTCGTTTATATCATCCAGTAGATTCATTATATTATTGGCGGCCTTTTCAGTCTCTTTAATGATATCCGAAATTCCGTCCTGCGCAAGCGGAATGCTCTCGGAACTCTCTTTTACCGGTTTTTTTAAATCCCCTATCTTTTTTGTAGCATCATCCACAACCCTTGCAAGATCTTTAAGTTCGGCCAACATATCGTCTATCGCCATAATACCGCCCCGTTAATTTTTTATATATAAGTTTATTATAAAATCTAAATGCCCGAAATAAACGGCTTGATTATTTGAAATCATTTAATTTATACAACAAATTGCATTAAAAAACAATTAATTTTTCACAACCCGGCGATTTTATTTTATATTGCTTATATTGCCTATCGAATACTAAGAAGTTTGTCCGTAATTCCGTATAACGCCCCTTTTGAAATCTCGCCTACCCAGTGATACATGATTTTTCCGCTCTTCGAGATGAAAAATGTCTGCGGTATTGCGTTCACGCCGCCATAATTACTTATTACGCTTGAGCTTGCATACACGACAGGATATGACATATCGTAAAGTTTAGTAAAAGATTTAACTCCCGACACATTGTCGTTAACATTTATCCCGACCACAACCACACCCTTTGATTTATAAGACTTGTAAAAACTTTCGAGCATCGGTATTTCTGCGCGGCAAGGAGGACACCATGTTGCCCAGAAATTAATTATAACTACATGACCCTTAAAACTGCTTAGCGAGAAATCGGTATAACCCGATACAGACGGGTTAAGCGCCCTTAATGTAAAATCGGGAGCTTTTTTGAGTTTCGCATTTGCATTTGCATTTGAAATATAAGCTAAACTAAAAAGCAAAAACAAAAAAATAATTATTTTAATCTTATTCTTATTCATATTCACTTGAAACCTCCATAAATAATTTTTTAATTATAATATAATTGGGGGTGTTTATTTATAGTTATCTTTTACTTTTAATTACTCTTTCAATCTCTCTTTTATGTTCCTTTTCCTTTATGGATGCCCTTTTGTCATATATCTTTTTTCCTTTAACAAGGGCTATTTCCACCTTTGCCCTGCCGCCTTTTAAATATATTTTTAACGGAATTATCGTAAGGTTTTTTTCTTTTGTTTTGCCGTAAAGCCGCATAATCTCACTTTTATGTAACAGCAAAACCCGCGTTCTAAGCGGGTCTTTGTTTTCTCTTGCAGCCTTTTCATACGGACTTACGTGAACATTTAAGAGAAGCGCCTCGCCGTTTTTTATCACGACATATCCGTCGGAAAGATTTACCTTTCCCGATTTTATGGATTTAATCTCTGGTCCGTACAGCGCAATACCTGCCTCATATTTTTCCAGGATTTCATAAAGAAATGACGCCTTCCTATTGTCGGACAGGATTTTAATGTTAGGTTTATTGGGTTGATGAGGCATGACTATAAAATAAATGATACAAAATTATTATGGATGAGCTTCGCCGAACTCCCTTTAGTCAAGGAGTTGCGTAAAGGGAACAATGGTGGAGGCGGCGGGAGTTGAACCCGCGTCCGAAGATTTAACACTAAAGCATCTACATGTTTAGTTTATTCTTTAAATATGGCCTCAAAAAGCAAAGAATAAACAAAACCTCTTTTCGGCCATCCTTTAAAGAGTTCGGTGCAAAAGTAAAGGAAACCTTTACACTATAACCTGCAGTTGTCGTCTTTGAATTTTGCAGGTGGAAATTTCAAAGACGTTAGCCGATTAAGCGGCTAATGCGTAATCGTAATTATCTGCGATTATGTTTATGCTTCGAATGATTAACGAGCCTACAAAGCGTCCTCGGCATGCAGCTAATAGCCTTAATATCACCGTCGAAACCGTTGCGCCCCCATATTCCGTTATTCATTATACCATCCGATAGGCTAATAGTCAAATTCTTTGTCCCCACTGTCAAACCAATTTATGAATGTCCCCTTCTTGCCAATTTAGGAATGCCTTCAATGGAGCTGTTTTATTCCGGCATTGACATAAATAATTTCTCCATAACCATTCGTACCCCCCTTTTAATCATGATAATCTATTTAAATGGATTTATGCGGCAGTCCATAGTTTTAACTTTTATTAATACACATTATCAACACCGGTTTTTAATTTTTAGACCCTCGACTTTTTTAAATTCTTTCATATTGTTTGTTACTAAAATCATCTTCATGCTCAAGGCATGGGCGGCTATCATCAAATCCATGGCAAAGGTAATATTATCGTTTATATTTTTTTTAGGTCTCTGTAGAAATTTTCGTGAGTTCCAATGCTATACAGACAAATTTTATCTTCTAAAACCTCGTAGGACAGAAGAAATAATTGATTATCAAATTTAAACTTAAGAACCCTGATTCCTTTTAAATCGCCTCTTTTAAGTTCCCCGCATTCATGATTTTCAATTATATTTTTTATCTGGTTATCTATTTCTATCTGCAGATTTTCAATAGATTTCTTTTTAAATTTAATGAATTTATTAGAAGCAATTATTTCCATAGTTGAATGATTAAATTTTATTTCAATATTCCAAATTTATAATCCGAGAATATTCCGTTTTCTATTTCTTTTTTAGCTTCTAAAGTATCCTTTATAAATGAAAAAGGCAAATCGTCGTTTTCTTCCGCCGCGGTAACAATCAAGAGATACTCTCTAAGTTGTTCAGATATAGTCCTATTGTTGACCTTGGCTCTTGCCCGTATCTTTTTCTCCAGTTCTTTCGGTATCCTAACGGTAAGCATTTTTACTATCCCTCCCTCCCCCGCTTTTACGAATAATTTTTAAATATTTAAATGTTCCTATCTAATGTAATCAATATGAATACATTATAAGATATACTGCGCCTATTTGTCAAGGCCATTGTAGATTAAATCGCGTTTCTCTTTTATTCGTAACGGCCGCTCTTGCCGATGAATACTGTTTTTACCGGATTATAAGTGTCCGGTAATTCCCGGAATGGGTGTCCAGTTAAAAACGGAAACACTGTCCAGTTAGGAACGGAATATACATTCTTCCGAGCAATTCCGGATTGGGCAGGTAAGAAAGAAGGGCGTCAAGTCTGCTTAGGGCTTTATTTGCGCTCACAATATCCGCTATTAAATCGTCGTAATCAATCTTTACCGGCAACCTTTCCGGTATGAAATATTTTTTTTCCATATTGTAATGTTACCATATTTATTACAATAATTGAATAGTTTATTGTAATCATTACAATAATATTATATCTTATTGTAATATCGCTATATTTATTACAATAATTTTAATTACCATTTTTTTACCAATGTCAATGTGATTTTATAGATTTTTGGGTAGATCTATTTTTTTGTTTACAATTTTTTATGCGGCGGTCCATAGCTTTAACTTTGCCTTATAGAGGTCATAACCTATTTGCAAGTTCAGCCAGAACTCGGGTGATGTCTTAAAATATTTTGATAGTCTTAATGCCATCTCGGGAGAGATGTTCCTTTTTTCATTAACTATTTCATTGACAGCCCTGAAACTTACCCTAATTCTTTTGGCTAATTCAGATTGGGATATATTCATCGGTTTTAAAAATTCTTCCCTTAATACTTCGCCGGGATGCGCCAATTTTCTTTCAATTTTTGTTATATTCATTATTATTGCCTCGTTAAGTTTATTTGTGATAGTCAATTATTTCAACATTATGTGCATTTTTATCCTTAAACTTAAAAATAATTCTATATTGGTCATTTATTGTATATTCATGTTTAATACATTTGAATACGCCTTGACATCGTTTATTATTCATCCTGCGTTAAATCCGGCTTTATTTTTTCGATAAAACCCCTTTAATTTCTAAAATATCCTTTGCGCTTATCGTTTTTAACGCAAGCGACAAACCGGCATATATGATGATTCCGGCGGCAACGCATAAAATTAAATCAGGAAATACCGTTTTAATAAGACCGACTATGAATGCCATTGCTGCGGAGGCGGCCAATACCTTTAAGAAATTAATAATGCCGAAAGAAATCCTTATATGTTTCAAAGCGAAAGCGGTCAAACCTATAGACATTACAATTTCGATTATAAGGCTCGATAACGCTCCGCCGTAAACCCCGTATTCTTTAATAAGCAAAAAGGAAACCGCCAGCCCGGAGGCAGTCGTAAAAAAGGCCGACAATATCAGGCCTTTCCTGTCGTTTAAAGCCGTCAAAAAACCAAAAAATACCGAAGATACCGAAACGAGAAATATTGACCATACCATAATCTTTATAAGCTCTATGCTGACACTAAATCCATTCCCAAAAAGCCTCAAAATCAATAACCTGCTTACGACGAACCCACCGAAACAAATAGGTATCGAAAATGTGTAAGCAAACCTTATAAGTTCGCTTATTATGGAAGATTGTCTTTCTTTATCGTTTTTTTGTATAGCCTCCGAAATTATCGGAATAAAGGCTCCCGTCATTAAATTGAATAATATAAAAATAAAAACGATAAGCCTGTTGGTTATATAATAAAAGCCGATACTGCTGCTATTTGTAAATATTTTCAAAAATAGAACCGGGAAACCGGTATAAAGAATGATAAGGCCGGAAACTATACCGAACGGAATACCGTTTAAAATGAGATATTTAAAGTTATTTATACTAAAGTTGAATTTAAAAATCCCTTTAATTCTATTTATGTATCCGGCTTGAATAAAAGCTGTTAAAAATAGCCCGATTAAAAAAGACAGCACAGCTATCATATAGTAGTTTTTATTTAATACAAAAAGAAAAACGCCCGCAAAGTAGGCCAGCTTTCCTATTAATACCGATAAAGATAAAATCTGGTTCTTCTCTAATGCCTTTACCGCCCAATTAAAACCGAAAGTATTTATAATCAGGGCAATCGATATTAATATCAGCATATTTCTTTGAATTTGCCCAAATTTAAATAAAAAAGCTATCATAATCATTAAAGCTATTGAAAATAACGCCATAACGATATTAAACGAAAAGATGCCTCCTATAATCTTATCCGCGTTAGCCTTATCCTTAGAAACCGCAGTTTCCCCGTATGCCGATAAACCGGAATCCGCAATAAGCGCAAAATATCCGAGAAAAGTCAGGGAAAAAGCATATTCTCCGTACACTGAAGAACCGAGCCTTTTTATTAAAACGATATTAATTATAAGCGCAAAAATACCGGAAATAAAAGTGGATATGTAAAGCAGGCTTAAATTTTTAATAAATCTCTGTTTATTGGAAGGCATTTAACGAAAAGTTATTTTTACAAACCTTTAATTAATTTTAATATACAATCATATAAGTAATTATAATTATATAAGAATATTATATAGTTTTTTTGCGGCATTTTCCCATGTAAATTCTTTTGCCCTATCAAATCCTTTTTCAACTAACTCCACTTTCAATCCTCCGTCAAATGCAAGGTTTTCTAAGGCCTGCAAAATATTGCCTGTATCATAAGGGTTAAAATATACCGCGGCCTCGCCACCGACCTCCGGCAAAGAGGTTATGTCGGATGCCGCAACGGGGGTTCCGCATGCAAACGCTTCTAACAACGGTATTCCAAATCCTTCATAAAAAGACGGATACGCGAATATCTCAGCCGCATTATAAAACAACGGCAGTTCTTCGGCACGCGCATTCCTGATTAAATGAATATTTTTGCAATAACGGGATTTATATATCGCTTTAAGTTCCTCCTTACTTTTCCATATCTGCCCCGCCACTATTACAAGGTCTAATTCTTTTCTTAATTTATCCGATAAAAAATAGGCATCGAGCAATCCTTTGACATTTTTTCTAGGTTGAACGGCGCCTACGTATAATATAAAAGGCCTATTAATGCCATACTTATCGTTTAAATAAGCCTTTATCGCGCCTTTATCCTTAACAGGTTTAAATATATCGATATCCACGCCGCACGGGATTATCTTAACTTTATTTTCGTCAATGCCTATCAATTCGACAATCCTTGATTTTGTGTAATTCGAAACTGTCGTTATAATATCGGATTTTTTTATGTTTTTTAGCGATTCGGATTCAACGCGTTTTTTTTCCGAAAAAGGAAGGTAATTTTTGATTTTTTGGTCGATATTTTTGGTTGTATCCATGCCGGCAATATCATGAACCGTGGACACTGTCTTTTCCGCCTTAAAGGGCGGAAAATAATATCCCACATTGGGTATATATATAACATCGAACCTTGCTTTCCCTCTTCTTAATTCTTCCTTATAAATACCGTTAAGTCTTGCCTTTTTAAAACTACTATAAATATAATCGGCGGCGCTCCTCATGACTCCGAACTTCTCTATATAATATTTCAAGATTTCCTTGTATTTATTTATATTCTGATTCGCCAAGCCGTATGCAGGCTTTTTTCTTATATTATCCTGAAGGAAATAAAAATCAAAATATTCATCTTTGTTTAAGGCAATAAAATTTTTTATCAGATTATAAATAAAGACCGGTATGCCCCAATTTGGTTCTTCGGTCCATTTCTGTATATCTATGAGCAAAGATTTTTTAGACATTAATTAATTTAACAAATTTAATATTTAATTAAAAATTAAGTTGATTTTAAAATTGAAAAAACCATTTTAAGCCTTTTAAACTGCCTTCTTACAATTCTATTGAATATCACCGCTATAAATCCGGCATAAACTGTAAACAGACAATATGGATAAAATTTTTTAGTAAATAAAATTCTATTCTTGAGCGCATAATAGTCTGAAATTTCGCTTTTTTCCTTTTTATTTTCGCTTGAACCTATCGTCGCTCCAAATTTATGGTAAATCCTGCTTTCCCAGCAATATCCAATATTCCATCCTTTTCTTTCTCCCCTTGCGGCCCAATCCAAATCTTCAAAATAAACAAAATAGTCTTCGCACATTAACCCTACATCTTCTATAAATTTTTTACTGATAAACATAGATGCGCCTATTATATAATTTATCTTGCCTTTTACTTTATCATCGTCATATTGTCCAGCGTCTTTTTCAAATCCCCCTATGTGTTTAGAACTTCCTATCCATTTATTATACTTTCCGCCGACACCCTGGATTATATCCCTATTATCGTAAAACAGAAGTTTTGAGCCTGTGATGCCAGTATTAAGCCCGTTATTTTTATCGCCTTGAGCCTTCTTGGCCAGCTTTGCCAAAGAATCTTTTTCTATAACCGTGTCATTATTCAAAAGCCAGATATACTCGAAATCGTTTTCCAATAAAGCATATTTTATGCCTATGTTATTTCCCGCCGCAAATCCCCTGTTGCCGTTAGCCTGCAATAGTATTAACCGGACATCTTCGGCGGCGGTTACCTTTTCCGAATTAATTATGCTCTCGTTAAAAGATATGTGATTTAAGGCTTCTTTTTTGCTATCCGCCCATGATTCAATAAATTTTAAAGAATCATTTTCAGAATAATTGTCAACAACTATTATCCTGTAATTTTCGTATCTATTTTCGATAATACTTTCAAGGCATTCGATCGTATCGTTATACCCTTTATAATTTACTATAATTATATATACCCTTGGGCAGCCATTGTAATTTTTATAGGTTTCTTTCATTTATATTCTATTATCCGTTCATTTTTTCATTAATTTTAAATAATTTTTCAAATTCATTTTTCAGGATATCTTTATTATAATTGTTTTCGACAAAATTCATCGAATTATATGATAGACTTGACCATAATTTTTCATCGGAATAAGCTAAAGATACATAATCCGCAAAACTTTCCGGTTCATCGGCTATTAAGATATTCTCAAAGTTTATAAGCCCTATGCCCTCCATCCCCACAGAAGTGCTTACGACGGGAATGCCGTAATACAGCGCCGTAATTATTTTTCCCTTAATACCAGCGCCGTATCTTAACGGCGCAATAAAGACCCTTGCCTTTTCAAAATATTCCGTCAGGTCGTTAACATATCCCGTTACCGCAATATCTTCATTTTCCGACAATTTTATAACGGCATCGGTAGGATTAGCCCCTATTACATAAAGTTTAATGGACGGTATTTTTTCTTTAATAACCGGAAATATTTTTTCGCTAAACCACAAAACGGCATCCACATTCGGCTTATGGTCAAAATTTCCCAGAAACATGATGTCAGTTCTTTTTTTAAAAGAACCGCTAATTCTGTTTTTATCTAAAAATGAATCGTAATAATAAGGCGGAAAAACTACGATATTTTTAAAATCTTCATCTAAATACTCTTTTTCCTGAACGCTTGGAGTAAGGACAATATCGGATTTTTCAAAAATATAATATTCGATAGCTTTAAACTTTTTAAAATTATTATAATCCTTTTTGTTTCTGGATATATTAAATTTTCTTAATTCCCTGAGAAAATGTAAGTCGTGGGTATAATAATATAATTTCGCGCCGGAAAATCTCCCTATATTATCTATATGCCTTAAGGCGGTGTACGGTCTCGACAGTAAAACATAATCGATTTTGCCACCGTTTTTTTTTATCCATCTCTTAAAATTAAACGGTCCGTAAAAAACATTTACCCCTATATCCTTTAAGGCCTTGCAATAAGGCTCAGTAATCTTGCGGTCGTCTGATATGAACAAAATATTAAGTCCAGATTCCGCCATTATTTTTATATAGCCGAGAATAGTGTTTGAACCGGCGTCTTTGTCGTATTCGGGAATCTTATGGTCTATAATAAGAATAGTTTTTTTGCCTTCCGTACGAACAATATTGGATATGTATTTTTTCGGTTTTGCGCTTTCACTGGTAAAAATATTGGGTATGGCTTTAAAATTTCTTTTGAGCAGAATCTCCTTTACAATATATTTCCTTTTGGAATAAACCGGCAAAATACGCTCTGATAATTTATAGAATTCAATTTTAATTTTATCTTTTAAGGTCATATTTTTTAAGTTTCAGGATGGTATTGCACCCTTTTTGATAAACGGTAATATACCGCCCCGAATTTTTAAGGTAATTAAATTTTTCTAATAACCTTTGGTCTCTTTTTTTATTATAAGGAATGAAATAGCAGGTAGAAAAAACAACATAGTCGGCCGATTTAGCGCCGACAGGAAACTCGTTAAATACATAATGTTTATAAAGATGCGAACCGATAAAATTTGAAGCGGAAACCGAGTATTCCGGCTTTATTCCGCTAAAAGCTTTTTTAAGAGCCTTTGGATGCATATTTTTCTTATATTTATAATTTTCGAAATTAAAAACATTAAACAGGCCGAAATTTGCAATCGACGAATAGTTTTGGATTGCGACCGATACGGCTAATATCAAAGCCGTAAAACTTAGGGTGAAGTATCTTTTTACAGCTTTAAAATCAGTTTTATCTATAAAATTAACGGTATTTTTCAGGCCGTAAATCGAAGCAAGAACAAAAAACGGAACGACAAAATACGAATATTGCAGAATTAAAAACGGTTCGTAATAATAAAAATGCTCCGGATAAAAGTTTACTAACCAACATACTAACAAGGGTATTAATGTAATAACTATATATTTTTTTGAAAACAAGGGCATAAAGCCTAAAGCGGCAAACAGATATAGCAAATAGCGGAAATTATACTTTATATTTTTAATTACAGGATTAATAATACTGAATATAAAACCGGTTATATTTCCGGTTTTCAAATCTTTTATACCTTCCGTAAGAATAAGATAAACAGGATGGCCTGTTCCCGCTCCCCACCTCCCGGTAAAATTACCCTGAAGATGCGGCAAAATATAAAATATGGTAAAAAGTCCGTAAATCCATGCTGCGGCCGTTAATATCGCTATATGCCGTTTTTTATAGCCGGTTAACAGCATAAATACTGCAATAGAAGTAACATACAAAAAAGAATCCGCCTTAGTAATTAAAACAAGAAAAGAAAATAGGTACAAATAAAATGTCTTCCTTTTTAAAGCAAAATATAAGGCGAAGCTTACGAACGTAACATAAAAAACGGAAATATGGAAGTCGTCCATATTGCCCGTATGAATTTGCGGATTTAAAAGAATCAACAACGGACCGATAAACCCCCATTTTTCACCGATAATTTCTTTGCTTATATAATAAAAAGGGAAAGCGCTTAGAGCTATTATAAAGGATTGGAGAACAAGAAAAAACGAAACATGGGGGATAATTTTATAAATAAAACCGAGAGGTATATAAAGAATTTCAAAATAACTGGCCAATAAAAGGGTATTATTTAAATCAAAAAAATGAAAATACCCTTTTGAAATTAGCCATAACGAATGAATCTCCGCCCCAAGGTCCATTATGGACGCATTGAAAGTATCGTATCTTAAAATCGTGGCGGTAGAAAATATTACGGTGTATAAAATGCAGAATATTAAAGGAACGTGATTTTTTGCGAATATTTCTTTTAGTCCGGTAAATTTGCTGCTCCGATTGGTTGCCGACAAAACTTAATTGTCCCCCTTCATTTTTACGCCTTCTTTTTTCTTTAAGTTTATCATCTCTACAACCACCGTTTCAATTAAAAAATAGAAGGTAATAATCGCAAAACCATTGGCAACCCTTTCACTGCCGGATAAGTCGAATATCATTGCAACGAACAAAAAAAACATCGCAGCCGACGCGTATGGTCTCGATACCCCGCCTTCTTTAAAAAATTTTATTTTATTTAACGTGTTTTCCCTCAAATAATATCTCACCCATAAAGAATATAGTGCTACTATAATAATTCCAAGCCACTGAAAACCAAACCCCACATAACCATTTGATATGCGCACGATTAAATCAATAACAAATCCAAGTCCTATTAAATTTATTAACAAAAAAATAATGTTATTTTTCATTTAGGCTTTCCACTGAAACACTATTTATTTTTAAAATAGAATTATTTAAGGGATTAACGGTGTATACCCCTTGTTTTAGATATAAGTTCTTATAGAGCCATTTATTCCCTTTTAAAAAAAGTTTATCTAAATGATTTTTATTTGCGATTTTTTTTAATGTTATAAGGCTTTTAAGTGAATTAAAATTATCAGCCACTTCTAATATTGGAGTGTTTAATACATAATCTAATAATGTTTTTTTAGATTTTGCAAAATTAATAAAAGTTATTTCGCTACCAACATCAAAATGAAACCTTTTAAATTCATATAAATCCAATCGGCTGATTTTTTTTGGCATAAATTTAAGTTTTATTTCTTTTATATTATTTAGCTTTTTATTGGACAAATCCATTAAAATAAAATTACCGCCGTTAATATTAATTATCCTCGTTGGCAAGCTAATTTGTATAGTTTTATGATAATTAATTATATAGCATTTTAATTTAATAAATTTTTTAAGTTTTCTTATTTTTTGATTTGAATAAAGTTGAATTGAATAAAGTTGAATTAGCCCATAAGATATATTTTGTATATTTAAACTATTAAATTTTAATAATATAATTTTATTTATATAATTTCGCAATGGAAAAGGTAAAATTATTTTTTTATTTACTAATGCAAACTTTTTCTTTTTCTCTTTCTCTTTAATATTTATAATTTTATAGTTTTTATTAATAACATTCAAATTCTTGAAAAAATTATAAGCCCCTAAGGATGTATATTTGTTTATAACTTTTAATTTGTTATCATAACTTGAATTCTTAGCACCCTTCATTAAAAAATCAGGATAAGAATATGGCAAACCTCTGTAATAAAAATAAGAATTCGTCAAATATGATTTATCATTAAAAACAAAAGCCCTTAATCTTATTAATAAAGGATAATGCCTGTAATAGTTTTTTCCATGCCAGTAATCGGAGTTAGAACCGCGTATAATAATTGTTTTAACATTTGGAGGCGCTGCGTTTAAAATCCTTTTTAAAATATATTTATCGCGCGTCCAATACCTATATAATTTTAATTTTTTAAAATTTACTGAAACTATGCCTTCTTTTTTGTTTTGAGAAAAATCCCCTGATATAATTCTTAAACTTACAGCGGAAGAGTTAATGGGAATCAAAATATTTTTATAATACGTTTTAACGCTTCTATTCGTCCTATATTTTCTATATATAAAACTGTAAAAAGACCTTACGATTTTATTATGTATCTTTGAAATATGTTTTATTTTTGTGGTATAGTCCAATATAACTATTTTCTTTAATGTATTATTAATAAATTTTTTCTTACCTTTTGTTTTATTCTTATAAATTTCTTTTTTAAGATATCTTTTAAAGATTTTTGTTTCCATAAAGGCTTTAAAATATCTCTTATAAATAAATCCCTTAAAAACCCTATTGATAAAAGAGCGGATATCAGGTTCAACCAGCTCATTCGAAATAAACTGAAGATTGCCCTTTTCCCCCTTATATGAAATAATTATTTTTGTAAGAAAAAGACGTTTGCCCTTATTTTTTTTGTTCTTTAAAATTTTGTAAATATTTATAAGCTCTCCGTTATATAAAGGAATGCCGGTTGTGGTATAATACGCATTTTTATATTTATATTTAAAAGATGCGATTATATTATGAACATTGCCTATTTTTCTGAATTGAGAATAAAAATATACGAATTTATTAATAAAAATATGGGGCCTTTTTACAAACGGCGATGTGATTAGTTTGATTCGACCATTTTCTCTAACATCAGCTAACACAATATGATTTCTTATAACAACATTGTTCGGAATATTAATGGGGGTGTAAAGAATCTTATCGGCTTTATCCTTATTGTTAAAACTAACACAAAAAAGAAAAAATGGAACCTTGTCGGTTTTAAAGTTCCTAATTTTAACCCTAAAAATTAAATGATGGTATGGCGATTTGTGAAATTCTCGCAGGTTGTTCGCGTTTGGTAAAATTTCCCCCCTATAAGTTGCTAAGATTGCCCTTAAGGAGGGTGAGACTAACCTATTTTTACCTCTTTTAAATGATAATTTTGCAATGACACGTCTTTTATAAAAGTATCTGTTTTTGATACCTGCATTAAATCCTAATTTATAATAGCCAGATTTTTTAATAAGCAGTGATTTATGAATTACTACTGGTCTTATCTCTACTTTACGATGAGCGATAATCTTGTATATTCCGTACAATAAAAAAATAACTAAAATAACAGCCAGCCATTTCAAAACTTTAATCTTATTTTTAAATAAATAGGCAAGAAGGTTCTTTAAAAAATATACTATTTTTTTTATGTCGTCAAATAATTTTTTATCGGCTTCCATATCGTGTTCTGTTGTAAGATTTTAAGCGATTTTAAGACATTTTTAAAATTTCTTAACCCTTTTCTTTTTCCAGTCGTATACTAAATATAAAACACATAATAAAACCGTGGCTCCTGATATTATAATCCCGATATAAAAAAGTCTTTGCGGCCAGTAGTCAATAATCATCTCAAAATCAATCGTTCCATTCTTATTTACTTTATAATATCGAGGACCTAATTTTTTAATATAATTAAGATTAATCCACCATGAATTAGCATAACCGTTGGCAACGAAATGGTATTTTGACGATAAAGGTTTCCCAAATAAAGTCTGAAAAATATGCCCGTCGGGAATGTTATTGTTCTGAATAGTTCCGTTTATGTTTCTAGAAATAAATTGATTGCCATTAAAAGTTATGTTTTTATTAGCTATCTTTAGTATATTTTCTGTTTTATTATAATCGTCTTTAGAATATTTATCGTCCGTATTTTGAGGATAAACCTGAGGGTAAACATACCAGCCCTTTAAATACATTAAATTAAAAATAAGAGGAAAGCTTGCCTTTGCATTATGAACTATAACCGCGTATTTTGATGGATTAATTTCTTTAAATTCAATAGTCGGAGCGGTAATTTTTTTTACGGTCTCCGATATTTTCAGCGTTTTATCAGAAGCTGGAATATCCAATATTTTATTGGTTAATAAATATTGTTTTGAATATTTATCGGCAATATTATTTAATTCATAGTTTTTTATTCTTTCGGAATGCCTGTTTTGAGAAAATAACTTCGCAAATACAGCGGTTCCAACTTTAAAGCTATTTTGCAATGTTATTGGAATTACAGAGTTATCTAAATCACGCAATTTTAGTTTATTATTGACAAATATTAATCTTTTTGGCGTCCAAACCCTCGGAATAAAATATTTATCCGATAGTTTATATATATCAAGTTTGCCATATCTTTTTACGAGTTTTACACCCTTCGATGTGTTTAGTATGCTATGCAAATTTCTTTTTGATAAATATTTTAGATAATGATATAATCCGGCATAAAGAGGATTCCCTATTATATTTTTTTTAGGTAAAATTATATCATTTTGTAATATTACATATCTCGTCGAAAGCATACCTAAAAGAATTTGTAAGTCTGGATAACCATAGTTTTGCATTGAAACAAGTATAATGCTCTGCGGATATTGTAAATTAGGGGTTACAATAACATTATGACCATACAACAAACCAAAATACATCCCTCCTATATACCCATAATGCCAATTGAAATTTGCGTTTGGAAAAAAAAGGGGTAATAATACGACGTTATAATTAATTTTTGTTTTATCAAGTAATTTTTTTGCATAATTATAATAATATGGGATTTTTACTTGCGTGGTTATCTTTTTATCTTGGTAATCAATATGCATATCGCCAACGACAGTATTGGGATACCATAGCGGGAAAGGGTATATTATGCAAGAAATAAATATTATAGAAGATAATAAGACAATGCTTAATTTGTTCCCGAACTTATTTTTAACAAACTCATAGATTATGATTGAGCCAATCCCTAATAGAATGGATTCCGATACAATTATTATAATTAAAAATACAGAATTTGATTGAAAAATGAGGTTAAACGGTAAATTTTTAAGAAACCAAAATTTTAATTTTTGAAAAGGAAATGCATAACCTATACTTAAGTATAGACCAAATAAGTATAGAAATATAAACATATAATATTTTTTCGGATTTTTAAAAATTGGAATTAGAGCTATAAAAGTAATAAAAAACCCTATCAAAATAAAATAGGGTGTAAAATAAATATTTTCATGCTTTACATGTAAATATTTTGGATAGAAATTTAAATTATTAATAAATGCCTCATTTCTCAGATATGATAAAAGATCTCCCGCAGTTATGAATGGATTTTTTTGGAAAACTGCTTTCATAAAACTAACACTAATCTTTTTAACGCCCTTGTATGTGGCGAAAAAATTTGTTAGGTAATTAATTAACCACCACATATTAACAAATAAAACCGTAAAAAACATTTTTAATACATAGACTACATCGTTTTTTATGCCAGAGATCTTTTTGTTGTTGAGAATTTTGTAAATAAAAAAAAATAGGATAAGGAATAATAGACCGGGAAGATAAAATTGGGGTAACATTAATATTATTACAAATAAAGAAACAATTAAAGCAACAATGAAAGAATAATGAAATTTTTTTGTTTTTAATCCTTTTATAAAAAAGTAAAGAACGGAACTTGTAAGAGGAAATATATATAGGATGGCTTGACTATTTCCAAAGTATCTTAGATAAAATATTGTAAAAATATTAAAGATATAAAAAATAGCTGAAATAAAAGATATAAGTTTTTTATCATTGTCGTTTTCAAATAATTCTATTACAAACAAATAAAAAAAAATAAGTGAAAAAAATATTGTTATACCCAAAAAAAACATTTCTGCATACATGTAATTATGCCCAAAAGAATCAATAATAAAGGAAAAAATCGTGGCAAAGGGGTAAAAAATATAATATTCTACTGAGGGCCCTCCTGCATCATGCAAAGTAATTAAATATGGTGCAAATTTTAATATATAATGTGGATTATAAAGTGCCCCAAGTAAGCCGCTATGCCCATGGGATAAAAATGTCCCATTATTATTATAAAACCATAGAAATGGAACAATTAAAGATATTATAATAAAAATAAAAACCGGATATTTATGAGAATTTATTCTATTAATCATTTTGATTTTAAATTTATGCATATATTTTGTACAAAAATTATTGCATAGTTATATTAGAATAATCGGCTTAAAGATTGTTTTGATATATTTCTGATGCACTGCAAATGCTATCTGCGAGACAAATGCCTATAAATAAAAAACCCTACCCTATTGTTATATATAAACTTTATACCTTTAGAAAACAAAAAATTATTAAGTGAAATAAGGTATGCAATATAACCAATTATTTTCCCGAACTTAAATTGCATTAATGTTTTCCTACTTAATGCAAATCCCTTTTTAAGTGCTTTAATTCTATCCTTTTTGGGAAATTCCTTAGTTTCAAAAACAGGCATTAAATCACTACTTCCAACTTTGGACAGATAATCATTTGAAGGTATTATATAAGAGGCATTTTTGGAAATCCACTCATGTAAATCTGTTCCAGGATAAGGAATTAAATTATAAAAGTTTATCAAATTTGTCGGCAGAGTTTTTGCGAAATTAATGGAATCCATTGCGGTTTTATATGTTTCCTTTTTATGTCCGATAATAAAATTAACAGAATTACTAATATTAAACTTATTGGTTAAATTTACAGCTTTTCTAACATCCCCAATTTTTAAGGACTTGCCCATATTATTTATTATATCCTGATTTCCAGATTCACATCCATACGAAATAAACACACATCCGGATTCTTTCATTTTTTGCAATAATTGTTCGGTAACCCTATCGGCTCTTAATCCTGAGTATAACCCATAAGTTATATCTAGCCCCTCTTTTATTATTAAATCGCATATTTTTTCTGCTCTCTTTATATCTAAGTTAAAACAATCATCATTTATTCCAAATTTTTTGATTTTATAAATTTTAATCCAATGTTTCATTTCTAAAATAACATTCTCAGGGCTTCTTGGTCTAAAACCTCTCCCCATAGACAATTTAACGGAGCAATAATTACAACCATAGGGGCATCCCCTTGAAGTTATAATCGGAATTAGTTTAATAGTAAAATTATTGTACCTTTCAAAACTAAAAATATCATAATCTGGAAAAGGGATTTCGTCAATGTTCTCTATTAATGGTTCATTTTCATTTTCGACAATGTTGCTAAAGGAGTCTCTCCATATAAGATTTTTTACTTTCTTGAAGTTTTTTGAACCACTAAGTTCTGTTAAAAATTTAATGAAACTTAATTCAGATTCGCCTTTCATTGCAAAATCAGCAACAGAGGTAGTTAAAACCTGTCCTTTAACAGCAGACACATGGGGTCCTCCAATTATTATGGGAACATCTGTATATTCTTTTATTTTCTTTATTAAATTTCTAGCATTCTCATAGCCAAAACTAAAAGCAGTTATCCCGATTATGTCTGGTCTTAATGTGTCAATCTTTTTAAATAAGATTTCATCATCATTTTCAATGCCTTCGTCATAAACATCAATTTCATTAACGCCATTTTGTTTTAATATTGCAATTAAATATGCGAGTCCTAAATGAGGTGAGCTTGGACTTTGTTTTTCATTCCCCAAAAAAGCGTTTAGCCATGGACTTACAAATAATGCTTTCATTTTTTTATACCTGATAAAAATCCTTTAATATAACTTTTTATTAAGTCAAACCTTCTGTAAAATAAAAAAATTAAACAATATTCGATTAAAAAAATATTATTAAAAAAAATTAAAAATAATATAAATTTTGGCTTGGCAGTATATTTTTTCATATAAATAATGCGATTTCTTGCCGCATAGAAAACTCTATATTGATTATCAAAGCCTATAAAAGAGCGTAAGGATTTCTCTTTTTTAGGTGACGGGACATTGTGGTATACCATTGAGGCTGGACAAAACATTATCTTATATCCTGCTATTTTTGCTCTCATAGCCCAATCCGACTCTTCATAATATGTGTGATAACTTGTATCAATCAAACCAATTTTATTTATGACAGCTTTCTTGACTAACCAAATATTTGGAATATGCCCTACTTCCCTAATTGAATCATATTGACCTTTATCAATTTCATTTTGCCCTATATATTTTGTTTTACTTGTAATTAAATTTATGTCTGCCCCGGCATAGCATATCCTTTTTGGATCTTTTAAGTAATACATCTTAGGGCCAACAAACCCTATTTTATCGTCACTTTCAGCTAAAAATATAAGTTCAGTTAAAAAATTACTATCGACTATATTATCAGTATCAACTAAACATAGATATTCCCCTTTGCTATATTTTATACCCTCATTTCTTGCTCCTGATGCGCCGAAATTTTCAGAAAGTTTTATTATTTTAACATTAGGAAATTTTTTTTTAATACTTAATACTGTGTCATCTTTTGATGCATTATCAACTACTATAATTTCAAAGTTTGGATAAGTAATATGAGACAGAGACTCAATGCATTCTAAAACTTCTTTCTCCCGATTATAAGTTGGTATGATTATGGAAACTAATTTAGTTGTCATTAAGATGCCGCCATCTTTTTCAAAAGTGTTATGTTGCAATGCATTAATAAAAACAAATACAATTTAATCCGGTCTTTTAGCATAATTATCTTTATTTTTTACAGCATAAAATGTAAATGCATAATTAGGTAAAAAATAAGTAAATAACTGGCTTAATCCTATTAGAGATACTCCAAAAATATAAGGTTTAATCTTAAACCCATCTTTAATTGTAATTTGCTGGTCCCGATTAACTTCATCTACCCATAATATTTTTAAACCATTTATCCCGTAAACTGTAAACCCTAAATTTTGTAATTCTTTACAACCAAATCCTGATAAATGGGTTTGTAATATGTTTTTATGATCTCCGTATGCTGGATAAAATCCATTAGGGGTTGTTATTATGATCTTTTTGCGGGCCCATTTATCTGCCCTTTTTATCATTTTTATAGCATCTTCTTTATTAAGGTGTTCAATAACATCCATTATCATAACAGCGTCAAAAGAATCTTCTTCAAAATCAATATTTAGTATATTTTCGTTTATATATTTACTATGTATTCTTAGTAACTTCGACTTCTCCAAATCAGGTTTAAACGCTTCAACACCCACGCTGTATTCTACATTTTTACAATATTTTATAGGTGATTCTGATCCACATCCTAAATCTAAAACAGATTTACAATCTTTAATATCCTTTTTCAAAAGGGCCTCTCTTGTGTGAAATATTTTTTCCAAAAATTTATTATGGTATAGCTTGAAAATTAATTTATCTGTTACACCTTTAATAATAGATTTATTCATCCTTTATTCTCGCTTTGTCATTAGTATCATTAACATTCAATTTTGACATTTTTCATACCCTTTGCAATAATGTTATTTTTATAATAGCTTATTATTTTAATTAATAATCGTTTTGGCATTAATAAAGAGCCTAAAGTATATACCCAAAATCGTATAGAAATTAAATTTTTAGGTCTATATCTTATATAAAGTAATATTTCTCTATAATAATATTTTGCTTGCCCAAAATTCTTAATCTGCAAAATACCTTCAATTTTTTTAGATGAATAATCAATTAATAGTTTTCTTAAGTTATCATATTTTTTATTATTTAAAATATGATTAAACATATCAATCCAAGATTTCAAAGGAGAAACTTTATAAATTGAGGAGACATGGATGCATTGAGAACCTTCAGTTCTGACGGCAATAATATAATCGTTTAAATATACTGCTTTATATTTTGTTAATATACTTAAAAAAGGATAAACATGGGATACAAAAACATCTTTATGGAATGGTATATCGATATAATTTTTGCGGTATGCAAGTCCAGAAAGCTGGCCCAGAGAATCGAGCAAATGACAAACATCATTTTCCTCGGATATATTTATTATATCAAATGGCTTGTTGCTCAAAGGTCTAGCGCTATGTCTAATTCCATGATTGAAATCATTTCCGTCAAACTGGTAATATGCCCTGCTTAAAACCCCGATTTCTTCGCCAATTTTAAAAGCGTTATAGGTTTTTAACAAAGCATCTTTTGCAAGTATGTCATCCTGAGCCATTAGATATACAATATCGCTGTCCTTTGAGGATAATAAACGGAGCTTTTCTAAATTAGAAGGATAACCCAGGTTGGCTTCATTTTTAAATAGTTTTATCCTGTTATCTTTAATATCTTTTATTTTATCAATTGTATTATCTGTTGAGTTATCATCTGAAACAATTAATTCAAAATTAGAATAAGATTGTCTTAAAATGCTTTCTATCGCCTGTTTTACCCATTTTGAACCATTATAAGTGGGCATTAAAATACTAAATTTTAGATTTTCATTCAAAATTGTCATTTCAGAGTCAATTAAATTAGACATATGGCTCCCTTCCTCCTATTTTTGTTGCAAATAAATAATATATTAAAACACCTTTTTTACTCAAGAAAATATCTTAAATCATATAAGGGTTTACTTTTTATTAATATTTCATTTTCTTTAAATTCCGCCCAATTAGTGATAAGTACGCTAACATCAACTATTTTCATTAATTCTTTTAAGCTTTCCGCATATCGTATAGGAATACCATAACTAATTTCAAAATTCTTATTTGCAAGCGGGTCGTAAGCTATTATATTTTTGTAGCCATTGTTTAATAGTATGTTTATAATACCAGAAGCAGGGGACTGCCTGACATCATCAGAATCTGGCTTAAAAGAAAGCCCTAAAATTCCAATATTTTGCTCCTTTGAAATTTTATCCATCAACTCATTTATCAAAAAGGCTTTTATATTTTTATTTATTTCTATATTTTGTTTTAAAATTTTAGGAATAAAACCTTTCTTTTTAGAAATTTGATATAAAGCTTTTGTGTCTTTTGGTAAACAATACCCTCCATAACCACAACCCGGATAAACGTACGATGCCATTTTAGCCGGATTCCCCGACCACCTTGCATCTTTATGCAGAATATTAAAAGCCGATGGAATATCGATATCACCAATTGTTTTGGCAATAACCGACATTTCGTTTGAAAAACTGATCAAAGTTGAAAGTAATGTATTTGAAAGATATTTTATAAATTCCGCAGTATTATAATTAACAAAATATATTTCTGAACCAAAAATATTATAAATATTTTTTAATGCTTCGGCGCTTAAATCATCTTCAACTCCAACCACAATTCTGTCTGGATTTATAAAATCGCTCCAGGCATAGCCTTCCCTCAGAAATTCAGGGTTATTAGCTAAGCCTATAGCTTCCCCTACTATAAGCCCACTATACCGTAATAAAGGCTTTATGATTTCAGAAGTTGTCGAAGGAGGAACAGTTGATTTTATGACTAAAGTTTTAAATCCATCTTTTTTAATATTATCCAAAGTATCTTTAATTGCCCGCAATAAATAAGTAAGGTCTGAACTTCCATTATTGTTTTCAGGCGTTCCGACACAATAAAATATAATGCCTGCCTTATTAACTGCTTCATCTATGGATTCCGCAATAAAAAACTTTTTATTTAAATGTCTATTCAAAGCTTCTTCAAGACCGGGCTCGTGAAAGGGAATTTTATAATTACTAATCCCATTGCGTTTATTTTTATCAATGTCAAATCCTTTTACTATAAATCCTTTTTCACTAAAACCCAAAGCAGTAGTTAATCCGACAAATCCCAATCCAATAACCGCAATCATATTATATTAGAACCTCCTTCCTTCAAAAAAATCATAAATCTTTCAACGCCTTCTTCTATTAATATGTCAGGATTGTAATTTAGAATTTTTTTAGCTTTATCAATTTTAGGACATCTCCTATTCGGGTTATCAGTTAAATAATCTTTATCAGCATGTTTTTTATAAATTATTTCGATATCGTTGTTAAAAATTTCCTTAGCTTTTTTTTTATATATGACTGCCAATTCATTTATTGAAATTTCTGGATTATCAATGCCGATATTAAAATAATCATATTGACCATATAAAAGTATTTTTAAATAACCCGTAATTGCATCGGCAACATATGAAAAAGTTCTGGTTGGAGTTCCATCGGAAAAAACTTCAATATTTCTGCCTTGATAGGCAGATTTTGCAAAATCTGCCACAACTCTTTTATCATCTATACTCATTCCAGGTCCATAATTATTAAATGGTCTTGCAACACCCACAGGTAAGTTGTATTGTTTTGAATAAAGCGTGCACATGGTTTCGCCAAATCTTTTTGCTTCGTCATAGCAAGCTCTCGGGCCTGTGCAGGATGTATAACCCCTAAATTCTTCGTCGGTAGGAATATTATTAATATCAGGATCGCCGTAAATTTCACTACTTGAAAAAAATAAAAGCCCTTTCAACTTTTTATCTTTATAAAACTCTAATAAATTTCTAAGTCCCCAGGCATTTGCTTCCAAAGTTTGTACTGGATATTTTCTGTAAAAAACAGGGGAAGCTATTGATGCCATATGGATAACCATGCTTACTTTTCCTGTATTCTCAATATTCTCAATTTTATCGTTAATGATATCAAATTTATATAAATTGACTTTATTGCTGTTTGATAACTCGTCAATCCATCTCGGTTTTCCAAAAATAAAATTATCAAGACCGATAATTTGTTTTATACCAAATTCCTGTTTATAACGGGTTAAAAATTGCATAAAATAATATCCTAAAAAACCAGCACATCCGGTTATTAAAATAGTTGAGTTTTGTAATTTTTCTTTTTCTTGATCGCTTAATTTATTATAAATACGGACTAAATCTTTTGCTACAATTTGATTCATGATTATTTTCTATATGGTTAATTTTAAAATATTGTTATCCTTTCACTTATCATTTAAAAACTTATATTTAAAATATACGAGTCCAACGATAACTTTTAAAAAATACATATACAATGTTAAAATAGGATGTCTCACTAATCCTTTCCATTTGCCATTCTCTGTGAAAACTCCTAAATATCTATAAAAAACTCCCAATTGCTTTTTAACAATATAATCGTTTTTGCCCCATTTATTAATATATTTATCAAAATCTTTAATATAATATGACTTTTTATTTATGTAATTTGATAATTTAAAGTTGCTTTCATTATGGAATATTACATTATTATATCTGCCATATAAATCTTTATAAGCAATGCCATTTGAAATTAAAAATTTTTCAATTTCTTTTGGTAGTATATTTTTTATATTGGCAGAAGCCGGATTTTTAAAACTGTCGACAAGTTTAAGTTTCCCCAAATTTGAAATTTTTCTATCAAAATCCCAATCATCTGGTCCTGTCATATTTTCATCAAAACCGTTTACCTTTAAGCAAGTTTCTTTTTTAAAAAACCTTATAGCGTCTATCGGAGTCGCATTGTAAAAAGACCTTTCAAATCTTCTAACCCTTGACCATAATCTTTTGCCTAAAATTATTTCTTCTATATACAATCCAAGAACCGAAGAATCAATTTTCACTTCATTAACACAAGATTCCACAACAAATGGAGCTAAAATCATATCGGCATCAATATATAAAATGAATTCCCCATTACTGACGCTTACGCCATAATTTCTTTTAACTGATCTTTCAGGCCCTTTATCATAAATCAAATCAGTATATTTTTTTGCAATTTCTTTTGTTCTATCACTAGAATCATCAACTAAGATAATTTCGATATTTTTATAAGATTGATTTTTTATGCTTTTTAAACAGCGCTCAATATTTTTTTCTTCGTTTCTTGTATTAACCATGACTGAAACTAAAGGCAGTGACATTTTTGTATCCATTATTTATTAAATTAATTTAAGTCTTTTAATATTAGCTTTTATATTAATTTAATTATTTATTGTTACCTGGGGTATAGCCGTAACAAACTTTGCATTCCACTTTTTAATATATAACAATTGACTAATAATTTCACTCTTTATATTCCATGGAATAATGATTACAAAATCTGGTTTTTCTTTTAAAAGCGCATCTTCGGAGACTATTGGAATATGGCTGCCGGGCAAAAATTTATTCTGTTTATGCGGATTTCTATCTACAATAAACGAGATTAAATCTTTTTTGATTCCGCAGTAGTTTAATAAGGTAGTTCCCTTTGCCGCAGCTCCATAAGCTGCTACTTTCATCCCATCTTTTTTGGCTTCCAATAAAAATGTTAATAATTCATATTTAATTTTATCAACTTTAACTTGAAAATTTTTATATCCGTCAAGTTTGTCTAAATTAATAGCTATTTCTTTTTCTAATATTTTTTTTACATGTTCGGAATGTTTTTTATTCATTTCTGAATGGGCTGCGTAAATTCTCAGACTACCGCCATGCGTAGGCAATTCATCTACGTCAAAAATATTTAGTCCGTGTGTTTTAAATATTTGCATTGTCGTAAAAAGCGATAGATATGAAAAATGTTCATGATATATGGTATCGAACTGACTTTGTTCTATTAGATTTAATAGGTGCTGAAATTCCATAGTTATGGTACCTGTTGGCTTAAGCGTTTTTTTTAGACCTTTAACAAAGTCATTAATATTTGGTACGTGGGCCAATACATTATTGCCAAGAATTAAATCTGCTTTAGGCAAATTATCTGCCAACTTTTCTGTAAAAAAATCTTCAATGACATCAATACCTTTACTTTTAGCCACAGCCGCTGTGTTTTTTGTCGGCTCCACTCCAAGACACGGAATACCTTGAAGTTTAAAATATTGAAGCAAATAACCATCATTGCTTGCAATCTCTATTACCTGTGATTTATTATTTAATCCAAGTTTTTCAATCATCATCTCTGTATAGTTTTTTGCATGCTCCAGCCAGCTATTAGAATATGAACTAAAATAAGCATAGTTTTCATTAAAAATTTCATTATTTTTTTTATATTCGTCAATTTGTACTAAAAAACATTTATCACACACAAAAAGTTTAAGCGGATAGAAGATCTCAGGTTCATTTAATTGTTCCGCTGATAAATAAGAATTTGATGGCGGTGAACTAACAAGATCAATAAATTCATGGTTTAATTTGTTTCCGCAAAATCTGCAATTCATATATTAACCCCTCTAAAAATATTAATCATTCCAAACTTTCCACGGAGCTTCGCCGCTTTCCCATAATTGATTTAGTTGCACTTTATCTCGCAAAGTATCCATGGGTTTCCAAAATCCCGTATGTTTATAAGCATAAAGTTCTCCATCTTTTGATAAATTTATCAATGATGATCTTTCAAATATAATGCTATCGTCTTTTGGAATATAATCGAATACTTTTGACTCGCATACAAAAAATCCACCATTGATCCAGTTATTATCACCTTTTGGTTTTTCTAAAAAATAACTCACTTTATTATTGTTTTCCACGTTTAACATACCAAATCTTCCTTCAGGCTGAACAGATGTTACGGTTATTGCTCTTCCATGCAACTTATGAAACTTAACTAATTTATTAATATTTATATCTGCAACTCCATCACCATATGTAAGCATAAAAGATTCATTTCCTATAAAATTCTGTGCCCTTTTAATTCTTCCTCCTGTCATAGTATTAATGCCGGTATCAATAAGTGTTATCTTCCATGGTTCGCTTGAATTATTATGCACTTCCATTTCATTATGTTTAATATCTATTGTTATATCGCTTTGGTGTAAAAAATAATTTGCAAAATATTCTTTTATATAATAACCTTTATATCCAAGTAAAATAACAAAATCGTTAAAACCATAAAAAGAGTATATTTTCATAATATGCCATAAAATTGGTTTGCCGCCAATTTCGAGCATAGGCTTAGGTCTTATATCTGTCTCTTCACTTAACCTTGTTCCATATCCGCCAGCAAGTATAACTACCTTCAAAAAATTTACCCCTTATAATAAATTGATAATTAATACTTAAAATTACTAATTTGCCTTAAAATTAATCTCTAATCTTCACATGTTATTTTATTAAGTTTACACAAGGGTAATTCCTATTATCATAAATAAATTTTACCCCTTGAAATCCATAAAATGAGCCATAACTTTCTTTCCTGCCTTAAACATAAATTTAAAATCGTCTATATTTTTTATAGAAATTATCTTTCTAAGTATAAACGAGGGGCTTAAAACAGATGCGTATAGTTCTTGAGTAAATCTTAATACATCGTCATTATCCACAGGGCTTTTCCAAACGGACTCTTTCATATCGTATCTGTCCCAGTCCTCGGTTAAAAGCCAGCCGTTCTTTTTGGCTTCGTCGAACAAGGGGGTCCCCGGATAAGGAATTACTATGGTGGCCTGAAGGGTGTCAAGATAACCTTTTTTAAACAGGTGCTTTGCCAAATCTATGGTTTTTAAAGCATCTTCCTTGGTTTCCCACGGATAGCCTACCATGGTGGTTATGTGCGGCTCAAGTCCGGCATTCTTTGCCATTTTAACAGTTTCTTCTATATCGGACGCTTTTATGCCTTTATTGAGTTTATCAAGGGTAGTTTGCGTCATGGATTCTAATCCGATAAGGATAAACCTGAAATTAGCTTTTTTCAACAAAGCCCAATCTTCCTGCTTTAGCGCCCCTACCCTCATATTGCATCCCATAACTGCCTTTTTATTATAACCTCTTTCTATCATGCCGTTGCAAAAATCTTTAAGCCAGCCCCCTGCGGGAAAACAACCGCTGTCGTCGAATATCTCTTTAACTTTAAACTCCTCTATGAGTTGTCCGATTTCATCCAGATGTCTTTCGGGAGACACCGACCTGAATTTTGCACCCGGAAAAAGGGTAGTCCATGAACAGAAACTGCACCTTCCGTACCAGCAGTCCCTTCCCGCCATTACGTAAGTTCCAGGAGTATATTTAAAATTTCCGTTCTTATAAGCGTAAAGATGCCATTTGGTTAACTTTCTATCTATATAAGGCAGGATGTTAAGGTCGTTATTAAGCGCAAAACTGCCGGTATTAACTATCTGTCCGTTGTCTCTGTAGTATATGCCGGGGGTCTTTAAAGATTCCGGCGCGGAAGATTTTAGCGAATTTAAATAAGAGCATAAGCCGTATAACGAAAAGTCGTAATCCCCTCCCGTAATTATAAAATCGGCCTCGGAGTTTAAAAGCGATTCTTCCGGAAGTGCAGTAACATGGTCGCCCATTAAGACAACTAGAGGAGGGTTGCTTTCGTAGAGTTTTTTAATATCCGAAATGATTTTCCAGTGCCTTTTAACCACCGGGGTTTTCGTTTCTATGGCAACGACATCCGGTTTTTCGTTTTTCAGCCTTAAAAGCCACTCGCCGTATGAAAGCCCCTCCGCTATTCCGTCGTCCCATATAACATTAAAACCGTTTTTATTTAATAATGTAGCGGCATAGGCAGGGATAACCGGGTATATAAACGTCGGGTCTTTAAACCACTGAAATTGCCTGTTTTGGGTTAAAAGGGGAGTGCCTTTTTCGGATTCTAAAGGCGGAAACGATATCGAGATTTTCATTATAAACCTTATTTACCTTAACTTGCTTTTAAGTTCTTTAGTGAATACAAGTCCCTGAATAAATCTAATTCCATACCATATATGCGTAAGCACTATATAATATACCGAGGCTAACGAAATTTTAACGTCCCCCGCTTTTTTATTTATATCGAAAAAAGCGTAGGCCAGTGCCCCCAGATAAAGAACAAAACCTAAGCCCATATAAAAAGACAGCCTACTAAAAAATAACAAGGATATGATAAATAATACCAAGTATAGCACAAAGAGAGTCGGAATAAAATACAAAAGTTTAAAAGAAGTTTCCGGGTATCTTTTCGCGAAGAACCCCCTGTGAAGACCGTAATTGCCTACCTGTTTTAAATGGCGCAATAAACCTGGTCTCCTGTGGTGCCATACTATAACATCTGGAGCGTATAATATTTTGCTGCCTTCCTTAATTATCTCGAGGCACAGTTTGGTATCTTCGCCGGGCCAGTATTCCGATTTAAACCCGCCTATTTTTATAAACAGGTCCTTTTTAACAACGAGATTGACGGATGGCCAGTCGTCGATTTCTTTTGTTTTGCCCATAGGATAATATCTTTCGGGAACGCCGCCGCCTACTTTAGTTAAAAAAACAGCTCCCGAAACTTTCTGAAGAAAGCTGTCGTTTAAAGGCGTTATTGCCGGACCGCCTATCGCTCCGACGGACGGATCGTCAAAATAAGGCAGGGCTTTATTTATCCAGTCTTTTTCGGGATAAGAATCGTCGTCAAGGAAAAATAAAAGTTCTCCCTTGGCGTTTGCGGCGCCTATATCTCTTTTTATCGCGGGGGAAATTTTACCGGTAGGAATTATTTTTATATCCGGAAAATCTTGAGAAACCGGGTTATCCGGCAAGACGATGATTTCATAATTCTTATAATCAAGATTAAGTAAATGGGGATACGATTCCAGAAAGTAATCGTTTATGCCGACCAACGGAATTATTATAGAAACAAATGTGTTTTCTTTCATTTTGTTTTTAAAATTAGTTTTTACCTTACGGTTTTTAATTGCTGTTTACCGGCATTACATTTTGGATAATGCGAAAAAACTTTTTAAAAATCAAAGCCGATTCTTCATAAAAAGCATAGATAGACAAGGCAAGCATTACCGCCCAGCCGGTTATCATAATTATTAAAATTATTTCTCTTAAAGAATAATGGAACAAGTAAAATAATAATACCTCTAATATCGAAAATAAAAACATGGGGATCAATATCTTTGAATTATTTATAGCCATAAAATAATTGATAAAAATATTAATAAAAGCAAAAGGAAACATGCTTAATCCGTATAAGGTGAGGAGTGGAGCCGAAGTTATATATTTGGCTCCCATAAGAAACGAGATTATTTTGTCGGGAAATAATATATAAAATGTTTCGAGAAACGAACACATGAGAAATGTAACAAAAATAGTTTTAAGCAATATATGTTTTGTTTTGTTATTGGTAGCATGGGCATGCGAAACTTCCGGAAACATAACTAACACAATTGCGGAAGGAAAATAAAGTATTATCTTACCAAGTATATCGGCAACGGAATATATCCCCGTTTTGTAAGCCGGAAAAAAATGTTTTACGGTTATGAGGTCTATGTTCGTAAAAAATGTATAAAAGAGTAATACGAAAAATAAGAACAAAAAATAAAATCTTCCGGTTTTTAAGCCGTTTTCTTCTGTTTTATCGACAGCTATATGTTTCTCATTGCCTTTATCCTGCTTGCGTTTTAAATATGAAAATAAAACAATGGCCGCGGCCGCGATAATAATTAAAGGCGAGACGGCAACCGAAAATAAAGCCCCTGCAAGATTCAAGCCTGCGTACACAAGCGCAACGGCCAGGATAAATTTAATAATTGAGGATAAGCTAGAAAACAGGCCTAAGGATAAATACATTCTGGAACCCTGCAAGCTCCCCAGAAGTAATGAAAAAGGAAATATAAGAAAAATGGCTATTCCGGTTATAATATAATAAAAGTAAGAATCTATTCTCATGAACTTCATTAAAAACGGAATGCAGGCGATAAAAATCGCCAGAAACAAGCAATCGTATAAAAAAGTTTTGATAACAGTATTTTTCATAAACTTTCTTACCCCAGGAACATCGCCCGTTGCAAGATTCCCAGAAATATTTTTGGCGGAAAAGGCGGTTAATGCGCCAGAAGGGACTGAGGTTATAACAAGTAAAGACAGTAAAGAATTCAGGGTGCCGTAATCCGGAACGCTGAGGCTTCTGCTCATGGCAATCTGAAAAAGATAGTTAAAAAAATTTCCGGCCATTACAAAAATAAATATCATCGCACCGTTAAAAAACAGTTTGTCCGAAACCAGCCTTCCGATTAATCTTTGGATTTTATTTATCATTCCCTTAGTTAATTATGATTCATCCGCGTTTTATTTTTGATTTATTAATCGTAATATTTTATTAACTTCATTCTGTACCATATAGCCAGAGTATCAATCCAAATATCAGCTATATCTTTTATTTTAATGCGTCCCATATTATTTTTTCTCGAAAAAACGACTTTTATGGGAACCTCCACTATTTTATATCCGTTGCGAACCGCATTTGCAAGTATTTCAACATCAAAAGCATATTTTTTACACAATATTTTCGGGAATACTTTGTCAAGAACATCGCGCCTGTAAGCCTTAATGCCTGACTGCGTGTCTTTGACCGGAAGATTAAACAGCAGCCTTATCATTATGTAATAACCGGTGCTTAATATTTTCCTTGAGAAAGGATAATTTATATTGGATTTACTATGCCTTTTTGAGCCGATGGCAATTTCGGAATCGCTATCCCTCATAGCCTTTAATAAATCTCCTACTTGAAACGGGTTAATTTCGAGGTCGCTGTCGAGAAATACGATTATGTTGCCTGTCGCATTCAAAAACCCGTTTTTTAAAGCAAAACCCTTGCCCAGATTTGTTTTATTTTCTATAAGCTTTATCTCTGAACGGCAAGAACCTGCTCTTTTTATCTCGTCTTTAGTATTATCGGAACTTCCGTCGTCTATGGCTAAAATTTCAAACGGAAATCTAAATTTTCTAAAGACCTCGCAGGATTTTAAAAGATTATCGTAAATCCTATCGCCTTCGTTATAAGCAGGCATTAATATAGAAATTTTACCTTTATATAGTTTCATCTATTATCTATATTTAAGAATTATATATTTTATAAAATCCTCACACATTCCATGTTTCGAGGCCTATTTCCGTAAACTGGTATCTTCTGAATTCGCCGCCGAACTTTTGAAGGGCTTTTATTACATTGTATCTGGTATTGCGCGGGCAGTAAAACATCATAAAACCGCCTCCTCCCGCTCCTGTTATTTTGCCGCCGGTTGCCCCGTTTTTTAGGGCGGTTTCGTAAATTTCGTCGATTAGGGGGTTTGATATGCATTCGGCCATTTGTTTTTTATATTTCCACCCGAAGTTAAGTATTTCTCCGATATCGTCGAGATTGCCCTTTAATACGGCTTCTTTCATCATTGCGGACTGTTCTTTGAGCCTGTGCATCGCTTCTATCGATTTTTCATTTTTGTTTGCCACATTTTCAGCCTGCGCCTTAATTATGCCCGAAGACAATCTGCTCGTTCCGAGATAATAAAGAAGTATATTAAATTGAAGCTCGTTAATATATTCCCTTTTAATCCTTAACGGATTTACTATGACTTTGCCTTTATCGTAAAACTCCATAAAGTTGAAACCGCCGAATGTTGCGGAATACTGGTCCTGTTTGCCGCCTGCCATGTTTAAATCAACCCGCTCTATTTCATAGGCAAGATGCGCAATGTCATACTCGCCTAATGGCAGTTTCAACCACTCTGCAAAGGCTCCTATAATAGCCACGACGAGAGTAGAAGAAGTTCCGAGGCCCGAACCCGCGGGAGCGTCGGCATAGGTCGATAGTTTAAACGATAAGGGTTTTTGGGTAAAATCCTTTACTATCCTGTTATAAACCGCTTTGATTAAATCTAAATTGCCGTCGTATTCTATAAAATGATTTAAACCTGAACAGTAACACTCTTCCCTGTCGATAGAATTTAATATGATGCTTTCCATATTTTTATCCGGGCTTGCGTTGTTATCACATAGCGGCTCGATTACCGCATAAGCATACATACTTATGGTCGCGTTTAATATTGCGCCTCCGTAAGTATCGGAATAAGGGCTTACGTCGGTGCCTCCCCCTGCAAGACCAAGTCTTAACGGTGCTTTGGAATGTATCATAACATATTATTATTTATTATTACAATTATTTTTGGAAATGCTTCTGTATTGTTTAAAAGAAATAACTGTTATATCTTTTTGCCGGAAAACGCCATTATTTGGCATTATTAAATCATAATTCATTTATTTTCTCAATAACATATTGTATAATGTCTTCAAAACATTAAGCGTATATATTGAGTATTTAAAGGAAAATAGTAAGATGAAGCCTGCCGGAAAAATAAATATACTGGTTTTTTTTATCTATTTATGTTTTTCAATTATATATTTTGGTTTTCCTATGCTGAAAAACATAAATTCCAATTTCATCGGCACTCCACCCGACCCTTTGCTTTTTATCTGGTGTTTAGGCTGGTATCCATACGCTATCGTCCATCATTTAAATCCGTTTTTGACAAATAAGTTTATCTGGGAACCATTCGGGTTTAATATTTCATGGGTTAATTCAATTTTTGGATTAAGCTTATTGGGCGCTCCTTTAACCTTATTTTTTGGTCCGTTCGTATCTTATAATATTTTAGCATTATTATCTTCTGCCTTATCTAGTTTTTGCGCTTTTTTGTTAATCAGGCATATAGCTAAATCAAATCTGTCCGGACTAATCGGGGGTTATATATTCGGATTTTCAACTTATGCGCTTTCGGAACAAATTACCGATATCAATTTATATTTTATCTGCATCATACCTTTAATCGTTCTATTTTATTTAAAAGGTTTGAACGGCGAATTAAATAAAAAGTTATCAGTTTTTTTGATTTCGGTATTATTAAGTTTGGAATTTTTAATTTCTTCGGAAATATATGCAACATTCATATTTTTTGGATTTATCGGTATATTTGTTTCGTTTATATTTTTTAAAAGTTTGCGAAAAGATATAAAAGCCTTTTTCTATTATAATATTCTTAGCGTTTTTTTGTCTTTTATTATATTAATCCCTTTTTTTTACGCAATGCTTGCCACAATTAATAAACTCCCGAAACATTTCATGCCTCCAAAGATATATTCGACCGATATTCTAAATTTTATTATACCGACTCATGTAACTCTAATCGGAGGAAGCATATTTAAAACTATTTTCGATAAATTTAACCCGACATGGACGCAAGCCTGTGCATATATAGGATTGCCCCTGATAATACTGATAGTTTTATATGCTAAAAAACATTGGGCTAAGCAAGAAACAAAGTTTTTGATATTTTTACTTGCTTTAATATCTATTTTTTCTTTAGGACAGTATCTGCATATTGGAGGAACAATCACAAATATTCCTTTGCCGTGGATTATTTTTTATAAAATGCCGCTGATAGGCAAAGCGCTTCCTTCAAGATTTATGCTTTACGCTTTTTTAATCATTTCGATTATCGCCGGATTATTTGTTAAAGATATTAAAAATATCAAATTAATAGATGTCAAAACCAACTTTAATTTTAACTTAGCTATAAATTATTCATTAATATTTTTAAGCATTTTATTTTTAGTCCCCAATCAATCACGCTGGCAGGGCCACACCTATATGCCTGATTTTTTTGCAAATGGTTTATATAAAAATTACATAAAAAGAGGGCAAAACGTTTTAATTTTGCCGTTCAGCAATGCCGGCTACAGCATGGCTTTCCAGTCTTATGACGATTTTTATTATAATTTAGCCGGGGGTTATTTATTCCTGCCGCCTGAGCAATATAAAAACAATCTTATTTTTGATATATTTTATTACGGCAAAAAAGTAAAAATAAACAAAACGGTTAAATTATCGCTTAAAAAATTTATACAGCTAACTAAATTAAATGCAATAATAGTTATAAATAATAAAAATGCCGCTACTACCGTTGTGAATAGCAGAAAGTATAATGCATATAGGAGATTTAAAAAACTTTTATCCGTATTAAAAATTAAACCGGTTAAATCAGGCGGGGTTTATGTATATATAATTAAAAATTACGATATATTAAATTTAAAATATAACTAAATAAATTTTTATTTTAATTGATTTTTTAACTCCTTTTTTGCCGATTCATAATCGGAAGGGATTCCGATGTCTATAAAATAGCTGTTCTCGTCAAAAGGCAATCCGTATAAGCCGAAACCTTTTTTAATATCTTTATCTTTATAATTATAATAAACCTCAAGAAAATCTTTTTCAAATGAAAATACCGCCGAAAGATTTAATTTTGAACTTAATAATAAGTTAATCAGATTGACGCTTAATAAATATATTCCTCCGTTAATAAAACCTTCTTTTTGAGGTTTTTTCTCTTCGAAGCCCTTAATTTTATTATTATAATCTATTTTAACCGTGCCGTATCTATCAAAATTTTTTAAAGCTTTTAAAGCTAATGTTAAATCCGAGTTTTTTGCTTTATGAAAGCCGTAAAGTTCTTTTAGGGATATATTAAAAAAAGTGTCCCCGTTTAATATTAATATATCTTCATATTTTTTATTATCCGCATTTTTATTGCCCGCATTTATAAATTCCAGCGCCTTTTTAACCGCCCCGCCGGTTCCAAGCGGCTCGCTTTCTATCGAATAATATATTTTTAAACCGCCGAAGCGGCCTTTAAAATAATTCTCGATTACCTCGTGTTTATAGCCGCAGGATATTATAACTTCTTCTATTCCCTGGGCGGAAAGAAACCTCAGCAGATATTCCAGAAACGGCTTTCCGTCAATATCCGCCATAGGTTTAGGAATATCTTTTATTACGGCCTTTAGTCTTGTGCCGAGACCGCCTGCCAGTATTATGGCCTGTTTAATCATCGGATAAACATAAAATTTGGTCTATTTTATAACTATATTCACCTAAATATTATATAATTAGGTGAATTAATTCTCCTAATTGATGATTAATCTAATTAATAAACTCTCTTAAACAAATATTATTTTAGTGAAAGATTTGACCGGCGTCAAGATAATAAAATTCCCTTTATGTTTTGTGTCTTGTTTTATGCCTTCTTATATCATCCATAACCGCGTCTATGTCTATGGCTTCCATGCATTTTAAATCGGCGCAATCGCTTATTTTATAAAACGAGCACGGGGAGCAGTCGGAATGAGACCAGAAATAGCCTATATTATTAAAAGGCAGAGAGTTCTTGGGGTCGGAATATCCGAACAGGCAATAAGTATTTGGGTTGACCAAAGAGGATATATGCATTAATCCCGAATCTATACATATATTCAAAAAGGAATTCTTCAATAAAACCATTGCCTCTTTTATAGTTTTTGTTTTTTCCACTTTTATATCCTGCTTTCCGTATTCGCTTTCGGCGGCGTTTTTAATCTCTTCCAGATAATCATAGTCGCCGGGTCCGCCTAAAAGGCTGATACTATAATCCTTAAATTCCTCTTTTAACAGTTTTATTAATTTAACAGAATTAGCCAGAGGCAGTCTTCTGTGCAAAAGTCCTCCGCTGTTGCTGGATAATACGAGGATTATGTCATTCCCGCGTAAGCGGGAAAGTCCCGAAGGGACTTCACGAGGCTGAAAGCCGAGAGCGAAGCGGTAATCCAGAGCATTATCAAATGGATATACAATAGTAAATTCTTTAACCTGCGATATATTAAAAATCTTAAACAGGCTCATATAGTTTTCAAAAATATGCCTGTCCCCTTTTAAATCTTCGAGCCGGTCGTATATGCTTTTTTTAATCTTTAGCGTATCAAACCCGATTATATATGTTCCAGAGGTCTTTGCGAAAGCCAGCATAAGCGGTATATTTACCGGCATTCCGGTCGTATCGATAATAATGTTGTAACCGTTTTTACCTATGGCTTTGATTGTTTTATAATAGTCGGTTAAATTCAGCGGATTTATTAAAATAACGCCAAACTCCCTGGAACTTGAGCCGAAAATCTTGAAAACGGGAACTTTTTCCGTCGTTAAAACATCTATCTTTATATCCGGATATTTTATTTTAAGCCTGTGTATTATTTCGAGAAGATAGACGGCATCACCCATTCCTTCCAGCTTTATAATTAGGATTTTCTTAATTGAATCGGGAGAGGGTGTATTTTTAGCGTATTTGCTCTTAAAAAGCGCAAGGATTTTAACAAAAATTGCATTATCGACAAGCCTTGCGACAAGATGGTTGATTTTTTTATTATTCAATTTTTTATTAAAACCATGTTTGATTTATATCTTTAAATATGGGCTTTAAACATCTCCTGGAGAAATCAATTTTTCTCCTTCAAATAATAATATTCTATCTTTTATTGCCATATTGGTCATTTTCTCGGTGTTGATTTTTTATTATTCATAGCAATAATATTGTATTTGATTTTTAAGTCATATACAATACTATATAATTTATGATGAAAAAAGAAAAAGGCAGCCGCAAAAAATTGGAAGAACCCGGTTATTTAAAAAGAATTGCAGAATTGCGGCAGGTTTGTAAAATTGCTTTCGATAAAGGCCTTATAGATACCCATAGCGGAAATATAAGCATTGGACTTGGTAAAAACCTCTTAATTACAAAAACGGGAAGAAGCCTGATTAATTTAAAACCGCAGGATTTTACGGCCGTTTCGATAATAAAGCCGAAAAAAGGGGATAAGGACGGCGGAGCATCATCCGAAATTAATATTCACCGGTTTATATTAAAAAGCTTCCCTGATTCGACCGTTTTTCATTCCCATCCCTTAAACGCAATCGCTTTAAGTTTAAGCCCGCATAAAAATATGGATAATAATAAGGAAAAAGGGGACAGATTTAAATCTGTCCCCTTTTTCCTTGAAAACCTTTATAAAAAATATCCCGAATTAGACGAAATAACGCCCCTTGATTTTGAATCGACCTATTTTTTCCCTAAAATATATGTTTTCCCGCTTAATCTTATCGAAGATATTAAAACAAATAATTTAAAGACGGGGTTTGAAGCAAAGGATATATTTAAAGAAAACGGGGTGTTTATGATAAAATCGCACGGCTCTTTCGCATGGGGCAAGACGCCGCTCGACGCTTTGAGGTGGACGATAATGCTTGAGGCTTCGGCGAAAATAATATTAAAGCGCTTATCTCTTTAAAACTCTGCCGAACTCCCTCATCCTGTCTAAAGCCGACCCGGCTTCCTCTCTTATTTCTTTCCCCACAAGAGATATGAAGACATCCGAAAGCGTGGGAATTTTTCCGTCCTCCGATTCGACTAATTTTTTTAACTCGTAAGGGGTATCTATTGCAATGATTTTGCCGTTATCTATTATAGCTATTTTATCGCAATTTTCGGCTTCTTCGATGTAATGCGTGGTGAGAAATATTGTTGTTTGCTCTTCCCTTCTTAATTTATCTATAAACCCCCACATATTTATCCTTGTTTGAATATCGAGACCCACCGTAGGCTCGTCGAGAAATAAAACGGACGGGGAATGCAAAAGCCCCCTTCCGACCTCAAGCCTTCTTTTCATTCCGCCTGACAACAACTTTACAGGCTTATCTTTGTAATTATATAAATCTATAAAATTTAATATATAATCTATCCTGTCTTTAATGCGTTTTTTATCCATACCGTAAAGTTTTGCATGAAAATTGAGATTTTCGCGGGCGCTCAGGTCATTATCGAGGGTCGGGTCTTGAAATACAAGCCCTATGGACTTCCTTACATCTTTTCTGTTTGTAAGGGTATTATAACCGTTTATGTATGCAACGCCGCTTGTTTGGCGAATTAAGGTGCATAATATCTTTATAGTGGTAGTTTTTCCGGCGCCGTTCGGCCCTAAAAAGGCAAAAAATTCGCCTTTATTCACGCTAAAAGATATATCATCCACGGCGGTTATATCCTTATATTTTTTGACTAAATGCTCGACTAATACTGCAAATTCAAAATTAATGGGCATTATACCTCCTCCCCCACCCCAGCCCTCCCCCATTATGGGGGAGGGGGATATCGATATTTTCTAAAATATGTCTTTCATTGCACATTGCACAGCGCCTCATAATATTATAAAATATATTATTAATATAGTAAAAGAATTAAATTTTAAAAATATTTATTGAAATTTAAAAGATAAAATTTATGGAAAAAGAATCTATAGTACTTCTCGGGCACGGTTCAAGGAGAAGCGAAGCAAATAATATACTTAAAAGCATAGTAAAAATAATTAAGCCAAAGTTTCTTGGGATTAATATAGAATATGCCTTTTTAGAGCTTGCGGAGCCTAATGTCAGGGATATTATAGAAAAATTAGCCGCAAACCGCTATGATTCCATATATGTCATACCGTATTTTTTATATTCCGGCAACCATGTGTCGAGAGATATTCCCGAGATAATCGATGAGTACAGGGAAAAATACCCGGATATCAAGTTAAAGTTGGGGGACTATCTTGGAATAGACGAAAGATTGGCGGAACTTGTAATGGAAAGAATCGAATCCATAAAGTTGGCTTAAGCAGGTGAAAAATATTTTCAATAATATAAATATAAACAATATAAACAACCTTTACGGCCTTTACCTGAAATCCGAACAAAACCGGTTAGTGAAGCGCAGGGACGCATCCTTGAGCGCCGTTATCGTGTTTCCAAACTATTACGGCGTTGCTATGTCAAATTTAGGCTTTTTAAGGGCTTACGAATTAATTAACCAATCCGGCTTTATATCGTGCGACAGGGCTTTTTTGCAGGATGACGCATCAAAAGGCATCATATCCTTAGAAACAGGAAAAAGGCTTTCAACTTACGACCTTATATTTTTTTCTTTAAGCTATGAAAATGATTTTTATAATATTTTGCAGGTTTTAGCCGCCGAACAAATCCCGTTTTTATCTGCGGATAGAGATAAAATATTTCCGCTTATCATGGCGGGAGGCGTAATTGCTTTCTTAAACCCGGAACCGGTTGCCCGGATTTTTGACATGTTATTTGTCGGGGAAGCCGAGGCAATATTCCCTGATTTTTTTAAAAATATTGAAACATATAACGATTCGACGATTAAAAAAAATAAGGGCGAAATTATAGAAAACTGCGGAAAAATTAAAGGCATTTATGTTCCCGCCGCTTATCAATTTATATTTGACGCTAAAAAAGTAAATGAGTTGAAAGAAATTAAAAGCCTTCCCGGTTTTCCCGAGAAAATAAAGCGAAGATGGGCGGACAAAGATTCTATTTTCTCTTCCTCGGTTATTACCACAAAGTTTTCGGAACTCAGCAATATAAATATGATCGAAATAGAACGGGGGTGTAAAAGGGGATGCCGTTTTTGCAGCGCTGGGTATATCTATTTGCCGTTAAGGGAATCTAAACCAGACGATGTTTTAAAAACGATTGAATCGCTAAATGAAAACGAGAAAGCTGGGTTTGTGGGATTAGGCACAATGGATAGCAAAAATATCCGAAAGATTATGGAGTTTTCATTAAACTCCAAAAAACCCTTTTCGTTATCGTCGATAAGATTTGACTGCCTCGACGAAAATAATTTGAATTTGATAAAAGAAACGGGTTTAAAGACGATAACGCTCGGCATAGAAACGGGTTCTTTAAGGCTTAAAAGATTAATAAACAAAGATATAAAAAATGAGGAAATAATAACTGTCCTTAAAAATATTATTGAAAAAGGAATAATAAACATAAAGTCTTATTTTATGGTCGGACTTCCCTGCGAAGAAAAACAGGATTTAGATGAGACGATAAGTTTAATAAAAACAATGCAAAAGGAATTCGTATCGTCTTCCAAAATTAATAAAAGAATAGGCTCGCTTACCGTCTCATTCAGCCCGTTTGTTCCAAAAGCATGGACGCCTCTTCAGTGGGAAAATTTTGAGGATTTAACAATACTTCGGCATAAAATGGATTACATCTCAAACAGCCTTAAAGCTTTGCCAAACCTTAACATAAAAATAAACCAGGTTAAAAGCGCTTATATAGAGGCTTTCTTTGCGAGGGGTTCAAGGTTATCGTTAGATATTTTGATTAATTCCTATAAAAATAAAATAAATTTAAAAAAGGCGGCCGCGGGTTCCGGTTTTAATATAAACGACTTTATAAGAAAATTTGATACACACGAACTTTTGCCGTGGGAGATAATAGACCAGGGAGTCACTAAGAAATATCTTTTAAAGGAGTACAAAAACAGCGCCCTCTTTAAAACAACGCCTCAATGTTTTGAAGGGTGTAAAAGGTGCGGGGTATGTTGAGGTTGAAAACGAACTCCCCGTCCTTTTCGAGCCATATTTTTGCTTTTATTTGCTTTTATGTCAAAGTTTTTCAATAAATTACCGCTTCGCCCGGCATTTGGCCTTAATCCGCCTGCCTCCTTAAAAATGTCGGTATATCATATTTTTCATTTTCGTAATCGTCTTCTTCGTGATCGCCAAACCTTTCGATATAATCATTTTTATCCTGTTTGCCGGTATTATGTCCAAATTTATCATTTATATTTATGGCTTCCAAATTTTTATCGTTTGGCGGATTAGAAATCTGAACCGGGGAAATTTTGACATCTTTGACATCTTTTCCAAACCCCGTGGCTATCACGGTCAGCATCATCTTATCCCCTAAAGTCTCGTCTATTACCGCCCCGAATATGATATTGGCATCCGGATGGGCTTCCGATTTAATCCTTTCGGCAGCCTCGTTTACATCGAAAAGCGTCATATCTGATCCGCCTGCAACATTGATAAGCAGTCCTCTTGCGCCTTCTATGCTGATATCTTCGAGCAATGGACTTGAAATCGCCTTTTGAGCGGCTTCCAAAGCCTTATTGTCGCCCTCCGCTATACCTGTGCCCATAAGAGCCATTCCCATTTCCGACATTATGGTCTTTACATCGGCAAAGTCAACATTTACAAGACCATGAATATTTATTAAATCCGAAATACCTTTAACGGCTTGAAGAAGAACCTCATCAACCTTTTTAAAGGCATCGACTATCGAGGTCGATTTTCCGGCAACTGCTAAAAGCCTCTGGTTTGGTATTGTAATCACCGTATCCACGACCGATTTAAGCTCCCTTAGCCCTTCTTCGGCCTGCCTCATTCTCCTATTGCCCTCAAACAAGAACGGCTTGGTAACAACGGCAACAGTTAAAGCGCCAATTTCCTTAGCTATTTCGGCAATTACCGGGGCGCCGCCCGTCCCTGTTCCGCCGCCAAGCCCCGCAGTTATGAAAACCATATCCGAGCCGCTTAAAATTTCCCTGAGCCTATCCCTGTCTTCGATAGCGGATTGTTTCCCTATCTCGGGATTTGCTCCGGCTCCAAGCCCTTTTGTAATTTTTTCTCCAAGTTGAATTTTTATATTGGAAATACTTGCTTTTAACGCCTGAGCATCCGTATTAGCAACGATAAACTCCGCACCAGATAAGCCCGATTTTATCATAGTATTAACGGCATTGCTCCCGCCCCCGCCGACGCCTACCACTTTTATTGTTGCCGATAATTCATTGTTTTCAACGAACTCTAACATGGTAACCTCCCTTTATATATATCGTAAGCTATTCTATTAAGTTTAATATTATTTAATAAATATTTAAATTTTATTATTAAAAAAACTCCTCCAATAATTTTAAGAGCCTGTCCTTTATAGATTCAAAGACATTCTTCCCTCCCCTTTTAAATAACGGCTCTTTATTTTTATTGTTTTTAAAGGCATATTTAACAAGGCCGACGCCTGTCGAATATACGGGAGAACTTATGACATCCGTTAAACCTCCAACATCTAAAGGCAACCCGATTCTTACGGGGGCGTTAAAAATATCCCCCGCTAACTCCGAACAACCTTCTATTAGAGCGGCGCCCCCGGTGATAACATAACCAGAAAGAATCTTGCTTTCTAAGCCGTTTTTTTCGATATTCTTTCTGATCCATGTGAAAATCTCACCCATTCTTTGCTCGACGATATTGCCAAGAACCTGTCTGGATATCGACCTTGGCGGCCTTCCTCCAAACCCTGGAATCTCGATTATTTCATCCTTCCTTGCAAGGGATTCTTTAGCAATGCCAAACTTTACCTTTATCTTTTCCGCGTCTAAAGGAACGGTTTTGGTTCCCAGCGATACATCGCTTGTAACACTTTGCCCGCCCTTAGGGATAACAAATGTGTGTATGATAGTTCCCCCCGAAAATATTGCAACATCGGTTGTCCCCCCGCCGATATCGATTAGCGCCACGCCCAATTCTTTTTCATCCTCGGTTAAAACAGCCTCGCTCGATGCAATTTGTTCAAGAATTATATCGGACACATCGAGCCCGGCTTTGTTTGCGCACTTTACGATGTTCTGGGCGGCTATACTGGATGCCGTAACTATATGAACGCGCGCCTCAAGCCTTAAGCCGCTCATACCGATAGGGTACTTGATGTCATCCTGGTCATCGACGATAAACTCCTGCGGGATTACATGGATAACCTCATTATCAAGCGGTATTGCTATTGTTTTAGCCGCCGATATCACTCTATCCACATCCTGCTGGGTAACCTCCCTGCTTTTTACCGCCACAATGCCCCTGGAATTAAAACCCCGTATATGCGAACCGGCAATGCCGATAACAGCCTCCTGGATTTGATAACCTGCCATAAGTTCCGCCTCTTCCACCGCTTTCGTAATGGAACCTACGGTGTTTTCGATGTTCACTACAACCCCGTTTTTAAGCCCGGCGGAACTGCTTGAACCCACCCCTATTATTTCGAGGGAATTCCCCTTCACCTCGGCAACTATTGCGCAAACCTTAGTAGTTCCAATATCTAACCCGACAACGATATTGTTACTCTTTTCCAACTTGACCTCTATTCCGCCTACGCGGGCGGGAATTAATTAATTTATATCTACTTATTTAACAATATCCGGCGGTATTGCAATATTTTTATAATCTGCCGGCAAAACCCTCGACCCGGGATTTACCGCAATGACCGCCTCATCCTTATACTCTAAATTAATATACTGCTTATACTTAAGATGAATCCTGTTTATTTCGTAAAACAGCCTTTTAAGTGTTTTTAGCTTATTTTTATATCTTCCAATTCCAAACTTTATCAATGTGCCGTTGTTTGTGTAGATTACTATCCCGTTATCCTTTTCTAAATGAATCTCGCCAATATAATTCGAGATAACGGAAGACTTTGAAATATTTAAAAAATGTATGGCCTTTTTTATCTTATTAAAATAATTATCCATATCGTCTTTGTTTAAACCAGTAATAACAGGGTAATTATAACCTGTAGTGGAATTTGCCCTTCCCATAATATACCCGCTTTGGCTTATATAATACAAATTTTCTTTATTTACTATTGCAAAAATCTTCCTTTTTTTCAGGACAATAACAACCTTGTCCGGATATTTTCTGTAAACCGTCACATCTTTAATCCATGGGGCCGATGCGATCAACCTCGAAACCCGTTTTAAATCGATATTTAATAAATTTTCTCCTTTATATAAGCCCGCCAGCCTTAAAACTTTTACTTTTTCCGTATAACTTATGCCTTTTCCCGTTATATCAATTTTTTTAAGAACGAATAACTTTTTTTTATAAATAATATAGTTATATGCTTTATATCCCAAAAATAAGGTGATTAAAACAAAAATCATTACCCCTGAAGCATAAATATATTTTAAGAAATGTATCTTCCAGGCGTTTTTTTTATTCTTATTTTCATTTTTTTTATTTTTATTTTTTAGTAATCGCATCTAAGGTGATATTTTCTATCAATTCGTTAAAACTTATGCCCTTATTCCCTGCAATCATTGGAACTAAGCTAAATTCGGTCAATCCAGGAAGCGTATTAATCTCCAGCACTACCGCATTTCCCTCGCCGTCAAGTATCATGTCGGTTCTTGAAACCCCTTTGCATCCGATAAGTTTATGAGCGTTAACGGCGGCAGACTCGCATGCATCATATTCTTCTTTGCTCAGAACAGGGTCTAATAAATACTCCGTTTGCCCCTTCGTATATTTAGCGGCATAAGAATAAAAAGCATCCTTTGGCTTTACCTCTACGCATCCGAGCGGCTTTCCGGAAACCACCGCAAATTGTATTTCCCTGCCCTTTATATATTTTTCTACCAATATTTCATCATCATATTCAAAAGCATTGTTTAGCGCCCGTTTAAGTTCTTCCCCCTGGGAATTAACAATAGAACAGCCGACGCTTGACCCCGAAGAATTTGGTTTAACAAAATACGGCGGCTCAAATTGTCCATGCCCGTTTTTAAGAACCCCTCTATCTTCGCCTTTTATAACTAAAAAGAAGGGAGGGGTTTTTAAACCGTAGTAGCTGAATATTACCTTCGACCTTATTTTATCCATTGCAATGGCGCTTGCAAGAACACCTGAACCTGTATATGGAATACCGAATAAATCAAGAGCTCCCTGCACCCTTCCGTCCTCTCCGAAAGTTCCGTGAAGGGCGATAAAACATAAGTCTATTTTTTTTAAATTTTCGGTAAAGTTCTCATCCGTATCGAAACCAAAAGCATTATACCCCATGCCTCTAAGCGCGTTTAAAACGGCATTGCCGGTTTTAAGGGATATTTCTCTTTCGGCAGATCTTCCGCCCATTAAAACGCCGATTCGCAAATTTTTTAAATTATCTTTCATTTTAATATTCACGACTTAGATTATCTTTATTTCCGTGCTTAATTTTATACCTTTCCTTAATAATGCCGTTTTTTGAATGTTATTTATTAATCCAAGAATATCTTCTGCGCTTGCCCTGCCTTTGTTTATTATGAAATTAGCATGTTTATTTGATACTGCCGCATCTCCGTTAGAAAAACCCTTAAACCCGATTTCCTCGATAATTTTTCCTGCGGAATCACCTTCGGGATTTTTAAAAATACAGCCCAAAGAATATTCCCCCAGCGGCTGCCTTAATTTTCTTTCTTTGAAAACATTTATATTATCCGCTATTTTTGACCGGGCCGCCCTGACCAATGATAAAGTTACCCCAGTAATAAAGTAACCCTCGCCCACTCCGTTAACATCTAGATTGCGGTATGAAAATTGTAAATCTTTTTTTTCGATATTTAACTTGACACCCTCTTTAGTGATAATTTCTATGCTCTCTACGATATTCCCCGCCACGCTTTCCTTAGACCCTGCGTTCATCCTAACCGCCCCGCCCAGGGTACCGGGAATCCCAAAAAAGAATTCGCATCCGCTTAAACAATTTTTTACGGCATAGTTTAAAACTGTAGGTAAAGCTACGCCTGAACCTACCCTTAAACTTATTTTAGAATTGCCCTTTTTCTCTGCCGGAGAATCTATTTCTTTTATATGCCGGAACCCCTTTTTAAAAGATATGACGGGAAAGCTAATCCTTGCATCCTTAAAAAGGGTATTTGTTCCACGGCCTATTATAATGTAATTGCGCGAGTTCTCTTTTAACAAACGGATTATAAAAAACAGTTCCTGTTCGTCTTTTGGAAAAATGATTATATCGCATTTTCCGCCTATTTTGATTGAAGTATATAAAGACATGGGTTCATTTTCAATGAACTCTATGCCATTTTCTCTCAAACCGTTTATTATGTTATCTAAATTATTCATATAAAAATAAACTAATTAATAAGTATTATTTTCATGTTTTTCATGATTGTTTTAAAATAAGATTAGCCAAAGGAGCAGACGGCTGCCTGTCCTGCGTAACCTTTTTAGATTTAACTTTAACTTTGCCTAATTTGTCTTTGCTAACCTGCAAAAATTCATCGCAACTCTTTGTTATATCGCCTGCCCCTAAAAATATTACCATTTCCCCGCCTTTTAAAATAGTTTTTAAATTGGACGCTATGTCTTTTTTATCCGGAACATAATAAACATTTTTATAACCGGCGCAACGCATCTTTTCGCTTAAGGCAAAAGACGATGCCCCTTCTATTTCGCTTTCTCCTGCCGAATAAACATCGGTGATCATAACGGAATCGGCGATTTTGAGAGAGGATGCAAAGTCTTCTATTAAATTTTTCATTCTTGAATATCTATGGGGCTGAAAAACGGCAACGATATGCCTGTTCCAATTTTTGGCGGCTTTGAGCGTAGCCGTAATTTCAACGGGGTGATGGGCATAATCATCCACGACTATCAGCCTATCGTCTTCTTTTTTAATCTGGAACCTTCTTTCGACTCCATGAAAATTCTTTAAAGCCTTTTGAATATATTCTATCTTTATTCCCGACTCCACGGCTAAGGTTATAGCTGCAAGGGCATTCGAAACATTATGAATTCCCGGAACGGATAAGTTAAATTTTCCTATAAATTTCCCTTTCGAGTAAGCATCGAAAACCGATGAATCTTTCTCAATCGCAATATTCAGAGCGTAGTAATCAGCCTTTTGTTCTATTCCGTAAGTAAAATACTTTTTATTTATTTCGGGGAAAATAGACCTTAGTAAGCGGTTATCCGCACATAACACGGCAAAACCGAAAAAGGGGATATTATTAATAAAGTCTTTAAATGCGGATTTTAAATTTTCTATATCGCCGTAATAACACAGATGCTCATAATCTATGTTTGTAACAACGCAATAATCCGGCTTAAGCTTTAAAAATGAACCGTCGCTCTCATCAGCCTCTACGACCATAAAATCACCCTTCCCGACCTTTGAATGCATACCCATCCCGAAGACCTTTCCCCCGACGACAAAGGTCGGATCAAGGCCTGCTTCGCCAAATATATTGGACACCATCGATGTTGTCGTTGTTTTCCCATGGGAACCTGCAATAGCGATACCTTTTTTTAAGGATAGGAGCTCGGCAAGCATCTCTGCGCGCCTTAAAACGGTAAGTTTCTTATTTTTCGCGTACAAAAGCTCGACATTATCGTCTTGAATCGCCGTGGAATAGACAACCGCTTCCGAATCCGCCAGGTTTTTTGGATTGTGGCCAATGAAAACTTTACCGCCAATGGATTCTATCTTTTCGATAGTCTTGCTATACTCGATATCCGAACCGGTAACCGTATAACCCGAATTGATAAGAACTTCCGCAATGCCGCTCATGCCTGAACCGCCAATTCCGATAAGGTGAACCCTTTTGACGCCGTTTTTCATTGTAACGCTCCTTAAACTTAAATTTTATTTTTTGTTCAAAATTATATCTGTTATATTCGAAACAGAGTCCTTAACATCTATTTTTTTTAGATTATTATACATAATATCTAATAATTTTCTATTATAAAATATTTTATTAATGGTTTGTAATAATTCTTTTGAAAGATTTTTATCGTCTTTTACGGTATAAAAACAGCCTTTTTTTGAAAAAACCGACGCATTTTTTTCCTGATGGTTTTTAGCGGCGTATGGATAAGGCACTAAAATTGCGGGCTTCCTTAGCGCAATCAACTCCGATAAAGTTCCCGCTCCTGAACGGGATATGACGATATCGCTTCCCGCATAGTAATGTTCTATATTCTTTGTAAAGGGAAAAATTTCGAATTTTTTGACGGGGATTCCGCCGCCGTTATAAAAACCCTTAACCAGTTCGTAATCCTTATCGCCGGTTTGATGAAATATCGTCAGGCTGCCTAAAATGTCCTTACTGAGCAGCGGCAGCATGCTTATAACCGCCTTGTTAAGCGATGAAGCGCCCTGGGAGCCGCCAAAAATAAAAAGCGAAAAATCCTTTTCGGCTTCATCTTTGTAAGCCTCCCGCCTCGCATTGCCTGCTAAATCTAAAATATTTTTTCTAACAGGGTTTCCTGTAACGATAACATTCGAAAACGGCAAATATTTTTTTGTTTCTTCGAAGGAGGCAAAAATAGTTACGCCAAGTAATCCCAGGAGCTTATTGGAAAGTCCGGGCACGGCATTTTGCTCCATGACCCCGCTCCTTATTCCCTTTAATTTTGCCATAACAAGCGGCATAAAAGATATATAGCCGCCCAAGCCCAAAACAAATTCAGGCTTTACTCTATCATAAATTGCGCTTATATCCTTTGCGGCCTTAAAAAGCCCCTTTACCGATTGTATTTTATTCATAAAACTTTTTCCCGAAAATCCTTTAACATTTATCGTAAATAATTCAAAATTATAATCGTCTTTAATCTTATTTTCGATTCCTCTTTCCGTTCCTATAAAATAAACCTTAATATTTGGGTCAATGCTTTTTAATTTTTCATAAACCGCAATGCCCGGAAATAAATGCCCCCCTGTACCTCCCCCCGCTATTACGATATTCATCTATGCATTTTTCCTTTTAACGCTTTGCGAAGATATATTAAGCAGAATACCAATCGCAATACATGAAGCCAGCATAGAACTCCCCCCGTAGCTGATAAACGGCAGGGCAAGCCCTTTGGTCGGCAAAAAACCGAGAACCACGCCGATATTTATAAAAGCGCTTAAAACAATAAGGGAAGTAAACCCGTAAGCAAGATATGTCCCGAATAAATCAGGCGCGTTTATCGCAATCTTTAACCCCCTGTATGCCAAAACCAGATAAAGCAAAACAAAAAAAATAACTCCGATAAATCCAAGCTCTTCTCCCACCGTCGAAAAGACAAAATCCGAATAAGGGGTGGGCAGGAAAAACAGTTTTTCCTTGCCGTTTCCCAGTCCGACGCCATAGAGCCCGCCTCTTGCAAATGCATACATCGATTGTATAATCTGAAAACCTATGCCGGTCTTATCATGAAAAGGGTGAAGGAATGCAAGTATTCTGTCCCTCCTGTATGTCACGGTAAAAATAAGAAAATATGCCGCCGCCGCTCCGAACAGGAGAGTAAAAATAAGGTACAGCAAAGAGATGCCGCCCGCAAACAACATGATAATAGTAATAAAAAACAAAATAGACGCCGTTCCAAAGTCGGGTTCTTTTAAAAGCAAAATATCTAAAAAACCCATAAATATAAATGGACTTATAAACATTAGCGAATACCGGTTATTATCTAATATATCCTTTTTTTTCTCAAGGAAATTAGCCAAATATACGATAAAAATAATTTTTAAAAATTCCGAAGGCTCGATATTGAAAATCCTTAAATTTATCCACCGCCGGGAACCGCCTGCGCTAAGCCCTATATGCGGAACAAACACCAAAAACATTGAAATTATTATTAAAAATAGAATGATGCCATAAAATGATTTTAAATTATGATAATCGTTTCTCATTAAAAAACCGATAAAAAATGCGGATATAATAACATATATTATCTGTCTTATTATAAAATGATAGCTTATGCCGTACTCCACAATCGAAGCCATTGCGCTTGTGGAGTAGACCATAATAAGACCCAGCGCTATAAGTATTATCGTCGTTAAAAATAATGTTATATCATATTTTCTTATAAATACCTTTCCGTAATTAATCATAACTATGCCTCTTCATGCCTCTTCTTTCAAACCCTCGTAACATTTTTTAAACGCGTCTCCTCTTTCGTTGTAATCCTTAAACATATCAAAACTGGAGGATGCCGGCGAAAGCAAAACGATTCCTTTGCTTGACCTCGTACGATCATTCATTAAATAAAGGAATGATTCTTTAACAGCGCATTCCATATCACCTGCTATAATCAGCGGGACATGACCGTTAAAGGTATCCTTTATAATATTTTTTGTTTCCCCGATTAAAACGCATGCCTTGACGCTATTTTTTATAGGTTGAATCAAGCATTCATAATTAAATCCTTTATCCTTTCCGCCTAATATAAGAACTATATCCTTATCACCTTCGCCGTCCCCCTTAAGCGATTCAAGGGCGCTTACGACCGCCGCGGGATTTGTCGCCTTGGAATCGTCATAAAATTCTATGTCTCCAACACTGCCGACATATTCAACCCTATGTTTTAAAAGTTCGTATTCGGCGCAGGCCGAAGATATGGCCTCGGGCGAAACGCCAAATAAGGCCAAAGAGCAGGCGGCGGCAAGCATATCGTAAATAACGAACTTTCTTTTATCCTTTACATTTTTTAACGGTATTACGGCGTCAAAACCGATAATATCCTTAAACCTTAAGTTAATCGCATCTTCCTTAAAATATGCATCGCATTTATTTTCGTCTAGCCCGAACAAAATACTTTTAGAACCGACGACGCCTTTTAAAATCCTTGAATTATAATCGTCATAATTTAAAATAGCAACATCGCTATGCTTAAGATTCTTAAAGAGTTTATATTTCGTAAGCCTGTATTCGTCAAAATTTTCATATCTATCCAGATGGTCGTCTTCCACATTAAGTAAAACCGCAATGTCGGGTTTAAAGTCGTAAACCCATTCAAGCTGGAAACTTGAAATCTCAAGAATAAAATCATTAAAATCTTTTACGCCCGAAATAAAAGGAACCCCGAGATTCCCGCCGACAAATGTCGTTTTGCCTAAACCTGCCTTATTAATAGCCTTCCCGCAAATGGTGGTTGTCGTGGTTTTTCCGTTTGTCCCTGTAATAGCCATAATTTTTGCCGCTTTAGGTTCTTTGAAATTTAACATCTTATAGGCAAATTCAATTTCGCTATAAACGGGAATATTATATTCTTTAAGTTTTGAAATCACATTATGATTTCTTTCTATCCCCGGACTCGCCACGCACAGGGTTATATCACGGCAATATTTTTCCATAAAAACTTTATAATTAGTTTTATTAAAAAATACGGGACTTTTATGAACTTTTAAATCCGCCGCTTTATTTAAAGCGTTAATCTCACCCTCTGCCAAAATATCGTCATATACAAATACCCTGTCTAAAGAACCGGGATTTGTCCGGCTGTTAAGATAATCATAAACAGCCTTTCCTGTTTTGCCGTAGCCTAAGATTAGCGTGTTCATTTAAAAAATCCTCAACTTTAAGGTTGAAAGAGCAAATATGGTTAATATTAAAGATATAATCCAGAGCCTTATTATAATCTTTGGCTCGGGTATGCCTTCCATCTCAAAATGATGGTGAATCGGAGCCATCTTAAATATCCTTTTTTTTCTGAGCTTATAGGAGCTGACTTGAAAGATTACGCTTAAAGCCTCCAATACAAATACAAATCCTATTATAATAAGAAGTATCTCCTGCCTCGAAACTATTGCTACATAACCCAAAATAGCGCCTAAGGATATTGATCCCACATCTCCCATGAAAACGGATGCGGGATAACTGTTAAACCAGAGAAATCCGATAGAGGCTCCCAATAACGCGGCGCATAGAATAACTACTTCTCCTATATTTTTTATATACGGTATGGACAGATAGCTTGCAAATTTATAATTTGAACTTGCATAAGAAAATATAAGGTAGCCTGCTATGGAAATTGCGAAAATACCTATGGCAAGCCCGTCAAGTCCGTCGGTCAGATTAACCGCATTAGAAGAGCCTACGATGATAAACGATGCAAATAAAATAAAATATGGACCTAAATTAAGATAATAATCCTTAACAAAGGGTATAACGACCATACCTAAAGATTCGTCATGGGTGTACAAAACGGTGGAGACGAAAAGCGCCGTTAAACTTTGCAATGTAAACTTATACCTGCCTTTTAGCCCTCTCGAAGAACGCCCCCTGAGCTTCAGGAAATCGTCCGCAAAACCGATAAGCCCAAAGACAAAAAGCGTAAATAAACCCGTATAGAGATAAAAGTTGTAAAGTTTAGCAAGCAATAGTACCGGTATGAGCACGCTGAATAAGATTAAAAGGCCTCCCATGGTCGGAATATCTTTTTTTTCCGTTATATGAGATTTTGGGCCGTCTTCTCTTACAATCTGGGAAACTTTCATCTTTTTTAGCATTTTAATAAATATATTGCCGAACGCGATAGATAGGATTAAAGATAAAATTATCGCATAAGATGCCCTGAATGTAATATATCTAAAAAAATCCGGGTTTAAACTTATCATAAATATTTTACTCCGCAAACCTGTTATGCATTAAAATCAAAATATTTTTCCAGCTTCATTCCTCTTGAACCTTTTACCAGAACAATGCTATTTTTTTTGTCTAATTTTAAAAATTTTTCTTTAAAAATGTCTTTGTCATCGAATAAAAACAGTTTATTAATATCGAACCCGGCTTCCATAAGCCCCTCTTTTACATTATTGTAATAATCACCCTTATAAAAAATATAATCGGCGGAATTAGCGACTTCCCGTCCCGCATTAAAATGTTCGGCTCCTGCGGAATCTCCCAGCTCTAACATATCCCCCAAAACTAATATCTTTTTTTTATCCGGGTAATAGGCATTTATCGAATTTAACGATGCTTTTAACGAATCCGGATTTGAATTATAAGTGTCGTTAATCAATACATACTCCTTTGCCGCATCGTTAATTACCTGCATTCTTCCATCAGGAAGATCAAAATTTTCTAAAGCCTTTATACCGAAGTCGATACCTGCCCCGCAAATATATCCTATTAAAAGTGCGCATAAAAAATCGTATATTAAATGGTCCCCTTTAAGTTTAACATTTGCGGAATACTTTTTACCTTTAAACCCAATGGTTAAACCGGTATGATCCTTTTTATATTCGATGTTGCCGCATACGATGTCCGCCCCCCTTTTTTGCCCGAATCCAAATGAAAGAATATTAATGCCGGGTACCGTATGATATTTTTTACTAAGCATTTCGTCGTCGGCATTTAATACCAAATAAGAGTTTTCTTTTAGATTTGAAACTAAAGCAGACTTTTCTTCAAGCACTCCCTCAAGGTCTTTAAACTCTAAAAGATGGGATTTACCGATATTTATTATCGCGCCGATATCCGGGGATATAATTTCTGAGAGTTTTTTTATTTCCCCTTTTTTATTCGTGCCAATCTCCAGAATAAGAAATTCATGGTTTGCGTTTAATTCTAAAATAGTTTTTGGAACGCCTATCAAATTATTAAAATTATAAAGATTTTTCAGGACGGCCTGGGCGCCGTATTTTTCCGACAATATTTTATAAACCATGTCCTTTGTCGTTGTTTTACCGCAAGAACCGGTTATCGCTATCTTTATTTTCAAACTAAACCGGTTTAAATACATTTTAGCTATACTGCCGTAAGCATCTGTCGTATCGTCAACCGCTATAATAATTTTATCCGAGTAACCTCCTATATCGTAATTCTCGAGAAAATTCCATGAAACGATTGCGCAGGGCGCTCCTTTTTTAAAAACTGCACCTACAAAGTCTTCACCGTTAAAGGTTTTTCCCTTTAACGCTATAAAAATAGAGTGTTTTGAAAATTCCTCCCGTGAATCCGTAAATATCTCGTTAAAAACAAGCGGAGCCGTTCCGTCTCCGGCCATTACGGTTTTTCCGCCGGTGCAGTTTAAAATTTCGTCCAATGTCAAATTATATTCTATCTTCATAATATTTTAATACTTCTTCTTTATCGCTAAAATGGTATTTGTTTTCTCCCACTATCATATAATCTTCGTGTCCCTTTCCCGCTATCAAAACGGTATCATTGGCCGCTCCGATAGAAACAGCCGTTCTTATTGCGGCAGACCTGTCTTTTATAATCGTATAAATATGGTTATCCCCGATATTTTCAAGTTTGTTTTTAAGTTCTTGTAAATCCATATTTAGAAAATCGATAAATATTGCATTTTCTACCCCCGCTTCTATTTCCCTTATAACCTTCAAGGGTTCTTCGCTTCTTGGATTATCGGATGTGATTACAGTAATATCGGCAATATCCGTAGAATGCTTGCCCATAAGCGGCCTTTTCCCTTTATCCCTGTCCCCGCCGCAGCCAAAAACGCTTATCAGCCTGCCTCTGCTAATATTTCTTAGAGCGGATAAAACCCTTTTAAGCGCATCGTCGGTGTGGGCGTAATCTATGCATATTAAAGGAGTTTCGGCATTTTCGATATTTACCTTTTCGACTCTGCCGGGAACATTGGCCAGGTTTTTTACGCCAAGGGCTATGGTCTTTTCAGGAATGGAAAGGGCGTATGCCGCCCCGCATGCGGCAAGGATATTATAAACATTATAGCTTCCTATAAGTTTTGAAGAAATTTCTAATCTTTCCTTACCTGCGGGTAAACTAATATTAAATTTTAATCCGTCTTTAGAATACGAAATATCTCTGGCTGTTATATCGCTGCCTTCTTCCATGCCATAAGTTATGATACTCATGCCTGCCTGCCCATTTTTTAAAGCTATATGATCCGAAAGCGTTTCTTTTAATTCCTTTATCAGCCTTTTCCCGTAAAAATCATCGTTATTTATTACGGCAAATTTTTTTGGCTTATTACTTTTTAAGAGTATTTCCGAAAATAACTTTTTTTTCGCTAAGTAATACTCCTCCATATCCTTATGGTAATCGAGATGGTCGCGGGTTAGATTAGTAAAAACGGCGCCGTCATAGGGAACTCCATAAACCCTGTCCTGGCTAAGGCTATGCGAAGACACTTCCATTGCGCAATATTTTACACCCGAATTAACCATATCATTCAGCATTTTGTTTAGTTCATAAACATCGGGTGTCGTGTTACCTGAGTTTATCACACTACCGCCGATTTCATAACCTATTGTTCCTATTAAACCCACATTATTTTTAGCGTTCATTAAAATAGATTTTATTAAAAATGTCGTCGTCGTTTTTCCATTTGTTCCCGTAACACCGATAACGCTTATTTTTTGACCCGGATGTTTAAAAAAGTTTCTGGAAATAATAGCATAAGCCTTTAAGGCATCTTGCGCAATTATTATCGTTGCCTCCATATTTTTATCTCTAATTTCTTTTTCGTAACCCTCTTCATCGGTTAATATTGCAATAGCTCCGTTGGAAACCGCCTCGGATATGTATATATTGGAATTAATATTCACCCCTTTTCTTGCGGCAAATATATAGCCGCTTTTTACATTGCGGGAATCATTCGATATCCCCAGAATATCGATGTCCTTTCTTCCTTCTACGGCAACATTTAGATCATTATCTTTTATAATATCCTTAAGCTTCATAAATAGTTCTTACCATCATTAAAATTTTTTAGTTCAAGATTTAAATTTTAAGACAATATTTCTTTTACCGCTCATATTCGAACCCGGTTTTATGCTTTGATAATATAAAAAGCCGCTGCCCTTAATCTTTACATTAAGATTATATTCCCTGATTATTTTTAAGGCACCCTGCATCGTATCACCGTTTAAATCGGGCATTATTCCGGAATAGTCTTTTAATGCCATTAGTTTTTTCTTGCCCTGTTTCATTAATGCAATATTGTTTGCATTAATGCCTGAATTACCTGACATTGTTTGTTTTTTGTACGCCCTTTCGCCCGGATATATGTTTAATATGTTTAAAGCATTTTTAAATACGCTCCTTACTACCGGGGCGCCCACGGCTCCGCCGTAATAGCTGATTTTCGACGGTTTTTCCTGTACAACAATCATTGCCAGCTTTGGATGTTTATACGGAACAAACGCCATAAAAGATGCTGTATATTTATTTTTATAATACTTGCCCGTTTTTGGATCCGCTATCTGTCCCGTTCCTGTTTTCCCCGAAACCTTAAAATCTATAAGTTTGCTATACTGCCCTGTTCCGCCTTTAACGACCAACCTCATCATATGCTTAATCTCTTTATCGACGCGCGGCGTAATAATTCTTTTTAAAACCTCCGGTTTTGCCTTATAAATAACCTTGCCGTAAGGATTTACAATCTTTTGAATAATATACGGCTTCATTATATATCCGCCGTTTGCGATTGCCGCAAGTCCAACCATTTCCTGAAGGCCGGTAACGCTTATTCCCTGTCCGAAAGCCATTTCGCACGGACCCACCTCCGACCATTTATTTAGCGGCCTCACTATACCGTTAGCTTCGCCCAAAAGTCCCGCACGAGGTTTATGTCCAAATCCCCATAAGCCGAACCACTTATAAAGTTCCGCTTTTTTAAATCTCATGCCTATCTGGCACTCGCCGACATTGCTCGAATATTCGACGATTTGATTGACGGAGAAATGTCCAAACCAGTTTTCCACATCGCTGACAGTTATACCGTCTATCGAATACGATCCATGATGGCAGTTAATTATAGTGTCAGGCTTAACGAGCCCTTCCATCAGCGCAGCCGAAACCACAAACGGCTTCATAGTCGAACCAGGTTCGAAATCGTCGGTAACGGCTCTGTTTCTCCAGTATCTTGCGGGATACTTCCAGTAATAATTAGGATTAAATCCCGGATAATCCGCCATTGCAAGAATAGCCCCAGTATTTGGATCCATAAGTATTGCAAAAGCGCCTCTTGAATCAGCCGCCTTTGCCTCCCTGTCTAAATAGTACTGCGTAATAAATTGCAGCTGTTTATTTATAGTTAAATAAATATTATCCCCATGCGTTGCCTTTCTAAGCCCGAAACCCTTGATAAATATATACTGCCCCAAACCGTCGTGCAAAACCTTTAGAGCATGCCTGCTGCCCCTTAAAAATTTATTATATTTATATTCTATTCCCGATAAACCGTTGTCATTAATCCCGACAAAACCTAAAACATGAGCCAGTAATGATCCGTTGGGATAGTACCTTACGGGCTGTTTAACTATAATAACCCCGCTAATCCCCAGTTTTTCTACATTTTTGGCGATACGCCCCGAAACCCTCCTTTTAATCCATGCAAATTGAATATCCTGATTTAATATTCCAATTATTTTTTGAAAGCTAATGCCTGTTAATTTAGATAACTTTTCGGCATTCTTAAACTTATGCCTCACCATTAACGGATCAACGGCAATTCCCGGGACATTAACGCTTGTCGCAAGCACGCTGCCGTTAGACGAATAAATATTCCCGCGCTCGGGAGTAAAATATACTTCCGCATGAAACTGTTTGCGGGCAAGCAGCCTCAATCCTTTTCCTTCGATTATTTGAAGGTTGAAAGCCCTGGCCGCCAATAAACCTCCGAAAATTGCTATGGCAATAAAACCGATTAGCATTCTCAGCCTTAAAGTTGTTTTCCATAATTTAATCATGAACCATTATAATTTCACCCTCTTTCGGATAGATAAAACCCATCTTTTTGGCAATCTTATAAATCCTTGAAGGCGAGCTCAACGCCGTTTTTTTAATCAAAAGTTCTTTATGTTTATGTTCGAGTCCCGATTTTATAGTATTTAGTTTGTTAATATCGTATCCAAGTTTTATGCTTTCCATAGTCGTCCAAACATAAAACATGCCCAATATCGTAAATATTATTATTAAAACAATAAAATACGGCTTTATTTTAGACATGGCAAAAAGCCCTCAATTTTGCGCTTCTCGATCTTGGATTAAACCTGACCTCTTCATCAGACGGCAATATCGGTTTTTTGGATAACGATTTAAAACCCGGGTTATTTTTAAAAAAATTTTTGACGATTCTATCTTCTCCCGAATGGAAAGACAGAATAGCTATAACTCCCCCTATGTTAAGAACATCTTTAAGTTTTCCTAAAAATTCTATTAACGAATCATACTCTTTGTTTACAAAAATCCTTAACGCCATAAATGTTCTTGTCGCAGGGTCTATTCTTAATACTCCCCGGCCTTTAAAAACGGCTTTTTTTATGATTGTCCTTAACTCGAGAGGGGTTTCTATCTGTTTATTTTTTCGAAATTCCACAATTTTCTTAGCTATTTTTCGCGAGTGCCTTTCATCCCCGAATCTCCATATAATGTCCGCAAGAACTTTTTCGGGATAATGATTCACAATCTCGTAAGCGGTTAGCCGTTCTCCTTTATCCATTCTCATATCGAGGCCGCCCTCTTCTTTAAAACTAAAACCTCTATCTCCTTCAAGCTGAATCGAACTTATACCGAGGTCGAGAATTATTCCGTCAACATTTTTAAAACCCGACTCCTTAACTATGTCATCTATTTTACTAAAATTTGAATAAAATAACTTAAATCTTTTTTTGTCAAATTCTTTCTCGAGTTCTATCTGAACATTTTTAACCGCATCCGCGTCCCTATCGATGCCGATTAAAAAACCGTCCGGGGAAGACCTTCTCAATATTTCTTTCGAAAAACCGCCCCCTCCGATGGTTCCGTCCACATAAACCCTGCCCGGCATTACGCTTAGAATATTGACAGCCTCATTTAACATCACAGGCACATGTTTTGGTTCCATCATATTTTCCTAATATCAATATCAAATATCAACCGATATACGCAACACGCGACCTGAACATTTTTTAAGTATTCAAAAACCTATCTGGGACATTGTAGCGGCAACCGATTCAAAATTAGTTCTGGCGCTTTCAAAGTTTGCATCCCATAAATCCTTATTCCATATTTCGAATCTGTTTATTATTCCCACAAGCATTATTTCTTTATCTAAGTTTCCGGAGGCTTTAAGCGACTGCGGAATGAGAAATCTGTCCATTTTGTCAAGTTCAAGCTCGCACGCTCCGGAAAAAAAATATCTCAAAAATTCCAGAACATCTTTCTGCATAGAGGGAAGTTTAAGCGCTTTTTCTTCCAATTTACGCCATTCTTCCATAGGGTAGGCAACAAGGCATTTATCAAGGTTTGTAATTACAAGGGCGGTATTGTTATAATTTGAAATAAGGGATTCCTTAATCTTCTGTGGAAGTTTAACCCTGCCTTTGTCGTCGATTGAATGGATATATCTTCCGCTAAACATAAAATTAAAAATATATTTAAATATATTTAATAAGTTACCACTTTTTACCACTTTTTACCACATTTAAATAATATTAGCAAATTTAATAAAAGTCAAGCGAATTGAATAAAAAAATTTATTAAATGGCAAAATAATAAAAATATAATAAAAATATCCCGACAATTTTTATTATTTTAAAAAAAATAGGTATGATTAACTGTTTGCTTTAAATTGTGCAGGGTGAGCATTCCCGCAATCTGAAAAGGCTGGATTAACATATCTTCTTCGAGGCTTAGCAGTTCTTTGCTTTTTGAACAGATGTATATAGTAGGTGAACTTTTTAGTAAATCGGCAAGGTTTTCGGCTATTAAATCCTTAAATTTTTTATCTATACGGGGATTTTCGGCTATATTTTTTACGTAAAGCAATGGAGATTTAGCCATACTGAATACATAGACCCTGTCTTCCATAACGGCTAAAGTTCTTGCAAATATTAGACCGGCTATACATTTTTCAGGTTCTGTTTCGGGGTCGGCAAGCTGGATTATTAAAATTTTTTCGTCTTCCATTCCACTTAATATAATGCTTAATTGTATTTTTTTGGTAAATATTCCTTGAGCCAGTCTTTAAGATGGGCTCTTTTTAATTCAAACAGTTCATCCGCTTCACCCATATCCGCATCGCAAATGTTATTATGCTTTAGCATCCTGATTTGGTCGGATGTTATAGGCAGATTTTTCATAACGGGCAACGGTAATTTTTCAAAAATGCCTAAGGATTTTTCTGCTATAAAAGAAGGCGTGTGAAGTTTTAATTTTTTTGGAGGGGATAATTCCATAATTAAATCTATCATACCCTCGAAGGTGTAAACATCCGGGCCGCACAGTTGGAAGACCCTGTTCGCCGTCTTTTCGTTATATAAAGAATTGTTATAAGCATTGGCAATGGAAAAAACATCTATCGGAGCAAATTTAGTTTCCCCCGTTCCGATTATCGGAACAAGCGCCCTTGTTTTTACTAAATTTATGAGGTCGTCAAAAAAAGCCGCATTATCGCCAAAAATCAAAGAAGGCCTAAAAACCGTCCATTTTAAACCCGAATTTTTAACAAGCGCTTCACCCTCGTATTTTGTGGAAAAATACTCGGAATCGCTAACCGAAGCGCCGAGCGCGCTCATATGAACGAACCTATCTATGCCGTTTTTCTTGGCCAAATCCAAGAGTATTTTCACATAATCCACATGAACCTTTTGAAACGAAAAATCTGGCTGGCTCCTTATTATCCCGATAAGATTTATTATTGCGTCAAATCTATTATCGGACAAAAAGCCGCTTACGGCATCTTGAGCTTCGAGGGTTCCTTCAAAAACTTCAAAGCCCTGTTCTTTTAATTTTGGAATTTTCTTTTTATTGCGCTCTAAAAGCGTAACGGAAGCGCCGAAAGATTTAATTTTTTCGGATACCGCCGAACCGACAAACCCTGTTCCGCCTGTAATAAAAACCCTCATATTCTTTACTCTATAACGGAGGCTTAAGACCAGTGCCCCAAAAACTAAATTATTTTATTTGTTTGTAATTAAAATAATGAATAGCCTCTATATACCTGACAGTTCCCGTCTTTGACCTCATGACGACGGAGTAAGTCCTTGCCCCGCCCTGGAAAAACTCCACGCCCTTGAGATAATCGCCTGAGGTAACACCCGTTGCGACGAATATAACATCGCCCGCGGCAAGCTCGTTAATATTATATGCCTTATTTAAGTCTTTTATTCCCATTTTTACGGCTCGCTCCTTTTCCTCTTCGTTCCGAAAGGAAAGCCTGCCCTGCATATCTCCGCCGACGCATCTTAATGCCGCTGCGCCAAGAACGCCTTCGGGGGCGCCGCCTGTACCCATAAGGACATCTATTCCTGAATCTTCTTTTGCAGTTGCTATCGCGCCCGCAACATCCCCGTCCTGAATTAACCTAATCCTTGCCCCCGTTTTTCTCACCTCTTCTATTAAAGCCTTATGCCTTTCACGATTAAGAATAATAACGGTTAAATCCTCGACATATCTATTTAAAACCTCCGCGATTCTGTGAAGATTTTCGGTTGGGGTAAGATTAATATCTATAACTCCTTTTGCTTTAGGGCCGACGGCTATCTTCTGCATGTATGTATCAGGGGCGTGAAGGAAGTTCCCGTTATCGCCTATTGCCATAACGGCAATGGCATTAGGAGCGCTTGTTGCAGTCAATGTCGTTCCTTCTAAAGGATCAACGGCTATATCGACCTTTTGTCCTTTTCCGCTCCCCACTTTTTCTCCGATATAAAGCATGGGGGCTTCGTCCCTTTCGCCTTCTCCTATAACGATTGTTCCGTCAACATCTATATACTCGAGGGAGTTTCTCATCGATTCGACCGCGGCTCTATCCGCCGCCTTTTCGTCTCCTCTGCCGATAAACCGCGCAACCGATATGGCCGCATGCTCCGTAACCCTGACAAACTCGATTGTTAACGCTTTATCGTCCATAATTCCTCCCTTGATTTATACATATTTATATACATTCATATCTTTTATAGTTCGCCTTATTATACCCCATATTTTATTCTAACACAATACATACGGCTACCCCAAATTGCCGGGCATTTAAAAAGGTATCCATTTAAAAAGGTATCCGATTTATTTTCCCAGGGAAAATAAATCGGATACCTTTTTACCTAAATAAATCTGACTTTATTTATTTACCCGCGTTCCGGAACGCCGTCGTATTCGTGCAGGTTAGGAGCCAATCTCCTGAAGGGCTTTTCTCTCATCCACTCCTCGAAAACCTGCCCGACAAGTCCGCATGAGCGGGCAATTATAAAAAATCCTTTGCCGAGCCTGTAATCGAATCCCATATCGGAAATTATTGCGGCGATACATCCGTCAACATTAAGAGGAAGCTTCTGTTCCGGCTTTTTCAGCCTGAATTCATCCGCAATGGACGCGGCAAGTTTAACATAATTGCCGCCAAAGTTTAAATCTCCCGCAACTTCTAAAAGTCTTTTTGTCCTCGGATCGACGGTGTGCAGTTTATGACCGTAACCCGCGAGCCTTTTTTTGTTTTTAATTGCGTCATCCACGATATTTTTTGCCATTTCTTTGACGCCTTCGTCTTTAAGGTCTTCTTTTCCCTTCAAATAATCCTGGAACATCTTGGCGGCTTTTTCTATCGCTCCGCCGTGCGCATCGCCAAGGGTCAATACTCCTGCCGCAACCGCGGCGTTCAGTGAATTTCCTCCCGAAAATACCGTTCTTGCGGCAACGGCTGAAGGTGTTGCAATTCCGGCATCTATACATGAAACAAAGATAGCGTCAAGCATCTTAGCCTCATTTTGCGTGGGCATTTCGCCTTTTAAAAGCAAAAAACAGACCTCGGCATAGGATTTATTTCCGATTAAGTTATCGAGATTGTAGCCTCTTATAAGGATCTTCCCATCCTGATTGGATGTAATGGCAGTCCGCCATTCCTTCTGTGAATTTGTTTCGGACATAAATTAAAAACTCCTTTTATTTTTATTCCTTTTTTTATTCCTTTTTGTATTTAATTATATTTCCTATAAATACTGCAAACTTATTTTATTTTAATGTGCTATATAAGGGCTTGACATCGCCCCCGGAGCTATCCTCGAAATCCCTCTTAACCCCAAGGGAAATCAATGCGTTGACAAGCTCGTGGTAAAATTTAGCGACTTTGATTGTGCCTGTTTTCTTTCCTACTTCCTCGAGCATTTTTATCTTATCCGTCGCCTTTCCCATGCCCCTTTCTACGATTGCGCCTGCATGCCCAAAAGAAACCCCTTCCGGCATCATCTCCTGAAAGACGCCTGCGACAAAAACAGCTAAAGGCTTAGTATAGCCTCCTTTAGCAACCAGTTCGGCAACCTGTTCTTCATATGTGCCGCCCGGTTCCCCCATTATAACGCAGGCCTGAACATTTTTGTCTTTTTCCAGTTCGGGCAAAACATCCGCAAATGTCGTGCAGGCTATAACATCGCCCCCCACTGCCAGCGCCATATAAATGCCGAAACCCCTTCTTTTAAACATTTCGGATGTGGTAACGGTAAGGCCTCCGCTTTTTGAAAGAACGACTATAGAACCGTCCCTGAAAGCAATGCTGGGGTCTTTCCCTCCGATTGCGCCAATCCTGCCGACAGACGGAACAAAACATCCTAAGGATGTCCCGCCGATAATCGTAACTCCTTTTTCTCTTGCAAGCTCGTAAATTATAATGGAATCCCTGATAGGAACATGCTCGGTAATGATGTACATTAACTTAATGCCGTTATCGATTAATTCATAAACGGCGTCAAGCACGGATGTAGGAGGAACATATATAAGACCGGTATTTACCGACTGCTTTAATTCCTTAACTTTTAAAGCATCTTTTACGGTATCGAAAACGGGAACGGGGCAATCGTCTTTTAAAACGGTTCCGCCTTTTCCCGGAGTTACGCCGCATTTTACTATGCCGGGAAATAACTTTTCCGATTCTATAACAACCTGGGAAGCCTCTCTTCCGGTAATACCGATTACTATAACGCCCGTGCCGTCGTTTAAAAATTTAGTGCCTTTAACTTCCATATAGATAATCTCCAGTTAATTCTTTTAACGAACTATATTAAATTTTTAGATTTTAAAATCTCGTAAAGTTTTTGGGGCGCTTCGGTAAGCGGAAGTTCGGAATCGTATATAACCCCTTCTATATTATTTTTTACGAAACATTCGCTAAGCATTTTCAAGCCTTTTTGATATTCAGGTCCGCTTCTTCTGACAACCCATACTAAACCTTCGGGAAATGTTCCGTCTCTTTTCATCTCCTCTATTGCGGAAACAAGACCTTCGCCGAGCGTAACATCTATTCGCGTATTGCTTGCCGTTCCGCCGCACACCAAAATGGCTTTTAAGCCGGGCTTGGAAAGAATTATTTTAGAAATTTTGTTCATTTTTTCCGCGGGTGGATTTCCGCCGATATCGGTAAGATTTGCAGGCTTCATTCCCAGCGCGAAAACAGTTTCTGCCGTGATAGTCGAACCCCCGCCCCCGAATGTCATCATTCCTATGTCGCCGTCTAATTCGACATAAGAGCCTGCTTTCCCCCTATGGTCGTCCCGGTCTATTAAATGGGCCGCCGCTTCCCTTTCGGTAAGGGGTCTTCCCATTGCGCCCCTTGCGGTATATATCTTGGAAGGCGCAATTCTTGCGTCGTCATCTATCATCGTTACCGCATCTATTGCAAGAATCTTTTGTTTTTCGGGATTTGCCTTATCGCCCGCGATAATTAGCGGATTTACCTCTAAAAGCCTGGATTCGGAACTCCAGAATCCCTTATACATATTGGCAATAACCTCGGAAAGCTGCCTCAATACCGCTTTGTCGTCAAATCCGATTTCAATCAAATATTCCCTGACTTTGTACGGAAAAAGCCCTTCGAGCGGATTTATTTCAAATGTAAATATCGTTGACGGGTCCTGCTCCTCGATGTCCATTCCGCCCTGAAGCGAAACGACAAAAACCGGGCGCCTCGGTTTTGACGAATATGTGAAGCTAACATATAGCTCCTTTATTATAGAAGCCTTCTCCTGTATAATGACGCTTACCGGTTTTTCACCGTAAACCTCTGTCTGCATTAAAGCCGAAACATGCTCGTTGGCCTCTTCCCCCGTCTTAGCAAACTTAACGGCGCCGGCTTTTCCTCTTTTTCCGACAAGCACCTGCGATTTTATGACAACATCCCCGTACTGCTCCACAAAATCCGATACATTTTGTCCAGGATGCTGGACAACTAAATACTTTGGAGTAGGGACACCGTATTTTTTAAATATAGTGTCGTATGTTTCGTATTCGTAAAGTTTCATAAATAATCCTCGTTTTAACTTTGCAACAGGCATTCCCCGCTCAAGGGGAATGCCGTCTTAATTATTTTTTACATATTCTGGGCAATTCTTTCCGCAAATTGCGAACATTTGACCTCGGTAGCGCCTTCCATCTGCCTTGCAAGGTCATAAGTAACATATTTCTGTTCTATCGTTTTGTTAAGCCCTTTTTCTACGAGGTCTGCCGCTTCTTTCCATCCCATATGTATCAGCATCATAACCGCCGACAGAATTAAAGAGCCCGGGTTTGCTTTGTCCTGATTTGTATATTTAGGAGCAGAACCGTGGGTCGCTTCGAAAACGGCAATTGTATCGGACATATTTGCGCCGGGCGCCATACCCAGGCCCCCGACCTGCGCCGCTAAAGCGTCGGACATGTAGTCGCCGTTAAGGTTTGGCAATGCAAGAACGGAATACTCGTCCGGACGAAGAAGCCCCTGCTGGAACATAGAATCCGCTATTCTATCTTTTATAATGATTTTGTCCGCCTTGCCGGTAACTTCGGCTTCAGCAATTAACTTGTCGCTGAACTCGGCCTTTGCGAGTTCATAACCCCAATCCTTAAAAGCGCCTTCGGTAAATTTCATTATATTGCCTTTGTGAACCAGGGTAACGCTTGATTTACCGTTATCTATCGCATATTGAATCGCTTTTTTTATAAGTCTTTTTGAGGCAAAAGGTCCCATCGGTTTTATTCCGAGACCTGCGTCTTCCCTTATTTTTTCCTTAATTTTAGGGTCTAACGAAATTAAAAAATCCCTTAGTTTTTTTGCTTCCGCGCTGCCAGACCTGAATTCTACGCCGGCATAAATGTCTTCGGTATTTTCCCTGAAGATTATCATATCTACCTTTTCTGGGTGCTTAACGGGCGAAGGTATCCCTTTGTAATATTTAACCGGCCTAACGCAGGCAAAAAGGTCAAGCACCTGCCTGATGGTAACATTTAACGACCTGAATCCTCCTCCAACCGGCGTGGTAAGAGGTCCTTTAATGCTGACGGAATATTCTTTAAATGCGGTAATGGTGTCCTCCGGCAGATACTGCCCTTCTCCATACTTCTCGACCGCCTTTTCTCCTGCATAAACCTCAAACCAGTTGATTTTTCTTTTGCCGTCGTATGCCTTTTTTACCGCGGCGTTAATAACGATATGCATTGCCCTCGTTAAATCGGCGCCGATTCCGTCGCCTTCTATAAACGGAATAATCGGATCATTTGGAACTTCAAATTTGTTTGGTCCTAAGACCTTGATTTTTGAACCTTCTTTAGGTTCCGTAAGTTTTTGATAAGATGCCATAGATTACCTCCTTATAATCTATTTTAATTAATGTTATATATTGCTTGCATACAGATTAGGCTATGGATTATACGGTTATAAACACAAATATCTACATAAAGATATTGCAATGACAAACTTTTTGTTTTAATGGGAATTCTAGGCGCTATTAATTGTTAAAAGGCATAAATATACTCTAGCGAATATTTATCTTTAAATTTAAACGAAAAATTTAGTTGCTAATGATTATAATAAAACATTTTTTTAAAATCAAGTAAAAAATTAAATTTTTTACATAAAATCTTGAAATGAATTCAAGAAGCCTTTAAACAATAAAGAACCTGAGTTAAAAAATAAACCGCTGTTTTGCGCCATAATTTCAGAGTAAAAATTAGACCGGTATCTGGTTTTTGCGCCATTTATTATTGTGGAAAATCCGCAGAATGGAACCGGCTCAGGCGTGTGTTTTTTTAGTTTCACTGGATTATAGTGGTCGGGTAAAATCATTAAAGTATATCCGCTAAATTTTTTAAGGCCTTCAAGGACGCCGCCGACAATAAATTTATCGAAATCCTCTATGGCTTTTATTTTCTTGCTTACGCTTCCTTCATGGGATGCTTCGTCGGGGGCTTCGACATGTATATATACAAAATCGCCCGAATTTAAAGACCCCATGCCGTAATCAACTTTGCCTTTATAATTGGTGTCTAAATATCCCGTGGCTCCAGGAACATTTATAACCTTAAGCCCCGCATATTTACCGATTCCTTTAACAAGATCGACTGCCGAAATAACCGAACCCTCGATGCCGTATTCTTCTTTCATCGTAGGCATGGAAGGCTTGTATCCCTGCCCCCAGAGCCACACGGAATTTGCGGGAAGTTTGCCTGAAGCAATCCTTTTTTTATTAATATCATGATTTTCAAGTATTTTTTCTGCCTTTTGCATTATATCAAGTATGCCTTCGCTTGAAGAATTCCCGTAAGGAAGATATTCATCTATTTGCTGGTCTGGTATATCGTGGGGCGGAACTGTTTTAAGGCCTTTTATGCCGATATTTTTAGCAATCATGAGATGCCTGTAGCTAACCCCCGGGTAAAATTGAAATTGACTGTCGCCTAATTCTTTTTGGAATGTCTCTATTATGCTTTTTGCCTCTTCGGTAGTAATATGCCCGCCGGAATAATCATGCATAATTCTTTTTCCATTTTCTTCCAGTATATTGACAAGATTAAGCCTGAAAGCGACATCGTTTGCTCCCAATTCGACTCCCATGCTTGCCGCCTCTAAAGGAGACCTTCCCGTATAGTATTTAACTGGGTCATAACCTAATATGGACATCGAACCGATATCGCTTCCCGGCAGACAGCCGTCGGGGATAGTTTTAATTAAACCCGTAATACCTTGACTTGCGATATTATCCATATTTGGAGTATCAGCGTACTCCAGCGGGGTTTTCCCGCCAAGCTCCCCTAAGGGAAAATCTGCCATACCGTCCGGGCATAAAATAACATATTTGTGGCTCTCCATATATTTAAAATCAATCCTCCTATAATTTTTATAATTTAAGATTTATGCTAATCCCATAACCTTGAGCACCGAATATTTATCGCATGGAACAATAATCGGTTCTTTCGAGACCTTTATAGCATTTCCTGGATCTTTAAGCCCGTGACCCGTTAAGGTCAAAACACAAACATCTCCTTTTTTAAAAAATCCTCTTTCGTTCAGCTTGATTAAGCCGGCAAGCGTTATTGCCGAAGCTGGTTCGCAAAACACCCCTTCATTTGAAGCAAGCATAGAATAAGCCTTTAATATGCTTTCATCGCTTACCGCTTCGATTAAACCCCCTGATTCATCTCTTGCGGCAACAGCCTTTTGCCAGCTTGCGGGATTTCCTATTCTAATAGCGGTTGCAACCGTATGAGGCTCTTTTATTATATGGTTTAAAACGATAGGGGCGGAACCTTCCGCCTGAAAACCGAGCATTTTAGGCAGCTTACCGCCTTTCCCCGCTTTAAGATACTCCCTGTACCCATTCCAATATGCAGTTATGTTTCCCGCATTCCCGACAGGAAGTATATGATAATCGGGAGCAAAACCAAGCTCATCGACAATTTCGAAACTGGCGGTTTTTTGCCCCTCCAGCCTGTAAGGATTTACCGAATTTACAAGAGTAACATCATAATCTCTTGCAATTTCTCTGACGATAACTAAAGCATCATCAAAGTTTCCCTGTATCTGCATCACGATAGAACCGTGAACAAGCGCCTGGGAGAGTTTGCCTGCGGCGATCTTTCCCTCGGGAATTAAAACAAACGATTTTATTCCCGCCCTGGCGGCATAAGCGGAGGCAGAAGCAGAGGTATTCCCCGTCGAGGCGCAAATAACGGCTTTCGACCCCTCCGAAACGGCTTTTGACACCGCCATAGTCATGCCCCTGTCTTTAAAAGAACCTGTCGGATTCAATCCCTCATACTTAAAATATATCTCGATATCGGGATTTATAATTTTATGGATATTCCTTGATTTTATTAAAGGAGTATTGCCTTCAAGGATAGTGATAATATGTTTATCGTCTATTTCGGGCAAAAACTCCCGATATCTTTTTATTATTCCTTTATAATTAGACACTATCAAAATAAAACCCTCCCCTGCCCCTCCCATAAAGAGAGGGAAATAACCCTCATAATAATAAAATAGTCAATTAATGCGGTCTTCTATTCTTAACACGACGGTTTTTGCGGAAACCACATCGAGATTATCGCAAAATTTTACGCTTTTAAACAGGTCTTCCTCGTTGGCTTCATGGGTTGTAATCACTATCGGAACAGAACCCTCGACTTTTCTGCCCTTTTGAATCATGGAACTAATGCTAATCGAATTTTCACCCAATATACCTGCTATTTTTGCAAGAACGCCCGGCCTGTCCATAGCCGAAAACCTGAGATAATATCTTGAAATTATTTCGTTTTTACTCTTGACTTTAAGTTTAATGATATTTTCCGAAATAATAAAATCGTGATGGTTATCGTTGTTTATAATTTTACCGGCGATTTCCATTAAATCTCCCATAACGGCACTTGCCGTCGGGTTGCCTCCTGCGCCGTATCCTGTTAAACTTAATGGTCCCGCATATTTTGTATTCAAGAAAAATGCGTTAAACACTCCATCGACCTTTGCTAAAAGGCAGGCGGAAGGTATTAAGGTGGGATGAACCCTTATTTCTATTCTTGAATCTTCATTTTTAAGTATTCCCAATAGCTTTATGGTATAACCAAGCTCTTTTGAAAAATTGACATCCAAAGGGCTTATATCCTTTATGCCTTCTATTATAACATCTTTTATAGACAAGCTTGTGGAAAAAGCGAGCCTCCCGAGAACAACAAGTTTATGGGCGCTGTCGGCGCCGCTTATATCGAGCGAAGGGTCGGCTTCGGCATATCCTTTTTCTTGAGCCTTTTTTAAAACATCCTCAAATTTTCCACCCTCGTTTGTCATTTTTGAAAGTATGAAATTTGAGGTTCCATTAATTATGGAATAAACCGATTTTATAGAATCCCCTGCAAGACCGTTTTTTATTGCCCTTAAAATCGGGATTCCTCCGCCGACCGCCGCCTCGAATCCTATGTGGACATTTTTATCTACACATTGTTTAAATATCTCTTCGCCGTGTTCGGCCAAAAGGGCTTTATTTGCCGTAATAATACTCTTTCCGTTACTTATAGCCTTTGTTATAAAATCTTTTGCGGGGCTGATACCTCCGATAAGTTCTATTACAATATCTATATCTTTATCTTCCAATATTTCGCCAATATTTTTAACCAAAAATCTTTTTATATTTTCGGGGACGGGGTGGCTATCCCCCCTTGTAAATATCTTTTTAATATTAACGGGGACGGAAAAGAGGGAATCTATTTCTTTCTTTCGCTCATTAAATATATGATACAGGCTTGAAGCGACCGTTCCAAAACCCAGAAGCCCGATATTGATTTCTTTTTTCATGTTTGCGCCCTTTACTTTTATTATACCGTCTTGTGAAAATATTCTTCATTGTGAATAAAATGCTTTACGCCTTTTGATGCCTGCCTTATGCGCATTTCATTTTCGACCAAGGCAAAGCGGACATATTCGTCGCCGTACTCGCCAAACCCGATACCGGGGGAAACCGCCACTTTTGCTTTATCTAAAAGCAGTTTGGAAAATTCGAGCGATTTTATTCCTGCGTTTAAAAACTGCTCAGGTATTTTTCCCCAAACAAACATCGTTGCCTTAGGCTTTTCAATATTCCATCCAGCTATTTTAAAACTTTCTATTAAAACATCCCTTCTTTTTTTATAATGCAAAACCATTTCCGAAATTGCGTTATGTTTCGTCTCCTCATTTAAGGCAATAATCGAGGCTATCTGGAGGGGCTGAAACATCCCGTAATCGAGATAACTTTTAATCCTGGAAAGCGCATTTATTAAACCTGCGTTCCCCAAAGCATATCCAACCCTAAAACCTGCCATACTATAACTTTTAGACATGGAAAAAAATTCCACCCCAACATCCTTAGCCCCTTTAGCCTGTAAAAAACTGGGAGCCTTATAGCCGTCAAATGTTAAATCGGCATACGCATTGTCATGAATTATATATATGCCGTTATCTTTTGCAAAATCGACCAATTTTTCGAAAAAATCAAGCTCAACCGTAATAGTCGTAGGATTATGCGGGAAACTTAATATTATAAACTTAGGTTTTGGCCGTGAACCTTTTAAAGCAACCATAAGGTTTTCAAAAAAATCCTCTCCCGGAATCAAAGGTATGCTTCTGACATCGCCTCCAGCAATAATGACGCTGTAAGCATGTATCGGATAAGTCGGGCTGGGCACAAAGGCAACATCTCCTTTGTTGATTGTTGCGAGCATCAAATGACTTAGACCCTCTTTTATGCCCATGGTAACGATAGCTTCGCTATCGGGATCGATATCGACATCGTAATGCCTTTTATACATATTTACTATGGCGAGCCTTAGCTTATATATACCCCGGGAAACGGAATATCTATGATTACGGGGGTTCTTAGAAGCCTCTATCAATTTTTCTATTATATAGTCCGGCGTCGGCGAATCCGGATTGCCCATGCCTAAATCTATAATATCGTCGCCGCGCTTTCTTGCCTCCATTTTGAGCTTATTTACCTCTGCAAAAACATAAGGCGGGAGTCTTTTTATGGTTTCGAAATCTTCTATCATAATGAAATTCCTATAATTTTACAAAAATTTATTTAAATTTTAAAGCAATTAAAATCATTATAAATCATTATAAAGAATGTTTAAAAAATTTTTCCGCACCGAAAGAACTTCTGACAAGCGGGGCGGAAAAGACATTCTTAATTCCCGCTTTTTTTGCATAGTCTCTATATTCGATAAACTTTTTTAATGGAACGAACCTTTGAACGGGAATATTTTGAAGCGACGGCCTTAAATATTGCCCTATGGTTATAAAATCTATGCCGCTGTCCGCAAGGTCGTTTATTGTTCCGAAAACCTCCCCGTCCTGCTCTCCAAGGCCGACCATAATTCCCGATTTTGTAATAATATGAGGCCTTTCCTCTTTTACCGTTTTTAATATATTTAGGGACCTCCTGTAGGAACTTGAAGGCCTGATTGTTTTATATAGCCGCTCTACCGTTTCGATATTATGCCCAAATATATTAATGCCGCTGTCAGCAACATCCATAACGGCTTGTTCATTGCCGTTAAAATCCGATGTCAAAACCTCGACGGTCGGGCAATTAGTATTCATTCTAATTGCCTTAACGGTTTTAATTATAATATCTGCTCCGCCGTCTTTAAGGTCGTCTCTTGTAACCATAGTAATTACGGCATGCCTTAAATCAAGCAATTTCACGGCATAAGCTACCTTTTGCGGTTCTAAGTGGTCTATAAATGGATTTTCGGCGGTATAACCTATATTGCAAAAAGGACACTTTCGTGTGCATTTATCTCCAAGCAATAAAAATGTGGCGGTTTTATTTGAATAACAGAGATTAAGGTTGGGACACCTTGAAGAAGAACAAACGGTATTAAGCTCTTTTTCCTTAATTACCTTAGATATTTCGGAAATATCCTTTTTGGTCTTTATTTTTAAAATCTCATTTTTTAAATAGCCGGGGAGCCTTTTATTCACTTTATAAAAATTATAAAAACTATCGCTAATTTTATTAGACTAAAATCATAATATATAATATATTATATAATAAATATCTTATTGTTTATACCATAATATCTAAACAAATTTCAATTAATAATTTTATTTATGAATTATCATAATGATATAAAATTTATGGAACTGGCTTTGGGCGAGGCTAAAAAGGCAAAAGAAGAAGGTGAAGTACCTGTCGGCGCTATTATTACGATAGATAACAGGCTGATTGCATCTTCTTTTAACACCGTGGAAAAGGATAAATCAAGCATAATGCACGCAGAAATAAAGGTAATTTTAGAGGCGCAAAAAAAACTCAGCAACTGGAGACTCGAGGGTTGCTCGTTATATGTTACCCTTGAGCCCTGCCTTATGTGCTGCGGTGCGATAGTTTTATCGAGGATAAAAAGATTGGTTTACGGAGCAAAGGATTTAAAAACCGGCGCGGCAGATTCACTTTATAGTACCCTGAACGATAAAAGGCTTAACCATAATGTCGAAGTAATTCCAGGGGTTATGGAATTAGAATCGTCTCTTTTGTTAAAAGGCTTTTTTAAAGAAAAAAGGAGAATAAACGGTTAATGTATCCTCGAAAAACCGATTATTACCATTATAACCATAATCAATATATAAATTCTTAAAAACCAGAAGGCAATCTGTACCCATCCTTTAACGATAGCTCTTTCTACCGGAATTTTATTATAGTCCACTAATCCTTCTTCTTTAATAAAATCTTCCCAATCTTCGTCGAGATTTATTTTTCTTGAAATCTTATCTTCTATTTTCATTTTTTATATCTCCGTAATTTAAAAATTAAAAATTTATTTTCCGAATATATGCGGAAACACCACCGTTATTCCGTATATCCCGTTCATAATTATCAAAAACCCGACTATTGCGAATGCGGATATATTCTGCCACGGTTTGTTTATATGGTCGCCCATTATCTCTTTATCGTTAAGAAGAAGGAGTAAAAACATCATTGCCGCAGGCATAAAAATAGTGGCGACGACCTGAACGGTTAAATTTAAAAACCCGAGCGGGGCATTAGGAATCAGAACTATGCCTCCGGCGATCAAAAGGCTTATAATTCCCGGCAGATAAAACTTCCAGCCCTGCAATGGAGGTATGTTAATGCTCTTCGGCCATCCGAACGCTTCGCCCATAGCCCATGAGGTGCTTGCCGAAATTGCAATGGCCGCGATAAGTCCTGCTTCTACAAGGCCAAGGGCAAAAAACCTCATTGCCAGCGGTCCCATTTTTGCCGATATGGCGGAAAGTATAGTCTGTATGTCTAAATTAGGCGTATGGGTAAAACCGAAAACAGTTCCAGCCGTAACCAGAATAATCGCTATGGCGACTATTACCATAAAGAGGGAGCCCAGGAAGGTATCAATCTGTCCGTCTCTTATATCTTTTACGGTAAGCCCTTTATCTACAACCGAAGACTGTTGAAAAAAAAGCATCCACGGCGCTATAGTCGTTCCCACATTTGCCAGCACGACATATATAAAGAGCGAATTAATTCCCCCGGGTATATGCCACGATACAAAGCTTCTTGCAACGGCCCCCCAGTGAAGATGCGGGACAAAAAAGACTAACGGAATAAAAACCAGATTAAACGCCGCAATGCTTAAGCTAATCCACTCCCACGAAAAATAGCGCAAAAAAAGCTGAATAGAAGATATGACGACAATCGCGGTTACCGACGAAAATACGGGAGACACCCCAAAAACTTCCATTCCGAGCGTTATTCCGATAAATTCGGTTATTAAGGTTAGTACATTTGCAATGACAAGGTCTATCAAAGAAAATGCGCCCCAGAATTTCCCGTATCTTTTCCATATCATTTCGGCATGCCCCCTGTGCGTAACGGCGCCGAGCCTTACCGTCATTTCCTGAACTATATAAGCGACAGGAAGCATTATTATCATAAAAGGTATAAAAAAACCGATTCCGAATATCGAGCCGGTTTGCGCATATGTCATAACGCCGCCGGCATCGTTATCGGCAAGCATAACGAGTATACCCGGACCTATTAATGCCATCAAAAGGCACAGGCGCGAAAAATACCCGTATTTCTGCCTCATAAGGTGGATTTTAAGTCTATCTACGGCTCTGAGTTTGATATCTACCGGAAGTTCGTTGAGTTTGTTTTTATAATCTTCCATTGTTTCGTCTCTTTCTTAATAAATAGCTTCAACGATTTATTAGAAAGAGAAGAATATTAAAAGATTATATTCGGCGGAGGAAATTAGCGGAGAATTTATTTATATTATTTAATATTGAACTCTTTAATAACGAGTTAAAGTTAAAGCTATTTTCGGTTTTTGTTAAATAAATGTAATAGCTGCTACTGTCGGGTTCGCTTCGCATAAATAACTCCATTTAAGTTTTATTTATTTCAGAATTAAAGATATTGCAATAAAAATATTCACTTTTTTATTTGCACTTATATTTTAAAGTATGCTATTTTATAAAAACTATGTCAAGAAAAATTTTAAAATAGATAAAAATAAAAAGATATTTATGTTCCCATCCATTGCCATTGGAATTTTCGGCATAATAATAATCCTTGGTTTTTTGGGAGAAATACTGTTTCAATATACCAAAATTCCCTCTATATTATTTTTAATGGCCGCGGGCTTGCTACTCGGTCCAATCTATCATATTTTTAACCAAAATGTCTTTTTATCCTTTGCCCCTTATCTAAGCACATTGGTTTTAGTTTTAATCATGTTCCAGGGCGGGCTCGAACTTAATTTCCTCACCGTTTTCAAATCTTCTTTCGTTTCGATGATTTTAATCCTGTCGGGCTTGTTTCTTTCCACGGTCTTCGTCGGCGTTATTTTTTATATAATGGGCGGCGCGGGCTTCATTCAATCGCTTATGCTTGGAACTATCGTCTCCTGTTCCAGTTCGACCGTTATAATACCGCTTTTGCCCAATATTAACGCAAGCGAAAAAAGCAAAACCGTAATTGCTATCGAATCCACATTTAACGATGCGTTTGCAATAATACTCCTGATTATACTTATAAGTATTGCAAAACATGCCTCCATAAACATGAACTACGGCAAAATAGCCCTTCAAACCGCATATTCTTTTGCCATATCAGGGCTTATAGCCGCTGTATTAGGGATTGTCTGGTATATGGCGCTTAAGGCTCTCGTAAAAACAAAATTTGCCTACGGGGTTACATTTGCCGCCATGCTTGTTCTTGTTTTAATTATGCATTATGTTCACGGAAACGGCGCTATTGCCATACTTGTCTTTGGAATAATAATGGGCAATGAAGACTTGTTAAACAGGTTTAAAATTAATTTTTTTAATATGAGCATAAAAAATTCGGTTATAAAACAGTTTAACCATGAGTTTTCATTTCTTATAAGGACGGTATTTTTTGTATTTTTGGGCGTTGTGGTAGAGTTGGCAAATTTAGATTGGGAGTTTTTTGACAGATTTTTTATAATAATTATCCTGATTATTCTATCCCGCTATATTGCGGTGCGGATAGCTTTTAAATCGGAGAATAATAAAAAGATAAAAGATGCCGCGGCTGCCCCCAAAGAAGAACGGTTTTTTATGCTCTCGATGATTGGAAGGGCTTTGGCAACCGCTATTATGGCCTATATGCCTTTAAACGAGGGTATCCCCGGAACATCCGCATTTCCGGAATACGCCTTTCTGGTAATTATAACCACGAATATATTGCTTACGGTTGGGGTTTTTATATACAGCAGAAAGGCTAAAAACGCCGCTTCGCAAACAATTGACGCAAACTTAAGTAAAACCCCCGAAACAAACCCTTAAAAATAAAAAAGGCGAGGAATGTAAGCCCGCCTTTTAAATATTTATATTTACTTGCCTAATCTTAGGTTTAGATTAATGCCATAAAATTAAAACTATCGGAATTATCAAGATAGTAAAGATGTTTACGACCTTTATCATAGGGTTAATAGCCGGCCCTGCCGTATCTTTATAAGGATCGCCTACCGTATCGCCGGTTACAGCAGCTTTGTGAGCCTCGCTGCCTTTTCCGCCGTATAAACCTCTTTCTATGAGCTTTTTTGCATTATCCCATGCCGCGCCGCCGCTCGTCATCGAAATAGCTACAAAAAGCCCAGATATGATAGTCCCTAATAAAATACCGCCAAGAACCTGCGGCCCCATTGTTAAACCAAAAATTATCGGACCTGCGATCGGTATAAATGCGGGCAATATCATTTCTCTTAACGATGACTTTGTGACTATATCGACGCATTTGCCGTATTCGGGCTTGCCTGTCCCTTCCATAATACCGGGAATCTCTTTAAACTGCCTTCTAACTTCTACGACTATGTCGCCGGCAGCCTTTCCGACCGCTTTCATTGCAAGCGATGCAAAAATATACGGAAGCATGGCGCCCAGGAAAAGACCTATAAGAACTTCCGGTTTAGAAATAGAAAACGATATACCAGGAATGCCTACTTTAATTAAATTGGAATATTCTCCGAAAAGAACTATTGCGGCAAGGGCTGCGGAACCTATTGCATAGCCTTTTGTTACTGCTTTTGTAGTATTGCCGACTGCGTCCAGCGCATCCGTAGTTTCCCTGACATCGCCCGGAAGTTCGCTCATTTCTGCAATACCTCCCGCATTATCGGTAATCGGTCCGAATGAATCGACCGCTATTACCATGCCTGCCATGGAAAGCATACTGGAAGCGGCAATAGCAATACCGTAAAAGCCGGCAAAATGATACGCAAGTAAAATACTGAAAACAATTGCGATAACCGGAAGCGCCGTTGACATCTGCCCAACGGCAAGTCCTGCTATAATATTTGTTCCGTGCCCGGTAGTCGAAGCCTTAGCGATAGATTTTACGGGGGAAAAACTTGTCGAAGTAAAATAATCGGTAATGACGATGATAAGCCCGGTTAATACTAAGCCTACTAATGCCGCATAATAATAATCTAAAGAAGAATAATCGCCGACGCCGTTCATGAATTTAACCGTAAAAAAGTAATAAGCAATTGCCGAAATTATTCCAGTAGCAAATAATCCTTTATATAGCCCCTGCATAATTTTTTCTTTTGTAGGAGCGCTTACGAAAAATACGCCGATTATAGAGGTAAAAACCGCGATACCGCCAAGCAATAGCGGATACAAAATTGTCTTCATCAATTCGCTTTCGCCTAACCCTTGAAAAGAAGAATATGCTAAAAGTATGGATGCGATTATGGTGACCGCAAAAGTTTCGAAAACATCGGCTGCCATACCCGCGCAGTCCCCGACATTGTCCCCGACCTGGTCCGCTATAACAGCGGGATTCCTGGGATCGTCTTCCGGAATTCCGGCTTCGACTTTACCGACTAAATCTGCTCCTACATCGGCAGCTTTAGTGTAAATACCGCCGCCAAGCCTCGCAAAAACAGATATAAGGCTGCATCCGAATGCAAAACCTATCAAGGAGTCAACTACTCCACCGAGACCGGTTAGGGAATATCCTATAAGCATAAATATCGATATGCCTAAGACGCCGAGACCGAGAACCATTAAACCTGTAACCGAACCGCCTTTAAATGCAAACTTTAAAGCCGGCTTCACTCCGTTATGCGCTATCTGGGCAGTCCTTATATTTGCCCTTACGGCATTAAACATTCCCAGATAACCCGCTAAAGCAGATAATATAGCTCCCAGTAAAAAACCCGACGCGGTTAGAATTCCGAACTGCGGTATCCAGATTCCGCCGATAAGTATTAAGGCAAAAATAATAATTCCGACAATAGCAACCGTTCTGTACTGTCTGTTAAGAAAAGCGGTTGCGCCCTCCTGAATAGCTTTTGCAATCTGTTTCATTTTCTCGGAACCTTCATCGTGCTTCAGCGCCCAGATAGTTACCGATATGCTGTAAATAACGGCGACAAGACCCGCAACTATTCCGAAAATCATAGCTTCATCGAAGATGTTCATACATCAACCCCCTACGTTAAAATTTAATGAGTAAAAAATTTAACTTCATAATATATGCTAAATCGATTAATTATCGGTTAAACCTGCTTACTCAAATTTTTAGCCTTCTCTTTTAAATTTGCAAAATAAATCCCCATAGGCCTGTATGCTAAATGCGACCATTTAGAAAATGGCACTTCTATCACCAGCATCGGGAACAAAATTAATAAGTGAATCAAATATAAATAAAACATCCACGGAACAGGGAGTTTATATACTATGGCCGCACGCAATATAATTCCGGTAAAACCGGTTAAAAATAAAAGTATTATAAACATCCAGTCGGTATGATGGGAAAACTTGCTTCTTTCTATCTTTTTGGTAAGCCTTTTAATTACAAAATAAACGGTGCCGAACATAAGCCCTATGCTGGCAAAATAATCAAATAAAACTATATGGAGGAGCGGAAAACTGTTTTCTTTTTGAAACCAATCCAAAAAGAAAACAATCCCGACAAATAAAGCAACATAGCTTATCATGAGAAAAAGATGCGTTAACCAGAAGTTATACTTTCCGTCCGTAAGTTTTTTATAAAAAGGCTCTTTGCCGTCATCGCATTTTGCATACCTGTACTGCGTAAAAAAGTTAAAAATTAACGACCAGCCTTCCGTAAAATAAAGTTTTAGAGGAATTTTTACGCTCTTATCGCTTAAAACGGTTTTCCTGTACATATTATAAATAAACGATGTAAGAACGACCCCAAGAAATGCCGTCATCGGCCAATCAAAAAAATAGTCTATTTTTTCGGGGGAAACCAACTGGTTTAACGATGCCCCGCTTGCGGGAGAAAAACCGAACAGAACAGCCCATTCGATAAAAACGACAACCGCAACTATAAGTAAAGCAATATATTCGGCATACTTTGACTTGTATAAAAGTTTCGATATCCCTGTCCAGTCGTAAGCGCTTATCAAAAAACGGCGAAGCGACATCATTAATTCACCTGGTTCGGCCTTTCTTGGACAATTTTTGGAACATTCGCCGCAGTAATAACAAAGCCATGGGTCTAAATCGCTTGCTAATTGTTCTTTTAATCCCCATCCAGCCCATATCATCTCTTTTCTGGGAAACGGCCTGTCTTCCGTAGATAACGGGCAGACTGCGGAACATGTACCGCATTGAAAGCATTTCTTAAAATTGCTTTCCCCAACATTTTTGACATATTTTATTAAATCGTTATCAGTTTTTATTGTCGTGGTACCCACCTTTGCCTCCTATATTTGTTAAAAACCTTTATATGGATTAGGTCCGAGAGATTTTATTTTATTCACAAAATCATCCACGATTTCAGGCAGCTTCATATAATCCGAAAATTCAAGCTGGATCTGCCTTACTCTTTCTTCCTCCAGAACAAGCCTTGTCAATGTTTCTTTAAGATTTCCCATTCTATAAGATGCAAGTTCCGAACCTTTTACAAAATGGCATTGATAATCGTCGCCAAATTTGCATCCGAGAAGGAGTATTCCGTCTATGCCCTTCGAAAGGGCATCGGCATACCATACATTATTAATGGAACCAAGGCATCTGACGGGTACAACCCTAATGTTGGACGATAAATTTATTTTATTAAGGCCTAATATATCGAGCGCGGGATAGGCATCATTTTCACAGGCGAATACTAATATTCTGTAATTTTCATCAGTCGGGTCTTCAGGAATGTAAAGGCTTTTTATCATCGAACCTATAATATCGGGAGAATAATTTTTAAAGGATATAATTCTGACGGGACAGGCGCCCATGCATACGCCGCACCTTCTGCACCTTTCAGGATTAGGCTTCGGCGTTCCTTTTTCATCCTCGTCTATCGCGCCAAACGGACACTCCTCGGTGCACCTTTTACACTGCGTACACCTCGGCAAATCAAAAAACGGATAGGTCATATCGTTCGAGCGGGGGTGGACTGCCCTGCCTCTCGAAGTCTGTTCCATGCATTGGATAGCCTTTAAAGCTGCCCCTTTTGCGTCGTCAACGGAAAAAACGGCATCCATAGGCGCCCTGACGGAACCTGCCGGGTATATTCCAGTTCTTCTCGATTCATAAGGAAAACAGATAAAATTAGAATCGGGAAAACCGTAAGCCAGGTCGGGCATTTCTTTACCTTGCCTGTATGTAAGATTAAGTATTCCGCTTTTGTTAGGCAAAACAGATAAACCCGCAGTGGTTGTTGCCGCGCATGACGCGCCGTTAGCATTAGCTGCACTATCGTTATCTGACCCTAATTTTACTTCGGGACCTGCCTCAAAATCGCCTGAATTTGGAACCATCCCTGCCGCTAAAACCAGCATATCGACATCTAAATCGATATCCCCGCCGAAAAGAGTATCTTTTACTTTTAAGCTGATAATGTTACTGCCTTTATCGAAAGATACATCCGAAATAATGCCCTTCATCAAAAACAAACCTTCGTCGTCCTGCATCTTTCTGTAAAAATTTTCATATTCGCCCGGTGTTCTAATATCTTTATAAATTATATATACATTGGCATCGGGGTTATTTTTTCTGAATAACGCAGCCTCCTTGAGCGACGACATGCAGCAAACGGTCGAACAATAAGGCAAATGGTTTTCGTCCCTGGAACCGGCACATTGTAGAAAGGCAACAGACTTAACATTTTCACCGTTAGATTTTCTTTTTATCGTAAAATTTTCATTTTTACCGTCCTGATATAAGTCCGAGTAAAGTTCTTCTAATTCCACATTGGTCAAAATATCCGGGGTCAAACCGTAACCTAAATAGTCTAACTTTTTTGCGTCGTACGGTTTCCAACCCGTTGCAACTATAATAGCGCCGATGTTCTCATTTATGTTATCTATTTTATTGCTTTCGCCTTCGGACTCTATTTCCACATTAAATCTTCCCGGAGCGCCGGAAATAGACTTTATTTTTGAATTTTTATAAATTTTAATATTTTTGGAATTTTCAACCCCGCTTATGAGTTCGTCCATTCCGTTTTTGATTAAGATATTTTTATCAAAAGGGGGATTGGCCTCCCATTTTTTATATTTTGAATACGGAAAACCGCCGAGATTAGACTTTTTTTCGACTAAAACAACGCTGTATCCAGCTTTTTCCGCATTAAGGGCAGAATTAAGACCGGTTACGCCGCCTCCGATAACTAAAATAGTTTTATTCAGTTCCTGGACAAGGGGTTCCGGAAATTCCGCCTTTTTGGCCCTGGCAATGCCCATTCCGATGTTGTCTTCGGCAAGAAGCTGTGTGTTATTGTCATTTGGAGGGCTTACCCATATGACATGTTCTCTCAGGTTAACCCTTTCGGTGTGCACATTTAGGGGGTCAAAGTTGAATACATCCTGCTTTGCCCGCATAGAACACGCCGCGATAACTACCTTGTTGACCGACTTTTCGGCAATGTCTTTTTTTATAAGATTTATGCCCTCTTCTCCGCAAAAAGCCTCATGGCTTAAACACACCATCGGTTTGAAAGAATCTTTTGCGGTATTGACCAATCTTTCAACATTGAGGCTTTTTCCTATATCGCATCCCGAACAGATATAAACCCCTACATTATTATCCATCGTTACCCCTCTTTACAAATAAACCTTTTCAATCTTTTTAGCTGCTTTACTCTTATTATTAAATTTGATTTAACCTTAGAATGACGGCTATAGCCTATCCATTATCCCTTCTATAATTGCGTTGAAGAACGGAAAGCGCCGAGGATGTTGCAGATTGGCCCGACATATAAACATCTAAAGGAAACTTTGAAACTCCTGCCGAAAAAATACCGTTTAATCCATCTTGATTAAATATAAAGCCATTTTCGTCGATGCCTATATTTATACCTTCGCCTATTTTTATGTTTTTCAAATCATCTTTAATATTCGGGACCATCCCAACCGCCAAAACCACCATTTCAGCTGTAAATTTCATCTTTTTTCCGGAAAGAATATCCTCTACATCTAATATAAGATTGTTTGACACGGCTTCTTCCGAAATCTTCCCCACAACACCCTTATTAAACTTGATGTTTTCATCGCAAGTCGCTCTGTTAAGAAAATTTTCATATCTTCCGGGTGTCCTTAAATCTATATAAAAGATTGTCGGAGCGGAGGAGGGATTTTTTTCTCTTAAGTAAAGAGCCTGTTTTAAAGAAGCCATGCAGCAAACCGCGGAGCAATACGGGAGATGATTTTCGTTTCGCGACCCTGCGCACTGGATAAAGGCAACATTATTCACCTCTTTACCATCCGACGGCCTTAATATTTTGCCGCCCGTTGGACCGCCATCCGATGCTAATCTTTCCAACATAACATTAGTAATAACATTTTTAAATTTACCGAAGCCCAAATTTTCCAATTTTTCCACATTATAAGGCTTCCAACCTGAAGCGAAAATAATATCGGAAACTTTAAGTTCAAAAATATTTTCGCTTGCATTAAGATTAATTGCGTTATATTTGCAGACCTCTTCACACTTTTTGCAGGACGAAAACTTGCAATACTTTTCATCTACCGTAAATTTTAACGGAAATGCAGATATGTTTGGCAAATATATAGCTTTTGTCATATCCATATCATAATTAAAATCGTTTGGCCGGGCCTCAGGGCAAACCTTAGCGCATTCGCCGCATATCGTGCAATTATCATTTATAAACTGCGGCTTTTGCCTTATTTTAACTATATACCCGGTTCCGTTTTCCTCCTTAGCAATCTCCTCCACGGTGGATGAAACAAAAAATTTTATATTACTTTCAAAAGGCGACTTTATCCGTTTAGTGTTTATCTCGAATCCGCAAAACGGGGGACACAATTTCGGAAAGTATTTATACATTTGCAAAACTCTTCCGCCCAAATAAGGCCTTTTCTCGACAATATAAACCTTTTTATTTGCTGCCTCGGTGATTTCAAGGGCGGCAGAAACTCCGCTATGCCCGCCGCCTATAATTAAAACTGGATTTTCGCTGGTAGATTTGTTTGACATTAAATCTCCGGTAACTTTTTAATTATTTAAAATATAATAAACAAAGACTGCTTTCTCCCTTTATTTTATTATTTGATAAAGGGAGAAAGTTAAGATTCTCTACAATTCTATGGCGATGAAAAATTACTTAGTTCTTAGGAACTAATTCAATATAATCCCTTTTAAATAAATCGGGCTCGCCTGTTGCTTTATTGAGTTTAGAATTAACGAATACCTTCCAGTTTTGCTCGTCCAGGTGCGGGTAATCCATTCTGTAATAGAAGCCCGGGTATCTTGTTTCCTGTCTAAACAATACGTGCCTCAGGTGAAGTTCCCCGACAATGGACCTGTGATAATTTTCCCAAGCCCTCATGAGTTCATGTAAAGTAGCTGCTGCGAGCTTAGGTGCATCGGCTTTTAACCTGTTTAACAAATCCAGCCCTCTTAAGAGGTTCGCTTCGCTTGTTCTGTAGAATGTCGATGTGCCCGCAACATATTCGTCCATCAGTTTATTAAGCCTGAACAAATACATCCTTGGCCTAATATAATGTGGGTTGACACCCTCTTCGGTCGAATAACCTTTATTCTTTTCAAAATGAATCATAGGGGCATATATTCTTTCGGCTAAAGTCTGGTTGTCGGTATGCACGGTAGGGGTAAAGCCCGGGTCATCCAGAATAAACCTTACCGCAGATTTTGCGGCTATTCTTCCTTCCGTATATGAACCGGAAGAGAATTTATGGCCGGACGCGCCGACTCCGTCGCCGCCCGTGAAAAGTCCGTTCACGCTCGTCATACGGTTATAACCCCACTGCCATTCCTTAGGAGCGATATCGGAGGGGCCGCTAACCCATATTCCGCAAGCGCCGGAATGCGAACCGAGAAAATATGGTTCCGTCGGCATAACCTCGGAGTTTGTTTCTTGAGGATCGATATCCATTGCGGCCCAGAGTCCTGCCTGGGCAACGGTCATATCGAGGAAGTCTTCCCAAGCGTCTGCTTCGAGAGATTTTTTCCTCTTTTCGGGAAGCGTTTCGAAAAGCTTTTTCATTGCGCCGGATGTATTCATATAAAACGGACCATTGCCTTCCATCCAGTCCTTCAACATAACATGATTCCATAAGCATGTTGCGGGAATCTTGGCAAGTCCGTACGGGGGATAATCTTTAAGCATTTCTCCCCACTTTTGCATATAATCTTCGCCATGGGCATTTATAACCCTTGATTTAAACAGGGTAAACCATGCACCGACAGGCCCGTAGCCATCTTTAAACCTGTTAGGAACAAACCTGTTTTCCATCGTGGTCATTTCGGCTCCGGCATTATATGCCATGGCATATGTAGAACCGGCATTCCACACGGCATACCAGGTTCTTCCCATTCCTTCGGCCTGAGACCGCGGCCTGAAGACATTGACCGTGCCGCCGCATGCCATAATTACTGCTTTTGCTTTAAAGATGTATATTTTGGCCTCTCTCAGGCTGAATCCTATGGCGCCTGCAACCCTGTTTTCCTTGCCTTCATCCATAAGGAGCTCGATAATAAAAACTCTCTCATAAATATTTTCTTCTCCAAGCGCTTTCCTTGCGGCTTCGGCAACTAAAACTTTGTATGATTCACCGTGAATCATTATCTGCCATCTTCCCGCTCTCATAGGTTTTGCGCCTTCCGCTATAGTCCTTGTGTCTTCCTCGTCTTCTTTAAATATCGGAAGCCCGAATTTCTCGAATAACTTTACGGAGCTATCGACATGTCTGCCTACATCATAGATAAGGTCTTCCCTTACAATACCCATAAGGTCGTTTGCAACATGTTTCACATAATCCTCAGGAGTATTTTCTTCTCCAAGATAAGTGTTGATTGCGGAAAGCCCCATTGCAACAGCGCCGCTTCTTTCTATAGCGGCCTTCTCAACCATCGTTATTTTCATATCTTTCGGCGCCCATTTTTTAACCTCGAATGCCGCGCCGCATCCAACCATACCGCCGCCGACAATTAAAAGATCGGTATTTATTTCTTCAATTTTGTAGTTGTTGAGCACTTCCGTGCTTGTCAACGAACCTTTTGGTTCAACCATGATTCCCATGACAAATTTACTCCTTATTTTAAATTTTTTGTTAATGTAGGTATGAACTACTCTTTACTTCTTAGGAGCAAGAAGCGTAGAGCCGATTTCGTCACAAAGTAATTCGTTTTTTAAATTTTCCTGATTCATATCCGGCAGCCCCTGATACGGATCAATTCCCCCTTCCGGCGTTGTTCTGATAGGGAACTTAAACCTTTTAATCTTTCCGTTTCTAAATTTTACCGTCCACATTATGGAATCGGAACCGCGCAACGGAATAACCGATGAACCCATCGGAGCAAAATCTTGATATGCCCTTACCTCTATGGCGGACTGGGGGCATATTTTTACGCAGCTGTAACACTCCCAACACTGATCCGGTTCATGATTATAAGCCTTCATGATGTCCTTGTTAAGAACCATAAGATCGTTGGGACAGATATACTGGCAGGCAGTCTTATCTCTCCCTTTGCAACCATCACATTTTTCCGCAATTACAAAACTTGGCATTTTCATACCTCCTTAATTAATATATTATTATTTAAATAAAACAATGCTGCATTTCACCCTCTCCTAGCCCCTCCCATTATAGGGATGGAATGAAGGGATATTATTATTTTTATATTTCGCCCTTCGCAGCCTTGTGCAGTTTAACCTCGACCTTTTCCTCTTTTGCAAGGGAAGCATAATATTCCTTTAATATTTTTAAAACCTCGGGTCTTGAAAAATGTTCCGGTACTTCCTGCCCTTCTGATAACAGTTTTCTGAGCATTGTTCCGCTTAAAATAAGCCTGTCTTCCTTTGAGTGCGGACAAGTCCTGGTGGATGCCATACCGTCGCACTTGTGGCAATAAAATGTCCAGTCCATTTTTAACGGCTTCAACTCGAGGGCATTTTTGGGAATTTCATCGAATATTTTATGCGCGTCAAACGGCCCGTAATAATCCCCTACCCCGGCGTGGTCTCTTCCGACAATCAGGTGCGAACAGCCGTAGTTTTGCCTGAAAACCGCGTGAAGAAGCGCCTCTCTTGGACCTGCGTATCTCATCTCCATAGGATAGCCTGCCTGAACAATCGTATTTTTTACAAAATATTTATCGATTAATGTATTTATAGCAACTGCCCTGACATTAGCGGGTATATCCCCCGGCTTTAGTTTGCCGACAAGCTGATGGATTAAGACGCCATCGGTAGTTTCTATCGCGACCTTTGCAAGATATTCGTGCGAGCGGTGCATAGGGTTCCTCGTCTGAAAAGCGGCAACGGTGCTCCAGCCCTTTTCTTCGAATATTTTCCTTACCTCTGCGGGACGCATATAAATTTCTTTAAATTCGGTAGGATATGAACCCTCGCTCAAGACCTTGACTTTACCGGCAATATTAACGTCGCCCTGTGCCATAACCTTTTGAACGCCGGGGTGTTCCATATCCGTTGTTTTAAATATTTTTTGGCATTCATATGCTTTATCGATGGAATATTTTTCGCTTACATTGATTATCCCCATAATCTCCGAGGTTTCGAAGTCAACGAGCGCCACATCCTCTCCTATTTTAATTTCATCCGCTATTTCCTCGGTAGCGGAGAGGGTAATGGGAATAGGCCAAAATGTCCCGTCCTGCATCGTAAAATTGTCCACAACGCCCTTCCAGTCATTTTTACCCATAAATCCTTCTAATGGGGTAAAAGCGCCGATGCCCATCATTATCAAATCCGATGTTTCTCTCGATGTCATCGGTAGCTTTTTGAGAGTTTTTGCCTTTTCTTTTGCTTCTTTAAGTTCCGTTCCGGATAAAAGCAACGGCTTCAATTTCTTTTCTTTTCCGTGGGGATTCACTAATGCCATATGTTCCTCCGATTCTGGTATATTTTTTATTTTATAATTTTTCGACCGACCCGACTATTTGCTTTTCTCTTAATGAACGGAATATATGAGGTATATTATTAATACATATATGCATATAAATTAATATCCATATTATAATAATTTTTAATCATTTATTTTTAATATTATCTTATAAAAATGTCAACTATTATTTTTGATAAATTTTTAATTTTTTTATATCAAATAAATAAGCAAAAAAATAGAGACTTTTTGCTATGCCCACATTAGAGGATTTTGCTCGCAAACCTTGTCAACAAACCCCTTGTAATCTATCAGCTTAACATTTTCTATTATTTCGCTTCCTTCAATCCCCCTTGCCTTGACATCGGCAATTAGGCAAAAAACCTCGTTATTCTGTAAAACGCCCTTTAAGAGGTTCTCGAATTTCCCTCCCTTTTTTGCCGAATACACCCCATCCTCGATTAATAGCAATATGTCTTTTTCTTTTATGTATTTTAAAGAGTCGTTAAGAGCCGATGATTCATAGGGCGATCTTTTAACTATATGCAGCATACTGTTTTTTCCCTCCTTAAGCTTTATAATGTAAGTAAAAAGCATTATTAAAATGAAAAAACGGTTAAAATGGCAAAAATGCCTTCATCTCGTCCATCTTTTCCCTTAAAGCATTTCTATCCAAAACTTCAACCTCCGTAATCAGGTCGCTTTCGTTTAATCCCCTTTCCTCAAGAGATTCCTTTTCAACATAAATATGGTTAATTTCAAAATCGTCTTTTAAAATCATATATGTCAATGAGAAATTTTTCTTCCCCAACAAAGAAGTGTCCTGCCCTTTTTTTAATGAATAGACGCCGTCATCTATAAACGAGACGCTAATGTCCTGCTCATATGCCCCAAACATAATCATGGCTTCAATAGCTTCCTGCTCAAAAATATTGCCGTACGGCGCACTTCTACAAACAAACATAACTTTAGTTTTTTCTTGTTCAGACATTTTATCGGCTCCTTAAATAAAATATTTCAAATTTTAAAATGTTATCATTCTGTCAGACGCTATGCAGAGGTCGAGAAGTTGGCCGAGACCCGATATTTCATTTACTTCGCATACCGTTTTATTAACGATTCCCCTTCTCTTTCCGGCGGCAACGCACACTATCAATCTCACCCCTTTAAGTTCAATATCGGTAAGTAGTTTCATGATGTTCCTTTCATCTATAGGAGGTTCCAAAGCATTACTTCTATTGTAAACCCCGTCATTATAAAAAAATACGCCGGTTATTTCATGCCCCATTTCCATTGCCGCGACTATAAAATTATATGCGGTATCCATAGCCTGATGCATATATGGGCCGTCTTTAATTAGAATACCAAATTTCATTATAACCCTCCTCATCCGTTTTAGTTGCAAATAATTATATACAAAAGTAAGCAGTTAAAGAATGTTTTGATTTACAAAACGATAGCATTGCTGACAAGTTGATGAATTCCCCCGACCATTTCCTCATCGAACCCGTAGAGAGGAAATATTTTTGTAAACTGGGTTTTGCAAATTGCACAGATAAGGGCATAAAAATTAACCCCGTGATTATCGACCGCTTCCTTAACGGTCTGCATTCTCGGCATGGCCCCCGCTATTCGCACATTCATAATTTCTTCGGTCAGCAAACCTCCGCCTGCACCGCAACAATAAGTCTTTTCTTTAGTAGTGCCTTCCCTTAGTTCTACAAAATGGTTTGCGGCGGCTTTAATGAGCTCTCTCGGTATCGTAAACTGTCCGCCTTGAAAATCGCCCATCCTCGAAGCTCTTGCAATATTGCATGAATCGTGAAATGTAACAACCTTATCATCGTTCGCCGATGGATCAAGCTTTATTACTCCGTCTTTTACCAGGCCTAAAGTGAAATCGCATATATGGGTGGGCTGTTTATACTTGCTGTCGAGAAAATCAAAAGGCCCGTTCATGGTATTCGAATAGTTATATGCCGCTCTCCATGCATGGCCGCATTCGCCTATAATTACCCTTTTTACTTTAAGCCTTCTTGCTTCATCCCAGATTCTTTTATTTATTTCCTTGGTGCTTTTATAACTTCCTATAAACTTTCCGAAATTTCCGGCTTCCGAGGCATACGATGAAACCGTATAGCTTATACCCGCTTTATGAAACACCTTTGCATATCCTTTTAAGGATTCCATATGGGGCATTGCAAAAAAATCCGCCGAAGGCGGCACCAATAAAACTTCGGCTCCTTCGACATCCATAGGTATTTTAACGCCTTTTCCGCCCTCTTCCTCAATTTCTTCTTCAAGGTCATCAAGGGTATTCCTTAAAGCAGCCGGCGGTATTCCAATATTGTTCCCGATTTTAAAAACCTTATGGATAACTTCCGTCGTATATTTCTGGCCAAGACCTATGGAATCCATAATCTGCCTTGCCGCCATAGTTATTTCCGCGGTGTCTATGCCGTACGGACAATAAAGAGAACATCTTCTGCATTCCGAGCACTGCCAGAAATAAGTGTACCAATCCTTTAAAACTTCTTCGGTTAATTCCTGTGAGTTTGAAAGGCTCTTGAAGAATCCCGAAGGGGTAAAATAGTACCTGTAAACTTTTCTCATGAGTTCCTGCCTCTGAACCGGCATATTGTTGGGGTCTGCGGTTCCAAGGAAAAACTGGCATTTATCCGTGCAGGCGCCGCATCTGACGCAAATATCCATATAATCCCTGACAGCCTTATTGTTATCTAATATCTCTTTAAAAACCCCGATAGCCTTTGCCTTCCAACCGTCCTGTAATTTAGCCGGAAAACCAAGGGCTTCCATATCATCTTTTTGGGCTTCTATCATGTGTTCATAAGCCGTAGCCCCGGGAACAATTTTAGGAATTGAAATTTTTCCGTCCAGAACGGGAACTTTATATTTGTCTTTTGGCTTAGCCATGTTATTTATCCTCCGCTTAACCGTTAAAAATCAAAAAATTACCGTAAATTTGCATAATCCGGCATTAATTAAATAGATAAATCTTTCGCGTTAGGCCTGTAATATCTTTCTTCTTCCGGATTATCAGCCATTATTCTTGTCGGCGAGAAAAATATCCCGACAAAATGCATCACTTTACTGAACGGAATATAAGCTATGAGCAGCATGACAAGCGTGTAATGAATTAAAAAAAGAGGATTTGATGGAATATTCGTAAATTGAAAGTTTAAAAGTCCGTTCATATAAGGATCTAATTGGTTATCGACAGTCGTCAGGGCAGCGGGAGACAAAACAAAATTTAAAGACAAACCGGCCAGACCTATAAGCATTAAAAGAATAAGTATTAAGTAATCAGCAAATAACGATATAAATTTAACTCTTTCTATAACGACCCTTCTCATTAAAAGAAGAAAAAGGGACAACACCATAATAATGCCGCAAACTATTCCGATATCGACAAATATATTGTACCACCAGGGCAGCGGATTGGAATATATAAAATGCCTTAAAAAGTGCATAAATATCAAGATAAAAAACGAAATATGAAAAAGATATCCAAAAACCCACGTCGGCTTATTAGACCTAAAAAGACTCTTGAAGAAAAAAACTTCTCCCAAAATTCTGGCAAAAGCCCCGCCTGAAGTTAAGGGAGCGGGCGTAAGAGGTATTTTAACGGGTTGGGGCGTCGTTGCATATTGGTATATTCTTAATACCACCCCGATTACAAAAATCAAGCCGACCCCGTATGTAAATAATAAAAATATTGCCGTGGTCAAATTAAGAGGTGCCATATTTGTTCCCCCCTAAATAATAATTTATGTTATTTTATAACATCAAAAAACCTTTACTACTTTACTATATAGAGGGAGAGTATCCCTCTATATATATGTTTGCCCCTCTATACTAAATAAAACTCCTAAATTTATAAATAAAGCCGCGATTTATTTATTTACCCGCTGTTAAACGCAACCGGTCGGCTTTGGAAGCCCTGCTATTTTGGCAAGCTGTTTAGCCGGACCTTCGGGAAACAGTTCGTAAATAAACTTGTTTGCTTCCTTTTTATCGGGCAAATTTTCAAGATTCATAACTTCTTTTGTAAGAGACTTAATAGCGGGAGCTACTTGATACTTCTGGAAATAGTCCCTGATCCATTCGATAAGTTTCCAGTGTTTTTCCGTAAGCGTTACATTTTCCTGTTTAGCCAGAACTTCGGCAAGGCCTTTGTCCCAATCGCCTAAATTTTGAAGGTAGCCTTCATCATCAGTTTCAATCTTCTTTCCGTTGTAATCAAATTCAGCCATAAGTAAAACCTCCTGTAAATTTTATTTAGTTATTAGTTAGTTTTTATTTAAAATTTAAATCATGTCAATATAGCCGCAAGGACAGGCCTCTGCGCATTTCTTGCAGCCGTTGCAGGTTTCTAAGTGGAATTCGAAATGCTGCCCCTTCGGCAATTTTTTAACGGCGCTCTGCGAGCAGTATTCGAAACAGCTTCCGCAGTCGAAACACATACCGCAGCTCATGCATCTCTTTGCCTCCATGATTAATTCATCCATGCCGAGATCGTTTAAAATCCCGTCGAAATCTTTAACCCTGGCTAAGGGATCCCTCGATGTTCTTTTTTGTCTTTCGGAAGCCTGAAAATATGCAATATACATATTTTTACCTTCCCTGTTTACTGCGTCTCCGTATTTAATGACGGTTCTTTCGTCTTTCTTTGCAGGTTCTCCGGTTAGTTTTTGATGTATGGAATATGCCGCATATCTGCCCATTCCTATAGCATCCGTAACTAATCCGAATTTTAATATATCGCCGCCTGCAAAAACCTTATCTTCGTTGGCTACCAGATAATTATCGTCAACCTTGAGAAATTCATTATTCGGATTTTTAGTAAGATTTTCAAGGCCTTTATAATCGGGCTTTTGACCGAATGAATATATTAGCGTATCTAATTTTAAGGTGAGTTCCTGTCCGCCTTCTATTATAATCGGGTGGACCCTGCCTGAAGCGTCTTTTTCCGAAAGCTTCATTTTTTTGAGACGAACGGCGGCGGCTTTTCCGTTTTCGGTAATAATTTCGTCTAAAGCAAATAGGAATTCGAATTTAATCCCTTCGGCATAGCCTTCCTTTACCTCAACGGAACCTTTTTCTTCTATTTCGGAAACATCGCTTAAGGTTCCTTTGTTATAGATGAAGGTTACATTGGCGCCCAACCTTCTGGATACCATTCCGGCGTCCATAGCGCTGTCGCTTCCGATAACAACCACTTCTTTTCCTGCGTCTTTAATCTCCCCCGAAGCTGCTTTCTGAAGAAATTCGACCCCGGTGTAAACATTAGGATCATCCGCTCCATTCATCTTCATTTTTATAGGTTCATGCGTACCTATCGCGACAAATACCGCATCAAATTCGGATTTAAGTTGAGCCATCGTAATATCGGTTCCGATATTCACTCCGGTTTTTATTTCGACGCCGAGATTTTTAATTCTTCCGACCTCTGCATCTATAATGTCCAACGGAAGCCTAAAACGGGGTATGCCGTATCTTAAGTACCCTCCGGCTTCAGGAAATTTTTCGAATATCACGACATTGTATCCCCTAATAGCCAGGTGATAGGCGGCTGAAAGTCCCGCAGGTCCGCTTCCGATAATTGCAATCTTTTCCTTTCTGGAAATATCCGTTATTTTTTTAAATTGAAGATTATTTTTTATACCGTAATCTCCCACAAACATTTCGATTGCGTTTATCGCTACCGGCTTGTCTTTCTCTTTACGGTTGCAGGCATCCTCGCATGGATGCGGACAAACCCTGCCCGTGGTTGAAGGAAGGGGATTGGATTCGGTAAGTATATAAAACGCCTGAGTAAGAGAATCGTCCATATTTCTTTCGTAAGATTCGCTCTGTGCGATAAGCTGGATATAGTCTCTTACTTTCGTACCGTTAGGGCAGGTATCCATACAGGGCGGCTTCTTTTCGACATACTTAGGCCTGTAAGGCGATTGCGACATCCCCGATGCACCTGCCTGTGAAACCTTTAACGGTTTTTTAACTTTTTTTAATTCAAGCATAGTTTATCCTCGTTAATCCTAGAATATATTTAAGATTTAAAATTTTAATAAAATATTATTAATTTTATTCGGGAAGAGCCAGGAAGCTTCCGCCAGCATATCCGTAAACCAACTTGCCGTCGTCCATTATTTCTTTCAAGGCTCCCTTGATATCTTCCTTAGACACGCCCTCGGCGGCAAATTCTTTTTCCATCTCTTTTACTATATCGATAGGCTTAAATCGTTTTTTGCCCGCATACTCCTTAACAAGTCCGATAATCTTATCTTCCAACTTCTTTTTAGTTTCATCGGTCATAATATTTTTCCTCTTAATTTATATTAAAATCTTGCGTGAGACGAATAATTCATGGTTGCTTCGGCAAGCCTGAAATCATCGACATGGTATTTGGTAAATTCAAATCCCGTTATTTTAAAGAACCTGGACCAGCCGATTCTTTCTATCCATTCTATGACTCTTTCACCCGGCTCGGCTCCTTTTTTGTAGGCTTCCAGTATCGTCTTTACCGCCTGAACTGCCTTACCCCATCTTGGCGGCTCATTAGGTATAAAAGGAACGACTAACTTGGAAAAAGTGGGTTTAGTTCTTGCATTGGAAACCTTTCCGCCTACCCATATCGAAAGTCCGTCATTCTCGGCGTCGGCTATCGGCATTGCAGGGCATACGGTATAACAGCTCCCGCAAAACACGCACGTTTCCTCGTTAACCCTGACCGACTTCTTGTCGCCGACCATTTCCGGCCTTATAGAATTTGTCGGACATGCGGCAATAGTGCTGGGCACTTCGCAAAGATTAACAAGCCTTTCGTGATTAATTTTCGGGGGTTTTCTATGGGTTCCCAGTATAGCTATATCTGACGAAGCAACCGACCCGCACATATTTAAGCAACATGCAAATGCTATTCTGACTTTTGAAGGGAGCTTCTCTTCGACAAAATATTCATATAGTTCGTCCATTACCGACTTTACCACGCCGGACGCATCGCTTGCCGATGTATGGCAGTGAACCCAGCCCTGGGTATGAACTATATTTGCAACGATATTGCCGATGCCGCCGACATTATAACCTAATTTGTCAAGATCTTTTTTTAACGGTTCGACATTTTTTTCGTCTTCGAGTAAAAATTCTACATTATTTCTGGTTGTAAATCTTAAATAACCTCCGCAATATTTATCCGCCATATCGCATATATCCCGCACAAAACTGCTGCTAACCAATCTCGGCGATCCCATTCTTACCGTATATAGCTTATCTCCATTTTCTGCGATATGTACCATAGTACCCGGATCTAATATCTCGTGATATGCCCATTTGCCGTAATTTTTTTTAATCATAGGGGACAGATAGTCATGATAATCATGAGGGCCCACATCGGTTATTCTTTTCTTTTTAACCTCTTCCGGCATAAAAACCTCCAAATTTATATATGGTAACTTTAATTAATAAAATTAAATTAAAAAATGCATAATTGTTCCGCTATTCTGCGCCTGCTTCTTCGTCTTCAAACTTTATAAACGGATTGCTTCTGGGTTCCTTGACCATATCTATTGTAGGCTCCAGCCCTATTCCTTCAAGGAAAGTGACAAGCCCGACCCTTGCGATAAGTTCGCCTATCCTTTCCCTGCTGACACCGTATTCATCCCAGAATTCCCACATATTGCTTATCAATCCTTTGAGCCATTCATAGTCGTTTTTGCTGTCTTCATGCACATCGTAGAAAGGAATCAGCATCATGCCCATTCTCGGACCAGTAACTAACGGGGCTTTCGCGCCTATTAAAATCGACAAACCTTTCTGGTCTCCCGATTTAAGAGCCCTGGGCATCTCGTTTATGCAATGCATGCATTTTACGCAGTTCGAATCGTCTATAACAAGATTTTCTCCTTCGAACCACATGCACTTTGTCGGACATTTATCCAATACATATTTCTGAACATTAAATTTTTTAACGTAATTTTTTACTTCATTTTGATTTATTTTTATATTATCCTGCCATGTCCCGATAAATGCCAAATCCGACCTTGATGCCGCCGCGACGCAATCGTTTGCGCATCCCGAAAATTTCATTTTAAATTTATAATTGAACGACGGCCTGTGTAATTCATCCTGAAAAGCATGGGTTAAGTCATAGCATATCTGAAGCGTGTCATAATTTGCAAATTCGCATCTCGCAGGTCCGACACAACAGGACGGGGTACGGAGATCCGAGCCGCTGCCGCCAAGGTCGAATCCTAATTCCGCGCTTTTTTGAAAGAGATCTTCGGCATCGGCTTGTGTAAGACCTAATATCTGGATATCGCCCGTTGAACCGTGAAAATTAAAGAGTCCGCCGGCATGCTGGTCTGCTATGTCAGCTAATTTTCTCAGAACATCGGAATTGTAAAAAAAACCGGATGTCTGGTTTAGCCTGATTGAGTGGCATTCCTTAACGCCCGGATACTTTTCGGGAAACTCCGAGAATCTTCCCACCATTCCGGCGCCATATCCCTTAACACCTGCCATGCCTCCGTGTTTCCAGTGGGTAATTTTATCACGGTAAGATTCTTCAACCTGTCCCAAAAGGTCTTCCGTTCTTTCACTCTTTTCGGCCGCCCTTTCCATTTCCTTAACAAAACTTATCCACTTCCCCTTTTTTAGTTCGTCAAGAAGCGGAGTTTCATGTTTTTTACCCATAAAACCTCCTTTAAAAAAAATTAAAAAGACATTTTAAAAAACGCTAACTTAAATAATTTTACTTAATTAACTTAAGATAAGTCCTAGCAAAAAGGCATGCGCCTGCAAAGCGCATAACGCTGAGACGCGAGGCTTTTTGTCTTGTAGGTTAATGAACTAAATGTATTATTTCCTTATAATACTTTTACGCTTCTATTGTCAAGAAAAAATTCTTTATATATAAAAAAAATTTAACATCATTTTATTTTTATTTGTAAAAAATCTTTTTTCATTTCCTTTTTATTCTCTTTGATGAAAGACACCCAGTTTTTAAACCATTTGGGAGCGGAAGGAGAAAATATGTGCGTATAGCTTGCGACCATATTTTTATAGATAATACCGTCGCTTGCCCCGTTTACCCCAAATCCTTTTTTCACATTAAAAGCAAAATTCATGTTATCCGGCGATGGTGTTTCTAAAAATGAATGATGGAACTCGTGCCCTTTAATAAATTTAATCTTATTAAACCATGACCGGCTATTTTTATCATAAAAGGCGGGTGTTAATCTGGTGTAGCCATGCCCCTTAGGTTTTTTCGTCAATTTTACATCGGCATCTATTGCTCCGGCCATTTCGCATATAATATCGCCGTAGGAAATACTTTTGCAAAGATACATAAGCCCGCCGCATTCGGCATAGACCGGAAGGCCGGTTTCGATCTTTTCCCTTACATCTCTTCTTAAATTAATGTTTGACTCTAAATCCTTGCAGAAAATCTCCGGGAAGCCTCCTCCTATATAAAGGGCATCTACATCGGGCAGGCAGGCGTCTTTAAGGGGAGAAAATTTGATTATCTCGCAACCCAAATTCTCAAGCGCTTCAATATTTTCATTATAATAAAAATTAAATGCATTATCGTAAGCAAGGCCTATTTTAACCGCATTCCTGCCATTTTTTGCATTACTTTTTTTCTGAAATACAATAGGTAAACTTTTAATGCCGCCGTGAGGTTTGCCCGCCATTTTTGAAATCTTTATAATGCCTTCCATGTCGATATAACCTGCAATTTTAGAAGACATATTTGAAACAAAATTTTCGATGTCTTCGGCGGAAAGCGTGGATAAAAGACCGAGATGCCGTTGTTTTATGGAAAATTCGGGGTCATTCGGAACATTGCCGACTACCTTAAAATCGGTATAATAATTAATTGCTTTGGTTAAATTTTTTTCATGCCTTTTACTGTGGACCTTGTTAAGAATTATCCCTTTTATATTTACATCTTTATCAAAGTTTTGGAACCCTAAAATAAGCGGAACGACCCCCCTGTTTAACTCCCCTACATCGATTAAAAGAATTACAGGGATGCCCAAGAGCTTTGCCATCTCCGCATTCGAAGATTTTCCGTATATGTCAAAAGAGTCGTGCAGCCCATGATTTCCTTCAACGATGCTAATATCTGAATTAAGCGAATATTCTAAAAAGTGCTTTTTAATTTTATTTTTAGACATAAAATAAAAATCCAGGTTATAGCAGTTTTTACCCGTAGCCATGCTTAACCACATTGGGTCTATAAAATCAGGGCCCTTTTTAAAGGGTTGAACTATAAGCCCTCTATCCCTGAGCAGCCGCGTTATGGCGATAGAAATGGTTGTTTTGCCGGAATTTCTTTTTGCCGCAGAAATGTAAAATCCGTTGATGCAGTTATTTTTTTTGTCATTACCGGTAATATCATTCATCTTGCTTCCTAAGTTCTTTTATTTTTGAAATTAGATTGAGCTTGTAAGGAGAAAGTTTTTTACCTTCGGTATCTTTGTGTTCTATGGAATATATCCTTTCGGTTCCAAGAATGAATAAGGAAAATTCGTATTCCGCAGATTTTTCTTTGTCGAAATAGTGCTGATGAAACGCAAATTCATCGTCTTCTTCAATTATTTTACTTATGTAAAATACCTCAAGTTTTGCCTGTAAAGGAAGTCCGTCGAAATATTTCAGTAATTCGTCAACTCTGTCTTTATCTAATTTTGTAATCTTTAAAACATATTCCAAATCATATTTAAATTTCATATCCAAAACAGCGAAAGAGAAGGGATGTTTACTTTTAACTGGCGGAGAGAGAGGGATGAACTTTCCTTCGGAAAGTTTTAAAGCGTTCGAACTTCCCCTTGCGGGCTTCGCCCTTACCGGGGGTTCAAACCCCTCTCTGACTTGCCTTTACCTGCTTTATATTAAAAACTAACTGTTTTACTTTTAACTGGCGGAGAGAGAGGGATGAACTTTCCTTCGGAAAGTTTTAAAGCGTTCGAACTTCCCCTTGCGGGCTTCGCCCTTACCGGGGGTTCAAACCCCTCTCTGACTTGCCTTTACCTGCTTTATATTAAAAACTAACTGTTTTACTTTTAACTGGCGGAGAGAGAGGGATTCGAACCCCCGGTAAGCTTGCGCCTACAATTGATTTCGAGTCAATCGCCTTCAACCGGACTCGGCCATCTCTCCGTTTTTAAAAAAATTATTTAACTCGCCTTATTAACATTATTTAATTTACCGAATTCGTAACTCAAATAGCCCCTCGGTATTTCTCCCGTAAAATGCGCAACGACATATCCATTTTTATTTATAATAAACGATTGCGGTATTTCATATATATTTCCGTATGCTTTTTCGATAGAATAATCCGCCATACCTATCGGATAAGTTATGATGCCGCCTTTAAAGGTTTTTACAAAATGCAGAACATATTTTTTCCCCTGATTATTAACGGAAAGGCCGATAATTACAAAACCGTCTTTTTTATGCAATTTATAAAATTTTTCAAGCCTTGGTATTTCATCTCTGCAAGGGGGGCACCAGGTAGCCCAAAAATTTACAAGAATAATTTTACCTTTATAATTTTTAAGGGATAGGACCGTACCGGGATAGTTTAAACTCGGGACGGAAAACTCCGGAGCATTGACATCGCTCCCTGATTTTTTAACGCCGTTTTTCCATAGCAAAGAAGGCGCTTTGACCACTAAAATGGATATGATGACAACCGCTGCCACAAAAATTAAAGCCTTAAAAATTTGAGAATATTTTCTATCCATTATTTATTAAATCCCCCTTATATCTTACTTATATCTTATGCTTAAAATATATTTAATTAATAATTTTACTTTTTAAATTTTAACATAATCTTACATTATTATCAAAAAATTATTAATGCAATTTTATTGGTCTTTAATTAATTTATTAATTTTAAAAATTTTAATTTTTATGATATATTAAATCAAAGTTAATTGACAAAAGAAGCGGAGGTCTTAATTTGATGAAGGTAAACAAGGCAATCTTTCCGGCAGCAGGCCTTGGAACAAGGCTTTTACCTATTACAAAATCTATCCCGAAAGAAATGCTGGTATTGGTCGATAAACCGTTAATACAATACGGCGTAGAAGAATGCATAAGCGCGAAAATTAACGATATAATTATTGTAACGGGCAGAGGAAAAACAGCTATAGAGGATTATTTTGACAGATCAATCGAACATGAAATTATGCTAAAGGAAAAGGGGAAACACGATTTGTTAAAATCAGTCGACGAGATTTCCAATCTTATCAACCTCACATATACCAGGCAAAAAGAGGCGTTAGGTCTGGGGCATGCAATTTTATGCGCTCAAAATATGGTTGGAGAGGAACCGTTTGCGGTAGTTTTAAGCGATGACATAATAGACTCCAATATTCCCGTAATGAAACAAATGATAGATGTATATAAACATTACAGGTATTCTATTTTAGCCGTTCAGAGGGTGCGGGACGAAGATGTTTCAAAATATGGAATAATACAGGGAAAGGAAATAGAAAAAGGGTTGTTTAAAGTCGAAGACCTTGTCGAAAAACCTGAAATCGACGAAGCTCCTTCCAATCTTGCCATAATAGGCAGATATATTTTAATGCCCCAAATTTTTGATTTCATAAGTAAAACAAAGCCCGGAAAGGGCGGAGAAATTCAGCTTACCGACGCCATTAAATCTCTTCTTTCCATTCAGCCTGTTTATGCCCTTGAATTTGAAGGGATAAGATACGACGGCGGAAATAAACTTGACTTGCTTAAAGCTCAAATAGTGTATGGGCTAAAAAACGCCGAAATAAGAAACGGGCTTATAGATTTCATTAAAAAGCTGGATTTTGTTTAAATTCGTTTCGATTTTTAACGGAGAGCGGCTACATGAATTTTCTTGACGAAAATGAAAATTTTAATAAAAAGATAATAAAGTTCAAAAAAGAGGTCGAAAGATTGTTTAATTATCTTTTCGGATCTTTTTCGCTCGAGGAATCGGCCTACTCTTTTAAAACAAACGGTCCGCCTATCGACATTTATATAAATCGCAGTAAATTAGCGGTGGAAATAGAACTGCCGGGGGTTTCCAAGGACAATATTGCCATAGGCGTTCGCGACAACATTCTGGCAATAATGTGGAAGCTTGAGCCCAAAACTAATTCTAATATTAATTTTTTTTGCTTGGAAAGAAGGTTTGGAAAGTTCGAAAAATTTATACTTCTGCCGATAAGCCCTGCCAAGCATTTTGTTAAGGCTGTTTTATCCAACGGGGTTTTAAAAATAAGCTTTGAATTGAGCGACATCTTTACCCACTCGGAGATAGGAATACCTATCCATTATGACGAATCTTAGGATTATAAAAATATATAAAATATAAGGGCGTGAGATTAGGATACAGGCTTTAGTCATAACAAATTATAATGAGCAAATTTTGAGAATTTATAGTATAATAATATTATAGTAATAGATATTTATATATTAGAATCTATTAATACATATTCTATACAAAACAAACAACAGGAGTTTCCAAATATGGTGAGAGCAAATCAAAAAGATTTTGAAAGTTTATCGGACAACATTAGCGAAATTGCGATTGGTAAAGGCGAAGGCATTGACCAACCCAATTTGGCAGAAGAAATCCAGGTACCCGAGGTTATCCCATTACTCCCCATTAGGGACCTTGTTCTTTTTCCTTTTATGATAATTCCTCTTTTTGTCGGAAGAGAAGCGTCCATTAAAGCGGTTGACGAGGCTATAGCTAAAGACAGGCTAATCCTTTTATCCGCCCAGAAGGATATTGTCGTCGAAGAACCCTCGCAGAACGATATTTATGATGTCGGGGTTGTTGCGATGATAATGAAAATGCTTAAACTTCCCGACGGAAGAGTTAAGATATTGGTTCAGGGCATATCGAAAGCTAAAATTGAAACATTTGTTCAAATAAAGCCTTTCTATCTTGTAAAAGTATCAAAGATAAAAGAGGAAAATATTGTCGATATAACGCCCGCTATCGATGCTTTAATGCGAAATGTAAAAGAACAGCTTGAAAAATATGTTTCTTTAGGAAGGCTTCCATCGCAGGATATATTAATAATATTAGAAAATGTCAATAACCCTGGAAGGCTCGCCGATATAGTGGCATCTAATTTAGGATTAAAAGTGGAGGAATCCCAAAAAATATTGGAAGATTCCGACCAAATAGAAAGGCTTAGAAAGGTTAACGACATATTGGCAAGGGAAATTGAAATTCTCTCTATGCAGGCAAAAATCCAATCCCAGGCAAAAGAGGAAATGACAAAAACTCAGAGAAATTATTTTCTCAGAGAACAGCTCAGGCAAATAAAGCAAGAATTGGGAGAAACGGATGAAAAAACTCAAGAAATAACGGAATTAAGAGAAAAGATACTTGCGGCCAAGATGCCGCCGGATGTTTTAAAAGAAGCCGAAAAGCAGCTTTCAAGATTGGAAACAATGCATCAGGATGCCGCCGAAGCATCAACCGTTCGGACATATTTAGAATGGCTTACGGATGTTCCGTGGTCAAAGAAAACAAAGGATAATTTAAACATAGAAACGGCAAAAAAGATATTAGACGAGGATCACTATGATTTAGAAAAAATTAAGGAAAGAATACTTGAATATCTCAGCGTTAGAAAACTTAATAAAAAAATGAGGGGGCCGATACTTTGTTTCATCGGTCCTCCAGGCGTCGGCAAGACCTCTCTCGGAAAATCTATTGCAAAGGCTATGAATAGGAAATTTATCCGGGTTTCTCTGGGAGGCGTACATGACGAGGCCGAAATTAGGGGACACAGAAGAACGTATGTCGGCGCTCTCCCGGGAAGGGTTATTCAGGGTATTAAACAAGCCGGAACCAACAATCCCGTCTTTATGATCGATGAAATAGATAAAATCGGCACCGATTTTAGGGGCGATCCATCCTCCGCCCTTTTGGAAGTATTAGATCCGGAACAAAATTTTTCGTTTTCCGACCATTACTTAAATGTTCCGTTCGATTTATCAAATGTTATGTTCGTTGCCACGGCTAATGTAGCCGATACGATACCGTCTCCGCTTAGAGACAGGATGGAGATTATAAATTTATCGGGATACACCCTTGAGGAAAAGGAAAAGATTGCGGAAAAATATCTTATTTCAAGGCAAATAAAAGAAAACGGGTTAAAGAAGGAGTATATCGAATTTAAACCGAGCGCCGTTAGAACCATTATCGCCGGATACACGCGCGAAGCCGGTTTAAGAAACTTAGAACGCGAGATTGGAACCATATGCAGAAAGGTGGCAAGGTTAATTGCCGAAAATAAAATTAAAAAATATACCATAACCAATAAAAATATCCATAAATATCTGGGTACTATAAAAATCCTTCCCGAAGAGGAAAGGCAAAAGGACGAAATCGGCGTTTCCACTGGGCTTGCATGGACCCCGTTCGGAGGAGAGATTTTATATATCGAGACCGTACTTGTTAAAGGAAAAGGGGGATTATCGCTGACGGGCCAGCTTGGGGATGTCATGAAAGAATCGGCGCAGGCTGCCCTTAGCTATGCAAGGTCAAAAGTTGACGAACTTGGCATAAAGCCGGATACATTCGAAAAAAATGATATTCATATACATATACCTGAAGGGGCTATCCCGAAAGACGGACCATCGGCAGGAATTACTATGGCAACATCTTTAATTTCCGCAATATTAAAAAAACCGGTTAAAAAGGATATTGCTATGACGGGCGAAATTACTTTAAGGGGTAATATTCTTCCAATCGGCGGATTAAAGGAAAAGTCGTTAGCCGCTTTGAGGGCGGGCATTAAAACGGTTTTGATACCCGAACGAAACAAAAAGGATCTCGAGGAAATCTCTCCATTAGTTAAAAAAAATTTAAAATTCATACCCGTTAAACACATGGACGAGGTAATAAAACAAGCAATAGTCGGGGTCGGAACATTTAATTCAAAGCCTGCCGCCCGCAAAACAAAATCTAAACCTGTAAAATAAATTAAGAGTGAGTGTGAGGGAAAAAGAAGGACTTAATGAAACCGGGTTAATAAGAGAGATTGAAAAAATAAGCCTTATAACCCAAAAATTTAATAAATCTATAATTATCAAATCCATAGGCGATGATTGCGCTATTTTTAGAGATAAAAATAGCATGCTTGTCAGCACCGACAACATAACGGAAAATGTTCATTTCACGCTCAAGTTTTATAGTTTTTATGAAATAGGGTCTAAGTCTTTGCTTGTCAATTTAAGCGATATAGCCGCAATGGGAGGCATTCCCCGTTTATTTACCCTGTCTCTTTTCATTCCCAAATATGTAAATGAAGAAAATATCAAAGAAGCCCTTTACGGCATAGTCGGCGTTGCAAAAAAATACAGGGTTTCGCTTATAGGGGGCAATATATCGCGGGCATCCGAATTTTCTATATCCATAACAATTATCGGCGACTATAAAGACGAAAATGTCATAAAAAGGGGTAATTCAAAAATAGGAGATGCGGTTTTTGTTTCGGGAGAAATTGGAAATTCATGGATGACATATTATTTGCAAAAACAGGAGAAGCACATCGATAAAAACTACATTAACCTTAAAAATTTTGAAAAAAAAAACATTGAAAACTTTATAAGCAAATTTAAACTTCCTACCCCAAGAATTAAATTAGCTAAAGAATTGGCTGCAAAAAAACTTGCTAATTCCTTAACGGATATTAGCGACGGTTTATACAAAGATATTTCCAACATCCTGAGGTTTTCTCAAGGGGCCCTGATTTGGATAAATGAACTGCCTGTTAATGAAAACCTGAAACACATTGCAGGACTGTTAAATATCAGAAAATATGAGGACAAAATTATATCATTCGGCGAAGATTATGAGCTATTGTGGACAACCGACGATAAAAACGAAAAAGAGATTTTAAATTTATCGAGCAGGCTTGGGGTCAAGATTAAAAAAATAGGGCGCGTCGTAAATGGAATTAACGGAATTAAGTTTCTAAAAAACGGCGTTGAATATCCCATTAAAGATTCGACTTTTAGACACCTATAATTCACTATTATAATTATAATATATACTTAAATATATACTTAGAAGATGTATATTCTATCTTATCTTTTATTTTTTACATTATTTATCGCAATTTCGGCGATTTTTTCCATTTCCGAGTCTTCCGTTTTCTCATTGACTCAGGCAGATATAGATGAACTGAACCTAAAAAAAAAGAACAAGGTAATATTCCTGATAAGAAAATCATCCATATTTCTTGTAATAATTTTAATCGGGAATATGACTGCCAATGTTATAACCGCAAGTTTCGGATCGATAATCTTAACGGAATATTTTCACAAAATACCCGAAATTTATACTATCATATCGATATCCTTTACCCTTATTATTTTAGCCGAAATTATTCCAAAAATTATAGCGCTAAAGAAACCTGTGGAATTATCTTTAATCGTTTCACATATATTTTATCCTGCCATTTCTTACGCAGAAATCTTAATGGATAAAATTGGAATTAAAGGAAAACGGTTCCAGTTAAAAAAGGATGAAGCTATTTCCAACGAGGAACTGAGAATGATAATAGAAATCGGTAAAACCGAAGGCGAAATAAAAGAAAAAGAATATGAGTTTCTTAAAAATTTCCTAAAACTTTCTTTTTTAAAAGCGGGCAATATTATGACAAAGAGGGATAATGTTTTCGGATTAGATGTAAATACCCCTGTCTTAACCGCGGTTAAGCTTATCGAGGAAAACCATTTTTCCCGTATGCCTGTATATTTTAGAGAAAAAGATAATATCATAGGAATACTGCTCGCTAAAAACATACTTTCCAGAATGTACAATATTGGAGAGGAAAAAAGAACCCTTAACTCTTTTTTGATAAAACCTTATTTTATACCGTCGTCAAAAAATGCGCTGGAACTTTTCAGAGAGCTTCAAAGAAAAAAGATTCATATTGCGATTGTAGTGAACGAATATGGAAAAATGGTGGGCATTGTTACTATGGAAGACCTGCTTGAGGAAATATTCGGTGAAATCGAGGACGAATACGATGTTCAATAACCTATATCTTATTTATATAATTATAATTATTGCCTCAATATTTTTCGAAGGATTTTTTGCCGGGTCGGAAATCGGCATTATAAGCTTTGACAAGATTAAAGTAAAACACAAGGAAACCCAGGGGAATAAACTTGCTAAATTTTTGATTAAAATGACAAAAAGACCGGAAAGCACATTTTCTACTTCCCTTATCGGAAACAATGTCGCTTATACGACAGCTTCTATTTTAGCAACGGCTATTATATATCGATATGCCCGCTCTTACACTCCGTTTATCGTGGCAGTCATTCTTACGCCTATTATGGTAATTTTCGGCGAAATTATTCCAAAAATGGTATATAGAAGACATGCAAATAGCCTGATGTTAAAAAGCATCCCGCTGCTTGCCGCCTTTGGTGTTATATTCTTTCCGATTAATATTATTTTTATAGCTTTCTCCAAATTTTTAAATGTAATTTTTAAAAGCAAATCTAAAAATGTATTTTTAACAAAAGATGAACTTATAAAAGTCCTGACAATAAGCGGCAATATAGAAGAACTTAAAGAATATGATAAAAAGATCATAAAACGGATATTCGATTTTAGGAATAAAACCGCCAAAGACATTATGATCCCGCTAATCAATGTGGTAGCGGTGGATGAAAAGGCAAGCGTAAAAACTGCAAGACAAATCCTGGTGGAATCCAATTATTCAAGAATACCAGTTTACAAAGACCGCATAGATAACATATCCGGCATTGCATTTGCTTTCGATATTTATAACATGGAAAATATGGATAAGGTAATAAGCGATATAGCTAAGCCTGTTCTTTTTATACCCGAAACATTAAAAATATCGTCAATAATGATTAAGATGCAAAAAAGCCACCAGCAAATGGTCATAGTTGTGGACGAATATGGGGGGGCATCGGGAATAGTAACTTTTGAGGACATACTGGAAGAAATAGTCGGAGAGATTAGGGACGAGACCGATGAAGAAGAACCGATGTATAAAAAGATAGGCAAAAATACTTATTTAATAAATGCAAGGCTCACATTGGATGAATTATCGGAACTTTTTAATTTAAAAATAGAAAGACACCCGGAAGCCGATTATGAAACCGTCTCAGGTTTGATAATGGATAGACTCGGAAGAATACCTGTTCCGGGCGAAAAGTTCACAATAGATAACCTTACCTTTACAATAACGCAATCAACAAGCAAATCGTTAAAAGAAGTAATCTTAAGCTATTAATAAACGGTTAATAAATATTGAAAATGTTACCCAGCGCTTTCATTTTAATTTTTCATCTTTTTCATCTTAATTAAACTTAATTAATGTGCAACGGCCCTATCTATCATCTGTTTAAATGCAGTTTTAGGCGCTGCCCCGACTATTTGGTCCACCACTTTTCCGTTATTAAACAAAATAACCGTCGGTATCCCTCTTATCCCATATTTACCCGGGATAACCTGATTTTCATCAACATTTACCTTGCCCACTTTTATGGTGCCGTCATAATCCGATGCCATCTCGTCGATGATCGGGGCAACAGCCCTGCATGGAGCACACCAAACAGCCCAAAAATCCACAAGAACCGGTTTATCAGACTGCAAAACCTCTGTTTCAAAATTGGCATCCGTAAAGGCTAAAACTTTTTCTGAAGCCATAATTAGTAAATCCTCCTTAAATTTTAATTTTATTTAAATGTCCTTTTGTTTCATAAAGCAAGGCTTTTATAATTTTTATAAACTAACCCGCTGTTCCGATCTCAAAATTAAAGAATCCGCTATTTTATTAAATACGGCTTTTACCTCCGGATGTATATCTTTTGTCATAATAGGTTCGCCTTTATCGGAAAGTTCGCAGATTTCTTCTACTATAGGCACCTCGCCCAGAAAATTAACGCCTAATTTTTCGGCAGTTTTTTTAGCGCCGCCATGTTTAAATATATCCGAACGCTTATCGCAATGGGGACATATAAAATAGCTCATATTTTCGACTATGCCAAAAACAGGAACATTAACCTTATCGAACATACCCAACGCCTTTTTGGCATCTATAAGGGAAATATCCTGGGGCGTGGAAACTACTATGGCAAAATTTATCGGGACGGTTTGGACTAATGTAAGCTGGATGTCTCCTGTTCCCGGAGGGAGATCGACTACGAGAAAATCGATTTCGCCCCATTCCACATCTTTTAAAAACTGTGTCGTAACCTGCATAACTATAGGTCCTCTCCAAATAGCGGGGGTATCTTCCGGAATTAAAAATCCTAAAGACATAAGTTTAATCCCAAATTTTTCTATAGGTATTATTTTGTTTTGAGAAGTTAAATCGGGCCTTTTGTTGATGCCCATCATAGTTGGAATACTCGGACCATACAAATCTGCATCCATAAGACCCACTTTTTTACCCTGCTGCGCTAAGCTGATGGCTAAGTTGACGCTAAATGTGGATTTTCCTACGCCGCCTTTACCGCTTGCAACGGCAATAATATTTTTTACGCCGAAAATAGGGGCCCGTTCCTCGAACGGATTTTTATTGGGTTTACCGCTATTATTTTCCGAAGAACATCCGCAGGAAGATTCCTCTTCTCTTTCATCCCCGCAGCCGCACGAAGAACCGTGTTCCTCGCTATCCCCGCAGCCGCATCCACCTCCGTCTTCAAAATTATAATCTTCATCTTCGCTACTCGCGTTAAATTTATTTAATTTCTTTTCATCGTCATGATTATGCATAAATACCTCTTTAGTTTAGTTTTATTATTATTTAATGTTAATTTTATTAATTTAATTTTATGGCTATCATATTATATATAGCATAGCCGTGTATGTTATATATAAATATTCATATATTTATATTATCATAGCTTTTTAGTCGTTTCAACCTAAAAATTGGATTACGCGGTATCGGCCATTTTAAACGCATCCATAAATGCGCTGACGGAAAACTCTGCCCTGCCCGGACCTGCCTCGCCATACCCTTCAGGAACGGGTAAATTATACTTATAATGAAGTTCGTGCCATTTAAGAAGCAGTTTAACATAATACTCGAGAGGAGCCGATGAATTTCCCAATCTCCCAAGTTTGCTTGTCTTTTCGGGACACCATGTGGTGTACCTCGGTATAACATTATTTGACATAAAAAATTCGAGACCCTCTCCCGTTGAATTAATGGCATCGTCTATGCTTTTAAACCCGTAAGGTTCGGAAAGTTCGACTCCAGCGACAAAATTTGGAATAACTCTGTATTCCCCAAATATAGATACGGCATCCACTATTCTTTTTATCCATTCATCCCTTCCGATAAATTTGGACTTTCCGGGACAAATATTATCGAAAAGTTCTTTATCCCAGACCTCGAAGTTAGTATGATAGATGTAAGCTCCTGCATCCTTAAGCCTTTTAAGGTTTTTTGCATCGTGGGCCTGAACGACAATCTTGCTTATCCATTTGCCTTTGTATTTATCTTCTATGGCTTCTAAAAACCTGACATAAAAATCTATCTCCGTATCTCCGTTAAATTTAAATTCATCTATAATGCTTCCCCCCGTTAATGTATAAGCCTTAGATTCGGAATCCTCCGACGAGTCGATTATGCCGAGAGCGTCAATAATGTCATCTATGGATTTTACTGCGGAATAGCTTTTGTTTGTTTTTTTTTGATTTACATAATTTGAGTTCATATCGCAAAATGCGCATTCGCTCTTATTTTCAAAATACTGGCACATTCTGAAAACCGCGAGATATATTAAGTAGCCCCATTCGATAGTGGGAGCAATATCCCTGACCGATTTCCCCGACGGGGTTTTTTGCAGCATGTAGGATTTTTCGGGCGAAAAAATAACATCCCCTATAAAATTATCATCGAGAAACAGGACATATTTATTTGCGGCAGCGTCAAACTTAACCCGGTAAGGGGAAGATTTGTTAATCCTAACGGAGATAATAGTTCTTTTTAGGTTATATATCCCATTTTGAAGGGCAATTTCTTCCGGATATTTATTTGTGATTATATCATTATCATTATCTATGTTAAAAGAAAAAATGAAATAAGATTTGCTTGAAAAATTTTTAACATCCTTTAGCGGTTCGAAGAAAATCCCCTGCCTTAATATGTCTTCTTTTATGATGGCTTCGGGGTTTAATAAATGGCCGTATTCTTTAATGAAAAATTCCAACCCGCCTATATGTGTATTTACCATGTCCTTTATTTTATTACTTTAAGAAAAGAAATTCAACCTATAAAATTTAGGTAAAATTTTTCCTTTACTTTTTCCTTTACATAGACGGTAAAAAAATATTATAATGTAAAATACATATATAAATATATTATTCTAAATTATACAAAAATAATTTATGGCTTATTTATTTAATTGTTTATTTTTAAGATATTTTAATTTTTGGTTTTAATAATGAATTTTATGTTAACCCGTATTCTTAATTTAATTTATTTTATTTAATTGAGGATTTGTATTATGAAAACATTGCAAGCCAAGCTATATATTCTTTTTAGCTTATTTTTCCTTAGCAGGGAAAAACTAATCAAAGACACTATATCTATGATACCGCCGGGATATAAAAATATTGCATACTTAAGCGATATAGAATTCACTATTTTCGCATATTTTGCTTATAAATATACCCATTCATCCGCAAAAGAAAAAAAGAATTATGAAAAAACCGGCGTAACGGTTTCATATAAAGAATTAAATAGATTATATATTTCAACGCCGCATCTCGCAACCGTGCTTAAGAGTTTGCAGGACAATAAACTCATTAACAAATCTACCTTAAGCGAAGATAAACGCAAAACGAATTACATCCTGCCTTATAGCGAACTTAAAAAATTTAACGAGATAAATATAAAAGCTCTTCAGTTTTGCAATTTTAATGAAACCGACACTTATATTATTAATAATTTAATAAAGGGAACGATAGCCCTCCTTAAAAGCAACAAGATAATTAATGAAGAGCAGGAAAAAAACCTTGACGAATTTTTAAATAAATCCGATAATTATTTTAAATTTTATTATGTAGCGCTTGCTTTATGGACAAGCAGATATCTCATAACCAGTTTTCAGATTAAATTAATGGGTCCATCTGAATTTATGGTTTACGCGCTGATAATAAAATTTTATATTAAAAACGATAAAAAACCCATTACAACCAAGAAAGTCAAGGAAGAAACGGGCCTTGCTCCATCTATTATCAGTCAAAGTTTTAAGAAGTTCATCGATGAAGATATTATAACAAGAAAAGAAATAAATAAATTTAAAGTATATTTTTATATCAATAAAAAAAACCTTGAAAAAAGGCTCATGAATGATACCGTAATAATCGATGAAATTACCAAAAATTTTAAAAACGAGGATGAAAAAAAGTTTGAAAAATTCGTCGATAAATTAAGTACCACCCTGACGGATAAATTAAATAGTTTAGAAGTAAACAAAGTATGTCTAAACAAAAAATGCGGAATGGAAATCCCATTGATGCCCGGACTTAAATATTGCCCTTATTGCGGGGAAAAAGTTGCTTAAAGAGGTTTAGCCATTTTAACGGGAATAATTTATATATTAGCATCGTATTTACTGGGAAGCATTCCCACCTCTGCCATAGTTGCAAAATTTAAGGGTGGGATAGACCTTACTAAAGCAGGGAGCGGTAATCTCGGCGCAACAAATGTTTCCCGGGTTATAGGAAAGAAATTCGGTTTTATTACGCTGGTAATCGATGCGGCAAAGGGATTTATACCCGTATTTTTGGCGATAAAATTATTCCATGCGCCTTTAATTTTTTTACCTTTAATAATTATAGCCCCCGTAGTAGGCCATTGCTATTCGATATTTATAAAATTTAAAGGCGGGAAAGGGGTTGCTACGGCGCTGGGAGTATTTCTTGCACTATCCCCCAAAGCGGTTTTAATGGCTTTTTTAATATTCTTAGTAATATTATTTTTTTCAAGGTATGTTTCACTTTCTTCGATTGTAAGCGCTTTTTTTATGCCATTTCTAATATTTTACACGCTTAAAAGCATTTACATATTTATTGCATCGGCCTTCATAACAATTTTAATAATATACAAACATTCCCCCAATATAAAGAGGCTTATAAGCGGGACGGAAAATAAGATAAAAAAATAAAGTTCTTCTATTTTACCTTACTTTACCGTAACCAATCTGGAGCTTAATGCCGTAATTACATTGTTTACTTTAATAATTGCCTCGTATATGTAAATCTTCGGGGCAGATTTTGGAATCGTAACAGGCAAAACAGTTTTATAGTAGCCTTCCTTTCCAATATTGGTGCTTGTGGTATGATTATAAAAAATCTTTCCGTCTAACCCTTCCAATATTCTTGTTTCTTGAATGGAATGATTTTTGATATTATTGGATGCTCCGATGACATTATATTCCATAATTAACTTAATCTTATTCCCAACCATTACCGATTTGGGAACGGTGGATATTTTAAGATTGGATATTAATACGCCTTTAACCTCTTTAAAGTTAATTTTTGGACTGCTTGCCGGATCATAAATAAACTCATTGCTTGCTAATTTATAAGGGAGTGTCCGCATAGATATTCCTCTAATCCTGCCTTCCCTTGTAACAACATACTTTCCCGTTACATAACCCACGCCGTAACCTATGGATAATCCGGCGGCAGTTCCTATTATTGCGCCAATCGGGCCTCCCGTTAACGCTCCTATTACAAAACCGGTGCCTGCTCCAAATAATGCCCCGGTGGTTCCGCTTGCCGCCGTCGCCCTTGAAGTTGCGCATCCGCTAAGAGAGGATGAAGCAATAAAAATCGAAAGCAAAAGGATGACTATTATGCCAAATCTTTTTTTAATATTCATTTTATTATTTTTCATATACCTAAACCCCCTTATTTTGTTTTATGGCTCTTTATGGTTATGCTATAAATGTAATCAAACTTATAACCGCAAATTAGTTTAATGATATAATAAAATTTTGCGCGTTGCAATAAAAATCGTATTAATTGAGCCTACGGATTATAAGTATAAGAGGGTTTAATTTTCATGATTTTATTATTACTGTAAAATAAAGGGCGCGTTTTTGGTTATAAAAGCCGTCAGCGTATATTCGCCTGGTCCCATTATGAAAATGCTTAACGCTATTGTGAACTCCGTTAAAGCATATTCGTAACCCCCGTTCATAATATTAAACCCGTGGGGCAAGTGGAGTATAAATATCGCGCCGAGCATTACGAGCATTATGTTTAACGCCCCTATTCTTGTTAATATTCCGCTAACCATTGCAAGGCTTCCAGTTGTTTCGGCTATGCCTACTAATGCCGCTATAACGATTGGGAAATGCATATACCCTGCAAAGCCGGCTATGCCCGGTCCGTCAAACCAATCAAATAAAATTCCCGTCCCATGGTAAAAAAAACTGAGAAACAGCACAAACCTTAAGAAAAATAAACTTATGGATTCTTTTTTCATTTTTAACCTCTTTAATAATCTTTGATTTAAATTTTAATTTAAGTTACTTTAGACGCCTTACCCCATGGATATGATAATTATAAGTTGTTAGGTATATTAAGTCAATTAGGGATTTTATTATTATTAAGTATATTTTTATATACCTAATTGACAATGTATATTAAAATGTGGTAGGCTATTCATATAAATAAAATAAATTATTATTAATATTTTGATAAATTTAAATGGGGCTATGGAAAATAACAAAAAGGAAGCTTTCTGTCCCGCGCAGGAAGCCTTTAAAATGCTTGCCAATAAGTGGTCTTTAATTATAATTAAAGAACTTTCCAATGGAAAGTTAAGATTTAACCAAATTAAGAAAAAAACGGAAGGGATCTCTGCCAGAGAATTGTCTAAAAGGCTTGAAGTTCTGGAAGAGATAGGAGCGGTTAATAGAAAAATTATAGAGGTTAAGCCCATAAGGGTTGAATACAACCTTACGAAAGCAGGCAAGGAACTGGTTCAGGCAATAGAAATAATTCACAACTGGACAATTAAAAACAAAAAAAATATAAAAATATCGAACAGGTAAAAACGGCTTATTTGCTGCGGTTTGAAGTGGTGCGCCCAGAGGGATTCGAACCCCCGGCCTGCAGATTCGTAGTCTGACGCTCTATCCAGCTGAGCTATGGGCGCTTTTAGATTTGTGATACGCTAAAATTGCGGTTGAAGCAGTTATGTTATTATTATGCTTTGTTTTAATAATTGATTTTATAGTATTAATTATATATAATAGTTCGGCATAACGCAAATTAAATAATTATTTTTTGCCATTTTACCAAATAGTTGCCGTCCATTCATTTTTTGCCTGCCCCCGTAGCTCAGAAGGATAGAGCAGAGGTTTCCTAAACCTTTGGTCATCGGTTCGATTCCGGTCGGGGGCACCAGTTAAAAACAAGCGTATTCTTTAAGCCGCTTTTATTATTTGGAAGTATTGCTTTCGATATCCATAAGGACTAAAATAAGCTCTGCATATGCCCATATCAATAAAAATATTAAGATAGATACGATAATTCCGCCAATCAGCGAAAAGAAAAATGAAGATATTGCCGAACTGAAATTAAATCCGGAAGAACCGTATAGAACCGACATTTTCCCTGCTTCATCAGCCCATATAAACGACATAATAAGGGTGCCGATTAAACCGACAACAAGGTAAATTAAGGCAATAATTTTAAGAATAAACGCGATAAGGGAAAGTGCGGGATACTTTGAGTCGTTCTTAAATGTACCTTTAAGTTTAAAATACGAAATGTAATTCATGCATGCCTCCCTGACAGGTTTTTAATTGTTATTTTTGTAATTATTAATATTATATAATAAAAAAAATATATTTAAAGGAAAAAATTTTGCTTTTGCAATACCTTTGCATTATCATTATAGTATTATAAAGAAAAAATAGAAAAGGTATTCACGATGATTAAGAAAACCGGTCAAATCCATATTTTATCAATTAATTGCGGAAGTTCCTCCGTAAAATTTTCAATTTTCGAAATACCGGATTCTTTGGGTAAAAAAAATCCATTATTAAATGCTGAAAGAATTTTTTCGGGGGTAATAGAGGAAATCGGGACTAAATTTGGCGAGTTTCATTTTAAAACAAAAGGAAAAGAAGATTTTGGAAAATTAAATTTTAAGGATCATTCCGAAGCAATAAATTTTATGATTCATAAATTAGGATTTAATATTGCTAATTTAAATATTAACATTGTGGTTCACAGGTTTGTCCATGGAGGCGATGAATTTAGGGAACCTGTGGTAGTTACCAAAGAAAATATCGTTAAACTAAATGGGCTGACTGAACTTGCCCCTCTTCATAATCCTTCCAATTTAAAAGGGTTGAAGATTATGTCGGGATGTATGCCCCATGCAAAACAGGTTTGCGTTTTTGACACCGCTTTTCACCGTACCATTCCCCTGTATGCGGGAATATATCCCATACCGCTTGATTATTACTATAGATATAAGGTAAAAAGATACGGATTTCATGGAATTTCATATTCTTATATAAATAATTTATTGAGCTTAAATAAAAAGGATATAAAAAAATTGATTATCTGTCATCTGGGCAACGGGGCAAGTATCTGTGCCGTAAAAAACGGCGTTTCCGTTGATACGTCGATGGGCTATACTCCTTTAGAAGGCCTTATGATGGGAACGAGATGCGGCGATATAGACCCGTCCATACCGTTTATTCTTAAAGAAAAACTAAATATTTCATGCGAAGAATTGTATGACATTCTAAATAAAAAAAGCGGGCTTCTCGGGATATCCCAAAAAACTTACGATTTTAAAGAGTTATTGACTTATAGCGATGAGAACTCGAAGCTTGCTTTTAAAATGTATGTTTATAGAATAATTAAATTTATCGGGGGGTATTGCGCAGCCCTGAACGGAATAGACGCTCTGGTTTTCACCGGGGGGATAGGCGAAAATTCTTCCCTCTTGAGAAAAGAAGTATGCAAAAACCTGGCTTACCTTGGCATAAAAATAGACGACCGGAAAAATAAAAAGGCTTCGGAATATTTCAATAAATTTGATTGCCATGGAAAAATCAAAATAAGAAAACAGGTGAAATCAATAGGCGGCGGGAAAATTCCCATTTTTGCCGTTCATACAGACGAGGACATTCAAATGGCAAGCGAGGCTGTGAAGCTGCTATTTTATGAAAAACGGGGCGCAACTTAATAAAATTAAATTGCCAAAGTTTGTATGTAAAGTTTGTATATCTTAATATACCGGGTTTTATTTACTATTTATTTTATTTATATATATTTTCTTCCGCAGGAAATGAGCCGTTTTTTACCTCTTCTTTATAGCTTTTTAGCGCATTAACGATTAATGTTCTCGAATCGGCAAATTTCTTAACAAACTTTGGCGGTTTTTTATCTAACATTCCGACGGCGTCATAAAAAACAAGAACCTGTCCATCCGTATATCTGCCTGCTCCTATTCCGATTGTCGGTATGGAAATATTGCTCTGGATACTTAACGCAGCCTCTTCGGGCATGGCTTCCAGAACTATCATAAATGCACCCGCCTTTTCAAGAGACACGGCATCGTTAACAAGCCTTTCAACTTGCGACTCGATTCTTCCCTGAACCTTATAGCCGCCTAAAACATTTATAAATTGCGGCATTAATCCTATGTGAGCGACAACGGGAATACCTGTTTCGGTTATTTTTTTAACGGTCTTCGCAATGAGTTCCCCGCCCTCCATTTTAACGCCGTTTGCGCCGCTTTCTTTTAATATCCTGCCCGCATTAATCAAAGCCTGCTCGGAACTAACCTGATATGACATAAACGGCATATCGCAAACGACAAAAAAATCCGTTAAAGCACTTTTAACGATTTTGGTGTGGTAAATCATTTCCTCCAATGTAACGCCGATAGTATTATTCTTGCCCTGAACGGTGGTTGCAAGGGAGTCTCCCACCAACACTATATCTATGCCCGCTTCTTTCGCAATGCCCGCCGATATATAATCGTAGGCGGTAACCATCACTATTTTTTCTTTATCTAACTTCATCTTGATGAAGTCTGCTGTTCCTTTCATGGCAAAATAATGCTATACTATTTTATTTAAGATGTTCCCCGTCTGGGTAATGCCGATGGTGGCCTGTCCATTGCCGTTATATTGAACATTGCCGTTAGCGTTGTTATTATTGGCTGCCGTATTTTGGTTAAGGTTCGCGACAGATTCGTTTAGAGCATTAACCAAACCCTGATTCAATGTGTCAATGGTGTTTAATGTCAGAGCGGCAGTTTTATTATAGACATCGTTTGGACCGGCTATATTTTGATAATTGCCCTTATTGGCATTTGCTTGATTTGTTTGAAACAGATTTTCGCCGCTTGAAACGGAGTTCAGCGCAAGCCCATTGTTAAGGCCGTTTCCAACTCCTTGAACCATAATAGTTCTCACCCCCTTTTTAGTAATAGTTAGATTAAATAAAAATAACCTTATACTTTTAGAATATCGCAAAAAAGCATATTGTCAAATTTCAATGTAAAAGGCGTTCAAATTTTATTTTTAAGCGCTAAATTTAACATACTTATCTTTTGGGCAGCCGCAGACAGGACATTTATCGGGCGCTTCAGCCCCGACATGGGTATGGCCGCAGACAGGGCAAATATAAATGGTTCCCCCGTCAAAATCTTTTCCCGAATCTATTAACTCTTTTGCTTTTTTATAAATATCCCTGTGTATTTTTTCAGCCTCTAATGCATAATGGGTGGAGCGCACGGCTTCCTTTTCATTTTGAAATTTGGCTACTTCGTTAAACACGGGATACATCTCCTCTATTTCGTAATTCTCCCCGTTGAATGCGGCGCTTATATTCTCGGAGGATTTCTTAATACCCCCCAAAGCCCTTAAATGATTTCTGGCGTGAACAAGTTCGGCATGCGCAATAGCCTTAAAAGCATTTGCCAGTTTAGGCTTGCCTTCATTTTTAGCCTCTTCGGAAAATATCATATATTTGACATGCGCCTGACTTTCACCGGCAAACGCCGATTTCAAATCATCTTCCGTCATCTTTCTCATTTTCAATTCCTCCATGAATTATTATTTGTAGGATTTATAGGGCATTATATCATAAAAAATGCCTCAAATATAAATAAATTAATAAAAATATATACTGGATAGGGCTATATAATAATTTTTTAAATATCCAAGATATGCTCTTATAAGCTGCCTATATTTTTCATAGTCCTTTACCGAAATTAGAGGGATTTTGGATTCAAACGCATAAAGGCAATTTAACGCATTTTTACTTTTTAAATAAGAACATTTGCCGGAAGCCATTCCTACATTATTGCTTAATTTTAAAACCGCCGGCATATAATAAATATTGGATTTTTTGGGGAGTTTAATAGTTATTTTTGCGATATGTTTAAATGGATAGCCCATCACCAACGGGTAAATCCTGCGGGACTTTAAGACGGCATGAAGAAGTCCGGTATCTACAGGTATTACCTGATGAAATATTACCTTATCGCCTCTTGCCTGCCCATAGCGCTTATCTAAAAATTTTATTTTTAACATAATATTTTTATTGATATTTTTAAGATTTTCATATCTGAAATGTTCGATATGTGCTCCGGGAGCAAAATTATATAGGAAATCCGTTGCTTGAATCTCTTTTTGGTACCTGCTTGCATCTTTCAAAGACGACCTTTTAAAATTTGAATAAACCCCTTTATAAATAACTATGATTCTCCCGTTCAGTTGCCCTTTTTTGTCTATTTTTCCTCTAAATTTAAACACTTTTTCATTCATGCCCGCTTTTTGAGCAGGAAGGGTCATAAATTTGTACCTGTGGTTGGATAACAACTCAACCCCTTTCCTGCCGGATATGTTAAACGGGAGGCTAAAAGCCTTATATGAAGATGAATCCGGATATAAATAAAACCGCCTGCCATCAATTTTTATCCCGACGATTACGGAATCAAACTGTTTTGGGGAAACGGATTTAATATTTAAATTTGATGTATTTAATGATGTTACGAGTACAGGAAAGGCGCGGATACCCTCAATTTTTAACATTGTTATTAAAAGCGCGGCTAAAGACTTCGAATCGCCGTAACCGTTGGAAAGAGTGAATGGTGCGGGTTCAGGATTATAGCCGTTTATGCCGTAGCCGAGCCCGACATATCTAAAAGATTTAATGAAATCGTTATAAATTGAAATTATTTTTCCTTTTTGGCTTATATTTTTATTCTTAACGCCGCCTATGCTTTTTTTGACAAACCTTTTAATTTTATTATCGGCTTTTTCTGACTTTATAAATAGCTTATTTATATGGTTTAGTAATCTGCTCCACGAAGTATAAGTGGAAATAGATATATACTTTCTATAATTTTTCAAAGGGGGCATATAGGATTCTTTTTTTATAGCCGGAATATTCTTAAAGCGCAAATAAAGTTTTATATATTTTTTGTTTTTTATATTCATTACTTTTTTTACGACCGAAGATTTATTCATATTATGCAGATATAAATTAATATTTAAGCCGGCAGGGTAAATTAAAGTAAAGCCGGTATCTTTAACCGGAATAGCACGGGTAAAATAGTCGGAATAGAATGCTCCATTTTTAATAAGCGGCTTAAAATTATAAAGTTCGTAAGAAAAGTTTATTATTGAACCGTCTTCTACGGCCGGCATCGATAATGTTAAGTATTTTATGCTTGAATATATCGGATATTTTATGGCGATGCCTGGCGAAACAACATTAACAGCGTGCTTTCCTACAGGAATCTTAAACATTCCTTTAAGAAGCGTATAGGCGTATAACAGCTTAACCTTTTGATATTTTGTAGAAAACGGAATAATGACTTCCGAAAATCTATTTATACCCCTTTGAGACAATATCTTTATGGATTCGCTGACATAAACTCTGGCTTGATAATTTTTATTTAGTTTAAGAATGACATTTTTTTTGAGCAATTCAGCCCCAAATTTTTTATATTTAAATTCCTCATCTGGTTTATTCGTTTTATTTTGGCGGATAATGCCAAGGGCAAAAGAATTTACGGGATTTATAAGATTTAAACTACTAATAATAATTAAAAAAAAACAAAAAAACAGCGATAATTTTAATATCCTCATTACTTTAGCCCCTTACTAAAATTTAAATTTATAAAGTAAATTTAATTGTTAAAATTAATAATCTAAATAGCCTTAATATAGCCTTAACTTAATTTACATATATTAAAAATGGAACATTTTCCGCAATTCTCTTCATTCTTGTTTTTAGGGCAAAGATCCAGTATCCCCAGTCTTGTAATGGCAAAATCATACTTTATCGGGTCAAAACAGTCAAGTTTTTTAAGGTTCCCGGTTATCTCTTCCGCCATTTTAAATGAAGGATTTTTATAAGTCGTTAAGCCGATATATTGGCTAATTCTACCTATATGGGTATCTACCGGCATTATTAACTGGGACGGATTTATATCCCGCCAAATTCCAAAGTCAAGATTATCGGAATTCCTTACCATCCATCTTAAGAATAAATTGATTCTTTTGCACGGGCTATTGTCGAGCGGCGATGTAAAAAAGAAATGAACCATTGAATCTTCCGGCGGAACAGCCGAGTTATAAACAGGCGAAAAATCCACAAGTTCAAGCGCCCTTTTTGAAAAACCGATTATGGCGTTTTTTAAGTTTAAATCCGATGGGTTATAGTCTTTAAGGAAAAAATTTTCGATTGAACCGTATTTTTTAAGCATTTCGCTTAAAATTAAAAAAAGGGCTACGATATCCCTTTCTTTAATGAATCTGTAGTATAGGCCGTTAAAAAATTTAAAGCCGTCAGCCGCATTAAAATTAACCGTAAATTCATAAAATTTATGATTTACTATCCGGTCTATTTTATCTAAAATTTTAATAATTTGGCTGACATTGCCGAATGCAAACCCTGCGGCTATAAACCCTGCAACTTCTATGTCTTTAATATCTTCAAACTTATGCACAAACCCTAAGGGATCGGAATATAAATAAGATTCCTCAAATTTTTCATATAAATCTTCGAGGCACTCTTTTAATTTTTTTTCCTGGCTTTGCGGGGTTATAGGTTTGACGGCGCCGTCTCTGTAAATAAATGTTCTGCCGTTCGGCAAAGACCAGCAGTCGCCCTCCTCAAGCGGATACGGCACATCCCTGCCTCTCCCGATAAAAACCTCTTTTCCATCTATCAAGGTAAAAAAGTTAAAATCGTTATCCTCCCAAATCAAAGATTTGCCGGGGGATTCTTTGTTTAAATCGCTCTTTAAGTTTAGTTTGCCGTTGTTTTTGCCGTCAAAACTCATTATGGCTATTTCTCCTTACTATTTATGAATCCTGTGTTATCTTGTAAGCAAAATCCATCCCGAATTTTTCGCAGTTTAGCAAATCCTCTTCAAACGGCGTCATTTGAATCTTTAAGCCGTCCTGCACAATAACAAACCTGAGGCTTTTAAGAATGTCCTGCACCATTTGAACGGCCTCGCCGCTCCATCCGTAGCAGCCAAAAACAGCCGCTTTTTTATTTTTGACATTCAACATGACTAAAGACGATATCATGTCGAATATGGGTTTAGGCGGTTTTGCGTTAAGTGTGGGGGAGCCTACGATGACGGCATCGGAATCTTCGATTGTATCCACAACATCTTTAATGTCGGTATTAACTAAATTTACCAGAGTTACATCCGTTAAACCTTCGATATTAGCTCCCTTTGCGATATGTTTCGCCATTTCTTCGGTATTGCCGTAAGCCGACGCATACACAACCGCTATCTTCTTTACGGCTTCGTTTGCGTCTGATGCCTTACTTGCGCCTGCATACCAATCGATATATTTTTTTAAATCTTTTCTTAAAATTGGACCGTGCGACGGCGCAATTATGTCGATTTCATAATTTTTGAGTTTTTCTAATGCGCTTAAGGCATAATTTTTAAACGGCCTCATTATGTGGGTAAAATAATATTTGAATGCCTCGAAAGCCGCATCCTTATCCTTAAGCAAATCGTTGAAAACATTAGAATCGCAATAATGGGCGCCGAAAAAATCGCAGGGAAAAAGAATTTTATCCTCTTTTAGATATGTAAACATGGTATCAGGCCAGTGTAAAAACGGAGCGCTGATAAACTGTAATGTTTTACCGCCCAAATCAATCTGATCCCCATCGCCGACGGTAATATTATTATAATCCTTTTTAATAATATGCTTGACAAAGTGATGCGCATTTTTCGAATAAACCAATGTTGCGTCTTTTGCTATGTCTTTTATTAAATGAAGCGCACCAGAATGGTCAGGTTCCGTATGGTTTATAATTATGTAATCTATTTTTGATATGTCGGTTAATCCGCTTAATTTATTTATTAACTGATCCTTTGTATTGAGTTTTACCGTATCTATTAAAGCCGATTTTTGACTTCCCTGAATAAAATAAGAATTGTATGTGGTTCCGTTTTCCGTAGGAATTACTATATCGAATATTCTTAAATCGGGGTCGAATGCGCCGGCATAAAACACGCCGTCCTTTATAGGCAAGGCTTTTTGAGAAAAACCGTTATTATTATCCATTGGCTTAAACCTCCTATTTAAGTTTAAGGATTTGCGGTAAATTAAAACAGCAAATTTTTTATATATATATCGTTTATCGATGTTTTAAAATATTATATCATATAATATAATGAAATATAAGCAAATATGAGCAAACACAAAACAAACGGTAAGAAAATAAGGCAGTTAAGCATTTATATACATATCCCTTTTTGCAAAAGCAAATGTAATTATTGCAGCTTTTATTCTATACCGATATTGAAATCCGAAAATAACCTGTTGCCCAAAGATTATGCCGATTTATTAAAAAAAGAAATAGAAATTACGATTGAAAGATTCGCTCTTTCAGGTTCGCATATAAACAGCATATATTTTGGCGGCGGCACCCCGTCTATTATGCAGGTTCAATTTTTTCAAAATTTACTATGGTTTATTAATAAAAACTTCCTGATAGCAAAGACGGCAGAAATCACCGTTGAGATAAATCCTGAAAGCGGAAGTTTTAATAAGCTGTCCGGGTTAAAATCGCTTGGGGTAAATCGTTTATCTATCGGAGCACAAAGCTTTAACGGCAATGTACTAAAAACGGCAGGCAGAATCCATAACGAAAAAGACATTTATAATGCGGCAAATAATGCAAAAAAAGCTGGCTTTGACAACATATCGCTTGATTTAATAATCGGGCTTCCAGGGCAAACCGAAACTATCTTTTATGATGACATAATGCAAACATTGGCTCTGGAACCACGGCATATTTCGGCTTATATGCTCAGCATCGAAAAGAATACAAAATTTTATAAAACCTGTAATGAAAAAAATAAAAAAAATAGGCTGACATTCATATCGGAAGAAAATACGGCTAAATATTACGAAATATTATGTAAATTATTGGTTGAAAATGGTTATATTCACTACGAAATATCAAATTTTGCAAAAAACGGGCATGAAAGCAGGCATAATTTAAACTACTGGAAAAGGGGTCAATATTTAGGGTTAGGACCTTCGGCTTCGTCTTTTTTGAAAACGGAAGATGGGAAAGAAATCAGAAAAACCAATGTGCCTGATTTAGATAAATACGCAAATAATGTATTAAAAAAACCTGTTCATAAACCCGAAACCGATTTTATGGAAATATTAACCGAAAAAGATAAAATAAACGAGGAAATATTTCTATCTTTAAGGACAAATTTGGGAATTAATGCAAAAAGGCTGACGGAATTGGTTAACCCCGATATTATAAATAGCTTTATAGAGGAAGGACTTATGCAAATCAAAGGGAACGGAAATATCGCTCTGACCCTAAAAGGTATGCTTTTATCCTCTGAAATATTTGCGCGCATTATGGCTTAGCACTTTTGTATTGAAATATAACCCGCCAATATCTATAATAATATAAAGTTGCAATTCATATTTTACGGAGAGATGGCCGAGCGGTTTAAGGCGGCGGTCTTGAAAACCGTTGATGCTTAAAACATCCGGGGGTTCGAATCCCTCTCTCTCCGCCAGTTATTTAAAAAAAGTAATATTATACATAAGATTCGTTATTATAAGTAAGAGAGGGGTTCGAACCCCCGGTAAGGGCGAAGCCCGCAAGGGGAAGTTCGTTTCTTTTAGCGTCCGAAGGACGCTCATCCCTCTCTCTCCGCCAGTTATTTAAAAAAAGTAATATTATACATAAGATTCGTTATTATAAGTAAGAGAGGGGTTCGAACCCCCGGTAAGGGCGAAGCCCGCAAGGGGAAGTTCGTTTCTTTTAGCGTCCGAAGGACGCTCATCCCTCTCTCTCCGCCCCCTTTTTATTTTTTCCAATTAAATGAAATAAATCAGATATCTTTTTTTTTATTTTTTTTATAAATACCCCGCCCATCTTTGCCTGCATAAAACCGTTGGTTTTATAAACGCAAGCAATATCCTAAAAAGGTATCCGATTTATTTTTGATTAATCCTGCATTAGAAAGTATTTTCCCCTTTAAATTCTTCTATATCGGTATTACTCTATATCTATATTGCTATATCTATATTACCATATCTATATTATATGTAATTATTAATTATTTATAATGAAACATTTATAATTAAATTAACTTATTACTTATAATTATTATTAAAGAAAATAATTGACAAACTTTATTTTTATGATAATATTGTGCCTAAGGCAGTGTTTTAATGCCAAAAACATTTAACTAAGGAGGACAGGTTATACTGTACCCCTAATGGGGCACAAAAAAAGAGGAGTGTATTCTCGCAACTAAAACGAAAACATTTAACTAAGGAGGAAATCTTTATGTCAGATGAAAAAAAAGTTGGCGACCCAACGGCGTTGGGTTTATTTGCGTATGGCATAGCTCTTACACTTTTGGCTTCAGTAATCGGCGGTTTCGCAGGTCCGTTTAACGGGCTGATTTTAGGCACGATTATCTTTACGGGAGGAGTCGGCTTAGTTTTAGCCGGCGTTTATGATTTCATGCGCGGCAGCGCTTTCGGAGGAGTTGCATTTACAGGATGGGGCTTGTTGTTTTTGACTGTTTCAACTTTTTTTATTGCGACAGTTCTTGCGAAAGCCGCAGCAGCGCCTGCACCCGCGTTTGGCGGCTGGTTTCACTTGTTGTGGGCTATCTTTGGCTTTGCAACATTTTTTGGAGCTAATGTATTAAAAAAATGGGTAATGCTGCAGATTGCCCTTTTTTTAACAAGCGTTTTTCTTTTAATACAAGCTATAGGGCTTTTTACCGGGTCGTTAGCCGGTCTTCTGCCGGTGGTAGGAATAGTCGGCATAGTTGCAGGTTTATGCGCGCTTTATACTGCCATAGCTGTATTAATTAACGGGGCAGCGGAAAAAACCGTTCTTCCGGCGTAACTCTTACTGCCAAAAGAGAGCTGTTAATTAATCGATTAATATTAATAGCTCTCTTTTCTAATATTTAGCTTATATCCTTCCTTGTAAATATTAAAGACGAGATAATGAACAGCAAAACCATATAGCTCAAGCCATAAACAATTCTGTAAAAAACCGTCCCCGCCGAAATAAATATTTTATATGCCGCCTCAGAACTTATATTGAATATGGAAAAATTCGGCAAAATGGCATAGATGATATGGACAATGTTAGTCAGCGCATGGTTTGCCTGATGAACAATTACTATCTTTCCGCCTATAATTTTTTTAACCGGCCTTACAAGGTCGTTCATTTTGCTTGAGACATTGCCTATGAAAAAAACAAGTATAGTAAATATAGAGGCTAACGCCTTCGATGTTATTAAGGAAAAAAGTAATGCCACAGCCGCAATAAATACCGATTCTATTATAATAAAGAGCGCCTGAATTATTAAAGGCTGAGGCAAAGAATAAATGGTGGGTTGCCCCGCAAACGGCTTAAGAGGTATGACATATTTGTGCATAATCAAAAGAACAAAGTAAAAAATAAGCATCATTATAACCGTCGAAAATATTATGGCAGCCGTTAACCCCAAAAATCTGCCTATTAAGTATTCCGTTCTTTTAACAGGCCTTGTAATGCTTAAAAATATGCTTTTTTTCTCTATATCGTCATATACTATGGACGAACCGATAAAAATGCCGATAAAAATATTAAAAATCGTTATGGCAAAAATGGAAAAATCTACCATAATCCTGCCCTGGCTTATAAAACTTGTTTGAGAGACAAAGTAGCTTCCCGAAATGAGTATCAAGGCAAATATTAAAAACGAGTAAAAAATCTTGGAATTTTTTATCTCTTTGAAAGAATACATCGTTGAATATAAAATTTTTTTCATTGGAATACCTGCTAATTTTTCTTGTTTTTACGCATTAAATCGTAAAGATATACCTCTAACGGCGTATTGTATTCTGCTATTAAGCGATAATCTTTATCTTGTTCCGGTTTAGTCGTATCGGGCGTACGCTCGTGATTCTTGGAAGAATTTAATTTTGCTTCCGTATAACCTTCCGCCTCTTTTTCAATAGCGGTAATACCTTCATTCTTAATTAGCCTGCCGTTCACCAGAACAGCTATCTTATCGCACAATTCCTTGCTGTCGGCAAGCACATGCGACGAAAAAAATATGGTTTTTCTTCTTTCTTTTAACTTAAATATTATATCCTTAAATTCTTTTCTCCCAATAGGATCGAGTCCCGATAACGGTTCGTCAAAAATTAAAATCTCCGGATCTCCCAAAATAGAAATAGCCAGAGCTAATCTCTGGGTCATCCCCTTTGAATATTTGTGGGCATGAATATCTTTTGCATAAAAAATACCTGCTAATTTTAGCGCATCATAAATTTCGTTTTTATCTATTTTCTTATTCAATAACTTAGAATAATAACTAATAATCTCAATCCCCTTAAGTCCCCTGGGGAAACTTGGATTTTCGGGTAAATAACCCAAATTAAGCCGCGCCTTATAATCCATTGAATCGTAACCGTTTATCTTAATAATTCCGTTTGATGGATGAACCAGTCCCACTATCATCTTGATCGTTGTAGATTTTCCCGCGCCGTTTGGACCGAAAAATCCTGTAACTTTCCCTGCCTCTACGGTTAGAGAAAGGTTTTCGACTGCGTTTTTTTTAATTCCAAAAAAACCGATTCGAAAATATTTTGTTGTATTTTTTAATTCAATCATAAACTTTTTTGCGGTAAAAATAGTTTTAACGAATATGGTACTTTATATTTTTTATGCTCTTTTTTAAGCTCCATCTCTTTTTTAACCGCATTAATCCTGTACTTTATTATTTGCCTTATATACGGGTTATCGTTGTTTTTGTACATCTCCTTAAGAAAACTCAAAGCTCCCTTCAGATTCCCCGATTTATTAAGAAGTTTCATATACAAAAACTCTAAGTATTTTGGACTGCCCTTTGTGTTAACGGCATATTTAAGGTAATAAGCCGCCTTCTTAAAGTTATTCAGGTTATAAAAATAATTAAATGCGATTAAAAAGGGTATATTCCAGTTTCCGTTAATATGGCTCATTCCCATTTTTAATAATTTTATGGCCCTTTTTGGCTTGCCGGTCAGGCCAAGAAGAGTCCCGCCTGCCTGATAAGCATAATTAAACCTGGGATTAAGGCTAACGGTAATGACCGATATTTTATACATATACGGATAATGCATCTTTGCGAGCCTAAACGAGGAGGCCTCCTGAACAAAAAGCACCCAAAAGTAATCGGAAAAAAGCGTGTCGAAGTTTAAGTCGATAAATTTGATAAATTCCGGCTTTATGGAAGAATATCTTAAGAAAGACACAAGTTTTAATTTTAGGCTGTGTTTTGATAAAGCTATGCGGCTAAAAGAAAAAAATATAGAATAAGCCAAAAATACTATGAATATAGGCACAATGAAGGCTTTTATAAACTTGCGAGTAAAAATTTCCACAGGCTATTATTCCAATAATTTATATTTTAAGAAAAATTTGTCAGTAACTTTAAATAAAATAGAACCGTTTTTGATGCAATTCCTTTGGCATCGAACTTTTTAACGACTTCATTATAACAATTTAATCCCAATTTTTCAATCAGCTCCCGTTTGTCGAGCAATGAAATAATCTTACCCGCAAGCTGGGCATAATTCCCCGTCTCAAATAAAAGCCCTGTTTCATTGTTTCTTATTATCTCCGGTATTCCCCCCGCATTGGAAGCAATAACCGCCTTTTTAAATGCGCATGATTCTATAATAATGCTTCCCATTCCTTCAAGACCCGACGGAACGATTATTAAATCGCTTGCAACGATAAATTTTTTTATGTCTTTTTTGAAACCGCTTATAATAAAATATTCTTTAAGCCCTTTTTTACTAATAAAATCCGTTATATGGCTATATAACGCGCCTTCTCCGATAATAACAAATTTTATATCGTTTCGTGTCTTTATTACCAATTCCGCCGCCTTTATTAATACTTCATGACCCTTTTCTTTAGACAGCCTTCCGATAAGAGAAATCATTTTTTCGTCCGGCTTAATCCCGAGTTTGCTTCTGACATTTTGCCTTTCAAGCTCATAAATAAGCATTTCCTTTTGCAGTCCGTCTTCATCGTAAATCCTCGGACTATAAATCGTTTCAATCTTTTTTGGATCAATCCTGACATCTTTAACCAAGATGTTTTTAATGTAATCCGATATGGCGATGAACCCGTCCGTTAAAAACCTGTAGATTAAAAATCCCTTTAAAAAACTTATCCTGTAAGCAACATGCCTTGTTAAAACCTTAATAATTCTTTTTTTAAAAATTAAAAGCGAGGCAATTCCCCCCAAAAAATGATCCCTCGAGGAGTGGAAATTTACCAAATCTATATCGTGCTTTATTAAAAAATTCCTTATTTTAAATACGGCATAAATATCGAGAAAATTCTTCATTTCAATAGATAAATTATTAATGCCGATTTTATCTAATTCGCCTTTTAATCGTTTATTATTATTATGTATAACATAAATATTAAAACTTGTATCATAGTAAAGTTTTATAAATTCGAGCAGGATTACAATATCGTTTTGCGCTCCGCCGTAATTTTGAAAGCTATCTATATGAAGTATATTAAATTTGGATTTTTTATCCATTATGAATATAAAAATATAATTGTTATAAAAATTGTATTATAATTATTTAAACAGTTCATTAATAATATAGCTTATAACAAATATATGTCAAACATTATTCTAATTTTTTTCAAAGAGGTATTGCTTGCCTTAATACCCCTATTTGTTGCGATAGACATCTTCGGCGTCCTGCCTATTTATTTAGATTTCGTAAAAGATACAGGTCTGGATGAAGAAAAACATATTAGAAAAAACTCTTTAGTCACGGCCTTCAGCGTAGGTATCGGGTTTCTTTTGCTGGGAAAATCCCTCTTTGCCGTTATGGGCATATCTATTTACGATTTTGAAATAGCTGGGGGCATACTTTTACTGATAATATCCATAAATAACCTGATTTCCGAAAAACCTAAACTATTCGCCTCTGCCGAAAAGGCGGATTTAGGAGTTGTCCCCATAGGCGTTCCTTTGATTGTCGGACCCGGGGTTTTAACCACGCTTTTAATTCTGACGGGCATTTATGGCTATTTGGTAATCACGATTTCATTGATTATTAATCTTTTAATCGTTTATGTTGTTTTAAAAAATACAAGAATAATTTTAAAATACCTCGGCAAAACAGGTTCTAACGCGGCCGGAAAGTTAGCGGCGCTTTTACTTGCGGCCTACGCCGTCATGATGATGCGGGTAGGAATTATCAATACCATCTCGATTTACATAAAAAATATTGCGCATCCGTTGCGTTAAACATTAAACCTGAAGTGCATTATATCGCCGTCCTTAACGACATAATCCTTGCCCTCAAGCCTTAAAAGTCCCATTCTTGCCGCATTAGATTCAGACCCCGCCCTTATAAAATCATCATAAGATATAACTTCCGCCCTTATAAAACCCTTTTCGAAATCGGAATGAATCGTCCCTGCGGCTTGCGGCGCTTTCCAGCCGTTTTTTATCTCCCACGCCCTGACCTCCTGCTTTCCTGCGGTAAAAAATGAAATCAAGCCTAAAAGCCTGAAGGAGACCTGCGCAACGATGTCTAAAGCGGAGGATTCGAGGCCGTAATCTTTTAAAAAAGCGTCCTTATCCTCAGGGCTTAAAGTCGATAACTCCTCCTCCAATTTTGCGCACAACCTTATTACGGGTATATTTTTCGGTTTGGCAATATTTAATATCCCCTCTATCTCGTTATTGGAAAAATCTTTGGACAGCATTTGTTCATCCACATTAAGAACATATATAACCGGTTTTGCCGATATGATACCTAAAGATTTTAAAAGGCTTTTTTCGGTTTCGCCGAATTCTTTATTAATTATATTGCCTGTTCCTTCAAGCTGCTTATTAATATTTTTTAAAAAATCAAGGTTGGATAATGCGGTTTTATCCCCGCTTTTAGCCATTTTTTCAAGTTTTTGAATATGTTTGGAAAGAATTTCTATATCGCTTAAGGCAAGCTCGGTATTAATAATCTCGAGATCCCTGACCGGATCAATTGCCCCTTCTACATGCACGACCGAACTTTCTTTAAAAACCCTTATTACCTGTATAATCAAATCGACATTTCTAATATGCGAAAGAAACTTGTTCCCGAGTCCTTCGCCTGCCGAAGCTCCTTTTACAAGCCCCGCAATATCTACAAATTCGACATAAGTCGGCGTAACCTTTTCAGGGTTAACCATTTCTTTAAGCTTGTAAAGCCTTTTATCGTTAATCGGCTTTATGCCGACATTAGGATCTATTGTGCAAAAGGGGTAGTTGCTGGCTTCCGCGCATCCGGAGGTAATAGCATTAAATATAGTTGACTTCCCGACATTTGGAAGGCCTACTATTCCGCATTTAAGTCCCATGTCCTTAGCCTCGTTTCAAATTGCATCTTGATATATATAGTATTAATAATAAATAATATTATTATCGCCTGGTTTTTTATTTGCGGGAAAAAGTATTCATCGCTTTTGTAAGCCCGTCCGATATAATAACTAACAAAATTTCATTTATGATTTTTAAAATACCGGGAATTTTTTTAATTTCTTCTTTCGAAAAATTCGACAGGACATAATCTGCCCCGGCGCTAAACCTGGCTCTGTCCGGAGAGTTAATGCCCAATTTTACGCGAATAAAATTTTTGCTCTGAAGCGAATTTATTACCGAATTAACACCGTTATGCGAGCCGCCGCTGCCCCCGAGTTTAATCTTATAGCTTCCGAAAGCGAGGTCGAGGTCGTCGTGAATTAAAATAATGTTCGAAGCGCCGTTATTATCCGATATTTTAAAAACGCCATGCTTATTTAGCGCTTCTTTCACGGCTTTCCCGCTTAAATTCATATATGTAAGCGGCTTGATTAAATAAATATTTTTATCCGATATGGTCTTATTTGAAATCAGATAATTTTTTTTATGGCTGAAAGCAGGGAAATAGTTTTCTTTAGAAAAGCTATCTAAGGCAATAAATCCAAAATTATGCCTGGAAAAAGAATACTCCTGCCCGGGGTTTCCGAGACCGAATATAAATGCATCAGAGTTCATTTTTCATTGGCTTTTGTTTATTAAGCCTTTGGCTGGGTTTGCGCGGTTTGAGCAGGGGCTTCCTCCTGAACTTCGGGTTGCGCAACAACTTCTTCTACCGCAGGCTCTGCAACCGTAACAATAGGCGCATCCTCATCAGCCATTATCTCGATACCATCGCTTAGCTTTAAATCCTTGACATGAATAATATCTCCAATCTGAAGGGACGCCACATCGATATTTATAGTGTCGATTATATCTTTAGGATAACCCTTAATTGCGATATGCCTCATAAGAGGCTCAAGAATACCCCCGAGTTTCACGCCTTCCGGCTTGCCTATAAAGTGGATAGCCGCTTCTATCTCAATCTTCTCATCCATGGATACTTCATGAAAGTCGATATGGATAATATTATCCGTTACAGGATCCTTTTGAATCTCCTTGATTACCGCGGTTTTCCCGTTAATCCCATCTTCCTTGCTTGCTATATTGATAAAAGATGAGATGGAATGATTTGCAAAAGTTTTAATAAAATCTTTGTAGTTTAATGAAATCCTTAAAGAATCTAAATTTCTTCCGTATATCACGGCAGGAATAAGCCCCTGTTTTCTCAGGGATTTAACATTGTCCTCTTTGTTTCTCGAGTTCACATTCAAATTAATTATTTCCAATGAATATCTCCTTTTATCTTATATTTTCGTTTTATAAAAATTATTCTAAATAAAAAGCGAACTGACCGAATCCTCGTCATAAATCCTTTTAACCGCTTCAGCTAAAAGATTTGCAACACTTAAAACTTTAATTTTATTTGATAATTCCCGCCTGTTCTTTTGGTTTATAGTATCGGTAATTATTAGTTCCTTTATCGGCGAATTATCTATTTTATTCATTGCCTCGCCCGAAAGAACGCCGTGCGTCGCCATTGCAATTATCTCGCTTGCTCCGTTCTCAAAAAGCGCAGCCGCTCCCTGGGTAATCGTGCCTGCGGTATCTATCATATCGTCCAGCATAATGGCGGTTTTATTTTTAACATCCCCGATAACATTCATTATTTCGGCAACATTTGCCTTTACTCTTCTTTTGTCGATGATAGCAAGGTTTGAGCCTAAATGTTTTGCAAATGCCCTTGCCCTTTCCACCGCTCCCGCATCAGGAGAAACCACGACTATATCGGCAGGGTCCAGGCCTTTTTCGTTTATATATTTCATCAAAACGGGAACGGCATATAAATGGTCGACCGGAATATTAAAAAAACCCTGTATCTGTCCCGCATGTAAATCCATCGATAAAACCCTGTCCGCACCTGCGGTAGTTATAATGTCTGCCACTAACTTGGCAGTAATTGGCACTCTTGAGGCTGTCTTCCTATCCTGCCTTGCATACCCGTAATAAGGAATAACGGCTGTTACCCTTTTTGCCGATGCCCTTTTCATGGCGTCGATCATTATTAAAAGCTCCATAAGATTTTTATCCACTGGATTTGATGTAGATTGGACCAGAAAAACATCGTATCCGCGGACATTTTCGCTTATGTTTATAAATGTCTCGCCGTCGCTAAAATTATAAACTTCGGCATCTCCAAGAGATATACAAAGATATTCGGCCATTTTTCTCGCCAAATCTATATTTGAATTGCCTGCGAACAGTTTTAATCTATCGAGCATAATTTTTCCTTTTGGCTGGGGGCGGAAGGATGATTCGCATCTTTGCCGCTATAAAAGCCTTCGGCTTTTATAAGCACGCGGTCAAAGATATGCTCATGATCGCCCAACCTGCAATATTGTTAATCTAATTTACTGCTCTCGTCTTACATTCTACTGGCTGGGGCGGGAGGATTCGAACCTCCGAATGCAGGAATCAAAATCCTGTGACTTGCCGCTTGTCGACGCCCCAATTTTAAATAAAATCGAAAATAAAATTAAAGAGGATTTGGGATTTGAGCTAATCCTGGCTACTTATAGCGGCTTCATACGCGCTAAGCACAACCGATTCTATCATATCTCTTGTTTCGTTATTTAATGGATGGGCTGTATCTTTAAATGTCCCGTCCTTCCTTTTTTTGCTCGGCATTGCAACAAATAAACCTTCCTTGCCGTTTATTATCTTAAGGTCTCTGACAACAAAACAGTTATCAAAGGTGATAGTAACATAGGCTTTTAATTTTTCTTCATCAACGGGAAACACATTAACTTCAGTAACTTGCATAGCAAATCCTCCAAATAAATAAGTTGCGTAAATAATCTATAAAGTTGTTGCCAAAGAACCTGATACTATCCTTTTATTGAAAGGATACGACTCTAAGCTGCCCAGATAAGTTACCGCCTTTTCTTTGCTTCTAAATGCGCCGAAAACAGTAGAACCGCTCCCTGATAAAAGGGACAGTTCAGCGCCGCACTGCGCCATAGAATCCTTAATTTCTTTGAGTATCGGATACTTTCTAAATATTACGGTCTCGAAATCGTTTTCGAATTTTATATTTTTAAAATCTAAGTATTGAATATTATAATAATTTAGGTTATTTGTCAATAAAAAATCGTCAAAATGATTATATGCCTCTTTTGTGCTTATTCCAAAATCCGGAATTATGATTACAATAAAGTATTTTGGCAAAGCCGCTTCGGGGATTTCATAAATTTTTTCTCCAAACCCTGTTATAATTGCATCGCCTTTGGTTAAAAAAAAGGGGGCATCCGATCCCAATTCAAAGGCTAATTTTTGCAATTCCTGCAGGTTAAAGGGATTCCCGAATATTTCATTTAACTTTAACAACATTCCGGAGGCGTCGCTTGAACCGCCGCCTAATCCAGCTTTAAGAGGAATATTCTTTTCTATTAAAGCATCGATGCCTTTATCTTTAATATTTAATCTTTCAAAATAAATTTTAGCCGCTTTTATAATTATGTTGTCTAAATTTGCAATGGATTCTAATTCTGATTTGAAAATATCTTTCTTTAATATCCTGCCTGGGATAACGGAAATTTCATAGCAACCTTCCGTAAATTTAAAAGAAATTTTATCAAAAATTCCAATTTTACGCATTAAAGATTGAATATTATGAAGATTATTCGGTCCCTTTTCGCCAATCTTTAAGGAAAAATTAACTTTAGCGGGGGCATAATAGCAGAAAATTGTTGAATCAGGCGGGGCTATCTTTTCGTAATCCTTAAAATAACGGTTTAGATGTTCCATAACGAACTTATGGAATTATGCGCAAAATTTATAAATAATTGCGGATAAATGCCCATTAGCAATGTGAAAAATAGGCAAATAAAAATTACTATCATTAATTCTTCGTTTATTTTACCGTTGACAATGCCAAAATCGCCGGAAGGCTTACCCTGGTCGGATCCGCCGGACATGCCGCCTCTCTGGACACCGTTTAATGATGCAATTAATTCTTCCTTGTCCGGCATGTACATCCGTACTATTATCTTTATGTAGTAAAATGCGGCAAAAGCACTGTTAATAAAGGCTATTAAGACCAGCAGGTTATATCTTGATTTAATTGCCGCGGAAAACACATAAAATTTTCCCATAAAGCCTGAAGTGACAGGGATTCCAGCCAAAGATAAAAGAAAAAATGTCATGGCGGCTGCAACAATAGGGTATTTATATCCGATGCCCGAATATTTTTTAATGTCTAAAGACATTAAATCAAAATTTTCAAATATAATGACAACCGCAAACGCCCCCGCTGTCATAAAAACATACGCCAATAAATAAAAAAGGGTTCCGGAATATCCGTAATATCCGCCGCCTATAATCCCAACGAGTATATAGCCTGCCTGCGCTATAGACGAATATGCCAGCAGCCTTTTAATATTTGAGGACATAAGAGCCGCAATGTTTCCAAATGACATCGAAAGTATAGCAAGCATCCATAATATATTATTAAAGTCCATTATATTAAAATTATAAATGAGGGAAAATATTCTTAAAAAAATTGCGAAAGCCGCTATTTTAACCCCTGTTGCCATAAAATTGGTAACCGGCGTGGGAGCTCCGTCATAAGCATCCGGCGTCCATGAATGAAACGGAAAAAGCGACATTTTAAATGCAAGTCCCACTAAGAATAAAATCAGCCCTATAGCAAGGTAAATCTTTATATCGCCAAAATTTACCAATCCTTTGCTTGCAATATTAACGATAAAAAAATGGATATTATATAAATTTAGATGACCCGTAGCGGCATAAATAAATACCGACCCGAAAATTAAAAACGCGGATGCAAAAGTCCCGAGCACAAAATATTTTAACGCGGCTTCGGTGCTTCTTAAGTTTCCCTTTAAATAGCCTGTAAGAATATACGCGGTAATAGACATAAATTCGATGGACAAAAACACCATAATAAGATTATTCGACGATACCAAAAGCATCATCGAGGCTACCCCGAATAGAATAAGGCTATAATATTCGGGAAGCGGCACTTCGAAATTATCTATATAATTTTTTGACATCAGGATAGTTAAAAAACCCGAAAAAAGGATGCCGATAAATAAAAAAACGGAAAACCTGTTGAAAACAATAGAACCGTAAAAACCGTCTATTGTCCTCCCCGACAACATTAGAATATAAAGCATGGAAAAACCAATGCTTATAAGGGAGAGATAATATGGATTATCGCTTTTTGAAAGTTTTTCAAAAAAAGTAAGAAAAAGAACTATAAAGGCAAAAATTATAACAATAGCCTCAGGTATTACGCTTAGCATACCTTCTTCCAAAAAATTAATATTATATACTTGCGATATATCAAGCATTGGACAACCCCATCTTTAATTTAATTAAATTGTGAACGTATCCGTGACGGCTTATCATACTGAGAAAATGCACCACCGTAGGATCAATTCTTTCTAAAAACGGCGCGGGATAAAATCCTATAAGAAACATCAGTAATATTAACGGTAAAACAGTGATAATTTCCCTTAAATCCATGTCCTGAAAACTTTCTATTTGAGGATTTGTGATGCCTTGAAACATAACCCTCTGAAACATCCATAACAAGTAAACCGCTGCAAAAATTATTCCGCTTGTCGCAATTATCGTTAAAAGCATGTAATGATTAAAAGACCCGATTAATATTAAAAATTCCCCCACAAAACCGTTTAAACCGGGTAGTCCGATGGACGCCAAAACGGAAATCATAAAAAGCGTTGTAAGTATCGGGGCTTTTTTTGCAATACCGCCAAAATCCGCAATTTGTCTCGTATGCGCCCTCTCGTAAAGCATTCCTACAAAAAGAAATAGCGCCCCGGTTGTGATTCCATGGTTTAAAAGTTGAAGTATCGAACCATCTACGCTAATCGCGGACATTGCAAACAAACCCAGCATTATAAAACCCATATGCGAAACGCTTGAAAATGCCACCAATCTTTTTAAATCCTTTTGAACCATGGAAACTAAAGCCCCGTATAGAACCCCTATAACTCCGATAATAATAACGAGCGGCGCAAGCATTAAAGTCGCAGCGGGCAAAAGAGGCATCGCAAACCTGAAAAATCCGTAAACCCCGAATTTTAAAAGAACGCCGGCAAGTATAACACTGCCTGCCGTGGGGGCTTCGGTATGGGCATCCGGAAGCCATGTGTGAAATGGAAAAACGGGTATCTTAATCGCAAAACCCAAAAATAAGGCAATAAACAGCAGTATTTGAAGATTAATAGGTATATGGGTATTATATAATCTCAAGATATTAAATGTAAAATTTCCAGTCTGATCGTAATGAAGTATAAATATATAAATCAATCCGAATAGCATTATAAGCGACCCCGACAATGTGTAGAGAACAAATTTAACGGCCGAATACACCCTTCTGCCCGTTCCCCACATTCCGATGATAAAATACATAGGAATCAGCATAAATTCCCAAAATAAATAAAATAAAAGAACATCTAACGACGCAAATGTTCCAATCATAAATGTTTCAAGCGTTAACATTAATATAACAAATTCCTTTATATGGTCCTTTATATACCTGTAACTTGAAATGAGGGAGACAAATGTTAAAAGGGTCGTTAATAGAATTAAAAATAGGCTTACGCCGTCTATTCCCAAAAAATATGATGCGCCGAATGTGCTTATCCAGTTTAATTTTTCGACAAATTGAAACTTATATGTATCCGGTTTAAAATAAACAAAAAGATAAACCGAAAAGATAAATTCTACAAGAGATAAAATTGAGGCAAGATTTCTTAATAACCCTTCATTTTTTTTATTAATGAAAAGTAATAAAACAACCGAAGCTAATGGAAAAAAAATCAATATAGACAAAAGATATTTTATAAAGAAATCCATATTCGCCAACCTTCTTAAACCCCTTATTAAATTAAACTAAATTAAATTAATATATGCTTAAATCACCTGATAAAAAAATAAAAAAGCAGTGCGGCAACACCGATAGTCAGAGTTAAAATATAACTCATTAACATCCCGTTTTGGATTCTTTTTGCTTTAACGCCAAAAAATGCAAAACCCGATGCAATGCCGTTAACGGCTCCGTCAATAATCGAAATATCTATAACCTTCCATAAAAAATTGGAAAAGCCAAGAACCGGCTTGACAATTATAAAATTATATATCTCATCGATATAAACCTTGTTGTAGGATAACGCGTATATCGGCTTAAAAATATTTTTAACCGTTTCAGGGTTCACAACCTTTTTAATGTATAAAAGATAGGCTGTGCATATTCCAATAAGCCCGGCCAAAACAGATATGAGGCTCAAAATGTACCACGGAGTACTGTTTACGAATGGGGCAAAGTTATATGCGTTTTTGAAGTCAACATGTAAAAAACTATAAAATATGGAATTATTAAATGGAGGAATACCCAGAAACCCGATTATTAAAGCAAGCGATGCCAGTATTATCATGGGGATCGTCATAATTTTCGGAGATTCATGGACATGCACCTCCGGGTCTAGATTAGATTCTCCAAAAAAAGCCACGAATATTAACCTAAAAATATAAAAAGCGGTCATTAAAGCGGTAATTTCTCCAATTACCCATGCAAAATAAAAACCCTTATTATAAACATCTGCCAATATGGCGTCTTTGCTAAAAAATCCTGAAAAGGGAGGTATTCCGGATAACGCAAGTCCGCCCACGATAAATGTAATTGCGGTGGTTCTCATCTTTGAATACAGCCCGCCCATCTTTCTTAAGTCTAATTCGCCCGCAAGTCCATGCATTACACTGCCAGCGGTTAAAAATAGCAATCCTTTAAAAACAGCGTGCGAGATAAGATGAAATATCCCCGCCGTATAAGAACCAATGCCCACAGCCATAAACATATATCCCAATTGGCTTATGGTCGAATATGCGATAATTCTTTTAATGTCGAACTGCGTTAAAGCTATAAATGCAGCCAAAAAGGCGGTAAATGTCCCAATCGTTAAAACAACTTCGGATGCAAATTGCGAATATGAAAAGATTACGTGAAATCTTGCAATCATATAAACGCCGGCAGTAACCATGGTAGCCGCATGAATTAATGCGCTGACCGGGGTGGGGCCCTCCATGGCGTCAGGCAGCCACACATGCAGAGGGAATTGCGCCGATTTTCCGACGGCTCCAGCGAATAGCAGTAAAGCGATAATCGTAACGGTAATAGACGGAATAGACGGGATCATTTTAAATATGGTTTCATAATTAAGGGTTCCCGTGGTGATAAATAACAAAAAAATGCCGATCGCAAACCCAAAATCCCCCACTCTATTAACTATAAAGGCTTTTTTCCCAGCATCGGAAGCGGATTTCTTCTCATACCAGAACCCTATCAAGATATACGAACAAAACCCGACTGCTTCCCAGAACACATATAAAAGTAAAAGGTTATTGGAAATTACGAGCATTATCATAGAGAAAACAAAAAGATTTAAGAACGAAAAATATCTCGCAAAACCTTTATCATCCTGCATATATCCTATCGAATATATATGCACGAGGGCGCTTACTCCCGTAACCATAACAAGCATCACGACGGAAAGCCTATCTATTACGGCAGATACCCCTGCCTTAAAGTTTGCCGCATGAATCCACGGATAAAGAGTAGTCGTAAACCCATGCGTATATGAAACGATAAAAAACAAAATGGAAGAAAGGATAAAGGATATTACCACAAATGAACTTGCTATATAACCGGAATACCCCTTGAAATATTTTCCAAATAATCCCCAGAGAAACCAACCCGCAAAGGGAAATAACGGTATAAGCCATGTAATTATAAATTTTGCATCCATCAAAATATCCTTTTATGCTTTTATGTTTAATTTAATGCGGCTATAATTTTAACTCCTGAGCCTTATCTATATCTACCGTTCCCTTTTCCCTATAAAATGCAACGGCGATGCCGAGGGCTATTGCGGCTTCGGCGGCAGCCACGACCATTACAAAAATAACGAAAATATCTCCGTCTATAAGATTAAGGTAGTTTGAAACGGCAACGAATCCCAGATTGGCGGCGTTAAACATTAACTCCAAACTCATAAATATTACTATTAAGTTTTTGCGCATTAAAACGCCGAGCATTCCAATGCAAAAAATTATTCCCGCAACTATTAAATAACCGTTTATCGACATTTTTATTATAAATTAAAATTATTTAATTTGATTAATCCAATTAATATTTCTTTTTGGCAAACAGATAAGCGCCGATTATAGCGACCAATAAAAAAACTGATGCAACTTCGAACGGAAATATATACTTTGTAAATAAAAATTCGCCTAATATCTGCGTATTTCCAATTTTATTAATTAAAGCGTGAGTATAAATACCCGTTGGTTTTTTTAGGGAACCGTTAAGAATATAAATAGTTATTTCTACCAATAAAATTATAAAAATTACCATGGCTATGAAAACCTGATGCAAATCCATTTTGATTTTTTTTATTTTTGAAAGATTGAGCAGCATGATAATTAAAACAACCAATACCATAATAGCTCCGGCGTAAACAAGGATTTGCATGGCCGCAAGAAACTGCATATCGAGCAGGACATAAAAACCGGCAAGAGCAAAAAAGCAAAGCACTAAATATAAGGCGGAGGTTAAAGGGTTTTTCATCGATATAACCATTAACGCCGAAAAAACAGCTATAATTGAAAAAACATAAAAAAGCGCTTCCAAAATTATCCTCTTAATAAATTATTAATATTTATCTGGATTCTATTAACTTTTCTATACCGTAAATTCCTTCATCCCGCGTATAAAAAGCCACTTCATAATTACTTCCCATGCTTATCGCTTCTTCGGGGCAAATCTCTTCGCAATAGCCGCAGCAGATACATCTTAATAAATCTATATCAAAAGACGACGGATGCCTTCTTCCGTCATTAAATGTATTATGCGCAAGTTTGTCCAAGCTATGGTTATTCTTCTGCCTCTCCGTAAGCTCATGATCGTCGCCGTAATCGATATACCCTGATTTTATTTTAATGGCCTCGGACGGGCATACGGTCTGGCATAAAAAACATGCAACGCACTTTAGCGACCCGTCTTTATTCACATTAAGTTTGGGAAAGGCTCTGAATCTTTCGGCTATTTCGAGCCTTTCCCTCGGATATTGAAAGGTTACGGGTTTATTGAAAAAGGTCTTTATCGTAGTCTTTAACCCAACCAATAAATTTTTGGAAATTTCTATAATAGAATTTTCCTGTTTCTTAGTATTCATATTATTTTATTAATTATTTTATTTGTTTATTAAAATCATTATAAAACCTGTAACTATAATGTTGGCTAATGCCAACGGCAATAAAAACTTCCATCCGAAATCCATGAGTTCGTCATACCTTAACCTTGGATATGTCCATCTTAACCATAAATAAATAAGTACGACAAAAAAAACTTTTATTAAAAACCATAAAACCGAAGGAAGTAAGGGACCCTGCCATCCTCCTAAAAATAAAGTAACTATTACCGCGCTATTAACTACTATTTGAGCATACTCGCCGATAAAATAGAACGCAAACTTCATGCTTGAATATTCCGTGTGAAACCCGGCGACAAGCTCTCCCTCCGCCTCCCCTAAATCGAAAGGAACCCTGTTCATTTCAGCCGTTGAAGCAATTAAATAAATCATAAAGCCTACAGGCTGGTAAACTATAAACCAGATATGCGACTGCTCGGAAACTATTTTAGATAAACTCAAATCTCCCGCAATCATTATTACTCCGATAATCGAAAGGACAAGGGGAATCTCATAGCTAATCATTTGGGCCGCCGTACGTATTCCTCCAAGCAGTGAATATTTGCTATTGGAAGCCCATCCCCCCAAAACTACCCCGTAAATCCCGAGCGATGACAATGCTAAAATGAAAAGTATTCCGATATTTACATCCGTAATCTGAAGCGGAACGGTATGCCCCAGAATCTTAACCGGCGCGCCGAACGGTATAACCGCAAATGTGGTCAGCGCAGGAATAACTGCTATTATAGGGGCCAGGATAAACAAAATCCCATCGGCATCCGCGGGTATAATATCCTCCTTAAAAAAGAGTTTTATTCCGTCCGCTATCGGCTGCAATAACCCATGAAATCCTGCTTCCATAGGCCCCATCCTGTTTTGGATTTTTGCAGCCACTTTACGCTCCAGAAGGGTAAGATAAGCCGCCGCCATAAGCAAACCCGCGAAAACGATTAATATTTTTATAATCTCTGCTATGAGCCAAAATATCATAATCTTTGCTTATTAAAATAAGTTTAGCATTGTTATACTATTCACATAATACCACAACGGCTATTTTTAATTAATTAATAATATAACTTAGTTTTATCGTTATAATAAAATTTACTTTTAGTTTTAATCTTATTGTAATATGTTGCATTCCCTAATTTTAATGATTTAACAAACCCGGACAATTCATCCTTTATATAATTAAACGAATATCCTAATTTGCTCGAAACTAAGGTTAAAAGATCTAAAATATCGCTTCTATATGCGCCCAAATCGAATTCGTTATTCAAGTGTATCTTTTTACCCTCGAAATTTTCATAGGACGCGTCTTTTGATTCAAGAAAATCGTATATCGGTATGACAACATCCGCCATAGCGGATAATATGCTCGCTTTAGAAGAAAAAACGGCCAAAAACTCTAAATCCGTTATATATTTAGTCAATTCTTTAGTTATGTAATTATTTATAGGATCGCCTATATAAATGAGATTTTTTATTTTTCCCGCATCAAATCCGGGATATATAGAATTAAAACCTAAAAGATTGGAGGGGTTTACCCCTGCACTTTCAAGCCCCCTATAATTAAAAGGCTTCATAAGAGGATAAACATATACGGCTTTCTGTTCATCCCTTAAAAATTCGACAATTTCTTTGATAGCAAGAAAGTCTTTACCCATATTATAAGCCGACATTGGAAGATCGCCGATTATAATGGAAACCGAATTTGATTTAAGAATATTTTTGGCTACCCTGCTCAGCCAGTCGCCCATTTCATTATCTTTTTTAAAGTCGTAATCGTAAAGTTTTAATCTCAGGCTATTCAAAAAATCATGGATTCCGGATAACTCGATATCCTCCCTGATATGCGCAATATCCTCAAATCTTGTTAAAACGGGATTTATCTGTTTTTTAATATTTACAAGTAAAAGTTTCCCCCCATGTTCCCTGTGTGTTTTCATAATGTTATACGACACATACGGAATTTCATCCTCTATAGAACCGATATATAATATAACATTGGAATTTTGTATGGCTTTAATCTCGAAGTTTTCCTCGTTTCTAAAAATAGTTTTAAATTTATTGAAGTTCTCCCTGTAAAGTTCGGGTTCGGCTATATCAAAATAGGCGGGCTTTAAAATATATTTTACAAAATTAGAAATTACGAACCCGTCATTTGTGGAAATAGTTGGGGATACTAAAACTGCGGTATTTTCCATGCCATTTTTTCCGGAAATATTTTTAATTCTTAAGACAAATTCATTTATTGCTTCTTCGAGATCGGTTTCTCTCGGCATAGATTTCTTTTTAATAAGGGGGGCTTGAATATAATAACCGTCCGATTTTCCGATACCCTCGTAAAAAAAACCGGAACGGCACAAGTATCCGCCGAATAAAGAAGCCGTTCTGACCAAAGATTCTTCTTTATCGTACCTATAGTACTCAATCCTGCATGCGGCGGAACATTTATCGCATACGGATGAAAATGGCGATACCTGCCAGTATCTTTCTTTGAATTTAGAAGGTTTTGAAATTAATGCGCCGACAGGACAGACTTCCACGCAATTCCCGCAATAATAGCAATCTAAATAATTTACCTCCCGCTTAATTTCCATAAATCCGCAGTTCTCGGCTGGAATTGCGCCCATTTCCAGTTTATCGTCTTGTTTTAAACCGATGTAACCATTATATCCTTTATCTTTAATTTGATAAAATGGATTCCCGTACATATCGGTGCATACCCTAATGCATCTTGAGCATAGCACGCACCTCGTCGCAGTATATTCGATAAGATCGCTTTTAAATATATGCGTTCTATCGGGAAAAATCTTTTCGTTTTTCTGGGTTGTGATGCCAAATTCAAATGATAAATCCTGCAAACTGCATTCGCCTGATTTATCGCAAACGGGACAATCGAGAGGATGGTCCAGTAGAAGATGCGACAGCACTTCTTTTCTTACCTTCCATAGTTTTTCGGTATCGGTTGAGATTTCATACCCTTCTTTTATTTTTGCAACGCAGGACGGGAGAGGATTTTTAACTCCTTTAACCTCGACTACGCAAATTCTGCAGGAGCCGATAGGCCTGAGCCTTCTAAGATAGCAAAGCGTGGGTATTTTTATGCCATTTTGAGCGGCGGCCTCGAGAATCGTAAGGCCTGATTTAGTCATTATTTTTTTGCCGTTTATCGTAATTTCTATATCCATTTAATTTAATCCTGTAAACATGTGCGAATATATAACTTTTAAAATAAACCCTTCTTTTGTGCCGTATATCTTGAATCTAACCTTTTTATGAGGCTTTTTAAAATTTTATTTAAACTTTACAAGCATAAGAAAATAACACCTCATGCACCTTGTGGCTTCATAAATAACATCATCGCTGGTTAAGCCCTTGTCAACTTCCATAAAATTACTTATGCGCATTTCAACATCTTCTTCCACCTGTTTAGCTGCGGGATTTCCTTTTGGAAAATCGGCATAATCTATTATCTCTTTTTTGTCATAAACGCCGATTTTTTCTAATAGATATTCAAAAAGGCAATCGTCCGTCGCTTCGAATGAACCCGTTCTTATATACTGGTCTATTCTTCTTGCGGCATTTTTACCGTCGCGGTTTGAATCGACTATGCTAATGGGTCCCGTAAATGCATCGCCGCCGGCAAATACCCCCGGCATATCGGTCATATGCGTAAACTCGTCCGCTATTATTTTTTTGCCTTTATCCGTTTTAATCTGCGGCGTATCTTTTAAAAAATCAAAATCGGGGACCTGTCCGACTGCCATAATAAATGAATCGCATTCTATGTCAAAATCGGAACCGGAAACTTCCACAGGGCTTCTTCTGCCGCTTTCATCCGGGTCTCCGAGTTTCATTTTTCTGCACTTTACGCCTTTAACGGCTCCGTTTTCTTGAATAATACTTATAGGGTTGGTCAAAAACTCGAATTTAACGCCTTCTTTAATGGCTGTATCGATTTCGTAAGGCGCTGCAGGCATCTGCTCTCTCCCTCTTCTATACACAACGATAACTTCTTTGAATCCTAACCTGATAGCAGTCCTGCAACAATCTATAGCTACATTGCCGCCCCCTTCTATGATAACCTTCTTACCTGGTTCAATTTTATTGCCGAGAGAGACATCCCTTAAAAATTTAACCCCTTCATAAAAACCTTTAAGATTGTCTTGCTCTCCGGGCAACCCTATATTTTGCCCTTTATGGGCGCCAACCGCAAGGAAAACAGCTTTAAAACCCTGCTCAAAAAGATCCTGTATCCTGAAATCGGTTCCAAGTCTTTGATTTAATTTGTAGTCAATTCCGGTGGAAAGGATATAACCTAATTCTTTATCCAGGAATTCTTGCGGCAATCTGTACTTTGGGATACCGACATTCATCATCCCTCCCAAAACAGGCAATGCTTCGAATATCACGGGCTTATAACCCATTAAACGCAAATAATATGCGCAGCTTAAACCTGCGGGGCCCGAACCTACGATTGCTACCTTGATTCCATTGTCTTTGATTGCAAACTCGGGCTTAATATCGGAATAAAATTCGTTATCGGCTGCAAATCTTCTGATCAAACATATCTGAATGGGCTCATCGACATTAGCCCTGCGGCAATTATTCTGGCACGGATGAAAGCAAGTTCTTCCTAAAATTCCTGCTAACGGAGTATTTCTCCTGGCAGATTGAAGCGCATCCTCAAATCTGCCGTCCCTGACTCTTTCGATCCAGTTTGGAATATCGAGTTTGGATGGGCAGCCATTAATGCAAGGAGCTGTTACCTTGGTTATATAATCTCCTTTCGGTATAATTTCTTTATTTATTATTGCGTTTTCAAAATCTTCCCTGAAATTATCGATTAGTTCGGTAACGGCCAACGGCCCTATAGTTCCCACCGTACACTTAGAAGACGATAAAATCCATTCGCACTGGTTTCTTAACCTATCCAAATCTTCTAAAATAGCGCGGCCGTTGCATATATGTTCCAGGATATCGGAAGCAACCGAAGTTCCAACCATGCACGGAGTGCAAACGCCGCAAGAAACCTTTTGAAGCTCATTCATATAGCATCTTGCCAGGTCAACTTTATTATCTTTATCGTCAAGCAAAACTACGCCGTTCCAATTAAGTATGGAAGATATTTCGGTATGGCCCGTTCTTTTAAAGAATGAAATATCTAATTTTGAACCGATTTTATCTATGATTTTCATATAACCTGAATTTAATTTATAATTTTATCCTTTACCTGTCCACTTCTCCCAGCAATATATCCACGCTGCCCATAATTGCAACCAGGTCGGCTAATAAATGCCCCTTCGTCATTTTACATAAAGCGCTGATATTGCAAAACGACGGCGGCCTCACCCGCATGCGATAAGGAAAGGCCGAACCGTCGGATACCAAATAAAAACCCAATTCCCCTCTCGGATTTTCCACGGAGCAGTATGCCTCGCCCTTTGGCGGCTTTATGCCCTCCATACCGTATTTAAAAAGTGATATCATACCTTCCATTGTGGTTAGCGCCCTTTTTTTAGGAGGAATGACATAGCGGGGGTATTCGTCATAGCTTAAATAGTCGCCCTCCGGAATATTTTCTATGGCTTGAGCAATTATTCTAAGGCTTTGCCTCATCTCTTCGATTCTTACTAAATATCTATCGTAAACATCTCCCGCATCTCCAATGGGTATTTCAAAATCAAAATCTTCATAGCTTGAATAAGGATTTGCCTTCCTGACATCATATTTTAATCCGCTGCCTCTAAGGGAAGGTCCTGTCAATGCAAAATTAACCGCATCTTCTGCGGAAATTATACCTAAATTTTTGGTTCTTTCCAGCCAAATTTTGTTCTTTGTGAGTAATGCTTCATACTCGCTGACCTTTTCGGGAAAAATTTTTATAAAATTCCTCGTTTTATCTATAAAATCTTTGTGTATATCCAAAGCTATGCCGCCGACCCGATAAAAAGAAGGGGTCATCCTGGCGCCCGTAATAGTTTCTATAATATCCAGTATTAACTCTCTTTCGCGAAAACAGTATAAAAACTCGGTTAAAGCGCCGATATCGACAGCGTGCGTACCCAGCCATACAAGATGGGAACTGATTCTTGTGAACTCTGCAAGGATAACCCTGACATATTCCGCTCTTTTAGGGGCTTTGACGCCGCAAAGCTTTTCGACGGCAAGTATATAACCTAAATTATTTGAGGCGGCGGAAACATAGTCCATTCTATCCGTAATAGTCTCAGCCTGGTGATAAGTTCGGAATTCGGCATATTTTTCCATACTTGTGTGCAAATAACCTATTATAGGTTCTGCATCGACTACAACCTCCCCGTCTAATTGAACCAAAACTCTGAGAACGCCGTGTGTAGCAGGGTGCGAGGGACCCACATTCAATGGAAATTTATCTGCCTCTATTAAGAAATCTTTGTATTCAAACATTGTTAAATTTCTTATTAATAATTTGATGATTTATAGTTTTTGGGTTATTTCATCTAATTCAACATATTCATTCAACATATCCGGGGGTATCAAAATTTATCGTTTCGACCGGCGGCCTTTGCCTTAACGGGTAATCTTTAAGGAGAGGATGCCCTTCCCAGTCATCGGGATTTAATATTCTTTTTAAATCGGGATGCCCCTTAAATTTTAACCCAAACATATCGTAAACCTCCCTTTCAAACCAATTTGCCGAATTGTAAAGCGGTGTTAAACTGGGGTAATCGGGTTCGTCTATTTTGCTTCTAACCTTCACAAATATTCTGAAATTATTCTTTGTAGAATAAAAATTATAAATTACTTCTATTCTTTCGGGCTTTTGTGGGTAGTCAACGGCAAACAAGTCGGATAACATATCGAATTGCAGCCTGGAGTCGTCTTTTAAAAATTTTGCAAAATCTATAATATTTTCTTTACCGGTGAATATATGTATGTCGCCATTAGAGGTTTCAACCGAAGAAACTAATTTTGGCATAGATTCCTTTACGACGCTAAGCGCAAATAAGACATCCATCTCTTTAAGGCTCATGTTTATATTAAATTTATATTATCTTTAAGATAATTTAAAAAACTTAGTCCGGCTTTACTTTACTTTAAAATCTTAGGCGGTTCCCCGCTTTTTATAGTCCCTTTTTCTATCTTTTCTTGAAGTTTTACTATACCGTGTATAAGGGCTTCGGGCCTGGGCGGACAACCGGGGATATAAACATCGACGGGAATAATTCTGTCAATGCCCTGAACTATGCTGTAAACATTAAAAAGCCCCCCCGAACAGGCGCAATCACCCATTGCAATAACCCATTTTGGATTTGGCATTTGATCATAAATTCTTTTAACCATGGGAGCCATTTTGTACGAAACTCTTCCGGATACGATAATTAAATCGGATTGCCTGGGACTCGACCTGAAAATTAAACCTAATCTATCGAAATCATACCGGGAAGATGCGGCCGTCATCATTTCGATAGCACAACAGGCCAAACCAAATGTTGCAGGCCAAATCGACCATTTTCTGCCCCATGAAACAAGCTTATCTAACGATGTCGTTATGATGTTATCACCCAGATGTTCTTCTATTCCCATCTAAGCGCCCCCTTTTTCCATACATACAAAAGACCTATGACTAATATCACGATAAACATAAACATTTCTATAAATCCGAAAAGCCCCAGTTCCGAAAAAACAACAGCCCAGGGGAATAAAAAAAGTGCTTCGATATCAAAAAGAAGAAAAAAAATGGCAACAAGATAAAATTTAACATCGAATCTGAATTGGGCATCGCCTGTCGGTTCAACCCCGCACTCATAAGGTTTTAATTTTCCGATTTCGTATGTTTTTTTTCCAAGAAAAGTTGAGGCTATAATTGTAAAAACGGCAAATAATATGGCTATTACAAGCATTATAAGGATAGGCAAAAAAGGATTCAAATTATCTCCCTTAATATTGTTTATAATATTAAAATGAATTAATTATTGAATGTATGTATGATTGAAAAACTTACAATATCTTACTTTCGAATGTATCATAATAGCATATTCAAAATCAATAAGAAAAAACAACTTAATCTTTATGTTGTTTTAAATAGTATAACATTGTCCTGACGCCGACCCCCGTCGCACCCTTTGGATTATAAGTAAAACCTGTTTTAGTAAAGGCAGGACCGGCTATATCTATGTGGCACCATTTGACTTTCCCTGAAACGAATTCCTCCAGAAACATCCCTGCCGTTATGGCTCCGCCATATTTATTTCCTACATTTTTGACATCGGCGACGGGGCTTAAGAGTTTTTCTTTTTGATTATCATCGAACGGCAATTCCCACATTTTTTCGCCGGAAATCTCGCTTGTCTTAATAATGCTGTCTATTAAGCCTTTGTCGTTTCCCATGACCCCGGATGTATATTCGCCTAAAGCAACGACGCAGGCTCCGGTCAGGGTGGCCATGTCTATTATCTCTTCCGCCCCCTGATTCTCCGCAAAGGTCAAAGCATCCGCAAGCGTTAAACGACCCTCCGCATCGGTATTTTCTATTTCGATAGTCTTGCCGTTAAGCGCTTTAACTATATCATCCGGCCTCTGAGCGCCGCCGCCGGGCATATTTTCGCAGGCGGCTATAATGCCGTGAACCTCCGCATCCAGGTCCAGGTTAGAAATATATTTCATTATCCCCAGGACGGCGCAAGCCCCTGATTTATCCGACTTCATAGTCGTCATAAAATCGGCCGGCTTCAAAGAAAGCCCACCGCTATCAAAGGTTATACCCTTTCCTACTATTGCAATCTTTTTAAGTTTAACTTTTTTTGTTTTATTTTTCGGCTTATAAATCATGTGGATAAATCTGGGAGGATTTTTTGACCCCTGCGCAACACCGTAAAAGGAAAGCATGCCCTTTTTAATTATCTCTTTCTCGTTGAATATTTCACATTCTATACCCTCTTGCGCGGATAAATCCCTTGCAATATTTGCAAGATATTCGGGCGTAGCGATATTTCCCGGCTCGTTAACTATATCCCTTGCAAAATTCGCGGCCTGCGAGGTTATTTTTCCGAATCTTACGCCTTCCTTAAGATTTTCCTCTTTGTTCTTATCGATTTTAAGCGAGTTGAAATAAATCCCGATAAGTTTAAAATCCCCGGCTTTGTTATTATTTTTCTCGTCATCTTTTGTCTTATATTTTTTAAATTCGTATAAACCTAATAACGCTCCCTCGACAATGGCCGACGACATATAAAATAATCCGTTTTTTTGATAATATTCTCCTGATAATTCTGGAATTATAAAGATTGCCTCTTTAATTCGATTTGTTTTGGCAATTTTTAAAGAGCTTGAAACAAAATATCTTATAGAATCGTAATTAAACTTATCTTTTTTACCTATGCCATACACTAATGAAAGAATCGGGGATTCAATCATTACATTCTTTCCCTTTTTTGCTTTGAAATTAAGTTGTTTTAGCCTTTTGTATATAAAATCAAATTTTTTGAGATTTTTATTTTTTAAAAAACTGTCCTCATCCCCTTCAAAGACCCCGAATATAAAAATACGCTCAAATGAACTCAGTTGAACTTCCTTTTGTTTCGCTTCTTTCTCTTTTAAAATTTTTTCGATAGAATCGATAACTTTAAATTCCAACTTAATATCCCCCTTAATATCCCATATATTATTTTTCTATTTTTTTAATACTTAAACCTTTTTATTATCCCGATAAGTTTTTCCAGTTCTCCGTAAACGGAAGCCGCTTCTTTGGCGGTGTTTTCCGACGCTTCAGAATTTGATGCGGCAAGATTCGATACCATTTCGATATTTTGAGAAATCTCATTTGTTGCCGCCGTCTGCTCCTCCGATGCAGCGGCTATGGAATTAACCTGATCCGCCAGACCGATTATGTTTCTTTCTATGCTATTAAGGGATTCCCCCGCTTTTGAAGCATATTCCACCGATAAGCCGACTTCTTTCATTGTGGAATCCATCGAAGATTTTGTATTTTGGGTGCTTTGCTGTATAGTTTGAACCTTCGATACTATTTCTTTTGTTGCCTTAACCGTCCTTTCCGCGAGTTTTCTCACCTCATCCGCCACAACGGCAAACCCCCTGCCTGACTCCCCCGCTCGCGCGGCCTCTATTGCGGCGTTAAGCGCCAGCAAGTTTGTCTGGTCGGCTATATCGTTGATAACGGAGATTATTTCCCCAATCTCGTAAGAACCCTTTTCAAGCCCGTTTATGAGGTTTCCCAGTTCTTCCGTAAGAACCGCAACATTTTTAATGCCGGTTATAGCCCTTTCGACTATGTCAAAGCCCTCTTTTGCACTGCTGGAAGCCTCTTTTGCGACATTGCTCAAATTTTGCGTATTTTTGGATATCTCTTTAATCGTCTGAGACATTTCTTCCGAGGCCGCAGCCACATGCGTCGAAAGCAAAGCCTGTTCTTTAGCCTTATCGCTTATTTCATCCACATGGGTTTCTATCGATGTGTTTACATCGACAATTGTCATGGCCTCTTCGGTTATAGATTTTACGATTTCCCTTATATCTATAATAAATTTGTTAAATTTGTTAGCGACGGATGTAATTTCGTCATATACGGAATTTTTATAAACATCGCATTTTACGCAAAATTTGAGCAATGTCGCAAAAGAGGCTTCCAGCAGTGCAAAAGAGGGCTTTGACATAGTCGAAAGGGCTATAACCGGCATTAAAAATGTTGCGGTTCTTACGGAAGAACTGGGAAACCTCATAAACGGGCTTGAAAAGGGTTCTTACGAGATTGGGGAAATAATCTCCGTCTCCCCTTACGATATCGTTTAGCTTATCATAAAGATTTTTTGTCGGCTTTATAAAGATAGATTTTAATAAACCGTATATGGCTAAAATCGATAGAACAAGAAAGATGGCAGAAACGATAATAATGTTTCTCATAAAAATATCGGATGAGCTTACGGCATTTTTCATGGAATAAATAAGCTTAACCCCGCCAAGCGTCGTCCCGTCTTTAACCGTATGGCACATGAGGCAGTTTATGCCCCTCGACATCTTTTTTGCGACAAACGGAACACCGACTTTTAGATATTCATGTCCGTTTTTATTGAATATGCTGATAATTTCCTTATTTGACCCTAATATTTCTTTGTCAAACCCCGTTGTCGGATTTTCCTGCTTGAGCCCGGGACCGAATTCTTTATCAACGGCTTCGCCCCTTATAACTTTAACATCTTTAATGCCCTGAATTTTTTTAAATATCTTAAAAAGCTGCCTCCTATCGGACTTTTTCGAAATAGTTCCATTAAGCATCATAGCATTTAAACTGGAAAGCATCGTTTTGGCGGTAATGACGGCGTCAGCAGATGTCATTTTAACGGACATTTTGTTCTGGCTGGAAACAGAGTAATAAGTTAAAAACGACAAAATTAAAATAAAAACAAAAATGATTAGAAAAAGCAGTTTGGCCTTGATAGAGACCTTTTTAACGAAATTTAAGCCCCCCTTCATTTACCCCCCCATTTTTTTGGCATTAAAATAATAATATAATTCCGGTATTATTAAATACAATTAAACAAAAAAAGTAAACATTTAAATGAATTCTAAATTCACTGAAAGGCTAATGCTATGGCTTAAGTCCTTGCTTTAACATCGAAAGTTTCCTGTAAAGATTTCTTTCGCTTACCCCGATAATACCTGCAATTTCGGATTTGCTCAGCTTTTTAGAAAAAAGGTACTTGATATATTCTTCCTCTATTTCCCTTAAAGTCGGATTTTTATCGAAGAGCGTCTTCCCATTGGCCGCCTCCCTGTCATTATCACACGAAACTTCGAGCTGGATAGCCTCCGGCGGTATTTCTTCTTTGCCTTCGGATAAAACCATTGCTCTTTCGATAACATTTTTTAATTCCCTGACATTGCCGGGCCAGTCATAGTTTAAAAGTTTGCTTTCGGCGGATGCGGAAAGGTGCTTTGAAAATTTAATTTTATTTTCTTTTGTCATAAAAAAATGGGCTAAATAAGAAATATCTTCTTTTCTCTCTCTTAAAGGCGGAAGCTCTATCGTAAAACCATTTATCCTATAAAATAAGTCGCCTCTAAAACGGCCTTCTTCAACCATCTTTTTTAGATTTTTATTTGTCGCGGTTATTATTCTTGTGTCGATAAAGAGGTTTTTGGACGAACCTACCCTTCTGAAGCTTTTCGTATCCAATATTCTTAGAAGTTTCGCCTGTATAATGCCGCTGACCTCGCCAATCTCATCGATAAAAAGCGTTCCTTTGTCCGCATATTCCAGAAGCCCTTTTTTAAGGGCGTCCGCTCCTGTAAACGAACCCCTTTCATGGCCGAACAACTCCGATTCGAACAAATTTTCAGATAAATTACAGGAATCGACAATTATAAAGGGATTATCTTTTCTGGCCGATAGCTTGTGGAGCATATTTGCGCTTAATTCTTTGCCCGTGCCGGATTCTCCCGTAATCAAAACATTTAAATCCGATTTGGCGGCGGCGGAAATATCTTCTATTACCTTCGATGCCGCTTTAGATTTTCCTATAAAAAACCGCTTAAAAATCTCCCTTTTAAAATAGGCGGCATAATTTTTCAAGTTAATATTTTCGATTAGTTTTTTTATGGTTATACTGAGTTCTTCGAGGCTTAGCGGCTTGACAAGGTAATCGCAGGCGCCGATTTTTAAGGCGGCCACGGCCGAATCGACGGTTCCGAAAGCTGTCAGGATAATTACTTCTACATCTTCCGTTTTTGATTTTACAATTTTTAATAGTTCTATGCCCGACTTTCGGGGCAGCTTTAAGTCGGATATTATAATATTGAAATAGCCTTTTTCTAATTTTTCTATTGCTTCTTCGGCTGAAGGAGCGGATTTAACGTCATAGCCCTCGCTGCTTAAATAGTCAGTGAGTATATTTCTATAATTTATATCGTCGTCAACTACAAGTATAGAAATTAAATTGTTATCCATGACTTTTATTTTTCTTTATCGATATTTTCCCTAAAGTTACTTTTAACCGGTATTTTTATTACGAATTTTGTTCCCAAATCCTGTTTAGACCTGACCTCGATCGAGCCACCGAGAGATTTAATTATGCTCAAAGATATGGAAAGCCCGAGCCCCGTACTTCCAGCGCCCTTATTTTTCGAAAAAAAGGGGTCAAAAATCTTTTTGATATCGGCCGGCGCAATACCCTGGCCGTTATCTATAATCAATATATAAATATAATCCTTTATTATCTTAGTTATAAAATAGACAACCCCTGACTCTTCCTGAACTGCCTGGATTGCGTTAAGCCCTATATTAAGTATAACCTGCCTTAACCCTGCTTCCGAAAAACTAATCAGGGGAGGACAACCGGCAAAGTTTTTCTTTATCATAACATTCTTCTTGTTTGCCAGGAAGGAAAGCAAAGAAAGGCTCTCATCCACCGATTTATTGACATTTACTATATCGGTTTTCACCGATACGGGTCTGGATAGGAGGAGAAGCTTTTTTGTGATATCTTTACACCTCTCGATCTCCGTTCTTATCAATTCAAAATATTTTTTAATATCGCAGATGCCTTCTTTGAAACCGTCGGGAAGATTACTTTGAATGAGCTCATTGTTTCCGAAGCACATCCTCATCATATCTACGGAAGCCAATATATTGTTAAGCGGATTATTTATTTCATGCGCCACTCCCTCGGCCAGGAGGCCGACTTCGGAAAGCCTTTGGGACAAGTTAAATTTGAGCTGGGCGTTGGAACCGTTTCCCAAACATCTTAAAACCTCGACCGCATACCTTTTGCCAGTTGAATTATCATAAAAAGGGGATGAGTTTATTTCGACGGCGATTTCCCTTTTTCCCAACCCGTAATGACCGTGTATAACCTTAACCGTCTTCCCTTTTTTAATAACCTCTTCCACCGAACACGATTCTAATAATGGGTCGCACGGCTCGTCCCTGAAATGGCTTATCTTATAACAATAGCCTCCTATAACATCCGAAACGGGCAGGCCGGCATCATTTAAAAACCGCCTATTTGCATAAACTATTTTGTAATTTTCATCGATAACGATAATTCCGTCATTTATGTTATCTAATATATCGTCCGAACTAAAAGCTAAAACCGGTTTTTCCATATTTTCCATAAATAATCCCGTAACATAAATAAATTAATGAATTAAATATCGATAGAAAACTTTCAAAAGGTCGTTAATAAACATTTTTGATTAATGTTCTCGATTATTATAACATAATTACAAACCCGGAATAGAATTAATTGGAAAAATTTTACCTCAACCTATTGACAATATTTCAAAAATTTATTAATATTAGTTTTTATGTTTATAAATTTATTTTTAAGTAAAGAGGATTATCCATGAATGATTACGCTATCATAAATTCAGGTTCAAAGCAATACAAGGTATCCGCAGGCGACCTGATAAGAATTGAGAATGTAGGCAAAAACAAGGGGGATGAAATATTTTTTAAGCCGAGTATGCTAAAAAATAACGATAACATTCTTTTTGGAGAACAGGCTTTAAAAGATGTAAATGTCAAAGGTATCGTGGTCAGAAACGGAAGAGCAAAAAAGATAATCGTGTTTAAGATGAAACGCCGTAAAGACGAAAGAAAAAAAAGAGGGCACAGGCAAAATTTTACCGAAGTCAAGATAACCGATATTTCATAAATAATCGCGAGTGCAAAAATTTTAAATACGAGAATAATAAAAAAAATAAATAATATTTTACTTAAGTAAGGCATAGGTGTAATTATGGCTCACAAAAAAGCAGGCGGCAGTTCCAGAAACGGCCGGGATAGCCAAGGTCAAAGAAGGGGAGTGAAAAGATTTGGCGGGGAATTAGTAAAAGCGGGTGAAATCATTGTTCGCCAGGTTGGTTCATCTTTCCATCCCGGAAAAAATGTCAAAGAAGGAAAGGATTATACCCTTTACTCTATAATAGGCGGCTTTGTTAAATTTCACGCAGGAAAGAACAATAGAAAATTCGTCAGCATTATCCCATTAGAAAAATAATCATCCGCGCTTCGCGGTTAGAGTTCAACGCATGGATTACCGCTCCTTTCCTTTCCCTTCGAGGCTTTCCCGCATTAGCGGAAATGACGGCATTTTAGGCAGCTTTGTCTTTCTCCCCAAAATCCCTCGCCGATTTTATCTAAATTACATTGTTTTAAAAAATAATAAAATAGAACCATAATATTATTAAGATGAGATTTGTCGATAACGCCGTAATAACTATAGCCTCCGGCAACGGAGGTAAAGGCGCAGTGAGTTTCAGGAGAGAAAAATTCATTCCTAAAGGGGGACCCGACGGCGGGGACGGCGGGGACGGCGGGAATGTCATTTTTAAAACATCGCATAACATAACAAGCCTGCTGGATTTCAGATATAAGCCAAGGTTTGCCGCCGAAAACGGCGGGAATGGACAGGGTAATAATAAAAAGGGGAGGAACGGAAAAGACATTATTTTAAATGTTCCCGTTGGAACGACAATAATCGATTACGACTCCGGCGAAATAATAGCCGACTTGACGAAAGACGGGGAAAAATTTAAAGTTTTGCAGGGCGGCAGGGGTGGGAAAGGAAATACCTTTTTTAAGTCCTCCATAAACAGAAGACCGCGGTTTTCGCAGCCCGGGATACAGGGGCAAACAAAAAAAATCAGCCTTGTTCTTAAAAGCCTGGGCGATATAGGAATAATCGGCCTTCCCAATGCCGGAAAATCCACCCTTATTTCTAAATTATCCGGAGCCCATCCCGAAATAGCGCCATACCCCTTTACTACAAAAACGCCAAGCCTCGGCGTCTGCCGCAGCGAAGATGCGGGCAAAACATTTACAATAGTCGATATACCCGGCATTATTAGCGGAGCAGCCTCCGGGGCGGGTTTAGGTTTAAGATTTTTAAAGCATATCGAAAGATCGAACATACTTCTGCATTTAATCGAAATAGGCAATATTGCCGAAGTCGAAAATCGGTACGAAACAGTCATAAACGAAATAAATAAATTCAATGAAGAAATCCTTAAAAAAAATCAGATAATCGTCATAAATAAAATCGATTTAATACCGGATTTAAAAGAACTTAATAAAATAAAGAATAAAATTAATAAATTTTTCGATAAAAAGGGTATTAAACCGCTTTTTATTTCCGCATCAGAAAATACCGGGATAGACGAATTAAAAAATAATTTAAACAAATTGATTAGTTGATTCAAAAAATAATTAACTTTATAACAAAATAAGTTATAATAATTATAAAAATGCAATATATAAATTTTTCAGAAAATAACAAAAAGCGTAAATGAATAAAGAATACAATGGATTAAACGATTTTAAAAAATATTTGGATTCCAAAAAAAGAATAGTTTTAAAAATTGGCACTCAAGTGCTCCTTAACGATAAAGATAAACTTTCTTTATCCGCTTTTAAAAGGATTTGTAGTTTTTCGCATTCCTTAATACAACAGCAAAAAGAAGTAATATTGGTTTCATCGGGCGCAATAGCCGCAGGAAAAGATATATTAAATACTCCGCCACCTTCAAATAATTTCAGCATGCCGGAAAAACAGGCCTTTGCCGCTTGCGGACAGGCGCTCTTAATGAAAAATTACGGCTCTTCTTTTAAAAAATATGGAATAAAAACAGCGCAAATTCTTTTAACAAAAGATGATATATCTTCCAGAAAAAGATTCGTCAATGCAAGAAACACGATATACGAGCTATTGAAGAATAAGGTTGTGCCGATTATAAATGAAAACGATACTATTTCTTACGAAGAGATAAAATTCTCCGACAATGACCATCTGTCGGCTCTCGTTTCAAACCTCGTATGCGCCGACTTATTAATAATTCTTTCAAATGTCCGGGGCGTTTACGATAAAAATCCTGTATTGCATAAAGATGCGAAGCTTATTAAAACAATAGATAACATAAAGGATTTCATAAGAGATTTTAAAGAAACATCTAAAAGTTTGCAAGGCACGGGCGGAATGAAATCAAAACTTTACGCTTCGTTTATTGCCGCAGGAGCAGGAATAGACACGATTATTATCTCCGGCAAGGACGGAAAAAGCCTTGATTCGCTTGCGGACGGCATACTGACGGGAACATTTATTCCATCTTTAAAAAACAACATTAACAAGAAAAAACACTGGCTTTTATTCGGTATGGAAAAAAAAGGGCAAATAGTAATCGATAAGGGGGCCGTAGATGCAATTATCAACAAAAATAAAAGCCTTCTTGCAAGCGGTATTCTTGCGGTAAACGGCGAATTTAAAAAAGGAGAGGGGGTTTATATCGTTAACGAGGAAGGCAAAATTTTTTCTATCGGCATATCTAATTTTGATTCAAAGGATATAAAGATAATTAAAGGACTCAAATCTCATGAAATAAAAACAAAATTTGGCGAAGGCAGACTTTCGGCTTTAGTTGTACACAAAGACAAATTGGCCGTCACCGCTTAAATATATTAAGAGCATGATAATAAAATTACAATAAAACTTAACCATATTTATTTTAATTAAGGTAATGCTTATGGAACCAGAAACAGGATCAATCGAAGAAATTGCAAGAAAGGCATGTGCCGCGAGCAGTTTTATCGCAAGCGCCGGGATAAATACAAAACTAAATATACTTAATACGATTAAAAACCTTTTAATCGAAAACAAAAATAATATAATCCTTGAAAATAGAAAGGATGTAGAAAATGCAAAGTCCCGCGGTCTTAGCGCTCCAATGGTTGACAGGCTGACAATTTCCGAAAAGGCATTTAATTCAATGATTAAGTCAATAGAAGATGTAGAGAAAATTAAAGACCCCGTGGGAGAAATAGAAGATATTACGGTCAGGCCAAACGGGCTTATGGTCGGAAAGATGCGGATACCGCTGGGCGTCATAGGCATTATTTATGAATCGAGGCCGACCGTTACAATAGATGCATCCATACTTTGCCTGTTATCGGGAAATGCCGTAATTTTGAGGGGCGGGTCTGAGGCTTTTAATTCCAATATGATACTGGCGGAGGTAATCTCGAAAAGTTTAAATCTTAACGGCCTTCCGCCTCAAATAGTTTCGATAGTTCCTTATACCGATAGAACGGCTATTAAAGAATTAATTTCCCAAAAAAAATACATCGATTTAATAATACCGAGAGGCGGGGAAGGACTTATATCTTATGTTACGGAAAACTCCAAAATCCCTGTGATAAAACACGACAAAGGTATATGCCATATATATGTCGATAAGTATGCCGATATTAAGAAGTCGCTTAATGTCATTGTTAATGCAAAAATTCAAAGGCCGTCCGTTTGCAATGCATTGGAAACGCTTTTAGTCCATTCCTCTATACTTGACGGGTTTATGCCGGAAATGCTCGGCGAACTTAAAAAAAACGGCGTGGAAGTGAGAGTTGACAGCGAAATTTTAAATATTTACAAAAATAAATTTAATTTTCTTATAGCGGCGCAAGATTTAGATTGGGATACCGAATATTTAAACCTTACCTTAGCCATAAAATCGGTTCCCGATATGGATGCCGCCATAGAACATATTAAAAAACACGGTTCAAATCATACCGAAGCAATACTCACCGAAAATTACGCCAATGCTATGGAGTTTATAAAGAGGGTAAACTCCTCCTGCGTTCTTATCAACGCATCTACCAGATTTAACGATGGCTTTGAACTCGGGCTCGGGGCGGAAATCGGCATATCCACTTCAAAAATTCATGCATTTGGACCGATGGGCGCAAGGGAACTTACCACGACCAAATTTATCGTTTTTGGCAACTATCAGACAAGGCTATGAAGACCGGTATTTTCGGCGGAACATTCAATCCGATTCATTACGGGCATTTAAGGGCTGCGGAAGAAATTACGCAAAACTTTTTGGAAAAAGTTATATTTGTCCCGACAAATATAACTTCGAATAAAGGAAAAGTACCTTCAAACCCCAAAAACAGGCTTGAAATGATAAATATCGCAATAAACGGCCGTAAAAAATTCGCTGTTTCGGATATCGAAATTAAAAGGGGTGGAATTTCTTACTCTTATGACACCATTATTCAATTTAATAAATTATATCCAAATGACGATTTATATTTTATTATAGGAATGGATTCATATTTTGATTTAAAAAATTGGAAAAACGGCGAACTGCTCTTCGATATGATTAATTTTATCGTTATTAACAGGAACAATATAAAGTTTAATCCAAAAGAGCTAATAAAACTTACATCTTTTTTGCCGGACGGGATAAAAGACCAAATAAATATCGACCATGAAAACAAAAGATTTATTACATCTAAAAATAAATATGTAAATTTCTTTAAAATAACAAGAATGGATATTTCATCTACGATAATCAGAAATAACTTTAAGAAAAACATTTCCAACCTATATCTATTGCCAAAGGATGTTATTAATTATATAATAAATAAAAAGGTGTATATTTAACTCTTATAACTATAAGAAGGCGGTTTAAAATAACTAACTTAAAAATCGAAAGAAAAAAACTAAAAAGAACAAATAAAACTATAAGGTCTATTATAGACTCCCTTTTGGATAAAAAGGCTCACGATGTTATCGTGCTCGATATTAGAAGGATTTCCACGATAACCGATTTTGTTATTATCGCAGGCGGTTCATCGGATCGTCAAATATCATCGATAGCCAACAACTTAATAGATTCTATAAAAAAGCGCCCCTTTGGGGTAGAGGGACTTTCCGGTTCGAGGTGGGTTGTGATTGACTATGGAGATGTTATAATACACATAATCCACGACGATTTAAGGCCTTACTATAACCTCGAAGGGTTATGGCCCGATGCCAAAGAATTAATTGTGGAAAAATAACCCATAAATCATTATATAATTTATGTATATCATTACATTAATAATCGCCATCCTGGTGCTGATAGCTTTCTTTGAGTATCTTTACATGCTTAACCCGGTGAAGATTCCGCTGCATTACGCCCCGGGCTCCCAGCACATAATTAATGAATATCTTATAATTTATATTTTTTCGGCATTTTTGGTTGGAATTGTTCTTGTCCTGTCTATAAATATTTTAAAGGACCTAATTTCCCAGATAAAAAATCTTTTCTTTAAAAGAAAGCAGTTTATAAAAACGGAAATAGATAATTCCATCAACAAAGCTTACGATTTCTATATTAAAGGACAATACGACAAGGCGATAGACTTAATAAAAAAATATTTATCCGTCTATGAAAACAGCATAAGCGGTTATTTACTTCTGGCTAAGATTTATAAACATAAAGGAAAAATCAAAGATAGCGAATTTAACTTAAATAAAGCGCTGGAAATAGAAAAAGATAATATTAACGCTCTTAATGAAGCCGGAAATCTATATAAATTAAACAAAGAATATGATAAAGCAATAGTTTATTACAATAAGGCGTTAGAATCCTCAAGCGATAATCTATATGCAATAACGCAGTTAAAAGATATTTACATAAAAAAAGGCGAATGGAAAAATGCGTATAAGATGGCTAAACTCTTTCTCGCAGAATCAAAAGATAAAGAAACCAATAAAAAAGAAGAATTGGTTATGCTCGGGCTTAAATATGAATTCGGAAAGTATCTTTTAGAAACGGAAAATGATACCGTAAGATCCGCTAAAAGATTTAACCAGGTGTTAACCCAAAATAAAAATTTTGTCCCTGCATACATATCTCTGGGAGACATTTATATTAAAAAAGGGAAATACCCCGAAGTATTCGATTTATGGGAAAAGGCATTTTTAAAAACCGGCAATTTCGCTATTTTAATCAAAATTGAAGATATAGCGATAAAAACTAATCATCCAGAAAATATTATTAAATTTTATCAAGAACTTATTTATGATAACCCCGAAAAATGGGAATACAGGCTATTTTTGGGGAAACTATATACGAGATTAGAAATGGTTGACGATGCGCTTTCAAGCCTTCATGAAATCCCCGCTTCAATCTTTAAAGACAATTCTCTCAGCCTTCTTTTAGCGGAATGTTACTTTAAAAGAGGAAAGTATAACGATTCCGCCGTAAATTTTAGAAAGGCTCTTAAAGGCCAATATCCGATCAAGTTACCTTTTACCTGTTCAAATTGCGGGTTTGTTTCTTACAATTATTCTTCGATCTGCCCATCCTGCAACCTATGGAATACATTTAATATAAAAACCTCCGGAACGCTTTATGAAAGCGGACAAAAAGACGACATTAAAAATATCCAGTCATTGATTTCGGAGTAAACAGGCCAAGCAAATGAAAAAATATGACGGGTTAGCTTTGATTATTTTGGACGGCTTCGGTTTGTCGCCTTCCGCAAAAGGTAACGCTATAATAAATGCAAATCCCGGGTTCATAAATTCTATCTTTAAAAATTATCCGTTTACGACTCTAACCACTCACGGCAAAGATGTCGGCTTGCCCGAAAACACGATGGGTAACTCGGAAGTGGGGCATTCCAATATCGGCGCCGGAAGGATTACGATGCAGGATTTGACAAAAATAGATATGCAAATCGAAAACGATACCTTAAAAAATAATAAAGCATTATCTTCATTTTTAGAAAAAATCAAAAACGGAAATTCACGGGTCCACCTCATGGGTCTCTTATCCGAAAGCGGGGTCCACTCCGAATTATCCCACTTATTATACTTAATCCGTTTTTTCAGGGCTAACGGGGTGAGTGAGATTTATATTCATGCATTTTTAGACGGCAGGGATTCTCCGCCAAAAAGCGCAGAAATTTTCTTAAAAAAATTAATGGAAGAGGTTGGAAAGTTAGAAACTTTTGTTTTCTTATCCACAATATGCGGCAGATTTTATGCAATGGACAGGGATACAAGATGGGATAGGACAAAAAGGGCTTTCGATCTTCTTACGGGATTAAACGGAGAAAGATTCGACGACCCCGTCCAGTGCATAAAAAAGTTCTACGATGACGGAATAACGGATGAGTTTGTGCCACCCATCGTAATTAACAATAAGGATGGAAAGAACGGTTCAATAGGCCGGGACGACGGTGTTTTATTTTTTAACTTCAGGGCAGACAGGGCTAAACAACTGACAACGGCTCTTACATCTCAGGATTTTAATAATTTTTCCAGAGATGGATTTAAGCCAGTTAAAAATTTTATATCGATGACCAAATATGACGACTCGTTTAAAAACGGCTATATCATAGAACCAGAAAATTATGCCAATATTTTAGGGCAGGTTATCTCCGATCATGGCTTAAGTCAGCTCAGGATAGCCGAAACCGAAAAATATGCCCATGTAACATATTTTTTCAACTGCGGGAGAGAAGAACCATTTAAAAACGAGGATAGATTGTTGATACCCTCTCCGAGGGAATATAAAACTTACGATATGATACCAGAAATGAGCGCTTTTAAGATTAAGGATGCCTTAATAGAAAGAATTAAATCCAATAAATACAAGTTAATAGTCTGTAATTTCGCAAACTGCGATATGGTAGGCCATACCGGAAATTATAATGCCGCCGTTAAGGCGGTTAAGGCGGTAAATTCAGCTCTTAGCGAGATAGTCCCTGCAATTTTGGATCAGAATCATGCCTGCATTATAACGGCAGACCATGGAAATGCCGAAACGATGTTGGATGAAAACGGGATGCCCATGACTAATCATACTCTTAATCCTGTGCCGTTTGCTATCGTTTCTAATTATCCGAAGGAAATTCCGATATTAAAACCAGGAAGACTTGCCGACATAGCCCCGACAATTCTTAAATTGCTGGGCTTAAATACACCGGGGGAAATGACCGGAAGAGTTTTATGGGAATAGCTTCATTTGTTTGCCCTTATGGCAATATAAGATTAGATTTATTTTTGAAAACCCAATTGCTTGACAATACGAGGGCGTATATTCAAAAACTTATATTAAGCGGCAATGTGACGGTTAACGGGTTAATCGTTAAAAAGCCGGCCTATAAATTAAAAGAAGGTTCGGTATTAACCGTAAAAGAACTGGAAATAAAAAAAACAGGGCTAACCCCCGTAGACTATGAACTTGAAATAATTTATGAAGATGACTGCATCGCCGTAATAAATAAACCTGCGGGCATTGCCGTTCATCCCGGAAAAGGAAATTACGGCAACACCCTCGTTAATATTTTGATTGGAAAAATATCTGACCTCTCGGGCATCGGCGGCGTTGAAAGACCGGGGATAGTCCATAGATTGGATAAAGATACTTCGGGAATAATGTTAATCGCTAAAAATGATTTTTCCCATAACGCACTTATTTCGAGCTTTAAAAACAGGGAAATAAAAAAAACATATCTTGCTGTATGTTATGGTCTTTTTCCACAAAAAGACGGCTGTATCGAGGGATTTATAAAAAGGGATACGAAAAGCAGGATCAGAATGCAAATAACCAAGGAAACGGGGAAATATTGCCTCACCAGATTTGAAACTGTAAGGCAGATAGATGCCGCAGCGACATTGCTTAAGGTAATGCCGCATACCGGAAGAACCCATCAAATCAGGGTGTCGCTTTTTGAAACAGGCCATCCTATAGTAGGAGATAAAGTCTATAAAAGGAAAGATCTGTTGGATAGATATAAGAGCTTAAACTTTGTAAAAAGACAGATGCTTCACGCATATATGCTGGAATTTTTTCATCCAAAAACCGGAGAAAAAATGGTCTTAAAGGCGGAAGTTCCTATGGACATGCTATGGGCTTTTAATGCGGAGGGTAAAATATGATTCACGCCATTAAAGATTTAGACTTAAATAATAGCCGCATAGCATATGGGTTTATGGACAATGCGCTTGATTTTAAATTGGAAAACCGTGATGCAAGAAAAGAACTTTCAGGATATATTCCTGCAGGTTTCAATAAAAAAGATATGTACATTTATGAAGTTAAGCAGGTTCACGGTAATAACATCATAGTTTTAAACAAAGATTTTCGAATAAAGGATGAAGATGATTATTACGGTTTAAATTTAGCCGAAGCCGACGGGGCTTTTACTCAGAAAACAGGCATAATGCTTTGCATAAGGACTGCCGATTGCGTTCCCGTTCTCTTTTACGACCGCATTAAAAGGGTTATAGGCGCCGTCCACTGCGGCTGGAAAGGGGCTTACACAGGCATAATAGCAAATGCCGGAAATATATTGACAGATTATTTTCAATCAAATTTAGACGATGTAATTATTATAATAGGTCCTTCTATTTGCAAAAATTGCTACGAAGTCAAAGAAGATTTTTTGAATAAATTTATAGCTAAAAACCCGCTAAATCAAAAATTTTTTAAAAGAAATGCGGATAAAAACAATCTTTTTTTTGATTTGAAGGGTTTCTTAAAAAACGAGCTTAGCATAAACGGATTTAATAAGGAAAATATCCATGATTTGAATAAATGTAATTTTGAGGATAAAAATTTTTATAGCTATAGGCGCAATAAAACGGACAAAAGGCAGGTTTCTTTTATTATAATATGAAAAAGGTATCCTGAAAAAAATGATAAAAATAGGTTTGACGGGTTCCATAGGTTCCGGAAAAACTACGGTTCTTAATTTATTAAAGGGTTACGGATTCTTAACTTTGAACCTTGACTTAGAGGCCAAAAAACTGCTTAAAAAAAATACGATAGAATATAAAAAAATTGTTGCTTTTTTTGGTAAAAACATTTTAAATAAAGATAATGAGATTAATAAGAAAATTCTGGCAGAGGTTATTTTTTCAGACCCATCTAAGAAAAAGGCTTTAGAAAATATAATCTATCCAACTTTAAGAACAAATATCAATAATATACTTGAAAGAAGTAAAAAATCCACGGCAATAATCGAAGGCGCAGTTATTATCGAATCCGGATATTACCGGAAGTTAGACAAAACTATCCTTGTTACCTGCGATTTCTCAAGAAGGATTAAAAGATCATATAAAAAATTTACTTTTGATGATTTTGCAAAAAGGGATAAAAATCAATTAAACCAGGCAGAAAAAATTAAAAAATCTGATTTTATAATCAATAATAATTACGGATTTAAATTTTTAATTCCCCAAATTCAGCTATTAATAAACTTTCTAAACAACATTTATCGTACTTAAAAATAGAACCTCAAAGGATTGACATTTCCCGATTCCCTGATTTATTAAAATAAAAGGGGGTATATCTATGGAAGAATATCGCAAATGCGAAGATTTAGGCTATACATTTATAAATGAACTTTTAGAATTTGCCAATCAAAGAAAATCGGTAGAGGAGATATTTCATTTCATTAATATCGGTTTTGAATATACATTCGGGGCAACGGCAATAATGTTTATATATAAAAAATATAATTTGGAAGAAAAAATAGAAATTTCAAGGGGGGTTTCCCTTGAATATGTTAAAAAATTTAATGGAAATCCTCCGTTATCCATATTAAAAGAAATAAAATCTGTTCAGGGCTGCTTATATATAGATTTCAAAAAAGAACGCGAAAAGTATCCCGAATATAGCTTTTTATTTGAGCACGATAATGTAGCGGAGTTTTACGGCTATGAACTAAAAACCTCATATACGGACTCATATTTTGTAATAATGTACTCGGTCCCGGGGTTTAAGAGCTGTGGAAATGAAAAAACCAATGTATTTAATACAATCTTTTCCGTGCTTGCGTACATCTTAAACTCAAACAAATGCGTTCAAACTATGAGGGATTGTTCCCAGATCGATTATGTATCGGGACTCAACAATTTCAAGTATTTCCATGAAAAACTTTTTCAAGAGATGCAAAAAATTGCCAATGAAAAAGGGATATTATCCGTTGCTTTGATTTCAATAAATCAATTAAATAAACTAAACTCCATATTTGGCCACAGCGCGGGAGACAAAAGCATAGGAGTAATAGCAAATATTATTAAAAAACATACAAGAATATTTGATATAGCCGCCAGATACGGCAATAAATTTATTATAATGTTTCCAGGTATGGATAAGAACCCGGTCAAAGATATTTTAAAAACTATTTTTTCTGAGGTTGAGGCAAACTTTAAGAATGAAAACCAGGACATATTGTCATTAAATGCCGGTGTTTCGACATTCCCCGCGGACGGCAATAATGAACGAATGATTTTAGACTTAGCCGAAGGCCATCGCATAGATGCCAGAAGGAAAAGCAAATGGTCCATAGTATAATTATAAGGCAATAAAAAAATAATCAAAATAAAATTTTAAATTTAAGAGGTATTTATGAATATTAAAGAATTATCCGCAAAAAAAATTTCAGAGTTATTGCAGATAGCAAAGAATTATAATATAGAAGGAGCATCGGGGATGCGCAAGCAAGATTTAATATATGCCCTGCTTCAGGCAGAAACCGAAAAAAACCAGCAAGCCGAAAAAAACGGTTTGCTTTCGGGCGAAGGCGTGCTTGAAATTTTGCCCGACCAATACGGATTTTTAAGGTCGCTTGAGGCAAATTATCTTCACGGGCCTGACGACATTTATGTATCGCCGTCCCAGATTAGAAAGTTCGGGCTTAGAACCGGCGACACTATTCGCGGGGTAATCAGGCCGCCGAAAGATAGCGAAAGGTTTTACGCGCTCCTTAAGGTAGAAAGCGTTAATTTCGAAGACCCGGAAGTTGCCAAAGAAAAAATACTATTTGACAACCTGACGCCTTTGTATCCGGAAAGCAGGATAAAACTTGAATTCGATCCAAAAAATTTATCTACAAGACTGATGGATTTACTTATTCCTATAGGAAAGGGTCAAAGGGGTTTAATCGTGTCGCCTCCAAGGGCAGGAAAAACAATGCTTTTAAAAGACATAGCCCACGCTATAAATGCCAACCATAAAGAAATTTTTCTGATGGTTCTTTTAATCGACGAAAGGCCGGAGGAAGTTACCGATATGCAAAGGTCGGTGAACGGCGAAGTAATCAGTTCCACATTTGACGAACCGCCTCAAAGACACATCCAGATTGCCGAAATAGTGATAGAAAAGGCAAAAAGAATTGTCGAAACCGGAAAAGATGTAGTTATCCTGCTGGACTCTATTACAAGGCTTGCCAGGGCTTATAATGTAACCATTCCATCCTCGGGAAAGGTTCTATCGGGCGGGGTTGATTCAAATGCCCTTCATAAGCCAAAAAGGTTTTTCGGAGCGGCAAGAAATATAGAGGAAGGAGGAAGCCTTACCATAATAGCAACTGCTTTAATAGAGACGGGCTCCAGAATGGATGAGGTAATTTTTGAAGAGTTTAAGGGAACGGGAAATTTGGAGGTAAACTTAGACAGAAAACTTGCGGAAAAAAGAATATTCCCCGCCATCGATATAAATAAATCAGGCACCAGAAAGGAAGAACTTCTTATCGACAAAGACCATCTCAAAAAGATTTGGGTTTTAAGAAAGGTTTTATCTAATATGGATACGGCCGAAGCAATGGAATTTTTAATCGATAAAATTAAAAATACAAAATCGAACGCCGATTTCTTGAATCTAATGAATCAATAAATATGTCAAATAACGATTATGAGCCTTATTTTTTTAATAATCCGGCTATATATTCCAAATTTTTTAATGATGACCCTTTATTTTGCGATATAAGATTTAAACCGCTTTCTCTTGCATCTTTTATTGCCTTTTCATCGTATAAGTAATGTAATAACGCATTATATAATTCTTCTGGAGATGCTACCTTTTTACCTGCCCTAATTTCAATAATTTTACCCGCGATCTCCGAGAAATTTTCCACATATTTACCAAAAATTACGGGCTTTCCAAAAAATAACGGCTCTAATAAATTATGCCCTCCGGCTTGCACCATGCTCCCCCCTATGAAAGCAACATCGCATAAGCTATATATCGCCATCAGTTCTCCGATTATATCCACTAAAATAACAACCTTTAGGTCGGCTGAGCCCGCCTTTTTAAAATCATTATTAAGCGGAGGGGCAAGTTTATAATTTGATGAATAAATAGAGGAAAGCCTGTAACATTGCAAGTTGTAGCCGCTTATAAGGTTATTAACATATTCAAACCTTTCGGGATGTCTTGGCGCTATAAAAAGAAAAAAATTTTCATCTTTTTTATCTAATTTTAAAAAGGCATCTAAAATTAATCTCTCTTCTTCTTTATGAGTGCTGCCTGCAACTATTACCCTGCCGCCTTTAAATATGTTTTTTAAATTCTCCATTTTTTTAGCAATTTCTTCCGTAAAATTTGCAAGGCTTGAATCAAATTTCATATTCCCCGTTATATGAATATTTTCCTTTTTTACGCCAAGTTTGAAAAATTTATCGCTATATCCCCCGGATGTGCAAAGAACTAAACCAATGCTTTCAAAAACATATTTAAAAAAAAAATCCAGAACTAAATAATTTTTATATGATTTATTGGATAATCTGGCATTTATAATGGAAACCGGAATTTTTCTTTTTTTTAACATATTAAATAAATTCGGCCATATTTCGGTTTCAATGGATATAAATAATGCAGGATTTAGCATGCCGAGAACGGATTTGATGGAAAAATAAAAGTCGTAAGGAAAGTAGAAAACATAAATATGTTCTTTGTCTTTTCCGTAACATGTTTTTGCGTAATCATAACCTGTTTTGGTGACCACGGAAAGATAAACGGGTTTTCTAATTTCTTTTATCAGCAGAGCGATAAAATTTGCCGATGCTTTAAGCTCGCCTAAAGATACGGTATGTACCCAAACCCCGTTTTCAAAATTAAATTCGTTTACGCCTCTGTTTAGGGACGGAAAAAGTTTATTAAAAAACCCCGTCCCTCTTTTATCCTTTATAAAATAAAGAAATAGCATCCATATAAAGAAAAACGGCAGGATGATGATTAATAAAAGATTGTATAAAATAAACAAAGGCTTTTTCAATGAATTAATTACCCATTTGCTTGATAAGAAGATTTTTATAAATACCGTTAATTTCGATTAGCTCTTCGTGATTTCCGCTTTCGACTATTTCACCATTTTCTAAAACATATATGATGTCGGCTCTTTTTACCGTGGATAGCCTGTGGGCAATGATTATCGCAATTTTATTTTGGCATAGGCCGTAAGGGTGGCCGTCCGTTCCAAACAGGGCGCCCTGAATCTCTTTTTCGGACTCGCTGTCCAAAGAAGAAGTGGCTTCGTCGAGTATAATTATAGGGGCATCCTTCAAAAAAGCCCTGGCAATGAGTATCCTTTGTTTTTCCCCTCCGGAGAGCCTTAACCCTGCTTCATCAACAACCGTGTCATAGCCGTTCGGAAGTTTCATAATAAAATCATGGGCAAAGGCAAATTTAGAAGCCTTTATTATATCCTCAGTGTCTTTGGAAAAACTGCCGTAAGCGATATTAAACCTGATTGATTCATTAAATAAAATTACATGCTGCGATACATATGAAATACTATTTCTTAAATCCTTTAAATTAAATTCGCTGGTATTTATTCCGTTCACTAATATTTCCCCGCTATCTGGCTCGTAAAAACGGGGTATCAACATCGAGATGGTGCTTTTACCCGCCCCTGAATAACCAACGATAGCAACCGTTTCACCCTTTAGCGCTTTAATATTTATGTTTTTTAAATCGTAACCTTTGCTCTTATCATAACTAAAATAAAGATTTCTTATCTCTAAGCTGTTTATTTCCTTTGGCAATGAGCGTTGAGCGCCAATTTTTTCAGGACTCTCGTCTATTATCTCAAAAATCCGCGTTCCCGCCGCAATACCTTCCTGCAAGCTATTGTTTAACCGCGAGAGGCTTTTAACCGGCTCGTAAAGCAAGAGGATTGCTGTTAAAAAAGAAAAGAAATTGCCGGGCGTATAGCCATATTTTATTACCTGCAGCCCCCCTATGAATATGATGAGGGAAACCGAAACGCCACCTATTAATTCGACAAACGGTACGGTTAATCCCCTGATCTTTGTCATTCTCATTAAGAATCTGTAAAGATTGTCCGACAATTTTTTAAAACGGCTAATCTCAAGTTCTTCCATATTATAAGCCTTTACTGTCCTTAAACTCGAGATGGTTTCATCTAAAAATTTGGTAATATTACCCATTTCTGTCTGCGTGTCAGTGCTCGTTTTTCTCGCTTTTTTCCCAAGAAGCGCAACAGGAATTATAACCACGGGAAATAATACAAAAACGACTACCGCCAGATAAAAATCCATATAAAACACGACAACGATAAGCACGAGTATTGTCAATATATCCTTCATAATCGCGCTTACCGAATCTGAAACCGTTCTTTGAATAATATTTATATCGTAGGTTATTCTTGCAATTAAAACACCTGTAGGGATCTTGTTTAATTTGGGAACGGGAAATTTTACGATAGCGGAATAGACCTCGTCTCTCAATGTTCTTATTATGTTCTGCCCGACATTGCCTATATAATAAAACTCCGCATAATAGAAAATGTTTTTCACCACAAAAATAGCCATCACGAGAAGAGGGATGAGCAGGAGATCTTCATAGCTTTTTGTTATAAATATGTTGTTTATGAGGGGTTTGACAACATAAGCAAGAAGTCCCGTTAAAACCGAAACTATAGCCATGCTTATCATGGCCAATATCAACCTTTTTTTATAAGGAAGTATATAAGGAACCAATCTTTTTAAGATATTGAAGTCTTTTTTCATAGCAATTTTTGACTTGTCCTGAGGGCTAAAAAGTTAAACATTTTTTAATGTTTTATCATATATCAAATTAGCGGATGCTTCAAGCGGGTTAACATGGGTTTTTAAAGTGGAAATTACATTTGAAATTTCATCTGTAATAGAGTTTTTATAGGAATCGTCTCTTAAAATTTTATCTATTTCCATAAAGACATTTTGTGGGGTAAATTTCGATTCTATAAGCTCCGGAATTACCAATTTATTTGCCATTATATTTATAAGCCCGATGTACTTAATCCTGACCAAAACCTTAGCTATTAAATAAGTTAAAAAATTTAAATAATACACGATTATTACCGGTTTTTTATAAAATCCCGCTTCTAAAGAGGCTGTTCCGCTTGCCGCTACGATTATGTCGCTTAAAACTAAAGCATCGTTAACGGAGTCTGTAATAATATACCAATCTTGCGGTATATTTTTCTTTTTCAACACATGAAGAACAGGGGATGAATCTATTCCTTTTCTAAACGGGAAGATAAAAAAAGCGTCTTTATAAGCAGATTTTATAAGCTGTAAAGACTTAACAATCCGGTTTGCGTGATATTTAAGTTCGGTCTTTCTTGAACCTGGTAAAAATGAAATTACGGGATAATTCCTGCTCCTTTCTTTAGTTTGCATTTCCTGTTTATATTCTAATTCGTACAACGGATTCCCGAAATAGTACGCTTCGATACCCGCTTTTTTATAAATTTCAAGCTCGAATGGAAAAATAACAATCACAAATTTAATATATTTTTTTATAAAATTGATCCTTTTATATCTTGATGCCCATATTTTTGGAGGAATAAAATAAACTACGGGAATTTTTAACTTGTGCGATAACTTTGCTATTTTAAAATTAAAAGAGGGGAAATCGACCAATATGATAACATCCGGTTTATTAAGCCTTATCCAGTTCGAAACATTTTTTAAAACCCTCTTGATTGTCTTTATCTTGCATATAACCTCCGTAAAGCCCATAACGGCTAAATCATCAATTCCCGCAATCAGTTCTGCCCCTTCCGATTTTAGATTTTCTCCTCCCATCGCATAATACATTGCCTCCGGTTTAATTTTTTTAATGTATTTAATTAAGCCGGAGGCAAATATATCCCCTGAAAGCTCTCCTGCAATAATAAGTACTTTTGCCAATTTTTGTCGGGTTTTTAATATAGTTTAATATAAATTTACATTACATATACGGAAATGGATGATTCATTCGCTTTTTTAATAAACTCTTCTTTGTTTAAAACAATGGTGTTGGCTTCGAATGCCAAACAAGTGGCATTAACCGATACAAGAGCATCTATCGTATTGCCGCCGACGGCAGGAACATCAAATCTTAGATCCTGGTTCGGCTTGTTGACTTTTACGACGACAGCCCCGCCGCTCGCAAGTTTTCCTCCTCTTATAATTGCTTCATCCGTTCCCTCTATCGCTTCTAACGCCATAACCGATTTATCCTTTATGACGGCGGTCTGTCCAATATCGGCAGCGGCAATCAATCTTGCGGCGTTTAATCCAAAGTTGATGTCTTCCATTTCTTTTTTGGTGGGAACCCGTTTAGAAGCAACACCCTTTGGCAAGAAAATCGAAGTTATATACTTGGTCTGCGGAACTACGGTTATGCCTTCTTTTTCGAAGAAATTGCAAATTGCGTTTAAGATGGTATCGTCCCTTTTATCCTTAAGCGATAAAAAAAGCGTGATGGCCTTTAAATCCGGTTTGACCTTTTTAAACATAAGGGTTTTTTTTACCTTGCCTGCCATAATTACATCTCTAACCCCTTCGGATTTAAAAAATTTTACCAATTTCCCAAGCTGGCCGACGCTTATATAAATAATCGAATCCGCATGCTTCATTAAACCCTTGTCGGCTTCTTCCTCTATCGCGCACACCTTCACGGAATACCCTTTGGATTTTAGTTCATTTATATATATTAGAGGAAACTCTCCGTAACCGGCAATTATTCCAATATTTTTATCTTCTTCCATAAATTAAAAGCTACCTTGTTATGCCTCTTTTGGATTTTTCGATAAAATCAGTAAACTTTTCTATTTTATCCGAACCGTTTAACTCCAGTTTTATCTTTTCTAATGCGGCTTTGGTGGTAACTTTTGATCTATATATAATTTTAAAGGCATTTTTTATTTTGTCTATGTCCTCTTTCGAAAAGCCCCTCCTTTCCAAGCCTATTCTATTTACTCCATATATCCTCGCCCTATCTCCCGATGCAATAAGGTACGGCGGAATATCCTGAACAACCATTGAACCGCCGGCAATCAGAGCCGATTCGCCGACTCTTACAAACTGATGAACGGCACAAATACCTCCCAGTATGGCATAATCATGAATCTCGATATGCCCCGCTAATGTAGCATTATTTGCGAGAATTACATGATTGCCGATAATACAATCGTGCGCCACATGAACATGCATCATAAACAGATTAGAATCGCCAACCACGGTAACGCCGTTTCCAGTCACGGTTCCGGTATTAAATGTTGCATATTCCCTTATGATGTTATTGTTTCCTATAATAAGTTTTGTATCTTCCCCTTTATATTTAAGGTCCTGCGGGATTGAACCTATAGAGGCAAATTGAAATATTTTATTGTTATCCCCAATCGTGGTATTTCCTTCTATAACGACATGGGAAGCGATTTTATTATTCCTGCCGATTTTTACGCCGTCTTTAATAACGGTGTATGGCCCTACATCCGTTGAGTCGCCTATTTTGGCGCCTTCATAAATAATTGCTGTTTTATCTATCATAAACCCTTTTATCCTTAAAATATATTTTTATGGTTTTACAAAAGAAGCCATAAGGTCTGCCTCTGCGCATAATTTTCCGTCAACTAAGGCTTTGCCGTGAAACATCCATATAAACTGCTTTCTTTTAACAAGTTCGACATTTAATACGATAGTGCTTCCCGGAAAAATCGGTTTTCTAAATCTTGCCTTATCTATTCCCATAAAATAAGTGAGCATATTTTTTAGGTCGTCGTCTTCTTCCGTTTTATATGCAAGAATTCCCCCTGCCTGAGCTAATGCCTCAAGAATAAGCACTCCGGGCATAACGGGATAAGACGGGAAGTGTCCCTGGAAAAACGGCTCATTAATTGTGGTATTTTTAATAGCGGTAATAGATTTTCCTTTTTCGAGCGCAATAACCTTATCCACCATAAGGAAAGGAAATCTATGCGGAAGAAGGTTTAATATCTCCTGGATACTTATTTCCGTTAACTTCGAAGATTCTTCATTAATCATTTTTTAGTCCCTTGTTTTTCGATATCTTTTATTCTTTTAAAAAGTTCGGGAAGCCTTTTGAATAGCACAACCGAACTGCGCCAATCCTTAATGGAAAAAGCGGGGGAACCGGATATGATATCGTTATCCTTTATATCATGGGCAACGCCTGACTGGGCAGCTATTATAACGCCGTTCCCTACCCTGATATGTCCAGCAATACCCACCTGCCCCCCTATCGTTACATTATCGCCAATCGTAGAACTGCCGGCAATTCCGGTTTGTGCCGCAATCACGCAATTACTGCCTATTATTACATTATGGGCAATCTGCACCAGGTTGTCTATCTTTGTTCCCCTGCCTATTTTAGTAAAATCGGTAACACCCCTATCGACGGTAACATTGGCGCCTAATTCGACATCGTCATCCAGGATGACATAACCCGAATGAATAATTTTCACATAGCCGTTTTTATCCCTGGCAAATCCAAACCCGTCGCTTCCTATAACGGAACCTGAATGAATTATGCAGTTATTGCCTATTTCGGAATTGTCGTAAACGGTAACATTCGGATAAATCTTAACGCTGTTTCCTATCCTAACATTTTTTCCGATAAAAACATTGCTCATTATATTGCAATATGCGCCTATAACCGAACCGGCGCCCACAAAAACGCCCGGGTATAATACAGAGTTTTCGCTTATTAACGCAGTTTTATCGACGCAGGCATATTGCAGAAAATCCTCAGAAACCCTCTTGTCTAAACTATCTTTCTTACTAAATAACTGCGTTGCTTTTGCAAAGGCTAAATAAGGATTTTTTGAGTCGAGTATAAGGAATTTAATCCCCTGAGGAAGTTCCCGTTTTAAAGACCCGTAATCCATAATTACCGCACAAGCCTTTGTGGAAGCGAGATATTTAAGATATTTCGAATTTGAAATAAACGAAATCTGATCGCTTTTCGCTCCCTGCAAAGAGCCGACCCCCGAAATAAAAATATCTGCCGGAAGTTCGCCTATGCTGTTTAAAGATAACTTTGAGACAATGTCGCTAAGGGGTAAACTCATAAAAATTAAAATACGATTTATATTTATATTGCAATATCTTACTTTGAATTCATCTGCTTTAAAACTTCATTTGTAATATCAATCTCCTGGGCCCTGTAAACTACGCTTGGCCTGTCTATAACAAGCAGGTAGCCGTTTTTCTTTGCAATTGCGGTTACAATGGCGGTGGCTTTATCTACTATCCCTCTTAAAAGCGTATACCTTTTTTCTGCCATAACACCCTGAACATGTTTCTCCTCGGCGCTAAACTTTGAGATATCCGTTTCAAATTCCTTTGTCTTACGCGCCTTTTCGCTGGCCGACATTATAGAGCCGTTCTGCTTCAAATCATTTTGAATTGCGGCTATTTTTTTTCTCATTGTTAATAATTTGGCGGTGTATGTGGAATACAAAGCTTTTAGCTCCGCATTAGCTTTTTTGCCCTGATTCGACATAGAAATAATATTTTGCATATTAACTACGGCAATGGAAGAACCCGCTCCCGCTGCCCATACATTTTTTGAATTTGAATAAGTTAATGCCACGGCGAATAAAGTTAAAATTGCCGCAAGACTTAAATTAAAAATTAATCTTTTCATAAAATCTCCTTGTTTTATTTTTTATTTTTTTATTGCTAAATGCCAGGAAAACTCTGACCCAGGCTAAACTGAATCCTCGTCGGATTATTCCCGTTTATCGGCGTTCCAAGTATTTTACCATAAGTAATAGTTATGGGACCAAACGGGGAATACCAGTTAAAACCAATTCCCGCCGCTTCAAATAGGTTCAGCGGGAACATGGATTCTCCCTGTGCCCAGGCGTTACCAGCATTCCACCATAAAAATCCATAGAAACCCATCTTTTTAAAGATAGGTATCGAATATTTTGCCTGAACCGTAAACATCTTTGTTCCGCCGATAAGCAAGCCATTTTGCGTTGGACCGACGGAATCATACATAAACCCTAAAAGCGGGTATGTATTCATTATACCGCCGACAAAAAACCTCTGGTATATCGGCAGTGCAACGGAAGGCTTCGTTGCAACTACGTAGCCTGCCTGAGCCCCCTGCATAAAAGATGTCCCCCACCATAATGGGATGTAGTGGTTTGCCTGTGCTACAAATTTGACAAAATCGTCATTGCCGCCGATAGGGGGACCGGCAAAGCTGACCCTGAAACTATCTAAATTGCCCGCGGTCGGAACCATAGGATTATTTAGTGTGTTATAAACGGTCGTTAAAGAAGCCTCGCTTGTTATCAATCTCCCTTGAGGCAAAATATTTAAAAGACCGGGAATTATAACCGAAGTATCTTCCTCTAAAAGGTACCTGAAATATTCCGTAAGCACTTTCTTGTAAAGCGGGTAGCCTAAAGTAATCGAACCGCCGACCGAACGATAGGCGAATTCGGAGTAAAGGCCGTTAAAGGTGTCGTATAGGGAAAAATTAAACGATAAAGGCCTCGCAAAAATATAAGTAAGGTAGGGTTGAAGAATGTTAAAACTGTAGGACTGATACGGTCCGCCGACCTGAGCGTTTAAAGAAGCGGATATCCCCGTCCCAAATAAATTTGACTCGGAAATCGACGATATTGCCATAAAAGCCGTGGCAGAGCTATAACCACCGCCAATCGTAAACTTACCCGTATTCTGTTCCTTAACATGCACTTTGACATCTAATATGCTTTCACCCGGAACCTTTTCGGTGGTGATGGCGACATGCTTAAAATACATCAAATTTTTTAAATTTTGCCTCGATATTTTTATAAGCTCCGGGTTATATTTCTCGCCGGGGTAAAACGCGAGCGCCCTAAGTATGACATAACTGTATGTAACATCATTTCCCGTTATCGTAATTTTGCCGAATTTTGCAACCTCACCCTTGTGGACGATTAGTTTGAGTAAAACAGAATGTGTTTTCTGCCTAATTTTTATGGACGGTTCGACATTCGCAAAGGCATACCCTTTGTTTGTGTAAAACTTGGTAATATTCAGTATCTCTTTTTCTATATATCGCCTGTTAAAAATATCCCCCGTTTTTGTAATTATAAGTTTTTTAACGGAAACATATTCTTTCGAATCCTTTTTAATATTTTTTATTTCAAGGTCAACATTAGATATTCTATACTGCGGCCCCTGGACTATCTTTATGACGATGGACACATACTTCTTATTTTTAGAAAAAATGAATACGGGTTTTCTGACCCTTACATTGATATAACCGTGGTTATAGTAAAAACCTAATAATTTAATAATCTGATCATTTAATTTTGCTTTTTTGAACTTTCCGGCGCCAGTTATCCATGTCAGTAAATTAACGGTCTTTATGCCCATCACGGATTGAAGCTTTGACGAAGGGAAAGAGCTGTTGCCTTCAAATTCAACTTTCTCGACCATTACGGGAGAATTTTCGCTTATAAGAAAATGGAGACCGATATAATTGCCCGGAAAGGTTGTCTTTTCTACTTTTATCTTTGCATTATAATATCCTTCGGCCGAATATATAAATTTAAGAATTTTTAGCGCCTTATCCAAATCATAAGAGCTATAAGGCGAATTAACCTTCAGATTTATTACCTTCTCGATTTTCTTTATGCTTACGGAGGCGTTTCCCGAATATTTAATGTATTTAATGTACGGTCTTTCGGACACTATAAAAGTGACTATTAACCCCTCGGCTCCGGCCCGGGCATTAACCATTATATTTTTAAAATACCCTGTTTTATAAAGGTCTTTAACGCTTTCGTTGATTTTCTTAATCGAATAATAACCGCCTTTTTTGAGCTTAATCTTGCTTGCGATAAACGAAACACCCGTTCTTATATTGCCTTTTACTCTTATGGAATAAATCTTTTTTAAACCAGGCGCCTGCTGTTTGATTTTTTCCGTTTTTAAGCGGCTCAAAATTAACGAGGACACCTTTTGGGATAAGGTATGAATACTTTTTTCTAAAGACTTTTCACCGGCGCCCGAATATTTTACCGTTTTGGAGTTATAAATATCCGCGATTTCTATAAGCATGGCATGAATATCGTAATGGGACCCAAACCTTGCGATATTGCCCGTTATAATATAATTTGAATGATATTTTATGCCGAGCCTTTTTATTCTGGCAAGGTTCATCTTTATATTAAAATTAAAATACGGCGGTTTCTTAAGGGATGTGTATGCCAATACAAAATACGGCTTTTTCGAATCCAGATAGGTTTTAAAAACATCGGTAAATGATTTATCGATATTGTTTAATGCCGGAGCCCCTTTTTGATGAAAAAAACCGACAAACACATCTTTGTTGTTTAATAAAGCATAAGCTTTTGTTGAATTTAAAAAAACAACAAAAGAAATGAAAAGTAAAAATAAAGACAATCTGAAAAATTTCATTTAAATAACCTATCAAATAATAAATTATATGTCAATTTATATGTTTATTTATATGCTCTATGGCGCCGTTTACGATTTTAATTTTATGGCCCATCATATTTGAAAACTCTTCGTCATGGGTAACGACAACCAGCGTCTTATTATATTTTTTATTTAGATTTATAATGAGCTCATGTAATTTTTCCGCATGCCTCGGGTCTAAATTACCCGTCGGTTCGTCCATTAAAACGACCTTTGGAGAGCCTATAAGAGCCCTTGCTATTGCCGCCCTCTGTTGTTCCCCTCCCGAAAGCATATACGGCTTAAAATTCAGCCTGTGTTCAAGCCCCAGCTCGCACAAATAATCGCGCGCAATTTTTAACGCTTTCGTTTTTGGTTCGTTCCTTATATATAGGGGCATAGCAACATTTTCAATGCAGCTAAATTCATTCAAAAGGTAATGAAACTGAAAAACAAAACCTATATTTTCGTTGCGAAATTCGGAAAGCCTTTTATCCGTAAGCCCATATATATCTGCATTTTCAAAATACCCGACACTTCCGGAATCCGGCTTTAAAAGCGTCCCCATAATGTGAAGAAGGGTGCTTTTGCCTGTGCCGGATTCTCCCGTTATCGCAAATGTCTCGCCCTCTTTTATTTCTAAATCGGCGTCGTCGAGAATGCTGACGGTTTCATCCCCCGTTTTAAACATTTTGCTCACCTTTCTTAAGCGTATCGCGGGCCCGTAATCCTTACTCATGCCTTACGCCCTCCGCAGGGTCTATTTTGCTTGCTTTATAAGAGGGGTACAGCGTTGCTATAAAGCTTAAAAAAAGGGCGCTGGACCCGATAACTATAAACTCGCTGGGAGTCATTCTTATAGGCAGGGTTGTTATGTAATAAACGGAGGACGGCAGGCTTATTATATGATAAGTCTTTTCAAGGTAGCCGATTAAAAAACCCGATATAAGCCCTAACGAAGTTCCGACAAGGCCTATTATAACACCCTGCGCTATAAAAATAATCATTATATCCCTCGAACTTGCGCCGATAGATTTTAATATGGCTATATCTTTGCGTTTTTCCATAACAACCATAATCAATGTAGAAATAATATTAAATGCCGCCACTAATACAATCAAAGAAAGTATAATAAACATGGTAAGCTTTTCCAATCTTATGGCGGAAAATAGGTTTTTGTTAAGTTCCTCCCAGCTTAACGCGTAAAAAGAGGATGACGGCTTTTTGTTTAATATTTTATCTATCTTTTTTGCGTAGAGGTTTGCAAGCCCGAGCTTATCGAGTTTAACCTCTATTCCGGTTATGGTATAAGGGGGTAATCCCAAAAACATTTGCGCATTTTTTATAGAGATAAAAGAAAATGTGGAGTCGTAATTGTACATGCCGCTGTTTATAATTCCGCAAACGGTAAACCTTTCGGTTTTCGGCACAACGCCAAACGGGGTTATCTGTCCTTGTGGAGACATTATAAGCACATTATCTCCTACCGAAACCCCCAGGTTTTGTGCCAGAACCTTTCCAAACACTATTCCGTTATACTTTTTACTGTCAAGCCCGTTTAAACTCCCCTTAATTAAATACTTTTTTAGATTTGTTACCTTTTCCTCCGTTTTAATATCGATTCCCCTTAAGACGCTGCCGGTTGAAGTACCGCCTGCAGAAATCATAACATCCGTATAAATGAAAGGCGAAACGCTTTTAACCCCCTTTATGGCGGATATATCTTTCATCACGCCGTTATAATGATTAATGGAGCCTTTATAATTTAAGACAATAATTTGAGATTCGATTCCGATAACTTTGTTTTCGAGCGCATGGTCAAAACCGCTCATTACCGATATAACTACAATCAAAGCCATCACGCCTATCGCTATGCCCGATATAGATATAAAACTCAGCAAAGATATAAAGGAATTATTTTTCGGTTTTAAATAATGAAGAGCAATATTTGTATGAAAATTCATATCGTCGGTTGTTTTTACTTAATAACGGGTTTAAGCAACGGAAATAGTATAACATCTCTAATGGAATATGAATTCGTTAAAAACATAACAATTCTGTCTATGCCTATGCCGCAGCCGGCGGTAGGGGGGAGCCCCTGTTTCAGTGCCTCGATGTAATCGTCGTCCATTTCCACCGGAAGCCCTTCTTTAATTTTTGCCTCTACCTGCGACTTAAACCTTTCTTCCTGGTCGAACGGGTCATTAAGCTCCGAAAAGGCATTTCCTATTTCCCTTCCAGCTATGAATAGCTCAAACCTGTCGGCAACCGAGGGGTCATTATCGTTTCTTCTCGCTAAAGGCGAGCTTTCGACAGGATAATCGGTCACAAAAGTGGGATTTATAAGTTTCGGCTCCACCGTTTCGTCGAATAAAAGGGTTAATAGCTCGCCATAGCTGTCATTTTTACTTATATTAGAAACATTTTTTGCCGTTAAAATATCATAAATCTTCGGGGCGGAATCTACCTCTTCAGGTTTGAATCCCGCAATTTCGAAAAGGCTGTCCTTTAATTTTATTCTTTTAAAGGGGGGAGTAAAATCTAATTTTTCGGCAATATAATCTATTTGAAGATCTCCGCAAATATATTTTACGAGTTCGGAAAGCATCCCTTCGACAAAATTCATTAAATATTCGTGCGTTACATATGCCATATAGAACTCTAACATCGTAAATTCGGGGTTGTGTTTTACGGAAATGCCCTCGTTGCGAAAATTTCTTCCAATCTCATATACTCTATCAAAACCGCCTACAACTAATCTTTTCAAATATAGTTCCGGAGCAATTCGCATATAAAGCTCTAAATTAAGGGCGTTATGATGAGTTTTAAAAGGCCTTGCCGTTGCGCCGCCGGGGTTAGTCTGCATAATTGGGGTTTCAACCTCTAAAAATTCGTTGGAATTTAAAAAGGAGCGGATAAAATTAATCGTCTGCGCCCTTTTTTTAAATATTTCGCGCGCCTCCTCGTTTGCTATTAAATCTACATACCTTTTTCTGAAACGAGCCTCGATGTCCTTAAGCCCGTGCCATTTTTCCGGCAAAGGCAAAACGGATTTGGTTAGAACGCCGATGCCTTCCACCTTTATCGTCAGCTCATTTGTTTTTGTCCTGAAAAGATGCCCTGTCGCCCAGACAATATCTCCCGCATCGATAAATTCGGTAAAAAGCTCAAAATCGCTATCTTTCACAGCGCCTTTTTGGATATAACATTGTATCTCCCCGAAACCGTCCCGAAGCCTGAAAAACGAAGCCTTGCCAAAATTCCTTATGATAATAATTCTGCCGGCAGTTTTTACGGCAGGCTTTATGTCTTCAAAAAACTCTCTGTCTCTTGAATCATATTCGCCTATGATTTCTTTAATATTTTCTTCTTTTATAAAATTATTATCAAAAGGGTTTACCCCTTTTTCTTTTAATTTTTTTAGCTTTTCAATGCGCCCTTTTTCGACAAGATTTAACTCCTGTTCCAAACTAAAGCCCTCCCTATTTTTATTCCTTAGCACGCACTCCCAGCAAATATGCGCTTATAAATTCATCTATATCCCCGTCAAAAACGCTCTGGTCGTCATAAACGGTTACCCCTGTTCTATGGTCCTTTATTACACGATTTGGATTGAGTATGTAAGACCTGATCTGTGAACCCCATGATATATCTTTTTTGGTTTTTTGAACCTTGCTTTCCTCTTCCTCTTTTTTCTTTTTATAATAATCGTACAGCCTTGCTCTTAAAAGCTTATATGCAACATCCCTGTTTTTATGCTGGGACCTTTCATTTTGACATGCCACGACAATTCCCGTTGGAATATGGGTGATTCTGACGGCCGAATCGGTAGTGTTGACATGCTGTCCGCCGGCCCCGCTAGAACGATATGTATCTATTCTTAAATCCTTCTCGTCTATGACGATGTCGATATTCTCGTCTATTTCCGGATAGACAAAAACAGAGGCAAAGGATGTATGCCTTCTTTTATTGGCATCAAAGGGGGAAATTCTGACAAGCCTGTGAACCCCGGTTTCAGCCTTAAGGTAACCGTAAGCAAATTCCCCGTACACAACAAATGTTGCGCTTTTAGCGCCGGCTTCTTCGCCGGCGTTATACTCCATTATAACGGTTTTAAATCTTTTTCGTTCCGCCCACCTTAAATACATTCTCAAAAGCATATTTGCAAAATCCATAGACTCCGTTCCGCCGGAACCTGCGTGAATTTCAACGACGGCGTTAAACTTATCGTCTTTTCCGGAAAGAGTGAGGTCTATTTCTAAACCCAAAATCTCTTTTTCAAGCGGTTTTAGGCTCTCCGCAAGGTCGGATAGCATTTTTTCGTCGTTGGCCTCTAAAGAAAGGCCATATAAATCCTTTATATATTTAAATTCGCCATAGACCTTATAAAACGGCTTCAATCTATTTTCAATTGCCGACTTTTCCTTTAACACCGATGTCGAAAAAGAAATATCGTTATAAAAACCCTCTTTTGCGGTGAGCCCGTCTATTTCTTTAAGCCTGGCCTCTAGTTTAGCAACTTCAAAGCCTCCTCCCGATTTTTTCAAGTTTATCGTCAAGACCGCTTACGGTTCTATCCAGAAGGCTTAAATTTAAAACATTGCTTATTGTGGAATCAGACACTATAATTATCTCCATTAAAACATTATAAAATTTAAATCCGCCTTTTAAAAGATTTATTTAAAAAAAGGTATGATATTATTAAATATATTAAAGATAAAGAAAAAAGAGCAATAACGATATAAGTGAATATATTACCATATAAAGCAAAAAAAGTCTTTCTATTAATTAATTTTACATATCCGAGCATAAATGTTCTTTTGAAAATGCCCGTTTCTTCCAGTATTTTACCGTCGGGAGATATTATTCCGCTAATTCCGGAGTTTCCAGCCCTTGCCACATACCTATCGTTTTCTACAGCCGAAAAAACGGTCATAGACATATCCTGATACGGAGCGGAAGTCTTTCCGTACCATGCATCGTCCGTAATACTGACCAAAAGATTAGCGCCGTCTTTTGAAAAATTTCTTACCAATGAGTCAAAATATGCTTCATAACATATCATGGAACCCGCCTTAATCCCTCCGTCTTTTAAAATTCTAAACTTTTTACCCGCCGTGAAATTTCCAATTCCCGCTCCTTTTAAAATATGGGCTAAAAAAGGAAATTGATGCCTTAACGGAATATATTCTCCAAACGGAACGAGATGATTTTTATCGTAATAAGAATATTTTCCCGATTCGTCAAACATGTAATCCCTGTTATAGTAGTGGTATTTTCCGTTTAAAAACCTGGCGCCTATGGCGCCAAAAATTAAATTGATATTATCTTTTTTTACAAAATCCATAACTTTGTCCCAATAGTGCGGATAGAATGATATGATATACGGAAGCGCAGTTTCAGGCCATACGACAATTTTGGGTTTGTATTTTAACGATTTTTTAGTTAAATTCAAATAAATTCTGGTCGTCCTTTTTTTCGTAATCCTCCATTTTTGGAACATCCCGATATTTCCCTGAATTAAAGCAACTTCCAACGGTTTTTTATTTTTTAAAGATGCCCTTATGGAATAAATATTATAATAGCCGTATAATATAACCGAAATAAAGACAAACAAGACCAAAATCAACTCAAAAAGCGCCTGTTTTTTTGACATTTCATTTTTAAAGAATATAAAGTGAAAAATGGAGTAATTTATAAGAACTATGATAAAAGAAAGCCCAAACGCCCCCGTTATATTGGAAATTTGAATAAAGGGAAGATTTAAATATTGGGAAAAACCTAAATTTTCCCACGGAAAACCCGTCAGCAGGTTTGATTTCAGAAACTCAAAAAAAACCCAGCATGACGGAATTAAAATAATGCTTAATCTTTTATAATTATTTAGCAAAATTTTACCGAAACCCGCAAATAAAGCGATGTATAGGCTTAAATAAGCTGAAAGAAGGAGGAGGGCAAAGACGGCTATATAATATGGGAGGTTTCCAAAAACATGGACGGTATATACTATCCAGTACATTATAAAAACATAAGAAACAAGTCCCGCTATAAAGCCGTAAAAAAACGAATCTTTGAATCCTTTGGATTTCTTTATTACATATAAAAGAGGGATGAGGGCAAACCATGCAAGAAACTCAAGATTGAAATTCGGAAACAAAAAGGCTATAAATAGCCCCGATAAGGCGGATAAAGCGGTTCTTATTAAAAAGTCTCTGGAAATTTTCGGCATTATAGAACTAAGTTTATATTATTTATTTATAATGTTTACATTATTTATATCAAAGATGGACCCTGTGCTATGCAAAAGCATGCCTTTTGCATTTGCATTTGCTTGGATTTTTTTAAAGAGCCTTTTTTGATTCTTCCCATAGGTCATCAAGTTTTTGAGGACTGAGTTCGGAAATCGGAAGTGTTGCCTTTTTCTCCATGTACCCGAATCTTTCTATAAATTTATTCGACGATTTATTTAAGGCGTTGCAGGGATGAATATCTATAAATCTTCCTATATTAACAACCGAAAATATTATATCCCCGTATTCCTCTTGAATCTTGTTTAAAACATTTTCATCTTTCGGTTTATCTTTACTTTTATTTAAATTATTTAATTCGTTTTTAAGCTCGGCAAGCTCTTCATAAATCTTATTAAAGGCATCGCCTAAATTGCTAAAATCAAACCCTAATCTTTTAGCCTTTTCCTGTATCATATTTGCCCTGTGAAGAGCGGGTAAGCTTTCGGATACATACACGGAGGGGTTTTTTGTTTTTGAAGGGGTGCCGCTGTTTTGTTGTTTTTCTATTTTCTCTTCGGCCTTAATCCTTTCCCAATTTTTAAGAATAACATCGTCTATACACTCCCCCTCTTTTAATGAAAAATTGGCATCAAAAACATGCGGATGCCTTCTGAGCAACTTTTTAATTATTGCATTTATAACATCGTCTAATGAAAATTCTTTCTTTTCTTCATATATGTCAGATAAGAATATGACCTGGAGCAGCAAATCGCCGAGCTCTTCCATTATTTCCGGCTTTTCCCCCGAACCTATCGCGTCTACAACCTCGTAGGCTTCTTCTATAATATAGGGCTTTAATGTCTCTTCGGTCTGCTTTCTATCCCAGGGGCAGCCATCTTTCGACCGTAATTTCTTGACTATGTTTATTAGCCCCTGAATCCCTGAATATTTTTCATAGTTTTCATAATTTTTCATATTCTTTTGAGTAGTCATAATACAACCTCTTATTTAGAAAGAAAAACGGGTGGATTTAAAAATAAAACAGCTTGAAAATTAGAGCGGTTATCAGGACGCCTATTAAACTGCCGACAAAAACCTCAAGCCTTGTATGAATGCCGCTGCTTATTCGAGAAAAGGCTATAAGCAAAGCCAAAATAAATGTAAGGAGCGAAACGACCGGGTTTAATGTTAAAAATGAAACCATTAGCCATATTGAAAAAGCAATAGCGGAGTGCCCGCTTGGCAGTCCGCCCCGAAGCGGCGTACCCTTATTAAACATTGCCTTTATTATGATTATAGCGACAAAAACAAGCGATATAACAACGATTGCGATGTCCGAACCCGACGTGCTTAGCATACTTACAATGTAGTATATCATATAATAAAGATATTTTGAAAAGATTTCATAACCGACTATAAAAGCCCCAAAAGCCGACAAAAGAACCGCCCCTGCCGCCAAATTTTTTACGGCGGCCATTTTTGGAGACTGTTCTTTAGAAATAAAGTCGGATAAATATTCTATAGAAGTGTTCATGGTTTCGGCAAATAAGACAAAAAATACGGAAATAAATATCAGGAGCAGGTCAATCTTGGGCAGTTGTAAAAAAAGGGCAAGCAAAATTGCGCCTAAGGCAACTATAAAATGAATCCGCATGTTCCTTTCGGTCTTGGTTGCAAGTATTATTCCTTCTATCGCCACATTCAGCGACTCAAGCCAGTTTTGCGGAGTATATTTTTTATCCATATATTTATAATCGTCTTTAATTTTAATATTATTGTTTTCCATAATATTCAAATCTTATCGAATAATATCTTATCGAATAATAGTTTTTGCATATCCTTCATTTCTTTATCATAAGCTTCATCGTTAATATCTAAAATATGCTCTTCGTCATGAACATATCCAAAAAGATGTAAAATCCCGTGAATGAGCAAAAGGGCTAATTCTTTGTTGAATCCGTTAATTTTATTTGAACTTATATTATTTTTAACCCATTTTTCCCTTTCCCAAAAATCCCTGTATTTTAAATAGTTTTTTTGGACAACGGACGGGGCTATATATATTTCTCCTATATAAAAAATATCACCCACATACTCTTTGACCTCAAAGGATAAAACATCGGTAGCGGCATCTTTATGCAGGTAAGTTTTATTTAGTTTCCGTATGTAAGCCGGGGAGCAAAAAATTATATCGATTTCGTAAGAGCCGCAAAAAAGATTAGCGGTAGCGCTATGAACGATATAGCGGACTAACCTTTGATTTATTCCCTGCTTCCTTTGGAGATTCGTTATATTTACCAGCTTCTTTGGCTTCCGTTTCTTCATATTCTAATGATCTGCCCATATAAGGAATTCTTTGGTGGAAAATGCTATTCAACACTTTAACGAATGCATCTCCTATAATATGCATATCTTTTAATGTTAACTCGCACTCATCGAGTTGTCCGTCGTTATAAATTCTATTCACCGTCTTTCTAACCATTAATTCTAAGCGGGACGGGGAAATATTAACCATAGTCCTTGAAATAGCCTCGACAGAATCGGCTAACATTATTATACCGGCTTCCTTGGTTTGGGGCTTTTTCCCGTTGTATCTGAATGTGTCCTTAGAAAGACCCTCATCTTTACTTTCCTTGGAAGCCTTCTCGTAAAATGCTCCAATCATGGATGTTCCATGATGTTCGCCGATTATATTTTCGACCCTGGTTCCCAATCTATATTTTTTTGAAAGCTCTTGTCCCTCTTTAACATGGGAGGCTATTATCAAGCTGCTCATTGTCGGGGCAAGTTTATCGTGCGGGTTTTCTTGATTAGATATATTTTCTATATAATAATTTGGTTTTATGACCTTTCCTATGTCATGATAGAGACTTGCAACTCTTGTAAGCAGGGGATTTGCGCCGATAGCCGATGCGGCTGATTCCGCCAATGCGGCAACCATTATCGAATGCTGATAAGTGCCGGGAGCCGCAATGGATAATTGTTTTAATAAAGGGTGATTGGTATTTGAAAGCTCGAGTAGTTTAAAATCCGTCGTATATCCAAAAATCCTTTCAAGCAAAGGTATCAGCCCAATTACCGTTATGGATGAAATAACACCCGATAAAAACGCAAAGGCAATGCTGTAAATGCTCTGGATATTGATTAAGTTAAGCCTTATCAAAGCAAATGCGATAACTATGCAGACATTTAAAACGCCCGTTACAACCCCCGCTTTCACTATCCTGCCCCACGAAGAAAAGTCAAAAACCTCGTAGGATGCGATTAAGCTGCCGCCAAATGTGTAAATCATAAAAAAGATGGAGTTCTTGAAAATTATCGATGTTAAAATCGAAAAAAGGGCTATATAAACAACCGAAACCTCCGAATTCAATACTATTCTAACCAGCATGGGGCCGAAGGCAAAGGGTATTAAATAATAAATATCGTTACGATTAATGAACGGAAAATATAAAGTCAGGGCGTTCGCAAAAATAATCCCCGCTTTAATTATCAAAATAGATGTTATTAAAATCGTAATGATAAAAAGAATATTCTTGAAATCAAGCGATAATCTGAACTTCCTGATATACCTATAAGGAAAAATATAGGAAAGCGATAAAAGAATTACGACGACAAAAAATAGGCCGATTAGAGACGGAATATTGTTTTCTAATTTAAATATCGATTCGTAGGTATTTAGCTCGAGAGCCTTGGATTTAGTGATAAGCTTGCCTGCATTAATCAGAAGCATGCCTTTATCCACATGTATGTAAATAAGCGGAGTTTTCTTTTTAATGTCCTCGATTTTTTTTAGCGTAAGATATTTAGAATACACAATGTCAGGCTTAATAACACGGTAAACCAATTTATATATATCGTTCTGCATATAAACCGGCAAAAAGCTCAAATACTGCCTCGTATAATAATATGTAAAACCTTTAACCTTTTTTAATGTGAAAAATATCTGGGGATAGCCTACTATCCTTGAACCGTTTGTTATAACATTTCTTATCTCTATCTTTTTATCATTCGAGGGCGATTTTGACAAAACACCCTTTTTATAAATATCGTCAACTATTTTTAAAATATAATTCTCGACATTTTTATTATAATTTAAAAAATAAAACTCGTTGAGGGTAGATTTGTCTAATTTGATGCCAAGCTTCGAAGCGAATATATTTTCGGATATATCTAAATTTCCATTGTTTTGCGGATGAGCATGCTTGTAAGATCTTGCAAGGGCAAAAGCCCTCCTTATCTTTCTCAGGAGTGTTACCTTGGTTTCCGGGTAAAATAAATAAACATCGGGGGTATTTTTAATTTTTTGTTTAAGGAGATTATTAGTCGCCTTTACATTAACATATCTAAAACTTTTTTCGGCTATTATTGTCTTTTTTGCAATTTCACCCGCTTTGTACTTGTTCTTAATGAATTCCACGCCGTTGTAAAGCAAAAAAGTCAAAAATATCGAGGATATTAAAAGTAATGCTAAAAGGGGATAATAACGGTTTCCTGCTTCTAAGGCGTTATTTTTTAGGAATTCGAGAAATTTCGTTCGTTTCATAGGCTTTTATTATATTTTGAACAAGTTTATGCCTTAGCACATCCGTCCTGCTAAAATACACTACTTCGATCCCCGGGATATTATTTAAAATCTTGCTTGCGGTTAAGAGGCCTGATTCTTTATCTAAAGGAAGGTCGGTCTGCGTTATGTCGCCGTTTACGACAATTTTTGAGCCGGAGCCGATTCTCGTAAGCATCATCTTCATCTGTTCGCTTGTGGCATTTTGCGCTTCATCCAATATTATAAAGGAGTTATTGAGCGTTCTACCCCTCATAAACGCAATGGGCGCAACCTCTATAACATCCGTTTCGATAAGTTTCATTACCTTATCGAACTCAAGCATCTCGTATAGGGCGTCATATAAAGGCCTTAAGTAAGGATTGATTTTTTGCGAAATGTCTCCCGGCAAAAAGCCCAATTTTTCACCGGCTTCCACTGCGGGACGCGTTAATATTATTCTGTCAAACAGCTTTTTTTGAAATAATGATACCGCGCAAGCCATAGCAAGATAAGTTTTCCCCGTCCCCGCAGGCCCGACTCCGATAACTATATCGTTTTTATAAATGGCATCCACATATTTTTTTTGATTTATCGTCCGGGGAGCTATAATCTTTTTTCTCGGGGTTATTAAAATGGAATCATAAAAATTGGCGCTAATATTTTGACCGGGGCTTTCAACCTTTGCCTTTGCCAATCTTATCAAATCGTCATCCGTAATGACTCTATTTGTTTTATATAAATCTATGAGGCCGTATATAAATTCGCTGCAAATTCTCACATTTTCTTTCCCACCCTTGATTATCAAGACATTGCCCCTGACCGATACATTAACGGCAAATTCAGTCCCGATAATATCTAAGATATGCGAGGACGGGCTGGAAAACTTATTGAAAAGGTCGATGTCTTCTAACTCGATCTTTTCAATGCGAGCGGAAATATTTTCCTTGAACTCAGGCTCCTTTACCGTAACCGCCGGAGCCGTTTGGAGTTCCGCGGCTGTTGCCTTCCGTATTTTATTGATGTTTCTCAAATTATGTTTTTGACGACCTCTTGTCGAATCATTATTTTATTAACGATATATTGTAAAATTATATCGTTAATAAATCTTATAAATTATAACTTTATTTGTTAATTATAACATTATTAATAAAAAAGTCAAAATTTGCCGCAGCCGCCTTTTTTGCGGCGGGCCGGGCATTAACGCTTAAATTCATCTTTTAAGTCTCTTGGCCAAAACCTCCCGCACAACATAAAATGAATCGTTCTTGAATAAGAATGAGGCAATAAAATAAGATGCGGCGCCGAAGGTAATCGAAACGGCCACAATCATTAAAGAATGATAGTTTAACCTGTTCAAAATAATTATTATAAGCTCAACAAAAACTCCCATAACGATGCTTGCCAATATAGTCTTTGTGAATGACCTGAAAAAGCCGCTTCTTAAACCTATCCCCTTTTTTAAATAAAGCCTCCTTAAAAGAAATAAGTAGTTAAAAATCAAAGAAATGCTCGAGGCTAAAGCTAAGCCGTCAACCCCCATTATTTGCATAAGAATTACGGCAAGGATGATGTTAATTATCAAAGAATATACGGCTGCGTTAACAGGAGTTCTGGTATCCTTCATCGAATAAAAAACAGGGACCACGGTCTTTAGCAATGCCGATGCCCATAGGCCTACAATAAAAAAAAGGAGGACGGATGCCGTTTTTTGCGCGTCTATAAAATTAAAAATCCCGTGCATATAGATTAATCTTACAAGATGATTTCTTAATAGGATTAACCCTATGCTTGAAGGTATTATTATGAAAAACATAAGGGATGCAGAGAAGTTAAACGCATTATCCACTTCTTTTATGTCTCCCCTTGCAAAAGAAGCGGAAAGCACGGGAAAAATTGCCGTTTGCATAGCTATGGCAAATACCCCGAGGGGAAACTGATAAAGCCTATCCCCATAGTAAAGATAAGATATGCTTCCGGACGACAGAAACGATGCAAGAAGGGTATCGAATAGCAAATTAAGCTGTATTACGGCCATTCCGAGAAGAGAAGGGGTAAGTAATTTAAAAACGGTTTTTACATCGCTATTTTTTAAATTAAACCTAAATCCCAGCTTGATTTTTTTTCGTTTAATATAGTAAACTTGCGATAAAATCTGCAAAACGCCGCCGATAATAACTCCGATAGCAAGCGCATATATGCCTTCGTGAAAAAACGGCCTTAGAAAGATAGCGGAAATTATAAACAAAATATTTAATATTATGGGATATATTGCACCTGGGGCGTAAGAATTATGAACATTTAAAACTCCCGCAAAAAAAGCGGTAAGCCCTATTAAAAATATGTAGGGAAACATCATTCTGGTAAGAAATACGGTAAGATGAAGTTCAAAGGGCTTATTTAGAAAGCCCGGGGCGGTTATGGCGACAAATACAAAAGAAAACAAAACTCCGATAACCGATAGAAATAAAAGGATAAAAAAAAGAATGGTAAAAACGGTCATCAAGAGGTCAGAGGATTCCTCCGCCCGCTTTTTAACTAAACTTTCTGAATAGACAGGGATAAAAGACGCCGAAAGCCCGCCTTCCCCAAAAAGCCTTCTAAAAAGATTCGGTATCCTGAAGGCGACAAAAAAGGCGTCGGTGGCAACGCCCGCGCCAAAAAAATACGCAATGCAAATATCCCTTAATAAACCTAAAATCCTGCTTATTAAAGTGAAAAACGAAACTATCGATAAATTCCTGACTATCTCATGATTTTTGGATTGCGCCATTAAATTTAATCACAAATACTTTTGTATAAGTATTTCGGCTATCTGAATAGCGTTTAAGGCAGCCCCTTTTCTGACGTTATCCGCAACAACCCATAGATTTAAGCCGTTCGGTATGGAAAAATCTTTCCTGATTCTTCCGACAAAAACATCGTCCAACCCTGCAACATGCGTCTGGTAAGGGTATCTTTCATCGGGATTGTCGCTGAATATATTATCTACAACCTTTATGCCCTTTGTTTCGGATAACATAATCTTAATATCTTTTACATCAAAAGGTTTCTCGGTTTCGATATTAATCGATTCGCCGTGGCAGAAAAACACGGGCACGCGAACGGCTGTCGCCGTTATGCCAATCCCCTTGTCATGCATTATCTTATGCGTCTCTTTTACCATCTTAATTTCTTCTTTGGTGTATCCGTCTTCGCTAAAAACATCTATTTGAGGTATGCAATTAAAAGCAATTTGAATGGGAAATTTCTCTGGAAATATATCGGCTTTAGCGTTTATCACGCCCGTAGTTTGGTAAAAAAGCTCATCCATCGCTTTTTTTCCCGCTCCCGAGGTTGATTGATAAGTCGAAACGACAATCCTTTTTATCTTATATTTATCGTGTATCGGCTTCAGCGGCACAACCATTTGAATGGTGGAGCAATTGGGATTTGCTATTATGTTTTTTTTGCCGTAATACCTGATATCGTCGGGGTTAACCTCCGGAACGACTAAAGGAATATCGTCGTCCATTCTAAAATATGAAGTATTATCGATTACGACGGCGCCTTCTTTTGCGGCGAGGGGGGAATACTTTGAACTGGCAGCCGCCCCAGGACTTGACAGAACAATGTCTATCTTCTTTTTTTTAAAAGAGTCTTCGTTTAATGCTTCAACGATATAATCGTTGCCTTTAAACCTTACAGCCTCACCCATCGAGTTTTCGGAAGCAAAGAGATAAAGTTCTTTCACGGGAAAATTTCTTTGTTCCAATATCTCTAAAAATTCCCTGCCCACGAGTCCGGTGGCGCCGATAATGCCTACATTATACTTATCTTTTTTCATAAAATTCCTTTTAACTCGGAAACGACGGCTTTGCCCATCTCTTTCGTACCGACGAGCTTTGTTCCTGCGCTGTTAGAATAAATATCAAGAGTTCTATAACCCTTTTTAATAACCCCTTCTACGGCTTTTTCTAAAGCTACGGCCAAATTGTCCATATCAAAGCTATAACGAAGCATCATTGCAACGGATAAAATCGCCGCCAGCGGGTTTGCCTTATTCTGTCCTGCAATATCGGGAGCGCTGCCGTGAATCGGCTCATACATCCCCTTTTTGCCGTTCAAACTGGCCGACGGCAGCATGCCTATAGAACCTGCCACCATCGATGATTCGTCGCTCAATATATCCCCAAACATATTTGTGGTAACAATAACATCGAACGATTTTGGCTGCCTTATGAGCTGCATCGAACAATTATCCACATACATATTGCTTAACTCGACATCGGGATAATCCTTTGAAACGGTTGCCACAACCTGTCTCCAAAGTTCGGTGGACTCCAGAACATTAGCCTTATCGACGGATAAAACCTTTTTTCTTCTTTTGCGGGCAATTTCAAATGCCGTTTTTGCAATCCTTTTTATCTCATTCGTTGTATAAACTAAAGTATTGACGCCTTTTTTTTGACCATCTTCCATATCAAAAACCCCTCTCGGCTGTCCAAAATAAATCCCGCCGGTTAATTCCCTGACTATCATCATATCGGTTCCGCTTACAATTTCTTTTTTTAAGGGGGAGGCATCTATAAGTTCGTCATAAATTTTTGCGGGCCTAAGATTTGCATAAAGCCCAAGCTCGTATCTCAGCGTTAAAAGGGCTTTTTCAGGCCTAAGGGCAATCGGCAAAGATTCCCATTTTGGTCCGCCGACCGCTCCAAAAATAACGGCATCCGATTCTTTGGCAAGTTTAAGGGCTCTTTCAGTTATAGGATTTTTATATTCGTCATAAGATGCCCCGCCTACAAGGCCTTCTTCTATTTCATAAGCCGCTCCATTTTCGTCCAGAACAAATTTTAAAACATTTATAGCCTCTGAGGAAACCTCTGTGCCGATGCCGTCGCCTGCAAAAAGCGCCAATTTCATCATTTATCTGCGTCCTCCTTCCTTAACCCTTTTTCTCGCATATTCCATTAATCCCCCCGCATTAACAAGCTCGGACATAAACTTAGGAATGGGCTTTGCATTTATAACGGTATTTTTAGTTAGATTTTTAATCTCGCCGTTATCGGTGTTTACCTCGAGCGTATCCCCGCTGGCTATATCATCCGTATTTGCTTCCAAAATAAACAGGCCGATATTAAAGGAATTTCTGTAAAAAATTCTGGCAAAACTCTTTGCTATTACAACCGGAACACCGCTGGCTTTAATAGCTCTTGGGGCATGTTCCCTTGAAGAACCGCATCCGAAATTACTGCCCGCAACAATAAAATCGCCTTTTGAAACATTAGACGAAAATGCCGGGTCTGCATCTTCCATGCAGTGTTTCTTCAAATTTTCATCGCTTGAATCATTTAAGTATCTTGCAGGAATTATAGCATCCGTGTCTATATTGTCCCCGAATTTAAAAACTTTTCCTTTAAATATCATAAAAGAGTCCCCATATTTCTTTATTGTTATAGTTGTTTAACTACATGACTTCTTCCGGATTCGAGATCTTGCCGAGTATTGCCGATGCGGCGCACACCGCTGGGTTTGCAAGATAAACCTCGCTTGTTACATCCCCCATCCTTCCCTTAAAATTCCTATTTGTGGAAGAAATTGCCCTTTCCCCGTCGGCCAGTATCCCCATATACCCGCCAAGGCAGGGTCCGCATGTCGGAGTGCTGACAACGGCTCCCGCATCCATAAATATATCTATCAAACCCTCTTTTTCTGCCATCCTGTAAACCTCAACCGTTGCAGGAATAACGATTAATCTGGTGTATTTTGCAATCTTTTTCCCCTTTAAAACTTGAGCCGCTATCCTTAAGTCCTCGATTCTTCCATTTGTGCAGGAACCGATAACGGACTGGTCTATTTTAATATTTTTCGCGGATGCTTCATTTATATCAACGCTATTTTCGGGAAGATGGGGAAATGCAACCTGCGGATTTATTATTTCGGTATTAAAATTTAAAACCTTAGCGTATTTTGCCCCTTCATCGCTTTTATAAAATGTGTAATCCCTATTTGCCCTTCCTTTTACATATTCTTCAGTAATTTCGTCGGGTTCGAAAATTCCGCTTTTAGCGCCTGCTTCTATCGCCATATTAGATATGGTAAACCTGTCTGCCATACCGAGGTGTTTAAATGTGTTTCCCGAAAATTCGAGCGCCATATAATTTGCCCCTTCGACACCTATCTGCCCGATTAAATATAGCACCAAATCCTTGCCTGAAACCCATTTTTTAGGACGGCCTTCAAAAACCACCTTAATGGATTCCGGAACCTTCAGCCACAGTTCGCCAAAGGCAAAAGCGTATGCCAGATCGGTTGAACCCACGCCTGTGGCAAAAGCGCCCAGCGCCCCGTAAGTGCAGGTATGAGAATCAGCCCCGATTACAAGGTCCCCGGGTAAAACAATCCCTTTTTCCGGCAAAAGAGCATGTTCGACCCCTGCTTCGCCGCATTCAAAATAGTATTTAATATCGTAGGTTTTCGCAAATTCCCTGAGCATCTTTGCCTGTCTTGCGCTTAGAATATCCTTGTTGGGAACAAAGTGGTCTGGAACCAATGCTATCTTCTGCCTGTCAAAAACTCCTTTTATTCCGATAGTTTCAAATTCCTTTATTGCGATTGGCGCCGTAATATCGTTTCCAAGGGCAATGTCAACCCGCGCATTTACGATATCTCCAGGCATCACGTCATCTAAATCGGTATGATTTAAGATTATCTTTTCGGTAATGGTAAGAGGTCTTCCCATCCTGATGTTGCCTCCGTCATAAGATTTTTATTTTTTATAAAGACATTTATAAAACTAATTTCAATTTTATGAAATTATATACAGCCAATACATTATAGTATAAAACACGGTAATAAACAGGTCAAATGAATAATATTTATAATAAAAATGAGGTTTTACTCATAAATTTCAGATTCTACCGATTTTTTTAAATTACTATTGTGTATATACAGTTTGTTTATCGCGTTTACATAAGCCTTTGCGCTTGCCACGACAATATCGGTATGAGCGCTTCTGCCGGTTATGCTAACCCCGTTTTCCTCTATGGTAATAGAAACATCTCCCTGGGCCTCGGTAGTTCCTCTAATGGATTTAACCTCATATCCTATAACTTTAGCTTTGGAATTAACAATTTTTTCGATTGCATTAATAGCGGCATCCACAGGACCGTTGCCGCAAGAAGAGTTATGCTTCAATTCCCCGTCCACCATAACCTTAACCATCGAAAGCGGTGTAACCGTGTCGCCGCAAACAACATTTACATACTTAAGTTCATACTTTTCGAATGGATGGGATTTTGCAATGAGTGAATCGATATCCTCATCGTAGATTTCTTTTTTCCTGTCCGACAGGGCTTTAAATTTAATAAAGGCATTTTCTATTTCTTTATCGTTTAATAAATATCCTAAGGATTCCAATTTTTCCTTAAAAGCATGCTTTCCCGAATGTTTACCTAAAACTAAATCGTTTGACTGTCTTCCAACCCTTTCGGGTGTCATTATCTCATATGTTGCCTTTTCTTTTAACACGCCGTCCTGATGAATACCTGCCTCATGCGCAAATGCGTTTTTACCGACAATCGCTTTATTCGGCTGAACCGATATGCCCGTTATATGGGTTAAAAGCTGGGAAGACCTGTATATTTCATTTGTATTAATATTTGTGATTGCGTTATATATATCTTTTCTAACATCCAGAGCCATAACTATCTCTTCGAGCGCTGCGTTTCCTGCCCGCTCTCCGATGCCGTTTATTGTACATTCAACCTGGTTAGCTCCGGCTAAGATAGCCGACAGGGAGTTTGCAACGGCAAGACCTAAATCATTGTGGCAATGAACGCTTAAAATAACATTTTCGATACTTTTGACCCTTTCTTTTATACTTTTAATGAAGTTAAAAAATTCGAAAGGGGTTGCGTATCCAACAGTATCCGGAATATTAACTGTGGTAGCGCCGGCATCTATAACCCCCTCGAGCACTTTACATAAAAATTCAAAATCGGTTCTTGAGGCATCCTCTGCCGAAAACTCAACATTTTCAATAAATGTTTTAGCGTATCTAACCATGCCGACCGCTTTTTCATACAGGTCCTCGCGGGACATTTTAAGCTTATATTTAAGGTGTAAATCCGAGGTTGCAATAAAAGTATGAATAACAGGTTTTTCGGAATATTTTACGGCGGAATAAGCCCTGTAAATATCTTTTTCATTAGCTCTTGCAAGACCTGCAATTTCAACGCCTTTTATCTCCTGGGCTATTGCCTTGACAGCCTCGAAGTCGCCCTCTGAAGCTACGGGAAATCCAGCTTCGATAACATCCACTCCAAGCCGTGCAAGCTGGCGCGCTAAATTTAACTTTTCTTCGATATTCATACTTGCGCCGGGGGATTGCTCCCCATCCCTTAATGTCGTGTCGAATATCTTTATTTTCTTAATATGCTCGTTATCCATAAAGCCTCCCATAGCCTTATTTATCCCACTTTTTTATCACTCTTTATCTTAACACTATCGATGTAAAAATACAATAGGGGAGAAACGAAGGCATAGAGGAAAAATATCACAAAAAAGGCCTCGATTGGTTTTACTATGATTATTATAATCGATAAGGAAAGCAAAACCAGAATCTCGAACGGCCTTCTTTTAAAAACGGATAAATCTTTCATGGCAAAATACTTAATATTACTTATCATTAATAAACCTGTAATTACCATCAAAACAATCATGACTTTGCTTGTTACGGCAAAATTCAGAGAAATGTCCGCCATAAAAAATATCGATGAAACAACTAAGCCTGCGGCCGCGGGGGAAGGAAGTCCGCTAAATTTATTATATTCCACGGAATTTACCTGAACATTAAACCTGGCAAGTCTAAGCGCCGCGCCTAAAAGATATACAAAAACAGACGCCCAGCCGAGTCTTCCATAGATAAAAAGCTGCCACCTAAATAATAATATGGCCGGGGCAACCCCGAACGCTATTAAATCCGATAAGGAATCGTATTCTATACCGAACTTAGAGCTTGAATTTGTGAGTCTCGCGACTTTCCCGTCAATCCCGTCTAAAAAAATCGAAAGTGCAATAAGCCATCCCGCGATATAAAATTTTCCGTCAATGGAGTTTATAATCGAGTAAAAGCCTGAAAAAAGAGAAAGGCTTGTTAAGAGATTGGGTAACAAAAAAACCCCTTTTGTCATGCTGTCTTTATAAATATCGGCAGCGGCGTTACGGGAAGCCTTTATGCTTTTTGCCTTCAGTTTCTTATTTGCATCTATATCCATAAACGGTCAACAGCAAACGGCTTAAATTTTATTATTCTCACTCCAATCTCCCCAGAACCGTCTTCCCCGAAAAAACTCTGTCGTTAATCCTGACATAACTTTTAAAATCTAAGGGAAGGTATAAATCTAACCTCGAACCATATTTAATTAAACCAAACCTTTCTCCGGCGGTTATTTCGTCCCCTTCTTTAATTGTGCAAACTATTCTTCTTGCAACAAGACCCGCTATCTGGACAAATGCGATTTTTGCAATTCTTCCGCCGCTAATATTCGAATTTAAAATAATCCCGTTAAATTCATTTTCTAAAGACGCCTTATCAAGATTCGCGGAAAAGAATCTTCCCTTGTTATATATAATCTTTTCAACCTTTCCGTTTACCGGCGCCCTGTTTACATGAACATCAAAAAGCGACATAAAAATGCTGAGCTTTACGGCTTCCCTATTTAAAAACCTGTCGTCAAAAACCTTTTGCAAAAAAATAACCCTGCCGTCGGCAGGGCAAACAATCTCATCCTCTTTTAAATCAGTTTTACGCTCCGGGTCTCTAAAAAAATATATATTAAAAATATAAAGGATAAAAAATATAAAGGATAAGGATAAAAAAATATATTTTAATGTTTCGCCTGTAAGATAAAAATATAAAATAAAAAAAACAAAAGAAACTGACAGGGAAATTATTATAAAACTAACCCCTTCTTTTGCTATATATTTCATCCGTCGTTTATCGCTTTATAATTTAATTAATTTTTGGATTTGTCAACCAATTTGTTTTTAGTAATCCACGGCATTAATGACCTTAATCTTTTTCCAACCCTTTCTAATTGATGTTCTTCGCCATTCCTTGTTAATGCATTGAATGTCGGCTTATCGGCTTTATTTTCGAGCATCCATTCTGTCGCAAATCTCCCGGACCTGATTTCTTCAAGCACCCTTTTCATTTCAGATTTTACATTTTCGTTTACAATCCTCGGTCCTCTTGTCAAATCCCCATACTGGGCTGTATTGCTAATCGAGTATCTCATGTTTGCGATACCGCCTTCATATATAAGGTCAACAATAAGCTTCATCTCATGGATACACTCAAAATATGCGCTTTCCTCCTGATAACCCGCCTCTACAAGCGTTTCAAAGCCGGCAGTCATAAGGGCGGACAATCCGCCGCAAAGAACGGCTTGCTCTCCGAAAAGGTCTGTTTCCGTTTCTTCTTTAAATGTGGATTCCAAAATACCTGCTTTTCCCCCGCCTATAGCGGACGCATAAGATAAGGCCATATTTTTTGTATTTCCTGAATAATCATTGTGGACCGCAATTAAATCTGGAACTCCGCCGCCTTTTTCAAATTCATGCCTTACAAGGTGGCCGGGTCCTTTTGGCGCTACCATAAAAACATTTATTTCTTTTGGCGGGACTATCTGTCCGAAGTGAATGCTAAAACCATGGGCAAAAACAAGATATTTTCCGGCCTTTAAATTAGATGCTATTTCCTGTTTATAGACATTTCCGTGAATCTCGTCCGGAAGAAGTATCATAATAACATCGGCTTTGCTTGCGGCCTCGCCCACGGAATAAACTTCAAAACCCGCATTTTTAGCCTTTTCGAATGAACCGCCATCCGGCCTCAGTCCGATAATAACATGCACGCCTGAATCTTTTAAATTTAAGGCATGTGCATGCCCTTGTGATCCATAGCCGATGATCGCAACTGTTTTGGATTGAATTAACCTTAAATCGGCATCTTTTTCATAATAAATGTTCATTAATAACCCCCGTTTGTAAAATTATCTTAATAAACTATTTTAATTAATTAATTTGGCTTATTAACTTGGCCTTCTTGCGCGCTGTATTGCTATCGCTCCCGTCATAACTATATCTTTTATGCCGAGCGGCCTCAAAATATCTATTAAAGATTCTATTTTCTTTTCCGAACCTGTAGCCTCGACCGTATATGAATTTCTGGAAATATCGATAATACGGCCGCCAAATATATCCTTAATTCTTACAATGTCGCTTTTTGTAGTTTCATCGGCGTTTACTTTTATCAAGACGGTTTGCCTGACCACCGAATCTTCATCCGTTAATTCTTGAACCTTTATCACATTTATAAGCCTGTTAAGCTGCTTTGTAATCTGCTCTAATATCTGGGTGTCTCCAGATGTGGTAATTATCATTTTTGACTCGTTTTTTTCAAGCGTCTTTGCCACACAAATGCTATCGATATTAAACCCTCTTGCCGAAAAAAGACCCGCAACCCGGGTCAGCACCCCTGCTTCGTTCTCGACAAGTATTGACAAAATATGGGTTTTCTCCATAATTATTTTATCCTTTATTTATTCTTATCAAAATAATTTTTATTTTAAACTAATAACATACCCGTAATAGGGGCTCCCGGGGCAACCATGGGATAGACGCTTTCTTCCGGGGCTACGACAAAATCCATTATAACAGGTTTTTTTATGGATAACGCCTTTTTAAGAACACCTTCCACCTCGTCTGGCCTGGTTGCTCTTAAACCTACGGCGCCGTAAGCCTCGGCAAGTTTAACAAAATCGGGATTTACATTCATCTCGGAAAAAGAATATCTTTTTTTATAGAATAATTCCTGCCACTGCCTTATCATGCCCAAAAAGTTATTATTGACTATGGCAATCTTGACAGGCAAGTTATACTGAACGGCGGTGGCCAACTCCTGAATATTCATTTGAATGCTGCCATCCCCCGCAATATCGAAAACTACCTTGTCGGGACATGCTATCTGGGCGCCTATGGCTGCGGGAAATCCATAACCCATAGTGCCAAGGCCGCCGGAGGTTAAAAATGTCCTTGGGCTATTGAATTTATAAAATTGCGCCGTCCACATTTGATTTTGACCGACCTCGGTCGAAATTATAGCTGAACCCCCGGTAAGTTCGTATATCTTTTCGATGACATATTGGGGCTTAATTACATCGTTCATTTTATACGAAAGCGGATGCTCATACTTCCATATGTTAATCTCTTCAAGCCATTTAAGCCTGTCGTATTGGGTGGAAGAAATTTCTTTAGATTTCGCGCTTAGCATTTCCAAAAGACTATTTAATACGGACTTAACATCCCCTACAACCGGAATTTCAATTTTTACATTTTTACCTATAGACGAGGGATCGATATCGATATGGGCAAACTTTGCATTTCTGCCGAACTCTTCAACCTTGCCCGTAACTCTGTCGTCAAATCTTGCGCCTATAGCTATAATAAAATCGGCGTTGGATATTGCCATATTTGCCGCATAAGTGCCGTGCATTCCAAGCATTCCAAAAAATAGCGAATGTTCGGACGGAAATCCGCCGAGCCCCATTAATGTCGAGGTAACCGGCAAATCAAGAAGTTCCGCTAATTCTTTAAGCTCCGCGGAGGCGTTGGAGATAATAACGCCTCCGCCTATATAAAGCAAAGGCCTTTTCGCATTTAAAAGCTCTTTGACAACCTTAGAAAGCTGCACATGATGGCCAAAATATGTAGGGTTATAACCCCTGAGCTCTACGGCTTCAGGATAATCGAATTCATATACGCTTGAGGTAATATCTTTAGGAATATCGATTAATACAGGACCCGGCCTCCCTGTGGAAGCTATATAAAAAGCCTCTTTAATAGTTCTTGCAAGGTCTTTTATATCTTTCACAAGATAGTTATGCTTTGTGCATGGTCTCGTTATGCCGACGGTATCGGCCTCCTGAAAAGCATCGTTTCCTATTAAGTTAGTCGGAACCTGCCCGGTCAATATAACAATCGGCACAGAATCCATATAAGCCGTTGCAATACCGGTTATCGTATTTGTGGCGCCGGGACCAGATGTTACAAGAACAACCCCCACCTTGCCCGATGCCCTGGCATAGCCGTCCGCCGCATGAGCCGCACCTTGTTCATGTCTGACAAGCACATGCTTTATTTTATCTTTATAATTAAAAAGCTCGTCATATATATTTAATACTGCCCCGCCGGGATAACCGAATATAGTATCGACCCCTTCCTTTATTAAACTCTCGAGAATTATTTTTGAACCTGTCATTATCTCTTTTCCGTTACCCGGTTTCACTTTCTTACTCCTCTGTTTACGATCGCTCCTTCATCCGCCGAAGAAACCATATCGGCATACCTCGATAAATAGCCGTAATCTATTTTTTTACCTTTTTTTGATAAATTTGACTTTCTAATATTCAATTCTTCGGCAGATAAAAGAACATTAAGTTTCCTCTTTGGTATATCTATTTCAATCTTATCACCGTTATTTATCAAAGCAATGGGCCCGCCTTCCTGCGCCTCCGGAGATATATGCCCGACACACGGACCGCGCGTCCCGCCGGAAAAACGGCCATCGGTGATTAGCGCCACTTTATCGCCAAGGCCCATGCCGACAATCTGAGAGGTTGGGGCAAGCATTTCTCTCATTCCCGGACCGCCTTTCGGTCCTTCATATCTTATGACGACGACATCTCCCTCTTTAATCTTACCCTTTGAAATACTTTCCATTGCCGCTTCTTCGCTGTCGAAAACAACGGCGCTGCCTGTAAATTGCATTATATCGGAATTAACGCCGCTTGCTTTAATTATTGCTCCATTTGGAGCCAAATTGCCAAAAAGAACGGCGATACCCCCTTCCTTTCTATAGGGATTGTCAATCTTTCTAATTACTTCGTTGTTTACATAATTAACGCCGGATATTATTTGCCCTATACTGCCCCCGCTAACGGTTACCTCATTATTATTAACGATAGTTTTTAACTCATATAACAGTGCGGGTATTCCGCCGGCAAAATCCAAGTCTTCAAGGAAATATTCTCCTGAAGGCCTTAAGCTTGTGAGTTGAGGTGTTTTTTTTGAAATTTCATCAAAAAGCCTTAAATCTAATTTTATTCCAGCCTCATTTGCTATGGCTAATAGATGTAAGACAGAGTTAGATGAACCGCCCAATGCCATATCGACCATGATAGCATTTTTTAAAGCATTTAATGTTACGATGTTTCTTGGAAGCACATTTTCTTTCACTAAGTCAACCGCCCTGGCGCCGCTTTCAAAAGCAATTCGTTTTTTTATCGCCGAACCGGCAAGCGCCGTCCCTGCGCCGGGTAAAGACATGCCCATAACCTCCGTTAAACAAGCCATGGTATTAGCCGTATATAATCCCTGACACGACCCCTGACCGGGGCAAGCGCACATTTCCAAATCGGAAAGCTCCTGCTCCGTTATCTCGTTTACCCTGTATTTAGCCACTGCTTCAAATGTATCCCTGACAAATGAAAGCCGTTTTCCATGATAATGACCGGAAAGCATAGGACCGGCGGTAACAATTATAGAGGGAATATTTAAACGCAAAGAAGCCATAAGCATTCCGGGGGTAATCTTGTCGCAATTCGTTAAAAGAACAAGTCCGTCAAGGCAATGCGCCTCTGCAATAGTTTCTATCATATCGGCAATAAGTTCGCGGGACGGAAGCGAATAGTGCATCCCAAGATGTCCCATGGCGATCCCGTCGCAAATTCCCGGAATACCAAAAACAAACGGGTGCCCGCCATTGCTATATATGCCGTTTTCGACCGCCCTCTCCAAATCCCTTATGCCGACGTGTCCCGGAATCAAATCGGTAAAACTTGAAGCGATGCCGATAAACGGCTTTTTCATCTCTTTTTTTGTTATGCCGGTAGCATAAAGTAAAGCCCTGTGAGGAGTTCTGTCAACGCCTTCTTTAATATTTTTACTTTTCATAAAATCCCGCTACATTTAATTTTAAATTAATAAATATTGCTATAATATATTTTATATTTCAAATAAAATAGATTACTTAACCGCAATCTTTTCCGTAATTATTTTTTTCATAATATCGTTACCGTAAAGTTTTTTTAATTTAAGTTCCTTAATGGCTTTTTGCTCTTCAGGGGTTAAAAACGGCTTAGTGCTGTATTTATTCAATAACTTATCGATTTCGATATGCTCATTGTATATCTTTTTAAAATTTTCATCCGATGAGAGAAGAGATTCTGCTACTATTCTTTCGGCTTCATCTAAAAATTGCATAAAGAAAACCTCCTTATAACAAATTTAATGTCGTTCAATTTATAAACTTATAAACTTATAAACTAATTCGTATAAATACGGGTCAAAACGGCCCCTCGCTATAAACATAATATGGGGAGAGCTCGCATGCATATTTTAAATCATTTTTTATCCCGCTTTCCAATGCATGCTTAGCCGCATAATACGGTATTTTTGTTAAATCGAAAGGATTTAATGAAACAATTTCCTTAAGTTCGCTTTCGACTCTTTTATACCCGTTTTTTTGGTTATATCCGTAAACTAAGATTGGCGCGCTGCCAAGCTCGCCAATAAACGATTTAAGTTCTTCTAAATTAAACTGTCCAATCTTAAGATATGGGACAAAATTTCCATTTTTTAACATAAAAGCAGATGCATAATAACTATTTTTTATTGCATCTTTTATTGCTACGATATATTTATAACCTAAATTATTTTTAAAAAAGGGGTAAGCGCAGACAAATAAACTTCCAAGTCCGATTATATTTAAGCCAAGGGTGTAGGAAAGCGTTTTGGCTATCGTAAGTGAAACCCTCACCCCCGTGAAAGAACCCGGACCTAATGATACTACTATTCCGTTTAAGTCATTTAATTTTATAGAGGTTTTCGATAACATTGCGTCTATTTGCTTAAAAATTAATATGGAATGATTTTCATGAAATCCGGAAATTGTTTCGGCAATCACATTAAGATCATCGCCCATTATTAATATATTTGAATACCCGCTTGAACTATCGATAGACAAGATAGGCATAGTTTAAGTCTTTATCGTTCTAATGATGTCGTTATAAGAAACAAATAATAGCAGTAAAATTAACAGCGCAAAGCCGACTTTAGCGGCTGTTTCCTGAAACTTGACGCTTAAAGGCTTCCTCTTAATCATTTCGATAATGGAGAATAACAAATGCCCTCCATCGAGGGCAGGGATTGGAAATAGATTTATAAGCCCTATATTCACGCTAATAAACGCTATAAAATAAAAAAAATCCGAAATTCCCATACTTGCAGCTCTTCCGGAAAGTTGGGCTATCATTATCGGTCCCCCCAAATCGCTCGCGGGAAGTTTACCCGCGATAAGATAAAAAAGGCTGATTACGGTTATATAAATTATAAACCAAATCTCTTTAAGCGACGAATAAAAAGAGTTAAATATATTGCTGTATTTATAATAAACGGCATTTTGCGACGGATAAATGCCTATAATATATCTTTTTGTTTTTTGTCCGAAAACATTTAGTCCTGCGACTGCCACAGGCTTTAATTTAATAAAATAACTTTTCTTCCCTTCGTGTCCGCTTCGCTCTCGCATTCCTTCGGAATGCCCGTGAAGTCCCTTCGGAACTTTAATAGCAAGCGTTATTGTAGTTTTACCATATTTTTGAATATATTTCGACAAAGACTGCCACGATTTTATCTTTATTCCGTTAATCTCTGTTATAATATCGCCTTTTTTAAGCCCTGCTTTTGCGGCGGGATGCCCTTTAATTACGCCGCCTATAACGGGTTTTAAAACAGGCCTTCCCATCGTAAAGATTATTGTAAATATTATCGCGGCTAAAACAAAATTAAAAAAAGGCCCGCAGAAAATGATTAAAAACTTTTTATACGGCGGCAATTTGCTATATGAGCGCTTTTCATCCCCGGGCGGTAATTCTTCGGAAGGGTCTTCGCCTAAAAGTTTAACATATCCTCCCAGCGGAAGGGCTGAAACGACATATTCCGTTTCCCCTACTTTTTTGCCAAATATTTTTGGACCAAAACCTAAAGAAAACTTCTCTACCTTTACTCCTAATTTTTTTGCGACAATAAAATGTCCAAACTCATGTATTAAAACAATAATGCTTATAACAATGAGAAATGCGATTACATCATAGAAAATTCCGTTAATTATCATATATTTATTTTTATTTATATAAAATTTTTATGTATTTTATTATAATTTTTTTTGCCGTAAAGTGCAATTATTTTTTAAATTTAAGCGGATTTTATACCTGTTTTAACTCCTTAAGGTTATTCCGAACCGGCTGCCCAGTTCTTTTAACAGGTTATCCCTTAACAAGTTTACTTCTTCCATAGTTAAAGTTCTATCGCCCGCTGCCATGTCATATCTTATAAGAAAGGATACTTTGCCTTCTTCTATTTGTTTGCCCGTATAAATATCCGCCAGCCTCACATTTCTGATTAATTCCGAAAAGCCCTTTATATACTTTTCAATGCTTCCATATTCTATATTTGAATCCGCAATAATAGAAATATCCTGTTCTATTTCGGGATATTTAGGCGGTATAACGAATGTCTTTTTTAATGAAATAAATTCTTTAAGAGAGTCTAAATCAATATCAAAAACAAAGGTCTTATAATCTATCCCTGACTCTTCCAATATATTCCTCTTTATTTCGCCAAAAATACCTAGCCTTTTTTTGCCTATTAAAACTTCCAAAGAAGTATAAATATCAAATATAGGGTTATCCTCTATTTTTGAATAAACAATTTTTTTAAGGCCCAATTCTTTGAGTAAAAATTCTATTATACCCTTGCCGCCGTAAAATTCCGTTTCTTGTTTGTCAAGTTTTATTCCGCTGCATAACAGTCCGCACAAGACATTTTGTTCCAAAACCGGGTAATTATCCGAAGGTTCGTTTACATAAGTCTTGCCAATCTCGAATATTTTTATATTTTTATATTTTTTTGAATTTTGAGATAAAACCCTCAGGATATCGGGGACTAAACTTGTTCTAAAATATGTGTAATCCGCCGAAATCGGGTTTTTTAGCTCCAAAATTTTATCCTTTTTACTGCCCGATATTCTAAGCTCATGCTCTCCGACTAACGACAGGTTTATTACTTCGATAAAACCGTTATACCTTAGTAAATCTCTAAGCATCATGGATGTTTCGTAATTTATGTTTTTTGGAGGAGGATTTAAAATGCCGTACGGAATCGAGGATTTAATATTTTCATAGCCGTATATCCTTAAGACATCCTCATAAATATTGACTTTATCCGATATATCGTTTCTAAAATACGGAGGGACGGCTTCAAATATATCTCCATTTCCGTTAATTTTAGGCTTTACCTCGCGGACATCATACCCAAGCCTTGATAGAATATTTAATGCCTTGCCCTTTTCAATTGCCTCGCCCGAAAACTCAAATAAATCCTTGAACTTTATAGAATAACTTTGCGGCTTTTCCACTTCCTTAATGTCATAAGCATAACATTCAATCTTTGCATCGGGGATATATTTTTTCACTAAATATATAAACCTCTTAATTCCTAAAATGGAAACTAACGGGTGCAATCCTTTTTCAAACCTTGTCGATGCGTCGGTCCTCAGGGAAAGTATTCTCGAAGTCCGCCTGATGCTCGACATGTCAAAGTTTGCGGATTCTACCACAATGGACTTCGAACTTTCGTCTATTTCGCTATTTAAAGCCCCCATAATTCCCGCAAGAGCTATTATTTTTTGCCCGCATTCTATGACAATATCCCCTTTCGTTAATTTTCTTTCCCTGCCGTCTATAGTAAGAATAGACTCACCGCCGCCTGCCAATCTAATATTTATTTGGTTTCCGCCCAGCTTTTTTTCATCGAAGGCGTGAAGCGGCTGGGATGTCTCGAGCATAACGATATTGGTTAAGTCCACGACATTGTTAATCGGTCTAATTCCGCTTTTTATTAGTTTGTTTTTAATATCCGAGCTCGATTCTTTTATCTTTATATTGCTAATTTTAACTGCAATATAAGCGGGGATCAAATCCCTGTTTTCTACATTAACAGTTAATTTATCACTCTGGGCGGCATAAAATTTTCCCGGCGTAATCTCTATATCATTATAAATTTCGGGTAAAATAATTTCTTTGTTAATTATGGCGGATAACTCGTACGCAAATCCCAATATACCAAATAAATCAGGCCTGTTAGGCTCGAGGTCGAATTCTAAAACTGTGTCGTCAAGGTTAAATATTTCGTATGCCGTTGCGCCGGTTTCTTCGAAAGGAAATTTTATAATGGACGGCATATTTAACTGAAAACCTAAATCCTTTTCGGAGCAAAATGCCGCCTCCGAAATAATGCCAAAGATTGCTTTATCCCTGATCTTCAGCCCATTTTCGAAAACAGCCCCCTTTGCTGCAATCAGCGGCTTCTCCCCAACCTTAATATCAAGGCCCGCCTTCGTAAAAACCACCTTTTTCATTCCGATAATTTCGCCGCCGTAAACCTCGGCAATTCCAAACTTATCGTTTGCAGGGTGTTCATTAATAGACCGTATTTCCCCGACGACGATATTCTTAAAAGATTTTTTCAGGAAATACGGAATTATTTTTTCAACCTCCATAGTTCTATTATTAAAAAGATTTGCAATCTTTTCACCGTCTATGTCGAAACCTACAAACTCTTTAAGCCAATTTAAGCTAACTTTCAACTCTTTTAAATCCTCCTTAAAATAAAAATTAAACTAACCGAATAGTCCGGGTTGCATTAATAATGAACTGTGGGCGCCGGTTTTTTCTTCATAAATGTCATTATATACGATTCTTAATTCGTCCATAACTTCCGCTAAATCAAGGGCGCCGTCTTTATCTAATTTTAACCCTACCACCCCGTTTCTTCCCAGCAATGATTTCAAACCGGAGTTATCTTTTGAATCCATAAGTTCTTTGGCATATTCGGGAACAAAAACCGGCCTTTTTTGCTTTAAAGAAAAACCGCAGGTTTTCATAGTTCCGCCATTTACCGGAGACGATATAGCGAATGTTCCAAGGCTTGAGCCGCTCTGAAGCCTATCTCTCGCAATTAAATTTTTAGCGCTAATTTTTGAATGCAGGGGAAATTCGGAAACTATTGCTCCGTTGCGCAAAATAATTTCTTGATAAAGATTTCTGTTTTCAGGCGGATATACTGATTCTAATAAGCCCGAGCCGATATACGCAATCGTGTAACAGTTGTTTTTTAGCGCGGTATTATGCGCAACGGCATCTATCCCCATTGCAAGACCGCTTATTATTGAAAACCCTGATGAACAGAGCTGCTCGGTTAAATTTTGGGCCAGTTTCAATGAATAATCGGGTGGATTTCTCTGTCCGACAACCGCTGCCGCAAATTTTAAGTTTTCCTTCAAAACCCCCTTATAATACAAAATTATCGGCTTGTTTCTTATAAAGTTTAAATTATAAGGATAAAGCGGCGAGTTATATGTTATAATTTTAATTCCATTTTTCGAAGCCTCCTCGATTTCATTGATAGCTTCAAAAAATGCAGTCCTGACAACCCTCGTATTCCTTAAAATTTCTATCTGTTCACCTTTAAGCCCTGCTTTTAAGAAGTCGGGTTTCCCTGCATCAAAAATATCGCACGGATTTTTAAATGTTTTCAGTAAAAGAAAGATATGAATATTTTTTAATCCTTTAATTTTTTTTAGCGCAAGGGTGCATATCAAATCATCCATTAAAATCCCCTTGCAATTTACCGCAGCTTCCGGCAGTTTTTCCCAGAAAAAGACCTATAACGGAATTCGCCCCCTTTTTCAATAAGGTTTGTTTTATTTGCCTAAATGTTGCCCCGGTAGTGATAATATCGTCAAATAAAATAATATTTTTTGATTTTAACTCACCTTTGCCTTTAATTAAAATAGAGCTTATAGGGCTTTTTTCGTATTTTGTTCCCGTTATATGATTGGGCTTATGCCCCTTAATGCAAACTATTTCGTCTTTCAAATAACCAATCAAGCCGGCCGAGTTTAAATATGAACAAACTATGCTATTTGGATAAATGTCGAGATAAGAACTGCTTGGCGGCACAGGCAAAATTAAATCGTATGGATAAAAATAGTAATAAATTATATTGCTTAAAAGTCTTGCAAAAAATGATATTATTTTATAATCCCCTTTTTTATATCGCAGTATTAATTCGGAATATTCATCGAAAGAGGAATAGGCATATTTTTTATTTCTTGGAATATAATTTCTTATGTAAAAATATTCCCCACCTGCGCCTATATTTATATTATTTTTTAAAATTTTGCTTTGCATTTTAATTAAGGTTAGTAAGAATAAAAATATATACCGATTTTATTATGATAAATCTTTATTTTAAAAATTTCAATTTTAATCTATCAAACTTTACAGGAATTGCCATTTTTTCGGGGGATGAGAAAAAATCATTTATAAAAAATCTAAAAAATTTGGAATTAGACTACAATGTTATATCCTTTATTAAAATGAAATCTTCTTTGCGGCTTTATAACGACAATAAAATTTCCTGTCCGCTTAATTTTCCTTTGAAAGGCATCGAAGAACTTTTCTCTTCGAAATTTATAATTTTAGAAGATTTGCTTATAGAAAATCTGCGGGACGCCGTCTTATTTAATGCGATATGCGATTTTGTTTTGCATAACAAAATTGTTTTATGCCCTGTAATTTCGGATATCTTTGGCTTGCAAAACATATATGATAATTTTGACAAAAATTTTTATGAAGGCTTAATTATAGATATTTTTAAACTCCGCCTTAGATTCTTAATGGCTACGAGAATAATTTTTAATAAAAGCGGCAAATTTGTTTGGGCGGTAACTTATATTATTAAAAAGATAAAGGGTCTTGGATTTAATTTTATAGAAAATGGAACCGGAACCTGCAACGAGACGCCGTCCGTGCTTCGCCCACTTCGGAGCGGCTCAAACCTTCAAAGCTCGTCTGGCAGCCCTTGCTTAAAATTTATAGGTAAAGATAATTTTACAATAATGCTTAGAATCCACCCTTTAAAAAAAATTATCGCCGTAAAAGACGAATTTATAGGAGATTCTAAAATAATATTAAATATTTCATTTAACGTTCTTTATTTCAACCCTGGCGAAATAATTAATAAAATTAAGATATTCCCGTTTATTATCCGGGGCATTAAAAATGTTTCGAATAATAAAAAGGCTGTAAAATTTAAATATGACAAATTGAGTAAAATTCAGGATATTTCTATAAAAGAATTAAATTTAGCCCACCTTGTTATAGCTGGGGCAGGTTCGGGGAAAACCAGGCTGATCGTAAATAAATTTTTATATCTTATGAATTTTATGTCTCCCGGCGAAATTTTAGTATTAACATATACGAATAATGCTGCGAATGAAATAAAAAATCGCGTTGGCCGCCTTGCGCTTAAGGGTAATATTAATATAAAAAAAATATTAAATATTACGACATACCATAGTTTTTTCTATTCCATTATTAGGGAATATTATTTGGAACTTGGATTTAAATCCGTGCCGTTAGTAAAGGAACAGGCTTGCGAAAATATTAAAACCGGTTTTATATCTTACGACGACATGATTTTAAATGTCTTAAAATTATTTAAAAATAAGGATATAGTTTATGATATTGCAAGCCGGTTTAAATATATTTTAGTCGACGAATATCAGGATCTGGATTTTTTAAGCGATATTATTATCAAAAAAATAGACAGCGGCAGGGGCATTACGATGTATGCGGGGGACGACGACCAATCTATCTATGGTTTTAACGGCGGCGACTGCGCAAATCTTCTTTTCTTCGATTTATTTTATCCTTCGGGAAAATTATTTATAATGCAATATAATTACCGGTCTAATTCAAAAATTATAAACTTTTGCAATTCCCTCCTTAATAATATAAATTTTAGATTTCCTAAAAAAATGATAGAATCCGGCGGAAAGCTTATATTGCCCGATGAAAATGTCATTGATATTATAGGCTTCGAAAGTAAAAATTCGGAGGAAAGATTTATTATCGGCCAATTTAATTTGCATCTGGCTAAGGGGGAAAATATAGGGGTTCTTGTCAGAACACAAAAAGAGGAGGATAATTTTAAAAAAATTTTAAAAGAAATAAATCCCGAAGGCTATGCAAATTTTAAAAATTGGTTTATCGGAACAATCCATAAAAGCAAAGGGATGGAATTTGATACCGTATTTATTGTAAATGTAAATAATGGCAACATACCGCACTTAAAAAGTTTAATGCAGGCATATGGCAAAAATAAAAAAACCGGAAATTTAAACCACCCGTTCCAGGTTTTTCTATATAACGGTATTAATGGGAATAGCGCATATGAGGATGAAATTAAACTATTTTATGTTGCGGTTTCAAGGGCAAAGAAGAAAGTTTTTATAACATACTCCGGGAAGAAGTCCGAATTTTTGGCGTAGGTCAAAACTGGCTTAATACATCTAAGTTTCCCTGATAAAGAAATCTTAAATCATTGATGTTATATTTCAACATTACAATCCTGTCGAATCCCATTCCAAAGGCAAATCCTCGATACTCGTTCGGGTCTATCTTAGCATACTTAAAAACATTAGGGTGAACCATGCCGCACGGAATAACCTCTATCCAGCCCGTCTGTTTACAAATGCCGCATCCTCTGCCGCCGCAAAATACGCATTCTATATCTAAATCAAGGCCCGGTTCCACAAATGGATAAAACGCGGGTCTGAACCTGGTTTTTTTTGCGCCTAAAAGATATTTAACCGTTTCTTCTAAAATACCTTTTAAATCGGTTAATCTAACATTTTTATCCACAAAAAGCCCCTCGAGCTGATTAAACATAAATAGATGCGTTGCATCGACAGCCTCGTACCTGTAACATCTGCCCGGCGCTATAACTCTAAACGGAGGAGATTTTTTTTCCATGGTTCTAACCTGAACGCTTGATGTATGGGTACGGGGAACCAGTCCGTTCAAAAGATAAAATGTGTCCCAAACATCCCTCGCCGGATGGTTTGCGGGAATATTTAAGGCATCGAAATTGTAATACGCAGTTTCTATTTCCGGACCTTCGACTACTTCAAAACCCATCGAGGAAAAAAAATTAACCGCTTCTTCGAGAACTGCCGTAATAGGATGTTTATGGAATTTTTCGATATAAGCACCCGGAATGGTTAAATCCAATTTATGTTTTTTAGGCAGCCCTATTTTAGAGGCTTCTAATAATTCATTTTTTTTATTTTGATAAAATGCTTCAATCCGCTTTCTGGCTTCGTTAGCTTTAGACCCTATATTCCTTTTTTCTTCGGGGCTTAAAGAATGAATTAAATGAAGTATTTCGGTGAGCCTGCCTTTTTTGCCGCAAAAAAATTTAAACCTAATTTCCAACTCGGATAAATCTCTTGCAGCCTTTAATTCGTTTAATGCGTTTTCTAAAATTTCGCCGATTTTACCTAAAAACGAGCTTTGCTGATTTGAACCCGCACCCGGCTTAGCGCCGTTCCCAATTTCATTATCCATAATATTAATATTGTTATTATTCTAATTATTTTCCTAAGCAGCCGGCATTTAATTTTGTCATTCGTAGTTCGTTAAATATCTTTTTTTGGGCGGATGTTAAAAGGGTGTAGCTTTTAAGGTGATAAGGCACCATCTCATAAGCAAGATAAGTTTGGGCTTCTCCCACTTTTTTTATATCATTAACGATAGTTTTAATGTTAGGATTGACTTTCATTGAGTCTTCTTTGTATTTTGCGTAAGCCGCCTTGAGATTCCGCATTCCGATAATAGTATCTTTAATCATTCCCGCATCCAATTTTTTAACGGTTATTAACTGGCTTGGGGTAAGCCTTAAGCTTTTAGCATGCTGGAGATACCAGTTTGGACCAGGATGATATTTATAAAAAATTGGACCAAAATTATAAGAATGGGATAAGAAATATTTTCTTATCATCGCAATTTTGGCTGCACTTTTTTTAGCGGATAAAGATGATGCGTAAGACGGAATACTAAAAATAGCGCCGGCGAAAACCGCGAAAACAACAAAAATTAGTAATCTCTTTACATTCTTTGTCATTGTGTCTCCCATAACTTTTCTCCATATTATAATATATACGATTATATATACTAAAAACTATACTTTAAATATTAAAATCTCCGACAAAAGAATGGTGCCGAGGGCCGGAATCGAACCGGCACGGAACAAAGTTCCGAGGGATTTTAAGTCCCTTGCGTCTACCATTTCCGCCACCCCGGCATGCTATTTGGAAAGATAAAAAAATGCAAAGAAACGAGGGTGATTTGTATGTTATCTCATAAATAATACGATTTGTCAATTTATTATCGTAATCGTAAGATAACCTTAATCACGCCTTAAAATATTATTTTACTGTATTCTATTGAAAACTATGCTGCGGCGGGTTTTAACTTTACCATGTACCAGTTCTAAGGTATTCATCTATTGAGACTGCGGCTTTCTTGCCTGCGCCCATCGCCAGTATAACGGTTGCCGCGCCTGTTACGATATCGCCGCCGGCAAAGACCCCTCTTTTCGTAGTTCTTCCAGTGTTTTCATCGGCAATTATGTATCCCCATTTATTTAAATCCATCCCCGGCGTGGATTTAGGCACAATAGGGTTTGCATTAGTTCCAATCGCAATAACTGCAGCTCCTATATTGGTTATAAACTCCGAACCCTTAATCGGGATAGGTCTTCTCCTGCCGCTTTCGTCAGGCTCTCCCAGTTCCATTCTCTGGCATTCGACAGCCGTAACATTTTGATTTTCGTCGCCAATAAACCTGACGGGATTAATTAAAAATTCAAATTTAATCCCTTCCTCTTCGGCGTGGTGCACCTCTTCAAGCCTTGCCGTCATCTCCTTTCTCGAGCGCCTATAAAAAATCCGCGCATCCTCGTATCCAAGCCGCAAACCTGTTCTCACCGCGTCCATTGCGGTATTGCCTGCGCCAAATACGACAAGAGTTTTGTCGCGTTTTATCGGCGTATCGTATTCGGATTGATTATATGCGCGCATTAAATTAACCCTGGTAAGAAACTCGTTTGCCGAATAAACGCCGTTTAGTTCTTCCCCCGGTATATTAAGAAATTTTGGCGTTCCAGCGCCGGTTCCGATAAAAACGGCGCTATATCCTTTTTTTTCGAGTAATTCATCTATTGTAAAAGTTTTTCCTATAACAACATTTGTAAAAATTTCAACGCCCATATCCTCCAAAACCTTTAGCTCTCTCAAGAGTATTTCCTTTGGAAGCCTGAACTCGGGAATCCCGTACATTAAAACACCGCCAATTGCGTGGAGTCCCTCAAATATGGAAACGCTGTACCCCATTTTGCATAAATCTCCCGCCACCGTCAAGCCTGCGGGCCCGCCGCCTATGACGGCAACCTTTTTACCTTTGTCGGCTTTTACCGTAATGCGAGTGTCTCCGTATTTTGCCTCGTAGTCGGCAACAAATCTTTCTAAATTGCCGATTGCAACGGGCGGGGTATCTTTTCTTCTGCCAACCACGCATAGTTTTTCACATTGGTCTTCCTGCGGACAAACTCTGCCGCAAATTGCGGGAAGGGAGTTAGTCTCTTTAATCTTTTTAGCGGCGGCTAAAAAATCGCCTTTCTCGATAAGGTTTATAAAACCGAGGATATCAATATTTACAGGGCATCCTTTCACGCATTCAGGCACTTCGCTTTTGCACTGAATACACCTCTTAGCCTCTTCCATTGCTTCTTCGGGAGAATATCCGTAAGGCACTTCCTTGAAGTTTCGCCTCCTTTCCTCCGGGGGCTGGGAAGCCATCTCATGTCTTTTAATTTTAAGGCGGGCCTTAACATCTAATGAATTGTCCTTGTTTAAATTTTTAACCTCATCCATAATTATTTACTCACAGTATATAAATAAAATATTTAATTTAGTTCGTCCACAAATTAAAAATGAAAAACGGTTAACCATGATGATGTTCTTTTATATGGCATTCATAAGATGCCTTTTCTTCTTCCTTATAAAATTTAAGCCTGTTCATAAGATTATCAAAATCAACCAGATGCCCGTCAAAGTCCGGTCCATCCACGCAGGCGAATTTGGTTTTTTTATCTACAAGCACCCTGCAAGCGCCGCACATACCGGTTCCGTCGATCATAATCGGGTTTAAACTAACTATAGTCTTAATAGACTTATCCCTCGTTAAATCGCTAACGGCCTTCATCATGATTACCGGTCCAATTGCGATAACTCTATCCACGGGTTCTTTTTTATCATATATAAGCTCTTTTAAAACATCCGTAACAATACCCTTCGTTCCGTAACTGCCGTCGTTTGTCGCAACCAGAAGCTCCGTACTGGCCTCCCTCATTTCATCTTCCATTAACAAAAGGTTCTTGCTTCTCGCTCCTATAATGGAAATAACTTTATTCCCGCTCTCTTTTAAAGCCCTGGCAATAGGGTAAATTGCCGCTATGCCAAATCCTCCGCCAATACAAACGACGGTCCCGAATTTAAGGATTTCCGTAGGAATACCCAGCGGACCTACCACATCTGCCAAACTATCTCCCACATTCAATTCGCTAAGCATATGTGTTGTTTTACCAAGCGTTTGAACCAATATAGTAACGGTTCCGTCATTTTTATCGGTTTTTGCAATAGTTATAGGTATTCTTTCCCCTTTTTCGTAAACCCTTAAGATTATGAACTGTCCGGGCAAAGCCTTCGAGGCAATATCGGGAGCTAAAATATTATATAAATTAATGCCTTCTCCCATGCTTTTTCTGCCGACTATTTCATACATATGATGTCCCTCATAAGACAAATATTATGGAGGCGGCACTCGGATTTGAACCGAGGTATAAAGGTTTTGCAGACCTTTGCCTTACCACTTGGCTATGCCGCCGAAAAAATAAAATATTATAACTTAATTAACTCTGGATATGTTACAGATTGTTAGGCGCGGATAGGCTTCCATTTTTCGGAAATTGCGCCATATTCCATTAATGTATATATCATTATAGCATTTTTATTTTTTTTATAAAATAAAAAATTTTAGTTACTTATACAAAAGAAGGCTTTTAGCCGGTATCTTATTTTTAAAAACCTTTGAAGGTTCCTTTATTTTCTTTAAAGTTAGCCCCACAGGTTTTGCGTAGATAGAAAATGTTCCGACCCTATTGAAAACAGTTTTTACTAAGGCAATGCCTTTATGGAAAGATTTAAAGCTAAATACGGAACTTCTTTCTATCCCTAATTTGGAAATTAAGATAAGCTTTACTTCCCCCTTCGTTTTATTAATATTTCCGATAACATTATTATATCTATCTACGGAGACAATCTTAATTATAAAAGGCTTGCCGGCCGGAACCTTAGCGATATTAGTCGATATAAGAAACTTATCAAAATTCGAAGGCTCTATATCGATATTCTTGCTTATAAAAACATGGCTCTTTCCATCATAATGCACTTCAAAATTAAGCTGGCTCATGCCTGCCCTATCGGAAATAAAATTAAATTCTCCTGCCCCGTTTTTTATATAACCTGAAGGAATAACCCTCGGACGGATTTTAAAATTATCGCCGGTAAGATAAACCTGTATGTCGCCGTTAGGCATAAAGTTAACGGGATTGCCGTATTGGTCAGCGGCATATACTTTAACATTAAACGGCTGCCCTGCTATAACTTTTGCGGGGGAAACTATTTTTAAATCATGGAACGGACCAGGCACCACTCTTATGGGCGAACTTGAATTCACAACTCCTTCAAATGATGCGGTTAAATTCACTTTTCCAGCTTTTTTATAAGAAAGATTAAAACCGACTATCCCGTTTTTAAATTCGGAAGCGGGAATATTTAAATGTTCTATATAATAATTGCCGATAGTTACTCCGACATTTAACCCTTCATATTTAGCGGCAAAATCTGTAATTACATTTCCGTAATCGTCTAATGCAACGATTTTAATTCTAAATTTTCTTCCAGCTACAACTTTATGAGGAACGCTTATCCTAAAGGTACTTAACTTGCCGGGCATAATTGTAATGGTGGTAAAGGCGGATGCTTTGTTGAATAAGAAAAAACTAAATAAAAATAAAGCTGCCCAAAAAAATATCACCTTTTTAATAGAATTAATATTCATAATAGGTTCCCTCAATAAAATAATAGTGTAATAAACTCATAACATATATTTATCGTCCTTTTTCGGCGATATTTAAATAATATTTAATTTTGTAATTTGAAGGATTTAATTCTAATGACCGTGTAAAATAATGTTTCGCTTTTAAAAAATCGCTGCTGCGCAAATAAATCAGCCCTAAAATAAAATTAATTTGCCATACATTTTTTTGTCTTAACGCCTCTTTGCCATAAAGCAAAGCAATATTGTAATCTTTTTTTTCGTAATTATCAAGAGCCGCATTTGATAGAGCCTGATAATTTGAAGGGTTTAGGGCTATAGCTTTTTTAAACATTTCAAAAGCCCTGCCATAATCTTCCCGCACAAAAAATGCAACTCCTTTTTTGTTATAATAATCGGATTTTTTTAGTTTTGATTTATATGTCAACTTTTCATAAACTTTATTAGAAATTTTTTCTTTTTCAATTTTTAATTTTTTACTTTTTATTTCCGGCGGGTATTTTTTGGCAGATTCAATTTTTTTTGCGTATATTTTAGACACGGCAGGGGCAAAAAAGGGATTAATAGTTCCAAATGTTTGCGGGGGCGGGGTTAGATTGCGTTTATATTTTAAAATATCTGTTAAGACATATGTTTTTTTTATGGCATATACGGATAAATCCGAATAAAACGAGACATAATCTTTGCTCGTTTTGTTTTTAATTAAAAATTTATTTAATTGGATTTTATCGTTATATTCTAATGTTTTTATAAATAAATAAATATTTTTTGGTTTCCCGTGCCCGGAAATTTTAAAGGAATATAGTTCCCTGTTTTTATGTTTTTTAATATAGTTTAATTTAATATAGCTTAATTTTACATAATATTTTTTGGAATCATTCAAAACTTTTGAAATAAAATATTGGTCGTTTTCATTAAAAGAATATCCGTATCTAAGGGAGGGAATGCCTATTTCCTTAATTTTACCTATATTTTCGGCAATATCTTTTTGTATTATTTTTAAGCGGTTAACTTTCTTGTCTATTTTAGAATTCATTTTTTTTTCTTTTTCAACGGCGTTTTGAAAAAATAAATAAAAAACGAAAATAGAGATGACCAGGATTATTGCAAGAATTGAATTAAAAATTTTTTTATTATTTGGTTTCACGGAAGAAGTATTAAATTTAATTCGTTATTTTAATTTTAATTTTTGTATATCAATAATCTTTTAATATATTCAAGAATTTTAGTCAATCAATTTTTATAATATGATGCCATCGACGAAGAAGTTTCGTAAACATTAACCCTTGTTATCCTAATATCTTTACATTCGTTGTATTCATTAAGACCGATTATTTTTTCAAGCTCTTCGTATATGTATCTTGCAATATTTTCGGCAGACGGGTTAACTTCTCTAAAAAAATCTAGTTCATTTAAAAATTTATGGTCAAGCATTTCCATTATCCCGCCGATATACTTTTTTAGCAATTTGAAATCGATAACTAAACCTATTTCATTTAATACATTGGAAGCAACCATGGTTTCAACCTGCCAGTTATGCCCATGAATATTTTCGCACTTGCCGTTATATCCCCTGAGCGCGTGGGCGGAAGAGAAACTCGATAATACTTTTAATTCATACATATATTATACGGATATTTTATAAAAACATTTAAATAAAATATAATCATTAATTATATTGATTATGTAAAAAATATAATTAATAATTGTCGTTAATTTCGATATCGGCATGTTTTCTTAGCCTCTGAACCCAGGCTTCTAACTTAGATAATAGTTCCTTGCTTTGCATCTTCTTTTTATTATTAAGGGTACTTATGCCGCTTTCGGGACTATATAATAAAAAACGCAATCTTTCGGAGATAAATTCTTTTTCGAGCAATGTATTTTTTACATAATCAAAGAACATTATTTTATCGAACCCGTATTTTTTTAAAAATGTCGAAAATTGCATATTTTTACATGCTGCCTTGAATTTTTTTTTGAAACTTTTTATATAAGCGTCTATTTGGTTTTTTGATACTTTTATCATTCCGATTTTTTTTTCCTGCTCTAAAATTATTAATCTGTTGATATAAATGTTCAAATTTCTTTTAAAGCTGCTTTTTGAAAATCTATGATTTAATTCATTGCATTTTAACTCGTTAATCTGGTTGACATTGGCGAAAAAATATAATTCGTTCAATGTTATAGGCGTGCCGTTCACTGTTCCCGCAATTTCGTTTATTAAGAATCCATAAGAGTTCTTACATAAAAAAAGAAAAAATAAAAAAAAAGAACTATATGCTAGTTTTTTATACATTTATTTTTATAGAAAATAATAATGATATAATATAAAATTTTAATATGAATGGTTTGCCTATAATAATAGCTTTGATTTTAATATTATCATTATTTATATTTTTTTTGTATATCTTTTTGCAAAAAAAAATATACAAGGATATTCTAATAAAAAAATTTTTAACTAAAAATACGATTAAAGAATATGAAAAACAGATAAATCTTTATTTGTATATTTTAAATAATTTAAATGACGGTTTAGCTATTATAGATAAAGATAAGAATATATTATTCGTGAATCCCGCTTTTAAAGACAATATAAGATCGGCTGCATTTCCGTACAGCATTAAAAAATTTGAATTTTTAATAAGAAATTTTGAGATAAATAGCCTTGTCGATAATATAATTAACAAAGATGAGCTTGATTCTGCCTGCAAAAGAGTATCGTATTTCGATAGAGCCGACGAAAAAACAGTAAACTGCACGGCATTTAAAATTAAGGATGCCGAAAAATATGCCATTATAGTAAGAGATGTAACATATCTGCAAAAAGTAGAAAATATAAGATCGACATTCATTCAAAATATATCACATGAGGTTAAAACGCCGATTACCGCCATAATGGGTTTTGTCGAAACTTTAAAAAACGGCGCTATGGATAATCATGATACCGGCATTAAATTCCTCGATATAATAGAACACCACACAAAAAGGCTTAATTACCTTATCGACGATCTGATAACATTAACTAAAATAGAAACGGGAAGGGCGCAGGTAAAATTAGAAAAAATTAATATTAAATCTTCGGTTGAACATTCCTTATCGCTGTTTGAAAAAGAAATAAAAGAAAAAAAAATAGACATAGTTAAAAACATAGGTAATGGGTTATTTGTTTCAGACTTCTCTAAAATTAACCAGATTATAATAAATCTAATTCAAAATGCCGTTAAATACACCGAAAAGGGAGGAATTATTAAAATCGAAGGATCTATTAAGGATAGCAAAACCGCCTATAACTTTATAGCCGAGGCCGAGGAGACATCTATTTTATGGGATAATTTGAACAGAGCCGAAAACAATAAAGAATTCTTTTTCTTTTCCGTCGAGGATACCGGCATAGGCGTAAGCTATACCAATCTTTTAAGGCTGGGGGAAAGATTTTTCAGGGTAAACAGTTCTCATACAACCGAATATAAAGGAACGGGGCTTGGACTTGCAATTGTAAAGCACACGCTTAAACTGCTTAACGGCGCTGCCGTACTTAAGAGCAGCTTAGGAAACGGCTTTATGTTTACCTTTATGATACCTTTATCCCAAGATTATATTAATGTTAAAGATGAAGGGCAGGCCGCACCGCCTAAGCAAAATTTACAAAATTTAATGCCGGAAAAGAATCTATAAGCCTATTTTTATACAATAATTCACAATAAAGATTAAATCCTGCAATTTCTCTTTCCCCAAAATCAAAGCTTAAACAGTCTGTCCAGTAATTTATAAGTTCCTCATACGATATAAATTTATATTCACTCTGTTTCAATATAGATAAAGCAGCCTCTTTAAAACCGCGGGTAGCATTTTCTTTAGATTTTATAAGATACTTATAAAGAATTTCAAATTCGATTTTCTTTTTATCGTAAGCGTCTTTTCTTAATATAAATAACGCAAATACAAATGGAAAACCTGTAAATTTATACCACAAATCGGCAAGGTCATACGCAAAATAACCTTCAGGGATAAATTTTCTATATTTTAAAGCATTATTGCCGATATGCAAAAAATTTTTGCCATTCATTTTACCGCCGTTAAATTCAGTTTTAAATTCAAGATTATTGCTTGCCGGCAGGGTGATAAAGTTAAGATTATTCAAATCTAATTTATAAATTTCAATCAATAAAACCTTTAACAAGTTTAAAGAGGTTAATGTTTCCGGAGTTATATATATAGCTTCGTCTTCATTAAAATCTTCAATGGGCTTTGGGGAAAATAAATAAATACTTTTGACTGTTTTTTGAGAGCTTATCGAAAGATCTGGAAACAGGACGGACGATTTATAATTTAAAATATAATAAGAGGAGGAGGATGGGCTTATATCGATATCTCCTAATTTTAGGCCATTATTTAAAAAAGCGGGCGTCCCATAAACAAACTCTAAGAAATTTAATTCCGGATGGGTTTTTATTTCCTTTTTTAAAAAATAATAAATAGGATAAACATTAAGATAGTTTATTTCACCGATGTATATCATTTACTAATACCGTTTGGCACTAATCCGGAGATAGACATTGATATGAAATCGGGGTTAAACGATTGAAGTTCTTCATAGGAATGGTTTCCCGACGCAACGCTAAAAATACGGATACCTGCATTCTTAGCAGTCATTATGTCTATGGGGGAATCTCCTACCAATATTGTCGAGGATAGAGAAATATTGGTTTTTTCAGCTATTTTTTGAATCATTTCCGGGGAGGGTTTCCCTGAAAGCCCGTCATACACGCCAAAAACATAATCAAATAAATTACCTATTTCTAAATGCTCCAGTAATTTCCTTGAAATCGAACCGGTTTTGTTTGTAGCTACATTTAAAGATTTTCCCTTTTTCTTAAAATAAACTAAAAGTTCTTTTACCCCGCCTATCAGCGAAGTTTTTTCAAAACAAACTTCTTTATATTTGTTTCTGAAAATCTCGATCGCCTCATCCTGATTTTCTTTTCCAAAAAGCTCGCCCAAAAGGCCTTCGAGCGGAACACCGACATAAGAGTTGGACTCTTTAAAGGTTATGGTTCTCCCCTGAAATCTGGAAAAAACTTCATCGAAGGCATCGTTAATAGCTTCAAAAGAATCGATTAATGTTCCATCGAGATCAAAAATTATCGAATCGAATTTCTCTAAAATTTCAATCATATAGTTTTACTCCGTTAAAAATCCCCTCATAAATTCGGCAGTTTCTTCGGGTATCGCAGTGTTGATGGACATTCCTGTTCCAATTTCAAAACCTGCCTTCATGGTAAGGCGGGGAATAATCCTTAAACTCCAGTGGTAATAATCCTCTTTTTCATCCGCAATAGGCGGATTGTTGAAAACGAAATTATAATCGGGGTCGTTTAGCGCATCACGCATTCCTTTAAGAACTCTTTTTACGATACTCCCTAAAGCCTTAGTCTTATCAATCGTCATAGAGGCAAAACAGGGCTCATGCATCAGCGGCATTATCCATGTTTCAAACGGACTGGTAGAAGCAAACGGGTGAAAAACTATAAAATCATCGGTTTGCAAGATAATTCGCCTGCCGTCCACAATCTCTCCCTGTATCATATCGCAAAAAATGCATCTGCCTATTTCGTCATAATAAAACCTGGCTTGAGAAATATTATTTCTTAATGTAAGCGGAATAATAGGGGTCGCAATTATCTGTGAATGGGAATGGACTATGGACGTTCCCGCATTAACCCCGTTATTTTTAAATATTATAATATATCTAAACCTTGCATCCCGGCTTAAACTCAGGTATCTGTCTCTGTACATCAAAAATAGCTCTTGAACCTGCTTATCGGAAAAAAAGGGTATTATTTCATTGTGCTTTGGGGTATCTATAACCACCTCATGAGCGCCGATCCCTGGTTTAGTTCGGAAAATCTCCGTGGCTTTGGGGAAAAAATACCCTGTAAAATCAGTATTAAAAACTCTTGCATCCCCGCGTGGCAAGGGGCTGACTTCGGGACTAAGAGAAAGGGCCGCAAATTTATTCGGAATAACCCGAACCCACCAGCCTTTTGAGTTAGGATTTGTCCCCGGCGTCCTGTATGATTTAACCTCATTTGGAGAAAGATATTCGTTTCCCGAACAAAATGGGCAATCCTCGGAATATTCGGGAAGATTTGCGCTAATTTCTTTTTTAGACGGGGGAAAGGCGTCGAATTCGTGAGGCCTCCTCCTTCTTTCCGTAGCAATAATAACCCATTCCCTTGTTGTTGGGTCCTGTCTTAATTCTGACATCAGGCGTGCAATTAAATATTATATAATTTTGATTTTTCGAATGTAAATCAAACTACATAATTATTATACAAAAATTCATAAATTTTACAAGAATTATTAACGGACCCGAAGGCAAACGGCGTGCTGCTATGCCACACGGCAAACGGCATATTCTGTTTTCCGCCTATGCCGCCGTGAGCGCCCAGCTGGTTTTCGAAATTTATTATGCGGCGGCCGTCATATTCCCCAAATAGTATTAAATCTCCCGCATTGTTAAACTTACAAAATTTTTGTATGGATGAAAGCGCCACATCCTTTTCTTCCTTACTGTCATAATCGTCTATAATATGCTTCAGGCTTAAACAATCGCCGGCGCCGTTTTCACAAAAGTCTGAAAAACGATGAAACCTATGAGAGTTTTTGTCAAAAATAACCGCTTCGCCATGGGCATCTTGACCCATAATAAACCCTACGCCTTTGGTTTTTGCAAGCATAAGAACCATGCCCGGGAATAATTTTTCGACTTCGGAGGCGGACATCTTTGATGATTTCCCTGAAAAATAAATATTGGCCATTGGCCCGGAATTCATAATATAAATTATTTTATCCCTTTCCCAATTTATATTTTTATTGAAATTGCCGGAGGGCATACTGTTTGCCTCTATTTTCCCTTTAAAATTATTTAAAATTTTATTGCATTTCCCTTTTTTAAAAAAATCGTTTATATATATAATCAATCTTTTTATAACGGCATTGTATCCCGTGTCGAACTCATAAATAGCGAAATTATCATTTTTAATGTAATCTGCGATTATATTCTCAAGCTTTTTTTTATGATTTAAATGAAAAAATGGTATGGAGGGTGTGTGTCCGTGGTCGGAAATAATAAAAAAATCGTATTTTCTTTCGGCCTTCTTTATTTCTTTATAAATATGATATATTTTTCTGTCTATAGCCTTTAATGTACTTAAAGCGCTAAGCGAATACGGCCCTCTATGATGAGAAATTTCGTCATAGCCTATATAATCGAGATAAATAGACGGAACCCCCCTTGATATATCCATTATGGCGCCGAATGTTTCTATTTCTTTAAATATAACATTAGACATAACCCTTGCAAACGGAAAAAGGCCTTCGGGACGAATATCCCTTTTTTTTACGACATCGACGACCCTTTCCCATATTTCGATTAAAAACTCAAAAAAAACATAAAAAAATGTCTTTAAAAAAGTAAAAATATGAAACATAAACACAATGAAAATATCAAAATTTCGAACCTTTCTTTTAAATAAATAACGAATAGAAAAGGTTGAAAGCGTGAAAGTCGACCTGGATGCTCCGCCCGCAAAAAGATTGACATAGCTTGAACCTCCGGTGAGAAGCCCGCGATTTTTTTTTGCAAGCGCCTCCTCGATATAACCAGCGCTTTCAGGTTTTTTAAAGATTATCTCGTCTCCCGTTTCTCTTTCTATCCATCTAAAACCGGGTACATTATCGTTATCTCCGTATAGAAGTCCTGCCTGAAAAAAGGGGGTATCGCTTGGAACCCCTATAAAATACTTGTCAAAACTGTATCCGTCCCCCGCAATGATTTTTTTTAAATGGGGCATTAAATTAAGAGAAAATGCTTTTTTTATAGCTTCATGGGAAAGCCCGTCGATCTGGAAGATGACAAAACCTTTTTTCTCTAAAGGCTTTTTAACCTTTATTTTTCTGATAGATTTTTTAAATATCTTTAAATTAATCTTCATTTTTGTTTTAGTTTTTTTAATTATCCTCTTTTTCAAAAAAATAATTAGAAAGAAAAACCATTATAATTAGAAATGATAAAATAAAAATAAAGTCTAATATAATGGGGGTCTCGGGGATAAAGAAACTTACTTTTTTGTTATAAAAAAAGATATACTTCAATATATCGACGGAATATGTTATGGGATTAACATAAGCCAGTATTTTTAAAAAAAATGGAAATCTTTTTATCGGATAAAGTGCGCCGCTTACAAAAAACATTGGCTGGACTATAAGGTTTATAATCGAATTAAAACCCTCAAAGGATGTCATTCTTGAGGCTATAACTATTCCGAATGCGGTAATGGAACACGAAATTAAAAAAAGGGAAAAAACGGTAAGAATAAAAATGCTTAAAGAAATTTTAATTCCTAACGCAGGGGCGAAAGCCAGCATTATTATTGCCTGAATGGTGCTAATGATGCCGCCCGATGTTATCTTTGCGGATACGAATGTTTTTCTCGATATGGGGGAAACGAGAATCTCTTTTAGAACCCCGAACTCCCTATCCCATATTATCGATATCGAAGAAAAAATAGACCTAAAAAGAACGGTCATCACAAGTATCCCAGGAAAGATAAACTGCATATAAGAACCGCTTTTAATCTTAACCATGGTCGAAATGCCGAAACCAACGAATAAAAGCCAGATAACCGGCCTTGAAAGGTCCGTGATAAGCCTTGACCTTTGCCTTATAAATTTTAAAATTTCCCTGTTATTTATTGCGATAAATGCGCTTAATTCGGTTTTCATTTTTTACCGGCGATTACAAACTCCGTTTTTGAAACAAATAAATCATCCTTAGAATTTAAAAAATTAAAATAGTCATTTAAGCCTTTGTGAAATTCCGCCATACCTATAAGCTTTTCTCTGAAAAGGTCATTTTTAACAAGTTCTAACTCGTTTTGAATTAATAAAAAAGCGTCTTTCAACCCCGAAAAATTAAAATCATTATCCTTTTTACTAAAAAAAGTTGTGGTATAAGGTTTTACTTTTATATCCCTAAATCCATTGGCCGATAAAAAAGACGGTAATTTTTTTGAAATAAATCTATCTCCCCCTTTTAGCTTTTGATATTCCGAGTAAATTTTAAATAAATTTTCGGACCTTTTGGGTAAATCGGGATAAAATAAATTTAGTTCATCGTCTATATCTATTATAATCAATATGCCGTCATCTTTCATCACTCTTTTTACTTCAGTGAGAAAGTTATTCGATAAATTTACATGTTGAAAAACATACCTGATAAAAACTGCATCGAAAGATGCATCTTTGAACGGCATATTAAACCCGTCTGCGCATATAAAACATGCATTGTTATCTTTCATTAAAGAACTGCCCGCACTTAAAAGCTCCATATCGGAATCTATGCCGATAATCTTTTCCGCTTTTCTATTTTTAAGCAAACATGGCAATATTCCCAAACCTGTTCCGATATCGGCCACAATTTTATCATCAAAGTTATAGGAAATGCCGTCTAACTGACGCTGGAGGGAGTGCGAGGTCAAATAGGACTGAAAAGCCAAAAACCTGACATGTGGTGAATAATTTAGCGAATTTTTTATTTTAATGTATTCTTCGCAAAGCAAGCAACCGTCCTAATTTAAAATTGCCGTTCGGAATTATTAAAAGTATCGCAATATTTTAGGAATTCAGAATAAAAATTTCGAGCGGCAATTTGGGCCTAAAATATGCCTTTTAAAGTTATGGTCTGCGTTCTTTCTTTTCCAATGGATACGATATTTAACGGCAGACCCGTCAACTCTTCTATTCTTAAAAGATATTTTTGCGCATTTACGGGAAGATCTTTGAACGATTTTATACCCGATATTTCTCCGCTCCATCCCGAAACTTCCTCATATATAGGGGTTATTTTATCATAATCGGCCATAGAAGGGGGAAGATGGTCGGTTATGCCGCCTTTAAACATATAGCCCGTACAAATGCTTATTTTTGCGATACCGGATAAAACATCGAGCTTAGTCACGGCCATTCCGGTTATGCCGTTTAAATTTTTAGCCTCCCTGATAAGATTAGCATCAAACCATCCGCATCTTCTTGGCCTTCCCGTAACAGAGCCAAATTCTTCACCCTTATCGCGAATTATACTGCCTGTTCCTTCCTTGAGTTCGGTGGGAAAATAACCTTCCCCCACCCTCGTAGTGTATGCCTTAGTTATGCCTATTACCTCATCGATTATGGTCGGCCCCAGCCCAATGCCTGCCAGAGCGCCGCCGGCAACCGTATTAGACGATGTAACATAAGGATATGTCCCGTGGTCAACATCAAGAAATGTCCCCTGCGCGCCTTCAAGCATTATATTGAATCCCCTTTTCAGTTTTTCGTTTACAAAGCTGGAGGAATCAATTAAAAAATCTTTTAATTTTGTTCCAAATGTAAAATATTCATCGATTAAATCGTCAGGGCTAAATACATTTTCGCCCAAAACATTTTTAAACAAATAGTTTTTTTCTTTTAAACTTAAAACAATCTTATCGTATAATAACTCCCTGTCAAGTAAATCTACCGCTCTAATGCCAAGCCTCGCAACCTTATCTTCGTAAGCCGGGCCTATCCCTCTTCCTGTTGTCCCTATCATACCGGCGCCCCTTAGTCTTTCTCGTGCAATGTCAAGCCTTTTATGATAAGGCATAATTATGTGGCATTTATTAGAAACAAAAAACCTATCTTTGATATCTATGCCTATTTTTTTTAAAGCGTCTAATTCTTCAAACAACACCGATGGATCCACAACTACGCCGTTGCCCAGCATACAGATTTTCTCTTCGTTAAGTATCCCCGATGGAACGAGCCTGAATACAAGGCTCAAATTCCCGTTCACAACGGTATGCCCCGCATTATTCCCACCCTGGTAACGGGCTATAATATCGGCATCTTTCGCCAATAAATCCACTATTTTTCCTTTTCCTTCGTCTCCCCACTGAAGACCTACGACAATGATATTTTTCTTTCCCATAAATCCTTTATTTAAATTAAATTAAATTCAATTAACCTTTAACCTTGCTAATAATCTCTCATTCAAGATATTTTTTAAAACCTGCGACGGTTCCAAACCCTTTTTCGCTATTATTATAAATGTTTTTTAATAAAATGTAATATTTTTCTTCAGGCTTCGCCCCCCCGAACTGCGTTTTGCCTTCCGTTTTTTGTATATATACGATATGTTTAATACCCTGTTCTTCCGCATATTTTAAGGCATCCGAATAATCATAATCCATAAAATCTGATTCGGCTTTCAAACCTTTTTTCCTCAAAAACATAATTATTTCGACTTCCAATTTTTTATTATCCGTTTTATTAAAAACTAAAAAGCCGTCGTTCCTAAAATCAGGAAAATCAACATATTTGCTCAATATATCTAAATTAACGGCAAAACCTGCTCCTGCGCAATTTTCTCCAAACATTCCAATTAAGTTATTATATCTGCCTCCCCCAAAAATTTCATAACCGACATGCGGTATGAAACACTCGAAAATAGTTCCCGTATAATAATTTAAACCTCTAATTTCTCCTAAATCGATTGTGATATATTTTTCAAGTTTATATGATTTTATGTACGAAATAACCCGCTCCATAGTTTCAAGAGCATTTATCGCCCTTTCGTTATCCGTCATTTTCCATGCCCTTTCTATAACGGCTTTTTCGCCGAACATAAAAGGCAATTCTTTAATAATATCCTTTTTACCCTCCGGTAAAGATAAATCTTTCAAAAAAGCGTTTAAACCAGAGGAGTCTTTCCTTAAGGTAAATTCTTCGATTTTGTTCCTGGCAGGCTCATCTATATCCGAAACAATGCCTCTAAAAAATTCTACATTTCCTATATCGACGCTAAAATCCTTAATATTAAGTTTTTTTAGGGATTCGATACCCATAATAATGAGTTCGGCATCGCTTTCGGGACTTTCCGGGCCTATTAATTCGGCCCCTACCTGCCATATTTCGCGGGGCTTTCCCAAAATAGGGTCAAAGTTTCGCAAAACAGGTCCAAAGTATGAAAATTTATACGGCAAAATACTGGAATTTCTTAATGCCGAGCTAAGCCTGCCGATTTGGGGCGTGAAATCGCTTCTAAAAGAAAGCATCTCTCCCGAGCCTATATCGGCTACTTTAAATAATTCATTGGCCTTTGAACTTAAAAGAAATATATCGAGATAATCGATGCTGGGCGTTACAACCCTCTTATACCCCCACTTCGAGAATTCGTCTAATAAAGTATTGGCGGCCATATTAATAAATTTGGCTTCAAGAGGTAAAAAATCCCTTGTTCCGGGAGGGGGTTGAGAAGAAATTATTGTGTTTTTTCTATTCACTATAACTCTAAATATTTTGCGTCGGTTATATTTGGTTCTGACTTAAGCTCCTCGATGATACCGTTATCTACTTGAGAGTCTAACTGTAAAATAGAAATCGCTTTATCCTTATATCTTCCTAAATGCATCCTTGCGATATTAATTTTATTCCTCCCGAGAACCCCTCCAATGGAAGATATAACGCCCGGCTTGTCAAAATTAAATATAACAAGTATATGCCCCTCGGGAATGGCTTCGATTGAGTATTCATCTATTTTAACTATCCAGGGATTTTTTTTGCCAAAAATTGCCCCCGAAATAGAGAATGTTCTTGTATCGGTAGCAACAAAAATACCGATAGTACTCGTGTAATCCAATGCCTGTTCCGATTTTGATTCCGTAATGGATATGCCTCGCTTTTTTGCGGTTTCTATTGCATTAACATAGTTTACATCTTCGCCAAGCAACGGATAAAGAATGCCTTTGACAATATTTGGGGTTATGGCATTAGTATTGTGGGAGGAAACAGCCCCGTTATAATCTATTTTAATGGATTTAATTCCGCCTGTTATAATATTTCCCAAAAGCTTGCCTATTTTTTCTCCCAGATTTAGATACGGCCCTATTACTTCAACTTCCTCTTTTGTGACGGACGGAACATTTACCGCATTTTTTATAGTTCCGTTAATAAGGTAGTCAACAATCTGGTTGCAAATTGCAACGGCGACATTAACTTGAGCCTCCTCGGTCGATGCCCCGAGATGCGGTGTGGCAATCAGGTTATCAAGCGTTAAAAGAGGATTGTTAGCAGGCGGTTCGACTTCAAAAACATCAAGGGCGCAGGATGAAACTTTCCCTGATTTTAAAGCCTCGTAAAGATCGTTTTCGTTGATTATGCCCCCTCTTGCAATGTTCAAAAGTTTGACCCCGTCTTTCATTTTAGCTATAGTTTCTTTGTTAATCATACCCTTGGTTTCCTTCACCAAAGGCGTATGAACGCTGATGTAATCGGAACTTGCGTATATTTCGTCTAAGCTTACAAGGTTTATTTCAAGTTCCAAAGCCTTATCTTTAGACAGCAAAGGATCGTATCCCATGACATTCATACCAAAACATTTTGCCCTTTTATAAAGAACCTGTCCAATATTTCCCATACCGATTATGCCCAATGTTTTACCGTAAACTTCCGTTCCCTGAAACTTACTTTTTTCCCATTTGCCTTCTTTTATCGAAAGAAATGATTGCGGTATATGTCTTGACATGGCAAGCAGCATTCCAAATGTAAGTTCGGCGGTAGTTATCGTATTTCCGCCGGGCGTGTTCATAACGACTATACCTGCCGCGGTTGCCGCAGCCTTATCCACGTTATCAAGGCCGCTTCCGGCTCTTCCGATAACTTTTAGATTTTTTGCATTATCTATTATATCCTTTGTAAGTTTGGTTGCGCTTCTGATGACTATGCCGTGATATTCATGGATTATTGCTTTGAGCTCTTCGGGTTTCAAGCCGGTTTTAATGTCAACTTGAATCTCCCCTGTTTTAGTTAAAATATCTACGCCCTCTTTTGAAAGTTTATCGCTGACAAGGACCTTAAGCATTTATTCTCCTCCTATCATACCATATATATTTAAATAAAAACGCGCTCTCCGATAATTACTCGCCGAAAAGGGCTTTTTGAGCGGCTTTAAGCCCGATGCCAGGTTCAAATTTATAGCCTAATTCTTTTAAAACGGCTTCTAATGCAGAAATGGCGGTTATTACATCAAAACAGCCCGCGTAACCTAAGTGTGCTATTCTAAATATCTTGCCTTTTGCGGCATCCTGTCCGCCGGCGATAGTGATACCGTATTTTTCTCTTATAAGCTTCGTTATTTTTCCCGCATCCATTCCCTCGGGCGCCCAAACAGCCGTGAGGGCATTCGAAGGTTTATCTACCGTATAAAGTTTTAAACCCAAAGCTTGAACCGCCAATCTTGTAGCATTTGCAAGCCTTGCATGTCTTTCGAAGACTTTTTCGAGCCCTTCCTCCTTAATCTCTCTTAAAACCTCTCTTAATCCAATTATAAGCTGTACATTAGGCGTATAAGCATTTTGATTTTTTTCCAACGACTTCTTTTCTTTTTTGAAGTTAAAATAATATTTGGGAAGGGTAGATTTTTCGACAAAACCCCAGGCTTTCTCGCTAAGAGAAGCAAATGCAAGCCCCGGGGGGAGCATAAGCGCTTTTTGAGAACCTGTAACAATCACATCTATTCCCCACTCATCCTGCGGGATGCTGACGACTCCGAGCGCAGTAATTGCATCGACTATAAGAATGGTATTTTCCCGTTTTTTAATGATGTCCGCAATCTCTTTTACCGGATGATAAACGCCTGTCGATGTTTCAGAGGCTTGAATGTAAACCGCTTTTATTTCGGGGTCATTTTTTAGGGCGTCTTCTATGGCTTCGGGAGAGACGGTATGTCCCCATTCGACATCTATGGCTTTCACATTGACGGAATATGCTTTGCATATATCAAACCATCTTTCTCCAAATTTTCCGCCTCTTACCGCAAGCGCATGATCTCCTGCCGAAAGAAGATTTGACACGCAGCCTTCCATAGCCCCCGTTCCGCTTGATGTAAATATTAAAACCTCCTGTTTCGTCTGGAATAAATATTTTAAATTATCTCTAACCTCTTGAAGTATAACCGAATATTCGGGAGCCCTGTGATGTATAATAGGAAGCGCCATATCGGCTAAGGCGCGCTCTGGAACAGGAGTGGGACCCGGTGCCAATAAATACTTTTTTTGCATTTTTAACCCCTTCTAAAATTTAATTGGTTAATTGTGATTTTTAAAAGATTACTAATCAGGATAATCTATAATGACATATAATACATTAAATACTTAACCAAATTTATGTAAAATTGTCAAGAATTTCTTAATAAATTTGACATTTGCATTTAACCACATTATAATCATTTGTTAGAAAAATAGAAAAGTTTTTATTACGGATAAATTTATAATAAAGAAACAAAAACATTTAGAGAGAGAGGTTTTGTGATGAAAAGATTAAAAAGTTACGGCTTGTGCACCTTTTTAATTTTAGCATTATTCATTTCAACAACCCGCCATGTCTTTGCATCAAATCCTAATAATCAGGATTTTATTCAGATAAGGTTTAAAACATCGAAATATAAAAATAAAACAAAAAATAAGGTTAATCGTCAAGACTCCGCAAGCGTAGTCATAGTAAACTCTGACGCTACAGGTAATGTTGCGGCCAATGCTCCGCTTAAGACCCCAAAATTATCAAAAAACAATATAACCGATAAGCCGAAGAATAGTAAAGAAAATTCTAAGCGCATTTTAGTAAAACCGGATCAAAAATCTACGGATTCCGGTGACCCCGGAGCAAACGAAGGTTTAATTAAATCCGGACTTTTGGCAAAAAGCGACAGCCTCAAAAATTACAAAAAAAACTTATCCCATATATTCCCGATGATAATAAATAAAGAAATTGTCCATTATATACATTATTACCAAACCGCGGGCAGGAAATTTTTTAAATATGCCCTTGCAAGGTCGGAAAGATATATTCCGATGATAAAGAAGGTTTTTAATAAGCTGGGCATACCAAACGATTTGGCGTATCTTGCCATGATTGAAAGCGGCTTTTCCCCTACCGCTTATTCTTATGCCGGGGCCAGCGGAATGTGGCAGTTTATCCCATCGACAGGAAGGCTGTTTGGTTTAACCACAAATTGGTGGGTCGATGAAAGAAGAAATCCTGTCGAATCCACTTATGCTGCGGGCAGATATTTAAAAGATCTCTTTAATAAGTTCGGTTCGTGGTACCTCGCCGCCGCGGCTTATAATTCCGGCGAGTTAACCATTGAAAGGGCGCTATCGCTATATCCCGGAGGAAATTTCTGGACAATATCCCAAAATAGGCCATATCTTTTGCCCGGACAAACAAGAAGATATGTCCCTAAAATAATTGCCGCCGCAATAATTGCAAAAGACCCTGAAAATTTTGGGTTTCACAATATAATCTATCGAAAACCGATAAAATTTAAACAGGTTAATGTTCCTTTTTCCGTCAGTTTATACGCTCTTGCAAAATGCGCCGGTATTTCGGAATATACGCTGTGGCATATGAATCAAGACCTTTTAAGGAATGCAACTCCCCCGAACGATCCCGGATTTATGCTTAATATACCTGCAAGTAAATATAAAATTTTTATAAAAAATTTTAAGCATATTCAAAGATATATTAATCAAGAACCTCAGGTCGTTAACACATCTTATGAAAGGCCGGAAAATAATGTTTATTACACCATTCAGCCTGGCGACACCCTTATGGGAATAGCTTCTAAATATGGAATATCCCTTGGGACATTAGAGAGGTACAACGGCCTTAATAACTATTCCGTCCTCAGGGTAGGGGAAAGAATTACCATTCCGGGCATAAATTCATCGCCTACAATTCATAGGCATATAGCAAATAGTGTTTATTACACCATTCAGCCTGGCGACACCCTTATGGGAATAGCTTCTAAATATGGAATATCCCTTGGGACATTAGAGAGGTACAACGGCCTTAATAACTATTCCGTCCTCAGGGTAGGGGAAAGAATTACCATTCCGGGCATATCTCATGCAAAGGCAGTACCCGTAAATCTTCAACTTGCCTATGTAGTTGTTAAACCGGGCATGACGCTATGGAGCATATCCCATAATTATAATGTCCCTTTAAATACTATAAGGCTGATAAATCATATTGCCGGAAACGATATTCATGTCGGAGAAAAAATATTCATAAAAAGAAAAGGCTTTAATAGCAGATATTCCTACATTCATAATAATCACCCTCGAGCAAAACAGGGCTTTTTGCATTACAGGGTAAAATTTGGGGATTCTTTATATTCGATTGCTTTAAAATTTCATGACAATATTAATAATATTATGGCCGACAATAATATTAAGAACCCTAACGCAATTTATCCCGGGGAAATCCTTAAAATAAATCAGTGAAGAATAAAACATTATTATGACCAGCTTTGATGAAGCTTTAAAGATATTAAACTCCGTTAAAATCAAGGTAAAATCCGAAAACATCCCCTTATTGGATTCTTTAAATAGAGTATCTTGCAGGGATGTGCTCTCAAAATTAGACCTTCCGACCGAGGATAATTCGGCAATGGACGGTTATGCCCTAAAATCTTCGCTAACGCAAAATATAACCCATGGAGAAGAATTAAAATTAGAAATAGAAGGGGGTACAATATATGCGGGGGATAATTCGAAAAAAAATATTAAAGAAGATAAAGCCATAAAAATAATGACCGGCGGATATTTACCGGACAAATTAGACGCCGTTTTGCCTTTAGAGGATGCAAAAGTTATAAGCGGCAACCTCATTATAACATCGCCTATCGGCTCGAATAAAAACGTCCGGAAAAAGGGCGAGGACATAAAAAGGGGGGACAGGATTTTAGATAAAAATACCCGATTAACACCCGAAGCTATTGCCTTACTTGCCTCTTGCAATATTAAAAAGATTAATGTCTATGAAAAAATCCCCGTCTCGATAATTTCAACGGGTAATGAAATATTGACTTTAAATCAAAGATTTAGGTATGGCAGGGTTTTCAACTCAAACGGAATATTGGCAGAACTTTTTTTATCTCAAAATGGCTGTTCGGTGGTAGAAAATGTCGTATGCAAAGACAATTTGACCGTTATTAAAAATACAATAAGTTCGGCTTTGAAATCAAGCAAGATTATAATAACCTCGGCTGGAGCATCATTTGGAGAAAAAGACTTTACGGAAAAAGCGCTTATTGAATCCGGGCTTAATATTAAATTTAGACAGGTTGCAATAAAGCCTGCTAAACCATTTTCCTTTGGGCTTTTCAACAACAACGTACCCGTATTCATGCTTCCGGGCAATCCTATGGCATTTTTTACCTGTTTAGTCGTCTTTTTAAAGCCGTTTATCGGAAACCAGATTGATATAAAAAATAGCGTCCTAACGGCAAAATCCAGGTCTCTATTTAAATATGCTAAAAACCATAAAAGAAGAGAATTTATTCCCGCCTACACTTACAGTAAAAATGGATGTTTTTATTCCGAAAATTACAAAAAACACGGGCCGGCAATGATTAGCGCCCTCGGCCATATAAACTCCGTTGTATCAATCCCCGAGAATACCTTTGAAATAGAAGAAGATGATTATATCGATGTTTATTTCATATAATATTTAATGATATAATTAGAAGCATGCAAAAAAATAGAATATTAATAGTCGATGACGAAGAAAGTCTGGTATATGTGCTGAAAAAGCTTTTAGAAGACGAATTTATAATAGATACCGCAATGGATGGAGAAAAGGCAATCTCCTATATTCAACAGAATGAATACTTTGCCGTATTTTTAGACATTAGAATCCCAAAAATAAACGGCATGGAGGTTCTATCATATACAAAGAAATTGCCCTCTAAACCTAATGTCATTATAATGACCGCTCAAAATACTATGATAAATGCCATAGATGCAATGAAGAAGGGGGCTTACGATTACATAACCAAGCCGTTTGAATTGGACGAAATTGTAGGCATAATTAATAAAATTAAAAAAGATGAACATTCAAAAACGGGGGAGGGGCTTAGAAGCGACGATTTTCTTGATACGCTATTGGTAGGAAAATCAAAGACTATGCAGGAAGTTTTCAAAACGATAGGCAAATTATCCCACAATAATCTTACCGTATTAATTCTTGGGGAATCAGGCACGGGCAAGGAATTGGTTGCAAGGGCGATACATTTAAACAGCATAAGGAGCGATAAGCCGTTTGTAGTGGTAAATACCCCGTCGGTTCCTTCCGAACTGCTCGAATCGGAGCTATTTGGCCATGAAAAGGGGTCATACACGGGCGCAAATGAAAAAAGGGAAGGTAAATTCCTTCAGGCAAACGGCGGCACCATATTCCTTGACGAAATCGGCGATATGCCGTTAAACCTGCAAGCTAAACTTTTAAGAGTATTACAGGAAAAAGAGGTCGAACATATTGGGTCAAACAAACCCGTAAAGATAGATGTGAGGATTATAGCGGCCACCAATAAAAATCTAAAAACAATGATTAAAGATTCGAAATTTAGAGAGGATTTATATTACAGGTTAAATGTTATAGAAATAACACTGCCTCCGTTGAGAGAAAGAAAATCCGATATACCGATTTTGGCAAATTTTTTTATTAAAAAATTCGCAAAAGAGTTCTCTATTCCAGAAAAGCAGTTAAACGAAGACGCAATGATATACCTTCAATCTTACAATTTCCCCGGAAATATAAGAGAGCTTGAAAATGCCATAAGAAGGGCAATGGTTATGTCTCCGTCTTCCATATTAACGCCCGAGGATTTTAAAGAAATAATCAATACGGGCAGCATAATAAATTCCCAAAAAGATGTAAAGGATAAGATGAGCGATATCGGCTCTTTCGAGGATATTATAAGGCAGCGCATAAAAACCTATATAGAAAAAATTAAAAATACCAATTTAAATGATGTATATAAAACAATTATAGGAACAACCGAAAAGACGGTCATAGAGGAAATACTTAATATATGCAAATGTAATCAGATAAAAGCCTCTCAACTATTGGGAATAAACAGAAACACCTTAAGAAAAAAAATTAAAGAATACAATATTAATTTGAAAAGCCCAAAATAAATCAGATACCTTTTTAATTCTTAACATAAATGCCGGATGACGATTTAATGCTTTCCGATAATATATCAAATAACAATTCAATGTCGAATAGCATTTTAAGCTTATTCCTTTCCCTGTCTAATGCAAGCTCGTTTTCGTCCAGCTTGTGAATCTCTTCCTTGATAACTTTTAGCTGATTATCGATTACTGCTTCATCAATTTCATCGCCCATCTCCTCAAGCCTATTTGCGCCTATGAGCATTAAATTTTTTAAAGAAGAATGGTTGAGAATATCCGCCTCTATTCGCGCCCTTTTTCCAAGCAATTCCCTGTATTTTTCAAGGTCTTTTCCGATAAGCGCTGCAATATTTTTAATCTCTTCCCTGAGCTGCTTAACTTTTCTGACATCAAGATAATTATTAATTTTAAATTCCGTGAAAAAAATAGGGAACTCTTTTTCACCCTTTATTTCGCCGATATGTTCTTTAAAAAATTCAAAATATTCATCCCTGCCTAAATTTATAACCTTAAATACCTCCCCTTTTTTATTTTTTATTTGAACATAAATATCCATAAGTATATGCGCCTCTCTCCATATATAATATTCAGGTATATTATAACCGTATTTATCCAATGTCTATGTGACTTTTGTCAAAATTCATCTTTAGGACCCGGGATTATCATAAGGGTTTATATGAACCATAACCTCGTTTATGTACGGATTTGAAATTATTAATCTTTCTTTAACATTTTCCGCAATATCATGGGACATTTTCACGGTCATATTCGGATTAATCTCTATTTCGACATCCACATAAAGATACGGCCCCGACCTTCTAACTTTGATGCTTGTAATTCTTTCTACCCCTTTTACTCCTGTAATCACGGCTTTTATTTTATCTATAACAAAGGCGGGCGGGCTTTCATCCATAAGATTACCGATGGATTCCTTTATAAGTTTTACCGCAAGACGAAAAATAAAAAAACTAACGACAATTCCGGCAATAGGGTCCATATAAAAATAGCCCTTTATCGCAAACAAAATACCGATCACAACGGCAATCGACGCAAAAACATCGCTCCTGTGGTCATAAGCCGTGGCAACCAAACCAGAGGATTTTAAAAGTTTTCCCCATCTTAAGGTCCATTTATAAAGAATTTCCTTTATAATAACGGTCGATAATGCAACGATTAATGTATCTAAAGCAGGCTTTTCGTATTGATGAAAATATAGTTTTAAAGATGACCCGACTATAATCGAAAACCCGAAAAGAAACAGAATTAAGGCAACGACAAAAGTCGCGATCATTTCAGCCTTTGCGTGGCCATAGGGATGTTCTTTATCTTCAGGTTTGCTTGATATTTTAAAAGATAGATAAACAACAAAACCCGCGAATATATCGGAAAGTGAATTAAAACCGTCTGCCACAAGGGCGTAAGAATGTCCGGTAATCCCGACATAAAACTTGGCCAGCGTTAAAAACAGATTTATAGATATACCGATATAAGATATAAACCTTAATTTGTTAAATATATTTTCTCGATTAATGGCTGGATTCAAATTTATACCAATAATAAATTAACTATTAAATTACCTTAATTTAGAACTAAGAGGAATAAATTAAAATATTGCAGCGGGTATATATGGATATATGTTTAATAATTTTGGGATATTAAATTACCCTGCCTTATGAGCCTTATTTGCCAGCAACTCTAAAGCAATAGGATAAATTTTATGCTCAATCTTATGTATTTTTGCCTCTAACGATTCGATAGTATCCCCTTCCTCTATTTTAACAACCTCTTGCAATATTATAGGTCCGGAATCAACTTCCTCCGTTACATAATGTATTGTCACCCCTGTGTATTTTACACCATAATCATAGGCCTTTTTAATTGCGTCTTTCCCTTTAAAAGACGGCAGTAATGAAGGGTGCACATTAATTATCTTATATGAAAACTTTGACACGAATTCTTTAGAGAGCACTTTCATGAATCCGGCAAGAATAATCAACTCAACACCGTATTTTTTGATTATCTTTTCGAGTTCGCCCTCAAATATTTCTCTTTCCGATAAATTATTAAACGGTATAACAAAAACAGGAATAAACGGAGCTATTTTTTTTACTTTTTCTATCACGGGGGCGAATTCCGCATTGGAAACAACGGCAACTATGTTAATGCCCTTATTTTTTCCGCCGGCTGAAAAATAATTAATTATATTTAAAGCATTTGAACCATTGCCCGACGCTAAAATAATGCAATTTTTTTTATCCCCTGGGTTAATTTTATTTAAGGTCATCTGGCGGTATTGTAAATTTTAAATAGCCTTTCGGTTAACGGTTAATCATTAATTAATATAATATGACATCCTTTACGGATTTTTTCGAAAAAACGGCTTCACCGATTTCATAAGCCGCAAACCGCTTTGAATTTATATATTCCAAATCGTTAATAAAAGAAAGCGCCCCGTTTAAAACATTTTTACCGACCACTATAGCCAGGCCTATGCCGGCATTAAATACTTTATAAAATTCGTTATCTTCGATACCGCCTTTTTCTTTTAATATACTAAAAAGCTCCGGCATTTTCCATGAACTTTTATCTATTTTAGCCGTTATATTACCTGGTAAAATTCTAATAAGGTTTTCGGGTAATCCTCCCCCTGTTATATGGGCAATTCCTTTTATTTCGAAGTTTTTTTTGAGATTTTGTATAAGCTCCGAATAAATAACGGTAGGTTCCAGAAGAGCTTCGGAGACGGTTTTACCATTGGATAAAACGGCATCGTTAATGTTTAATCCCATAAGTTCGAATATTATTTTACGGGCTAAGGAATAACCGTTGGAATGCAAGCCGCTGGATGCTACGCCTATTATTTTGTCGCCTTCGTCGATATTGGAACCGTTAATAATTTCATCCTTTTCGACTATACCGACGGCAAAACCTGCCAGGTCGTACTCATCTTTTAGGTAAAAAGAGGGCATTTCAGCCATCTCGCCACCCAGAAGCGAACATTTCGCCAATTTACACCCCTCTACTATTCCAGAGATGATTTCCTTAATAACATCCGGCTTTAATTTTGAAGTGGATATGTAATCGAGAAAAAAAAGCGGTTTAGCTCCCAAACATGCAATATCATTAATGCTCATTGCAACAAGGTCAATGCCTATGGTGTCGTGTTTATTTGCGGCAAAAGCAACCTTAAGTTTTGTTCCTACTCCGTCGGTTCCCGAGACCAGAACCGGATTTTTAAAATTGAGCTCTCCTATGGAAAATAACGAACCAAATAAGCCAAAGTTATCGATAACCCCTTTAGTGTATGTGCTTTTTACCATTGAGGAAATATCAACAACCGCTTTTTTTCCGGCCTCTATGTCAACACCTGCGTTTTTATAATCCATAAGTTTTTTATTTTATATTTTTTTTTAAGACTTGTAAAGCAAATCAAATTCCCTTTAAAACAGGCTATCCGCAAAAATTTCAGGGGAAAACTCGGATATTTTATCGGGAGACTCCCCCGTGCCTATAAATCTGACGGGTAAATTTAGTTTATGGATGACATCGATAATTATCCCGCCTTTTGCCGAACCGTCCAATTTTGTAATTATAACCCCTGAAATATCTATAAGCTCTTTAAATTGTTCCACCTGAACCAGAGAGTTTTGCCCCAGGCTCGCGTCTATTACAATAAATGTCTCATCGGGAGGGCGTCCGTTTGTTTTTGAGATAATCCTTTTTATTTTCGATAATTCCTCCATCAGATGCTTTTTATTATGAAGCCTTCCTGCCGTATCGATTATCAGCAGGTTAAAATCTTTGTCTTTTAATTTTTGAACGGCGTCATGGGCAACGGACGCGGGGTCTTGATTTTCTTTTCCCGATACTACTTCGATACCCGTCTTATTTCCCCAGGCTTCCAATTGTTCTTTCCCTGCGGCTCTAAATGTGTCACAGGCGGCGATAATAACCTTTTTACCCCTGTCGGCATAATATTTGCCGAGCTTTCCCACAGTAGTAGTCTTTCCTACCCCGTTCACGCCGACAATCAAAAAAATATTTTTTTCATTTTTTATATTAATCCCGGGAAAATCTCTTGATATTTTGCTCTTAATCTCGTCTTTTAAAGCGTTTTTAATAATATCCCCCGTCAATGCGCCTTGCTGACCTAAGCGCACACTAACCTCGGTGAGCTTGCGCTGCCCTTCGGGTCCAATTCCTTTAATGTTCGAGACCCGTTTTTTGATTCCCTCGACTATTTCGTTAGCCGTTTGGAAAGATATATCGGATAGGACTAACGCCTCTTCAAGCCTGTCTAAATCGGCCGGTTCGAGCTTAGTAAAACTAAAAATAGAATTTATTTTTTCCGATAACGCCTCTTTTGTTTTTGCAAGGCTGTCCTTAAAATTTTTAAATTTTTCAAATACTTTCATTAATTAACCCTTATTTTTAAAAATTAATTTTTATCGTAAATCCCTGTTAATTCATTGAAACCGAAACTATTTTTGAAATCCCGGGCTGTTTCGATGTTACTCCAAATATATTTTTGCCTATCTCCATAGTTTTCTTGTTATGGGTTATCAAAATTACCTGGGAATAATTGGATATCTCGCCTATAAGCCTGTTATACCTGGCATTATTTGCATAATCCAACGGCGCATCCACTTCATCTATCACGCAAAAAGGCGTCTTTTTCACCAAAAAAATGGAAAAAAGCAGGCTTATCGCAACTAAAACCTTTTCTCCCTGGGATAGAATATTTATACCCGAAAACTTTTTCCCCGGTATTTGCACATTAATTTCCATCCCCTGTATATCATTTTCGCCCTCTTCACTCCTATCTTCCAATAACACATTTAAAATATCCGCGTGTCCGCCTCCGAATAAAAAAACAAATAATTCGTTAAATTTGAGCCTTATCTGCTTCAAACTTGCACTAAATTTTTCTTTCGATACTATGTCTAATTTCTTTATTATATTTTCTAAGGATTTAATGGAGCCTTCAAGATCGGTTTTTTGCGCCAGTAAAAAATCTAAACGGTTTAAAGCCTCCCCGTACTCATTTGTTGCATTCATATTAATATCTCCGAGGCTCGACATTGCAATTCTAAGTTCTTCTATATTTTTTTTAATGCCTTCTTCGCTTAATTTATCGTATCTTCCTTCGGCATCCGAAAAATTAAACGGTTCGTTTTCGGAAAACTCGCCTAAATTTAATTCCGCCAATTTTTCTTTATACATATTTATATATGTTAACGCAGTATCCCTTTTCTTTTCTATATTGCTTTTTTCTCTTTTTGCGTTTTCCAGGTCTTTTTCGATATTATTTATATTATCCCTTGTGCTCTCTAAATCAACCTCGAGGGCTTTAATTTCGGACTCTTTAGACTTAAGGGCTTCGTTTAAACCTTCGACATTCTTTTGTTTGCTGGATATATCGGCGGCCGCCGCCTTTATTTCATTTTTAATATTGTCAACCTGAAGATTTAAATTATCAAGTCTTTTCGAGTAACCCTGTAATAAGCCTTCCAAATCTTTAATTCCCTTTTTTAAAAAATTAAGATTTTGCTCTGCCGAATTGATTTCTATTTTTAATTTTAATTCATTCTCTTTTGCATTTTCAAATTCATCCTCGAAAGATTTTAGTTTTGTTTCGAGGATTAGCTTTTCTTGAGACTTTATTTTTAATTCATTTTCCAATAATAACTGTTCTTCTTTTAGAATTTCATCTTCTTTAAGCGCTTTAGCTTTTTCCGATTCAAGATTTTCTAACTCTCTTTTTAATATATTAAGCCTTTCTTTAGATTTAATTATCTGACCATCTATATGTTTTATATCATTTTTCGCCGTTAGTTCGTCCATCTCCTTTGACCTTATATCTTTATTTAGTTTATCTATGTTGAACTCCGTCTCTTTTATTTTTAAACGCATTTCCTCGAATAACAAATTCTTTTTATTCAGTTCCTTTTCTTTATCCGCTTTTAAATTTTTATATTCGGATAATTTTTTCTTATTAATAAACAAATTCTGGCTTTCGGCATTTTTATTTTTGCCTGCAATAATAAATCCGTTCGAAAGAAAGATTACGCCGTCGTTTGTTATTATATTAACTTCGGGGAAAAAACCGGTTTGTTTTATATAATCTAAAATATCTTGCGCATTTTCAGAATAATAAAAATTCATCCCGAGAGCATCTAAGTCAAGGGAGCTGCTAAAACAACTCTTTTGATTTAATATAATTTTACCCTGTAACGGGACAATGCCTTTTTGTTTGAGCAAGTCCTGCCAACCCGCAAGTTCCTGCAAGTCCTTCCGTGGTAACCCAATGCTTTTTGTCCCCGGAATAAATATTTTTGCCTGCCCCGCTTTATCATTATTAAGATAATCCAACGCCTTTTTGGCATCTTCGATATCCTTTACCACCACGGCCTCAAGCAAATCTTCAAAACCTGCCCATATAATATTTTCGAATCCTGTTTCTGCCTCTAATAAATCGGATAAAGGATAAGCCTCATAATCCCTGTTTGAATTCAAAAGCCTTTTTGTCCCTTCGGAAAAACCCTCGCGATTAGTAATAAAATCCGAAAGCTTGGATATTGTAACATCTATTTCTACAAGCCCTTTTTCTAAATTATCTTTAGCCAGTTTAAGCGCTTCCAATTCATTTGACGATTTTAATAGTTTTTCGTTTTCTAAAACCTGTCTCTCCTTTAAGTTTTTAATATCTTTTACGGCTTCAATGGCAAAATCGTTTTTTACGGCCAAACTGTCTTCAAGGGTTTTAATTTCCCGGGAAATTTTCGATATAACATCTTCTGTATCATAAATTCTTGCATCTATATTTTTTATATTTTTAACGTTAAAAATTAATTTATTGTTGACATTTTGGGATTTCTCCGTTATATCTAAAATATCATCGTTAATAATTTCCGCTTCGCCTTTAATCTTTAAAACCGATTCCTTTTTCCCCGCAACCACCGCATTTAAATCATTTAACTTTTCATATAAAACCTTTATGCTTAATTCATCAGATAACTCCTTGTTTTTATAATCTCCAAGTTTACCCGCATTTCTATTTCTTATATCATTTTGTTCGCTTATTTCTTTATTTTTCTTTTCAATTTCCGATTCTAATTTTTTTATCGTTAAGGTTCCGTAATCGATATCGGAATTTAATTTTGTTATATCGATTAGAATTTTATTTTTTTCATTCGCTATCAGTTTATATTTATCGTTAAGATTATCTGCTAATGTTTTTAGTTCCGTTAAATTATTTTCAATGGAAACGGTTTTTGTCGTAAGTAAGGTAAAAAGCGAAGAATAATTATCTAAATCTTCATTATGCTTATCTATATCCGAATTTATTTTTCTTTTCAATCTATCATATAAAACATAATCACACAGCCTTTTCTCCTTTTCAAGTTCTTTATACTTTTCTAATACCTCGGACTGGCCTTTTAATGAAGTTAACTGTCTCTCAACCTCGCCATACAGGTCATTAATTCTTAACAGGTTTAATTGCGCCGCTTCTAATTTCTTCGAAGCCGATTTTTTTTGCGTTTTATACTTTGTTATCCCCGATGCCTCCTCAAAAAACAACCTTAAATCGTTAGGCTTATAGTTTAACAGTGCGTTAATTTTGGAAGAATCCACAATAGAATAGTATTTCGATAAACCGCCTTCATTAAAAAAACCTAAATATTCCCTGTAGGGAACCACAAACCCGTTTATCCTATATTCGGTCTCTTTATTTTTAAAATGCCTTCTTTCCACCATAATTTCCGAAAAATCCTTATATTTAAAATCAAGGGGCGGGTCATTTACAAAAACACCCCTGCATAAGGCAACGGAAGATTGCCCCCTTAAATTAGAGCCGTGAAATATAATATCGTTCATATTTCTTAAGCGTAAATCCTTAAGCGTTTGCTCCCCCAGAATAAATCTAATTGCATCGACGATATTGGTCTTCCCGCATCCGTTCGGCCCTACGATGATATTTATGCCTGTATCAAAAGGTATTCTTATTTTATCTGGAAAGGTTTTAAATCCAAAAAGTTCTATAAATTTAAGATACATATTTTCATCCGGAAAAGGCGAAACAGGTTAAATTAGAGGCAAAATAGATTGATGCAACAAATGTGCTCATAATATAATTAGACAACTTTACGGGTATAAAACCAAACTCCTCGGATAGCTTTATTTCCTGCCCTGAAAAATCGCCCTCCGGCCCTATAAATAATCCTGCGGAAAAGTCCTTAGAAAGAAAATCTTTAGACGCTATGTAATCCTTTAAAAACATTTTGGCATGCGGGGACGCTATCAATTTAATATCGAAATTCGCCGCCAATCTAAACGAATCTTTTAAACTTACGGGTTTATTAATTATCGTTGCAAAGGCTTTACCCGCTAAAACGCAGGCCCCTTTTGAAATCTTATTCCATTTTAATAATTTACTATCTATTTCTTTGCCGTCTTTTAAATTAATGGATCTTTCGGTAATCACAGGAAAAATTTCGCTTATTTCCATTTCGCACAATCTCGAAAGAAGCTGATCCATTAAATGAGATGTGATAAGTGGTAAAAAAAGGTTAATTTTGGTGCTTTTTTTCGAAAAGGTCTCTTTTGATATTAGCTTAACTTTAGTAAATTTTTTTGAAATTTGGATAACCTTTGCGAAATAGACATTTCCAAACCCATCATATAGCCTGATTTCATCTTCCGCTTTTTTACGAAACGCTTTAATATGGTTTGTTATTGAACTTAAGGTTATTTCCTTTCCCAAATAAGGACTAATTTCTTCTTCTATATAAAATCTGTTGTGCATTTTAGCTTCATAAACAAAACATGCCTCTAAGTTTTAATATAGCCGTTTAAATGATTTGAATGCCAGTCCCATGCGGAACTAATAATGTCGCCTATATTATATTTAAATTCAAAGCCCAGTTCTCTTTTTATCTTTTCATAACTTGCCACTAAAACGGCGGGGTCGCCTTCCCTTCTTCCCGCAAACTCTATTTTTAATTTCTTTCCCGTTATTTCCTCCGTCTTTCTGAGAATATCCATAACGGAATACCCTTTTTCGCAACCAAGATTATAGGCGCCGCTTTTACTGTTTTTATTTTCTATCAAATATTTAAGCGATAAAACATGGGCATTTGATAAATCATCCACATGAATATAATCCCTTATTGCGGTTCCATCGTTAGTCGGATAGTCATTGCCAAAAACAACCGCTTTATTTTCTCCAGCCGCAACTGATTTTAAAACCTTTGGTATAAGGTGAGTCTCGGGACGGTGGTCTTCCCCGATGAGTCTTGATTTATGCGCCCCTGCCGCATTAAAATATCTCAGGGATATATATTTAAATCCATAAGCCCTATCCATGCCGGCAAGTAAATTTTCGATCGCCAGTTTAGTGCTTCCATAAACATTTATAGGATTTAGCAGGCTCGTTTCATCTATGGGATTCTTATCCGGAATACCGTAAACGGCTGCGGAAGACGAAAACACAAAATAGTTTATGCCTGATTTTTTCAAAAATTCAAGGAACAAAATTGTCCTGGCAACATTATTCTTATAGTATTTAAGAGGGTCATTCATCGATTCTCCGACAAGGCTGTGGGCGGCGAAGTGAATTACCCCGTTTATATCATGTTTTTTAACTATATCTTTAAGTAAATTAATATCGGAAAAATCGGCATTATAAACTTTGATTTTTTTATTTTCGTACTTGCTCACGGCGTCAAGCGCTTCGATATGGCCGCTGCAAAAATTATCAATTACCGCAACCGAAAACCCGTTGTCAATCAAACTAACGATTGTATGCGATCCGATGTAGCCTGCCCCGCCTGTTACTAATATGTTCATAAAGGTTTTAGATTTGGTTCCCTTTAAAGTTAAATAATCACAATTTATCCGGAAATGCTATGCCGGCGGAAAGAACAATATTAATCCCCTGCTCGACGCTAAGATTAGTTTCTATTATATCATTTTTACTTGCAATTATGTTAACCCCGATGTAGAGATGATTCGTCGGCACATATACGACCACATAATCGCTTTCATCGCTGCCTTCTTTTATCCGGGTATTAGATGTTAAAAAACCGTAAATATATTTATTATCTTTATATTTTACTAAAATAAATTTTTTAAATGAAGTTTTATCCGGGGAAAATATATCGACCCACTGCTTTGTGGATTTATACAACAAATTTACAAGAGGAATTTTAAGCATAACATTTTCATAAAGATTAACAATGCCCCTGCCTATCCAATTCGTGATAAGGAAACCTGCAAAGAGAATTAAAACAAACAGCAATATTAACCCGATATCGGGTATATATATGTGAATATATCGCTTTAAAAAGAGAGAAAATGGACTAAATAAAAGGTTGACTTCCTTTAAAAGCCATAAGATGACAAAAACCGTGATAACACCCGGAATAACTACGGTTAAACCAGCCAAAAATCTATTTTTAATTTTACCTAATAAATTTATATGCATAAACACCTTTTTACTTTTTAGCTTTAATATAAATTTGCGCAGGATAAAAACAAAGCGCTCCCCTTTTAGGTAAAAGAAAGCGCTTTAAAAAATTTATCGTCTCGAAATTTATTATTATTGTTATTTTAATGAATCGACATAAGCGGTTAATGCCTCTAACTCACCTTTCGATACTGACCCTTTCAGGTTAAACCTGACGCACATCGCAATCTTTTTTTCAACCGTCATGCGGGCATGGTGCATTTTATCGAATACCATAATTTTTTCGGCGGCATTTTTAAGCGGCCTTATAACCATTCCCATTCCGTGCATTTTTATATAAGTGCCTGCGCTATATACATGGCAGGTAGCGCATGAAAAACCTGTGGTTCCGATACTTTTGGAATAAAACAGCTTCTTCCCTTCGGCTATTAATCTTGCCTGCTCCGGGTTCATTTTCTTCATCATTTTTGCTTTTTCCGGCATCATCATCTTTTTTGTCATCATATGCGCGGTTGCCGAAACTAACGGGGTAACGACAAACACGGCCGTTAAAATGAAAAGCGCTGATAAAAAAAACTTTTGGACGGAAAAGCCATGCTTTTCCGCGGCGAACTTAGTTTTCATAAGACCTCCTTGATATTAAATTGTTTTATTAATTTATGGCCTAATATTTAATGTTAATACTTATATTATATATTGGAAATTTGTTTTTTCAAGGCTGCGATATTATGATGTAAAACTATAAGGCTATCTGATAAAATATCCTATATCGTTGCAATATTTTTTGAGGGCATCCTTCCAGTGCCTGAGTTCAATATTATAATCCTCTTTAATCTTCGAGCTATCCAATATGCTATTAAAAGGTCTTTTTGCCGGCCTGACAAACTTATCCGAGCTTACGGGAATTATTTCACAATTTGTTCTCTTGAATACATGAATTATTTCAAGCGCAAATTCATACCACGAAGCCGAGCCGCTGTTAGTTAAATGGTATATTTCATTTTTTGAATTATCCTTAAGGATAATTTCGGATATTGCATAAGCTACATCCTTTGTGTATGTTGGACATCCAAACTGGTCGTTTACAACCTCTATTTTTTTTTGATTATCGGCTAATTTCAGTATCGTATTGACAAAATTCTTCCCATTTTTCCCATATAGCCACGAAGTACGCAGGATTACATAGCTTGCTCCCGATTCTTTTATGGCATTTTCACCTTTGAGCTTAGATAAACCGTATTCATTTATCGGGTTTGCCGCATCATCTTCGGAATACGGCGTTTTTTTTGTTCCGTCAAACACATAATCGGTGCTTATATGCACTATTCTTGAGTCTAATGCCAGCGCCGCTTCGGCTAAATTTTGCGCGCCCAGATGATTAACGGCATCCGCCTTTTCTTTTTCTTCTTCGGCCAGATCCACATTGGTATATGCAGCGCAGTTTATGATATAATCCGGCTTAAAACTATTCATCGCATCCTGTGTCAGCCTTGCATCCGTTATGTCCAGATTTTTAGAATTATAATTTTTAAGCAGAAAATTAACCCCTTTTAGCGCGGCATTGACATCGATGCCCAGCATTCCGGTCGAACCTATAAGCGCAATCTTCAGCATTGCAAAACCTCATCTATAATCATACATTGTTTTATAGTATTCTTTATAATCTCCAGATAATATTTCTCTCCACCAATTTTCGTTATTTAAATACCAATTTATCGTTAAATTCAGTCCTTTTTCTATATCATAATCGGGTGAAAATCCCAATTCGCCGGCAATTTTGGAAAAATCCATTGCATACCGCCTGTCATGCCCGGGCCTGTCCTTAACATATTTTATTAAAGAAAATGGTTTATTAAGTTTATTCAAGATATATTTTATTATCCCCTCATTTTCCATCTCGGCGCCACCTCCAATGTTATATGCCTCTCCAGCCTTGCCGCGCTCGAGAATAGAGTATATGGCCTTAACATGGTCTAAAACATATATCCAATCCCTGATATTCTTTCCATCCCCGTAAAGCGGTATATCCTTGTTATTTAATGCGTTTATAATGACAAGGGGAATCAATTTTTCCGGAAACTGGTATTGTCCGTAATTATTTGAACATCTTGATATTAGAACAGGCATGCCGTAAGTATGGAAAAAGGACATTACCAGCATATCTGCGGCAGCTTTTGAGGCGGAATAGGGGCTCCTTGGCGAAAGAGGAGTTTTTTCGCTGAATTTTCCCGTCAAACCCAAAGAACCATAAACTTCATCGGTCGAGATTTGCAAAAATCTCTTAACGGAGCGCTTAAGGGATAACTCCAATAAATTTAAAGTTCCAGCCACATTAGTTTTAATAAAAACGGAAGGGTCCATAATTGACCTGTCCACATGGGATTCTGCGGCAAAATTAATTACATAATCTATGTTATTTTCATCAAAAACTTTTGATAATTCTAACTTATCGGCAATATCGATTTTGTAAAACTTGTAATTCCCAAGATTATCGGGAAGGTTTTTGGGATTGGCGGCATAAGTGAGCTTATCTATGTTAATAACCATAATATCTTTTTTTTCTTCCAAAACAAACCGTATAAAATTTGACCCGATAAATCCAAAACCGCCGGTTATAAGACATGTTTTCATAATAATTTTATTTAGACCTCCTTAAAAGCTGCTATTAAAGTTCGGGCCGCTCATCGACAAGCCTGAAGCGGAGGCGCCCGGCGAAACCATATTGCCGAAGCCGTAGGTTCCGATACCTTTTAATATTATACCAAAAGAAAAAGCCCATTGATGGAAATATGGCAAATTCATATAATTGGCGATAAAACCGATGCACCCCTTTTGATAAATTACTCCTACGGAGTTTGATATATCCTTGTGTATAGTTAAATCTATATTTTCGGATGTATTTATGCTAAAACCGTATGCAATTTTTAAATTTGCGGATAAACTGGCATAGGAAAGCGTATCGAGATTTGTTATGGGAGCCGATGTCTGCGGAAAAAGGGCGGCATTTGTCGAATTAAACATATTTAACGCCGTAAGATACCCCTGAACATCGTTGATTTCCGTATATCCGATTCCAAAAGAATCCCCCCTGGGATCGGTTATTTGAGAGCTGATATTATAATCGTGAAAAATGTAATTATAACCGTCGTAACTGCCGTTTCCAAAGAAATAAAGGTTTGAAAGCGGATGTATTTTTATCCTGGCTATTATATCGGAATTTGCATTATTATAATTAAAATAGTTTATCGGATTTATAAAATTTCCTGACAGGGAATGGTACTGGTAAAGGCTGAATCTCAATAAATTTTTTATCCCATGGGCGGAATAACCCTCTAAATTAAAATTAAATCCATATTTAAATGCGCTTTCATAGGGAATATAGTCGGTTTGGTCAATTAGCGGGACGCCGGCCTGATTAACAGGCCTTATAAGGTTATAATTTACATAAGGCGTAACAAATGCTAAATATCCGGTATTATTTTTATTTGAGGTAATAAAATCTTTAAAAAGCGTTGTATTGTTGTCTATGGAAGCATAATAAATTTCCCTATTTCTATCGGGCTCCGAAATACCGGTATAACCGTTTCTTATATTATAATATCCCGTATATCTGAACCCGGCTTTCGGGGTAATATGAATTCCGCTGATAATATTTAGCGGCAAATAAACCTCGGGAAACAAATCCAACCTATCGTCATTTAGATAGCTTGCGCTTCGAAAGACATCAAAAGACGAGCCGAAATTGAAATATAAAGGGTTATTTAATAAATTCCTGATTTTAGACTCCCCGTTAAAATAAATCGAAGGATATTCATCGACTGTCGCATGGTTTGGAAAAAATAGATTATCGAGTCTTAAGAAGTTCATTCTTGCAGAATAACTACCCGCATTGCCGGTAACCGAAAGATTGGATGAAAGCCTGTTTTTTGTCATCTGATAGACATTCGTCGAAAAATTATAATAAAAAGCGGGGTCGGATGGAACATTGATATTAGTTTTAACCGATAGTCCATCCAAAAAATCCATATTATGCGAAAAAAGCAGGTATCTTGTGAGGCTTGGCGCCAGAGCGAGGCTTTTCGCATTGTCCATCTCTTTCATATAAAATCCGTAAACCGAGCCATGGGAATATGGATTAAGGCTATACCTGTACTTTAGTGAATTGCCGATACCTAAAAAGCTGTAATAGTTAAGATAATAAGTTAAATCCGAAGACCTGCCCAAATCGAAATAGTATCCGTCTCCAGCCTGGTATCCGGTAAGAGCGCTATAGCCCATTGTCGGAATCAAAAGTCCAGAAGATTTTTTCGTCTTAATGGGCGTAACCATAATGGGAAAATACAAAATAGGAACATTATGAATATAAAAAACCGAGTTATAAGAAAAAGCGTAGTTGCCCATATAGATATCCGAAAACCCGGAGTATATTTTCCATGAAGGAGGTTTTCCTGAGCAGGATGTCAAATAACCATCCTTAACCTGATAAAATCCTTTGCCTCTATGGTAAATTTCCTTCCCGTAAACATATATGTTTCTTGTGAGATAATGTATATGAGAGTCGTATATAGTGCCGACTCTATTGCTCAAATATACTTTTAGCATTTTGGCTTTCGTCAAAGTACCTTTTGAGTAAACGACAACATTTCCGGTGGCAATGGCAAAATCGGTTTTGTAATAGTATATGACCTTATCGGCTTTTAAGCGAAAATTTTTCCGGGTTATTATTGCATTGCCGGTGATAATATAGGTGTTATCCTTTTTATTATAAACTATCTTGTTTGCGGAGATATTGATAGGCAAGTTTGCCTGGTTATTTTCTGGTTTCGGTGCAGCGAAAGATGCTTCGATATTAGAAATACATAAAATAGAAATGGCGCAGAGAAAAAGTAGGATTATTTTCGTATAACCTGCAATTAGCCTTTTCATAAATTTAAATTTATATATCTATATTAAGTAAGAACTATTCGTTTGAATTCCCCAACCAAATAAAGCGAACCGCAAATGAGTATTGAATCATTTTTTTCTTTATATTTAAAAGCTAAATCCAACCCCTCTTTTATATTTTTTGAGCAAAAAGTATTTTTAAAATAATTATGCTCCTTAGATACCTTTTCCAATTCTTTTATATCTTTTGCCCTGCCCATATTCAAATCCGTGAAAATTATAGACCCATTTAAAGCCGACAGCCTCCTTAGCATCGTTTTATAATCTTTATCTTGCATGACGGCAAAAATGATAATGAATCTGCTATTTTTAAATCCTCTTTTTAAAGATATGACAAGGTTCTTAATCCCATCAGGGTTGTGCGCCCCGTCTAAAATCAAATCGGAATTTTTATATTTTATTATTTCTAACCTTCCCTCGTTATTAAACTTAGATATGCCGGTTTTAATCAGGTTCTTTTTAATTTTTAGCCCTAAAATATCCTTATAGTTATCATAAATAATTTCTAAAGATAAAAGGGCAAGACCCAAATTATATTTTTGATACCACGCCTGATTATGAAATTTTATACCCTTTAATGTTAATTTTAAGCCGCTATAATTATAAAGATCTTTTATTTTATAAAGTTTTACCTGTCCGGTAGAAAAAAACGGAACATCTAACCTTAGGGCGCATTCTTTTATAACCCCTTTTATTTTATTTTTTTTTTCGCCCGTTACAACAAATGACCCCTTTTTGATAATCCCCGCTTTGTCGCTCGCAATCTTTTTTAAAGAACGACCCAAAATCTCTTTATGGTCCATCGATATGTTTGTAATTACCGACAGGAGCGGTCTTTTAATTACATTCGTCGCATCTAATCTTCCGCCAAGGCCTGCTTCTATTATGGCTATATCGACATGCTGTTCCTCGAAATATTTAAAACATACTGCCGTAGTAAGTTCAAAAAACGAAGGTTCGCCTAATTTCTCAAATTCTTTATTGTTTAAAATAATTTTTTTAAAAAAAAGGTTAAGCCTTTCCAGATCGTAATCGTCTATTTTTTTATCGCCTACTATTATTCTTTCGTTAAAGCTTACAAGATGAGGCGATGTATAAAGGCCGGTTTTAAAACCATGCTCCTTTAATATTGCATATATAAACCTGCTTACCGAGCCCTTCCCGTTAGTTCCCGTTATATGTATTATTTTTAATCTTTCCTGAGGGTTGCCTGCATAGCTCAATAAGGCTGTTATTCGTTCCAGACCCAAATTTATAATAAAGCCGCTTTTGTCGTGAAGGTCGTCAAATTTACTCATTTACAAGAAGAAGCAACAGGTTTTTTAGCGTATTTTTAATATCTTTTCTTTCGACTATCATGTCTATCATTCCGTGTTCCAAAAGATACTCTGACCTCTGGAATCCCTCAGGAAGGCTTTGATGTATGGTTTTTTCGATAACCCTTGGACCTGCAAACCCTATTAATGCTTTGGGTTCTGCAATTATAACATCGCCCAAACTCGCAAAACTTGCCGATACGCCGCCGGTTGTAGGGTCGGTTACGACGGATATATAAGGAAGTGAAACCTTTTTAAATTCCGAAACAAAAGCCACGGTTTTGGCCATTTGCATCAGCGAAAAAATTCCTTCCTGCATTCTGGCGCCGCCTGAGCTGGAAAAAATTATTACGGGAAGTTTTTTTTGGATGGCGTATTCAAAAGTCTTTGCTATCTTCTCTCCCACAACCCTGCCCATGGAACCGCCCATAAAATTAAAATCAAAAAGGGTGGCCGCTACCCTTATTTTATCTATAGTTCCTTCTCCTGAAATAACCGCATCCGTAAGTCCGGTTTTTTTGCTGTCTTCCTTGAGCCTGTCCTTATATTTTTTTGTGTCCGTAAAATCAAGCAAATCTTGCGGCATAATATCCTCAAAAAGCCTTTTGAAACTGCCTTCATCGAAGATTATGTCAATCCTTCTGTCCGCATTAATCCTGAAATGATAATTACATTTTGGGCAAACCTCGAGATTTCTTTCAAGTTCTTTTTTGTAAATAATCTCGCTGCAACTCGGGCATTTTATCCATAGACCTTCGGGTATCGCCAGCTTTCCCTGTTCCTTCTTTCCGTTTTTAGACTTAAATAAAAGCATAATATAATAATAAAGTATAAATTAGATAAATTATTCGCAGAAAAATTCAATTACGAAAGGCTTGATTTAATATTGGATGAAAATTCGGCTATTTCTTTTAAGATCCGTGATTTATCATTAATATTATTTTCTATAAACTGAATAATTTTCGACCCGATTATGACGGCATCCGCATATCCGCTTATTTCTTTTACCTGTTCTTTAGTGGAGATCCCAAAACCTATTCCTACGGGAATTTCGCTTATCTTCCTAATCTCTTCTACTTTGGAGCGAATAGCCGCGGGGAGGGTTTCCCTTGCCCCCGTGACCCCGGTCACGCTGACATAATAAACAAACCCTTTGGCATAGGACAGTATATACCTCATTCTACCAGTATCGGTTGTCGGCGCAAGCAAAAAAATCTGGTATATATCCTTTTTCTTAATATATTTGGTAAATTCATCGCTCTCTTCGGGTGGTAAATCCACAATTAAAACACCGTCAACTCCGGCATTACGGGCGCCATCCGCAAATTTAGGCCCTAAAACAAAAACGGGGTTGTAATATGTGAAAAAAATAACGGGAATGTCCTGATAAGCCTTAAGCCTTTTTATAAAATCAAAGGCATCCTGCATTGAAATTGTGTTTTTTAACGCCCTTTCGTATGATTTTTGTATGACCTTTCCGTCCGCCATAGGATCGGAAAAGGGAAAGCCTAATTCAATCATGTCCGCGCCATTATTTATTAATGTTTTAGCTATTTCAAAAGATGTTTCGATGTCGGGATCCCCGATAGAGATAAACGGTATAAAAGCCGTTCTGTCCGCAGCCTTAAGTTTATTAAAAAAAGTATCAATTTTATTCATTTTTATTATTTATTATTTATCTCCCCAGCCTAAAAGCAGGGGTTTTAGATTTATTATTTATTTAGATAGAAGAAAGTCCGAGACCGTGTGCATATCTTTATCGCCTCTGCCGGAAAGATTTATAATAACCGATTTTCCTTTTATCTCGCTTTTAATTTTTTCCAAATATGCAACAGCATGCGCGCTTTCCAGCGCAGGAATAATGCCTTCCAATTTACAGAGCATCTGAAAAGCCGAAACCGCCTCTTTATCTGTTACGCTGTCAAAAATAATTCTTTTTTTATCGGCAAAATAGCTGTGTTCTGGACCGACGCCCGGATAATCCAGACCGGCTGCAATAGAATGCGCATTTTTTATTCTGCCGAATTCATCCTGAAGCAGGTAAGTTTTATTTCCGTGAAGCACCCCCGGACGCCCGCCCGAAATGGATGCGGCATGCATTCCCGTTTTAATTCCTAAACCGCCTGCCTCTACGCCGTACATTTTAACTTTGTTATATTTTATAAACGGGTAAAATAGTCCCATGGCGTTGCTTCCCCCGCCTATGCAGGCTATCATAATATCGGGAAGCTTTTTAATTTGCTTTAAAACTTCTTTCCCTATAACCGATTGAAAATCTCTCACTATTTGAGGATAAGGGTGCGGGCCTGCAACGGTTCCTATCATATAGTAAGTATTTTTTACATTTGCAATCCAGTCTCTTAGCGCCTCGTTCATGGCATCCTTAAGCGTTTGAGAGCCTGATTCCACAGGATTAACATGCGCTCCCAGAAGCTCCATTCTAAAAACATTCTGCTCCTGCCTTTCAACATCCTTTTTTCCCATGAATATCTCACATTCAAGATCAAAAAGGGCGCAGACCGTTGCCGTTGCAACGCCATGCTGGCCTGCCCCTGTTTCGGCAATAATTCTTTTTTTCCCCATCTTTACCGCAAGTAACGCCTGGCCAATCGTATTATTTATTTTATGGGCTCCCGTATGGTTTAAATCTTCCCTTTTAAGGTAAATTTCGGATTTATAAATATCCGAAAGCCTTTTTGCGTAAAATAAAGGGGTTGGCCTTCCGACATAATTTTTTAAATAATAGTTAAACTCTTTTTTAAAACTATTGTCTCTTCGAATCTTTTTATAAAATTCTTCAAGTTCGATTATCGCGGGCATCAATGTCTCGGATATATACCTTCCGCCGTAATCCCCAAAATGCCCCATATTATCAGGCAGTTTCATATATAGCTCCTTTAAAATTATCAAAAAAACTGCTCATTTTTTTATAATCTTTTTTCCCGGGGAACTCCTCTATTTTCGAAGAAAGATCAAAACCGTAAGGCATTACGGTTTTGATAATATGCTTTATATTATCGGGGCCTATTCCCCCTGCTATAACTATAGAGCTTAAATCAAGATTTTTTATAAGATTTAAGTTAAGCGGCAAACCCGTCCCTCCGTAAACGCCTCCGCCTGCATAAGTATCTAAAAGTATATTAACGCCGGCATTTTTATAATAATAAACATGCTCGATATCGGCTTCATTTTTCATATGAACGGCTTTAATAATCCTGTTTTTGTCTAAATTTAAATCTTCGATATAGCCTGTTGACTCCGCGCCGGATAGCTGAACGATATCGATGCCCAAATCATTAACGATGGCTTTAATCTTTTCCGGCTCTTCATTAACAAAAACACCGGCAATAACAATATCCCGGTTAACACTTAAAAATTCTTTAGAAAATTTTTCTTCAGTTTTACGCAAAGCGCCGATAATTTCTTTTGCCTTTTTTGGAATTATGCCTCTTTTTGATTTGTCGTAAAATATAAAACCTATGCTGTCTGCGCCCAGCTTTACGGCATCAAAGGCATCATCAAGATTAGTTATCCCGCATATTTTTATCTTTGGAATATTTTGCATTTTAAACTTAAATCTTATAAATAGCTGTTTATCGTGTACGGCAATAAAAGGTCTTTTAATTTTTTTAACGCATCATCCGAAGTAACGAGGGCTTCGCCTATAAGAAAAGAATTGATTCCTCTTTTCATCAGCATTTCGATATCCCCCCTTCCGCTAATGCCGCTTTCTGCAACGACCAGCTTGCCAAGGGGTATTTTCTCCGCAACCCTTGCCGTTTTAAATAAATCGGTTTTGAATGTCAAAAGGTCCCTGCTATTAATCCCTATAATTTCGGCATTATATTTCATTGCTATATCAAGCTCCTCGTCATCCGAGATTTCGGTAAGAACTTCTAAAGAAAGTTCTTTGGCAAGAGAAAGGAGGTTTTTATATTGTTCGGGGGACAATGCTTTAATAATTAAAAGAATTGCATCCGCCCCTATCATTTTAGACTCAAAAACTTGGATTTCATCGATAATAAAATCTTTTCTTAAAATAGGAAGACTAACCGCATTCCTGACTTTTAATATATCCGAGGGACTGCCCATAAAAAACGTCTTATCGGTTAAAACGGAAATGGCGCTTGCTCCCGCTTTTTCATAAACTCCGGCAATTTCATCAGGTTTAAAATCGCGAATCAAAACTCCTTTTGACGGGGAAGCCTTTTTTACTTCCGCGATTATGCTGCAAATCCGGTAAGACACAGCTTCTCCGTTAGATCTCGGCTTTAAGGCTTTTTTTAAACTTCTTAATCCATAAAAGGTCTGATAAGCCTGGGCTTTATATTCGGGCCCGTTTATGGAAGCTTTAAATTTTTCTACCTCTTTTGTTTTTTCTTTTAATATATCGTCTAAAATCATATTATTATCCCATTGTTAATACCGTGTTCCAACTATTATTTCATTATTTATTGGAAATTTCAATCAGGTTTTGTAAAGATTTCATTGCCCTTCCGGACAGGATAGAATACCTTGCCGCATCAAGCGCTTCACTTAAGCTGCCAGTTTTCCCCGAAACCAAAATAGCAAATCCTGCATTTAAAAGCGCTATATCGGTCTTAGGGCCAGGCTTACCGCTGATAATATCATATATAATTTTCGCATTTTCGGCAACCGAAAACGATTGAAATACGGCCTGCTCAGAAAAATCAAATCCATGTTCTTTCGGGTTGAATTCGAAATGCCTTATGCCTTTGGAGTTTAACTCGTAAATATCCGTAATAGACGAAAGGCTGACTTCATCTATTCCATCCCTGCCATATACGACAAAAGCCCTTTCGGTATTTAATAATCTCAAAACTTCGACAATTTTTTCCGCTAAATTTTTAGAGTATGCCCCAATAATTTGTTTTTTAGCCCCGAATGGATTAGTTAATGGCCCCAATATGTTAAATATGGTTTTAAATCCTAATTCCTTTCTTACGGGAGCAGCAAATTTCATTGCCGTATGGAAGTTCGGCGCAAATAAAAAACCGATATTTGCATATTCTATGGATTTCAAAACCTTTTGCGGTTCCATAAATATGTTTACGCCCAGCTCTTTCAAAACATCGGCGCTGCCGGACTTCGAGGAAACGCCATAGTTTCCGTGTTTTGCTATTTTAACTCCCGCTCCTGCGGCAATTAAGGCAGCGCAAGTAGAAATATTAAAAGTGTTTTTACAATCCCCGCCTGTCCCGCATGTATCTACTAATTCCAATTGGATAGAATTCTCCAATGGTATTGAAAGGACATTTTCTCTCATAGCCAATGCGGCTCCGGCTATCTCCTCGACATTTTCTCCTTTTATTTTAAGGGATGTCAAAAAAGAACCGATTTGCGCGTTTGTGAACCCGCCGTTTAAAATCATATTGAAAGCCTTATAAGACTCGTCTTTGCTTAAAGCGGCGTTATTAGCAACTTGCTCTATTATGGTTTTTATAAAATTTTCTTCCATTTTTAGCTCGTAAAATTAAATAGATAAAAAATTGCCAATTATTTGCTTGCCATAAACCGTAAGAACGGACTCGGGATGGAACTGAACCCCGTAAACCTTGTAACCTTTAAGCTCGATACCCATAATCTCTCTGTCATCCTCGCTTGTTGCGGTAATATTTATAATGTCCGGAAGTTTTTCTTTTTTTATAATAAGCGAGTGATACCTTGTAGCTTCAAACGGATTCGGTATATCTTTGTAAATGATGGACGAATCGTGTTTGATAGACGAAACCTTTCCGTGCATTATATTTTTGGCGCGAACTATTTCTGCCCCAAAGGCATAGCCGATAGCTTGGTGGCCGAGGCAAACGCCTAATATTGGGATTTTGTCATAAAAATTTTTAATAATATCAACCGTAATTCCAGCTTCAAGCGGGGATTTTGGCCCGGGGGATATAATAATTTTCTCGGGGTTCATCTTTTTAACCGACGGGATATTAGTGGCGTCATTTCTAAAAACAGCCGCTTCCCGCCCTAATTCGCCCACATATTGAACTATATTGTAAGTAAACGAATCATAATTATCTATAATTAGTATCATAAGTTCTAATTAAGTCTATTGACAAGATCAAATGCCGCTATCAAGTGTTTTAATTTATTTTCCGTTTCCATAAATTCGTTTTCGGGTGTGGAATCATATACTATTCCGCCTGCCGCCTGAATGTATGCGGCATCTTCCTTAAATAACGCCGTTCTAATCGTTATGCAAAATTCCATTTTTTGACATCTGTTATCTTCTAAAAACCCAAAATATCCAACTCCTCCCGCATAAACACCCCTTTTTGAGTCCTCAAGCTCATTGATTATTTCCATTGCCCTGACTTTTGGAGCGCCGGTTACCGTACCTGCGGGATATGTTGCCCTGATTAAATCAAATCCGTCTTTGCCGTTTTCTATTTCCGAAACTACGCTTGTAACTATATGTTGGACATGTGAATATTTTTCGATATACATAAGTCTTTCAACCTTAACTGTCCCTTTTTTAGAAACCCTTCCGATATCGTTTCTACCCAAATCCACAAGCATGATATGTTCCGCCCGCTCCTTTGGATCGTTTAATAGTTTAACCGCAAGGTAATCGTCTTCGCCCGGATTTTCCCCCCGTTTAATTGTTCCCGCTATGGGTCTGGTTTCGATGAAGTCTCCGGCGACTTTTACTAAGTTTTCCGGCGAAGAACCTACAATAGCAAAATCTTTAATTTTAAGATAAAACATATATGGGGAAGGATTGACAATCCTTAGCGCACGATAAAAAAGAAACGGAGGCGGCGGATTTAGGATTTTTTTCCTTCTGGACACCTGCACCTGAAATATATCCCCGCGCAGAATGTACTCTTTGGCCATTAGAACCTTTTGTTTATATTCGTCAAAATCTATTTCATCGACAACCTTAATATTTGAGCTTTTATCCACACCTGCATCTGTTTCCGGCGCCCTTTTTTTAATCAAAGAGATTATTTTATTTATTCTATTTAATGAGGATTCATATTCTTTTTTAAGGTCACGCTGTTCTAAATTATCTTTAAATAAAAACGACATTACTATGATAGCCTGGGTTAAAGAGTCATAAATTATGATATCCTTAGGAAGCATAAAAAAAAGGTCGTAAACATCCGTAATATCGGCTTTATGGGGGGGAAGCTTTTCGATAAGGCTGCTTATCTCGTAACTTAAATAGCCGAATAACCCCCCCGTAAAAGCTTCGGGCAGGTCTTTTCCGTATAGCCTAAAGTTAGACAGGATTTTTTTTAAATATGAAAATATATCTTCGTTTAAATCTTTGAGATTAATAGCTGCGGGAAACCTATGGCTTGAATTGCTAAAATTGTCAATGCTTAATATATCTTTATACAGGCTAACGGTCAAAAATGGGTTTAAACATATAAATGAATATCTTCCCCATTTACCGACACCTTCGGCGCTTTCAAAAAAAAATGCGTAAGATTCTTTCTGGAAGGAAGAAAATATGGATATCGGGGTATCCATATCCCCGCTTATTTCTTGTATTATAGGGATTACATTAAATGTGTCCGGTATATTTAAAATATCCTCAAAGCTTATCATAGGCATAACATCGTTGATTATATCATACTTTTAATCTTTATTATAGTTTATTGCCTATGAACAATTTTGTAAGACTATTTTTCTTCTTTCACGACAAATTCTATAAAACCCATAGGACTTAAATCCCCGGGTCTAAACCCTGTTTTTATAATTCTGACATATCCTCCCGGCCTATCTTTATATCTTGGTCCCAATTCTTTAAAGAGCTTAGTAGTAGCCTCTTTACTTCTAAGCCTTGAAAATGCAAGCCTTCTTTTAGCAACAGAATCTATTTTACCCAGTGTAATAAGTTTTTCTACATAACTTCTCAGGACCTTTGCCTTTGGCAAAGTGGTCTCAATCCTTTCATGTTCAATAAGAGAGGATGCCATATTTCTTAGGAGTGCGGTTCTATGTGAAGATGTCCTATTTAACCTGGTTTTAATTTTCCTGTGTCGCATTTTATACCTCTATATTATTTATAATAAATTATTTCTCTTGTTTTGGGATGCTTACATTGTCAAGTTTCATTCCAAAACTTAAGCCCATCGTGGACAAAACCTCTTTTATCTCATTAAGGGATTTTCTTCCAAAATTCTTTGTTCTAAGCATTTCTCCCTCGGTTTTTTGAACCAGCTCATAAATGGTTTTTATATTGGCATTTTTTAGGCAATTTGCAGATCTAACCGAAAGTTCAAGCTCATCGACATTTTTAAAAAGATTTTCATTGAGCTGATTTTCTTTAGGTTTTTCGCTCTCGAATTGCGGTTTTTTTTCAATTAACTGCTCCATTTCCTCGAAGGCGACAAAAACCGAAATTTGCTCCTGTAAAATCAAAGCCGATTCGTTAAGCGCATCCTCCGGAGTAATAAATCCGTTGGTATATATCTCCATTATGAGTTTATCATAGTCCGTTATTCCGCCGACTCTTGCGTATGATACATCCATTGTAACCTTTTTAATCGGGGAATAGGCCACATCTAAGGTTATCGTTCCAATCGGCGCGTCTTCCCGTACATTGAGTTCGCTCGGCACATATCCTCTTCCGCCTCTAACAAGCATCTCGGCTTTAAAATGGCCGCCCTTCGCTATCCTTAATATCTTTTTTTCTTTATTGACAACTTCGATATTTTGAGATGTTTTTATATCCGAAGCATAAACATCTCCTTCCCTGTCTATGTCAAGATATACCAATTCAGGCTGGCCTGTAGCCATGTTAAAATCAATATCCTTTAAATTTAAAATAATTTCCGAAACATCTTCCGCGACGCCCTGAATAGGTGAAAATTCATGGGATATGCCGTCTATCTTAACCTCCGATATCTTATAGCCGACTATCGAAGACAAAAGAACCCTCCTGAGTGAATTACCAATGGTAACCCCGAACCCTCTTTCTAAAGGTTCGACTACTAATTTTCCATAATAATCCGTGTATGTTTCTTTTTCAAACTCGATTTTTTTTGGCTTAATAAGCGAAAGCCAATTTTTTTTCATATTGCCTCCAAAATTTTTTATTAGGCGCTTATCTATTTAGAATAAAGCTCAACTATAAGTTTTTCATTAGCTGTCGAGATAATTTCGTCTCTTTCCGGAATGCTCTTTATCACGCCTTTATATGCATCCTTATCCAGTTCAAAATATCCGGGGCGTATCTTTCTCACGGAAGACTCCAATGAACTATTGATAAGATCGCATTTTCTACTCTTTTCGCATACTATAACTTCATCGCCCGGCTTTAAAACATATGAAGGAATATTTACCTTCCTTCCGTTAACCATAAAATGCCCGTGGGCAACTAAAAGTCTTGCTAATTTCCTGGAATTTGCAAATCCAAAAGCATAAACCGCATTATCAAGCCTTCTTTCCAATAAAGATAACAAATTTTCACCGGTTATTCCTTTCATTTTTTCACCGGTTCTATATGTTTTTTTAAATTGCCTTTCCATAAGCCCGTACGTTCTTTTTAATTTCTGTTTCTCCCTTAACTGCTCCCCGTACTCCGATAATTTTCTTCTGGCGCCTTTATGTTCACCCGGAGCATATTCTCTTTTATCATATGAACATTTATCGGAATAACATCTGTCGCCTTTTAAAAAGAGCTTCGCCCCTTCTCTTCTACAGATTTTGCAAACGGCATCATTATATTTAGCCACATTTCACCTCGTAAATTTTTCGATATTACTAAAAAATAGAATTAAAAAAATATATAGCTACACCCTTCTCCTTTTAGGAGGCCTGCATCCGTTATGCGGTATAGGCGTTACATCTTTAATCATTGTAATGTTAAAACCGGAACTTTGAAGAGCTCTAAGAGCCGATTCTCTTCCGCCGCCCGGACCTTTAATGAATACTTCGATATTAGAAACTCCGTAATCGGATACCTTTTTAGCTACCTGTTCGGCTGCAACCTGTCCCGCATAAGGGGTGCTTTTTCTGGAACCCTTAAATCCGCTTGTTCCTGCGCTAGACCATGCAAGAACATTGCCGCTTAAATCGGTTATGCTAACAATTGTGTTGTTAAATGTCGATTTTATGTGAGCAATTGCATTTTGAATATTTTTCTTTTCTTTTTTCTTTTTTACTATATTTTTTTTTGTATTTGCCATTTATACCTCTTAAAAATAAAATCGTTATTAAAAAAGTTATTTGCCCGCGGTTGTAGATTTCCTCGGTCCCTTTCTTGTTCTGGCGTTAGTTTTTGTTCTCTGTCCCCTTACAGGCAATCCTCTTTTATGCCTGAGGCCCCTGTAACTCCCGATATCGATTAACCTTTTTATGTTCATCTGGACTTCCCTTCTTAAATCACCCTCAACCTTATATTCACCGTCAATTATTTGCCTTATAAGGTTAACCTGGACATCGGTCAAATCTTTTGTCTTTAAATCCGGGCTAATACCGGCTTTTTCTAAAATTCTTTTTGACAACGGTCTTCCCAGCCCAAAAATATAAGTTAAGGCAATTTCTATTCTTTTATCCTTTGGCAGGTCAATTCCTGAAATTCTAGCCATTTTTCCTCCTTATTAACCTTGACGCTGTTTATGTTTTGGATTTTCACAAATTATTCTTACAACGCCCTTCCGCTTCACAACCTTGCATTTATCGCATATTTTTTTAACCGACGATCTGACTTTCAATTTTAAACTCCTTTATAATTTCTTTTTGCTTTTATTTTATTTACTTGCTTCTGAATATAATCCGTCCCCGGGTTAAATCATAAGGTGAAAGCTGAACGGTCACTTTATCGCCGGGAAGAATTTTAATGTAATGCATGCGCATTTTTCCGGATATGTGAGCTAATACTTTGTGCCCATTTTCGAGCTCAACCCTAAACATTGCATTGGGCAGCGGTTCCACAACCGTTCCTTCGACCTCTATTAAATCTTCCTTGCTTGCCATTAAATTTTTCCTTATGTTAAGATTTGTGGACCATTTTTTGTTATGGCAACAGTATGTTCGAAGTGCGCCGATAGGCCTTTATCCCGCGTAACGACCGTCCATCCGTTCTTCTTAACTTTAACTTTATAACCAAACTCGTTTATCATGGGTTCAATCGCGATAACTAACCCTTCTTCCAGTAATATATCGTTATCTTTAATGTAATAATTGGGGACCTGGGGATCTTCGTGCAATTTAAATCCAACCCCATGTCCCACAAAGTCTCTCACAACTGCAAAATTATTTTTCACCACATATTCTTCAATTGTTCTTGAAATATCGTTAAGTTTATTTCCTGACACAGCCTTAGATATTCCAAGATTTAATGCCTCTTTGGTTACTTCTATCAACTTTAAGGCTTTACTTGAAATATCCCCAACCGCAACAGTAACAGCGGCATCGGCATAATAATCTTTGTAATACGCTCCAAAATCGATACTTACGATATCGCCTTCTCTAAGCTTTCTTTTTGACGGAAAACCGTGAACTACTTCTTCGTTAACCGAAACGCATACTGAATAAGGAAATCCGTTATATCCTTTAAATGCCGGTACGGCATTCATTGAAAATGTAATCTCTTCACAAATGCTGTTATACTCTATTGTTGTAATTCCAGGCTTAGTAATGCTTGAAAGCTCATCGAGCACTTTTCTGACAATTGCTCCTGCACTTCTTATTCCTTCGATATCAACTTCACTTTTAAGGTTTATCATTTAATACTTATATATTCGAGATAATCTCATCCTCAACTTCTCTGGGCGTTCTTTCGCCATTAATTTTAGTAATCCTACCGCTATGCTCAAAGTAATCAACTAAGGGCTGGGTTAATTTGTGGTAAACTTCTAATCTTTTTTTAATCACATCTATTTTATCGTCGTCTCTGGTGATAAGGGATACATTGCAATCATCGCATAACTCGTCATGTTTCGGAGCATTATACTTCATGTGGTAAACCCTTTTGCATTTAGGGCATATTCTCCTGTTAGTGAGCCTTTCATAAATTGCTTCATCTTTCACATCTATGTAAATTACCCTGTCAACATCCAGATTAAATTCTTTCAGCATATCGCTTAAAAGAGTATTTTGCGTTAAGTCCCTTGGAAACCCGTCAAATAAAAATCCGTTTTTACCGATATTCTGTTTGATATTGGCTTTTATCATGCGGGCAACTAATTCGGTGGGAACAAGTTCTCCTTTATCCATATACGATTTTGCGGTAATTCCAAGTTCAGTCTTTTTTTCGACATTTTCCCTTAAAAGGTCGCCGGTGGAAATAAGAACAAAATCCTTTAAATTTGAAATATTTTTAGCCTGAGTTCCCTTGCCTGCCCCCGGAGGACCGATTAAAATAAAAATTCTGCTCTTCATTCTTCACCTCAAATTGTAATTATTAGTTTATATGCCTTATGAATTAAAAAAATCCGAGATATTATTTATTTTTAGAAACTTTTTTAAGTAAGCTATCATAATTCCGGTACAATAAATGCGATTGAATCTGAACTATGGTATCTATCGCTACAACCACCACTATTAAAAGTCCTGTTCCGCCAAAGTAAAAAGGGACATGAAATTTATTAATTAAAATAGTCGGCAATAAACAAATTGCCGAAACATAAATGGCTCCAATAAATGTAACCCTGTTTAAAATTTTATCGATGTAATGGGCGGTGGATTTGCCTGGCTTAATTCCCGGAATATTCCCGCCGTATTTACGCAAATCATCCGCAACATCATCGACTTTAAATGTAATTGCGGTATAAAAATAACAAAAGAAAAAAATTAATGCGACAAACAGTATATTATATACTAAACCTGTAGGGTTTAAATAACTTGATATCCCCTCAAAAGCGGGAAGTTTAATAAAATTTGCAATAGTAGCCGGAAAAAGAAGTATCGACATCGCAAAAATAGGAGGAATGACGCCGGGCGTATTAACCTTTATCGGGAGATAGCTGCTTTGACCCGAATATAATTTCCTTCCAACCATTTTTTTGGCATACTGAACGGGTATTCTTCTCTGGGCAGACTCTACAAAAACGATAAATCCTATCACAAGAATCATCATTGCGGCAATCAGTATCAGAAGCATTACATTAAGTTCGCCGGTTTGAACGATCTTTACGGTGTTTATCACTGCCGCCGGTATAGCGGCGACAATCCCTGCAAATATTATAAGGGATATGCCGTTTCCTATCCCGTGCTCCGAAATCTCTTCTCCTATCCACATCACAAAAACCGTGCCGGCAGTTAAGGCTATTACCGATATCATCATAAAATTTAACCCCGGGTGGCCGACAACGGGCATTCCGCTGGGGCTTTTCATTAATTCAATGCCGTAGCTAATGCCGATAGATTGAAATAGGGAAAGAACGACCGTCCCGTATCTTATATATTGCATAAATTTCTTTCTTCCGGCGTCCCCGCCCTCTTTTTGCAATCTCTCCAACGAAGGAATAACCATGGGCAGCATTTGAAATATAATGGAAGAACTTATATACGGCATAATGCCTAAGGAAAATATCGAAAATCTGGATAATGCGCCCCCCGTAAACATATTAAAAAGCCCGAACAAATTACTGTTCGAGGCATGAAAAAATTGCGTCAGGGCAACCGGATTAACACCCGGGGTCGTAATATAAACCCCGATCCTAAAAACTATGAACATTAAGAGCGTATAAAGAATACGGTTTCTTAATTCCGGAATTTTCCCTAAATTTTCAAAGCTTTGCGCCATTATATTATCCTTACGGCTCCACCATTACTCTCTATCTTTTCCTTTGCTTTTTTTGAGATTTTATTGCAAACTATATTCAATTTTCGATCAATCTCTCCGCTGCCCAAAAGTTTAAAGCTCTTTTCGCCCCTTTTCAATATCCCATTCTGTTTTAAAATATCTATATCGATATTCTCGTCTTTTAGATTCGCCAGAGCATCAAGGTTGACTATTGCATATCGTTCCTTTAATGGATTATTGAATCCCCTTTTGGGAACCCTTCTGATATACGGCATCTGTCCGCCTTCAAAACCCGGCCTGACTCCGCCGCCTGCTCTTGCATTCTGGCCTTTATTGCCTTTTCCAGATGTCTGGCCGTGCCCGGATCCCGAACCCCTTCCTAACCTTTTTCTTTTTTTGTTATTATGTTTGCCAAGCTCGCTTAAATTTATCATTTTATTTATATTCCTCTATTATTACGATAATGATTTATTCTTTCTTCTTTTTAATAATTCGCCCTTAAAATAAAACGATGATATGCATTTTAATGTGGCATTGGCGACATTGTGAGGATTTGACGAACCAATAGATTTTGCATAAACATTCTTGATTCCCGAAAGCTCAAATATTGCCCTCATTGCTCCACCTGCGATAATACCTGTTCCTTCAGGCGCAGGTTTCATAAACACGTAACCTGCTCCATCCTTGCCATACTGCTCATGTGGAATGGTGTTCTTATGGACTTTAACTCTTATCATGTTCTTTTTGGCCTGTTCCGAACCCTTGCGAATTGCTTCGGGAACCTCTTTTGCTTTACCAAGTCCAATCCCGACAAAATTTGCATCCGGGTCGCCGACGGCAACTAATGCCGAAAAGCCAAACCTTCTACCTCCCTTAACAACCTTAGCAACCCGGGAAACATGGATTACTTTATCCTGAATATTTAAATCTTCGATACCTATTTTTTGCAAATTACCCTCCTAAAAATTCAAACCATTTTCTCTCGCGGCATCGGCAAGGGCCTTCACTCTCCCGTGATAAATATAGCCGTTTCGATCAAATGCAACCTCTGTTATAGATTTTTGCGCACATAATTCAGCTATTTTGCTTCCCACAATTTTTGCGGCGGGTATATTTCCCGCATGACCTTTAATTTCACCTTTTAATTCTTTCGAAAGCGACGAGACTTGCGCCAGGACTTTATTGTCAGGCGAAAATACCTGCACATATATATTGTTTAAACTTTTAAAAACACATAACCTTGGTTTTGTGCTATTTTTTAAAACCTTGTTTATATGCGCTTTCCTGCGAAATCTTTTTTCACTTTTACCTTTCATAGAATATTCCTTTATTTTTCTATTTATTTATTTTCCTGAAGCCTTGCCAACCTTTCTTTTAATAATTTCACTTGAATACTTAATGCCTTTTCCCTTATAAGGCTCCGGTTTCTTTAAACTCCGAATTCTCGAAGCAACAAATCCCACAAGCTCCTTATCGTAACCGGAAATTTTCAATAAGGTATTTTTTTCAACGCCGATACTAATCCCTTCCGGAATTATAAAAGTTACCGGATGCGAAAATCCCAAATTTAAAGATAGGTTTTTACTCTTAATTTCCGCCCTGTACCCGACTCCGATAATTTCCAGCTCCTTTGTAAATCCATTGACAACGCCATTAATAGAATTTGCAATGATTGTTCTTGTTAAGCCCGTATATTTTTCGAAATCGCGATTGTCATCCTTTAATGCCACGGATATGCTTGACCCGTCTATTTTTACGATTACGCCTTCGGGAAGTTTTTTTGTTAATTTCCCCAAAGGTCCCGTACATGTAAATAAATTACCCGCAATGCTCGCGGAAACATTTTTGGGAATCTCGATAGCTTTTTTACCTATTCTAGACATTTCACAGACACCTTATTTAATTTTTTTTATCTTGTTAAAAAACTTTCAGCAGCGATAGTCCGCCGATATTTTTTTCTCTGCATTCAACATCCGACAAAATTCCTGCAGAGGTTGAAAATACCTCCATACCTAAGCCGTTTTTATACGGCTTAATATCTAATGCCCTTTTGTAAAATCTTAACCCCGGAGTGCTTGTAGCTTTAATATCTATAATGGTAGGTTTTTTATTTTCAAAATAACTTAGCTTAATTTCTATGTTTTTAAAAACGCTGTCTTTTATGTTATTTATTGCGTAATCATCGATAAAACCCTCTCTTTTAAGAATCATGCATATATTTTCCTTGATTCCGGAATATGGTAAATTTACACTTTCCTTGCCGGCTTTGTATGCATTTTTAATTCTTATAATCATATCAGATATTGGATATGTCATATTTTATTCATCCTCATTAAATACATTTAAATAAATTAAACTATCTGCTACCAGCTAGATTTTGTGACACCGGGGATGAGTCCCTTGCTCGACAAAGTTCTAAAACAGATTCTGCACATATCGAACTTCCGATAGTATCCTCTCGGTCTTCCGCATATCGGACACCTGTTATGCACGCGAACTTTAAACTTTGGCTTCCTAATCGCTTTAATAATCATAGACTTTTTTGCCATATATTTTGTCTCCTAATTTCTAAAAGGAAAATTAAAACCTTTTAAAAGTTTATACCCGTCATCATTATTTTTTGCAGTTGTTACGATAGTTATATTCATACCTTTAATCTTATCGATAAGTTCGTAACTAATTTCCGGAAATATCACCTGTTCTTTAACTCCAAATGTGTAATTCCCATAGCCGTCAAAAGACTTTTTTGACAGGCCTTTAAAATCCCTGACCCTCGGAAGAGCTATATTGATAAGTTTGTCGAAAAAGTCGTACATCTTTTCACTTCTTAAGGTAACAAAGCAGCCTATCTCCTGATTTTCTTTTAATTTGAATGCCGCAATAGATTTTTTCGCCTTTGCAACCACGGGCTTCTGACCCGCTATTTTAGCAAGTTCCGCCATGGATTGCTCAATAATCTTTGAATTTGATGTCGCTTCCCCAAGACCCATATTGATAACGATTTTTGACAATTTCGGTATTTGGTGGACATTTTTATAACCTGTTTCTTTCATTAACTTAGGAGCAACCTCATTTTTATAAAATTCTTTATATCTCGAAGCCAATTTTAAACCCTCCGGAATTAAACTTCAGAACCGCACTTTTTGCAAATTCTAATCTTCTTATTATTTTCATCGACTTTTATAGAAAACCTGACGGGTTTTTTGCATTTTGAACAATAAAGCCCGATATTTGAAATATCTAACCCTGCTTCTTTGTCTATAATGCCGCCGGGTTCCTGGGCGCTTCTGGGTTTTATATGCCTTTTAATCATATTAACCTTTTCTATATAAACCCTGTTATCATCCCTGTCGATACGAATGATTTTACCAACCTTACCCTTTTCTTTTCCTGCTAAAACCATAACGCTGTCGTTCTTTTTTAATTTTATAGTCATATTATAAAACCTCTGGCGCTAATGAGATAATTCTCATAAATTTTTTTGCTCTCAGCTCCCTTGCAACAGGTCCGAAAATACGCGTTCCTATGGGTTCATTCTGAGGGTTTATTAAAACAGCCGAATTGTTATCGAATCTTATGTAGCTTCCGTCAGGGCGTTTTATTTCTTTCACCGTTCTCACAATCACCGCTTTAGAGACATCGCCTTTTTTAACCTTTGAATTAGGAATTGCTTCTTTTACGGAAACAACTATTATGTCCCCAATTTCGGCATATTTACGTTTTGATCCGCCGAGGACTTTAATACACATAAGTTTCTTCGCCCCCGAGTTATCGGCAGACCCTAATATCGTTTGCATTTGAATCATTATTACAGCCTCTCGTTTAATTTATCTTAACTTGCCTTTTTTTCAAGAATCTTTTTTAAATTCCACTTTTTCTCTTTGGATAATGGGCGTGTTTCAATAAATAAAACCTTATCCCCGATTTTTGCGGTATTTTTTTCATCATGAACCTTGAATTTCTTATTCTTTTTCACATATTTCTTATATAAAGGATGTTTCACGATATTAGAGACGACGGCAACAATCGTTTTGTCCATTTTGTCGGAAGTTACAATGCCTATATAGGTTTTTTTCATAATTACCTCCTGCCTCTTTCATTTAAAATCGTTTTTACCCGGGCAATATCCTTTTTAACTGCCTTGACTCTTTTAGGGTTTTCTAACGACCCCAGGGATTTTTGAATAATTAAATTAAAAATTTCCTTTCTAAAATCGGTTTCTTTAGCCAGAAGTTCATCATCGTTCATTGCTTTAAGTTCATTATATTTCATATGTTAAAACTCCCCTCTTTCTATAAATATCGTCTTAAGCGGTAATTTATGAGATGCCAGCCTTAAAGCCTCTTTAGCAATCTCCTTGGATATTCCTTCCATTTCATACAAAACTAATCCCGGCCTGGCAACGCACACCCATTCCTCAACGCTGCCTTTTCCTTTTCCCATTCTGGTCTCGGCAGGTTTTTTGGTAATCGGCTTATCGGGAAATATTCTTATCCAAATTTTACCGCCCCTTTTAACAAACCTTGTCATCGCAATTCTCGCGGCTTCTATTTGTTTTGAAGTTATATATCCGCATTCGATAACCTTGAGCCCGAAATCACCGAAGGCAAGAGTATTGCCTCTCGAGGCTTTTCCTTTCATCCTTCCCTTCATCTGCTTTTTATATTTAGTCTTAGCTGGCATTAACATATTTATTCACCTTTGGCTTTTTCTATTATTTCTATTAATTATGAAATTAAAGAACATCTCCTTTATATATCCACACTTTAATGCCGATTTTTCCGTATGTCGTATTGGCTTCCGCCGTACCATAGTTGATATCCGCCCTGAGGGTATGCAGCGGAACCCTGCCTTCGCGATACCATTCGGCTCTGGCAATTTCAGCTCCTGCAAGCCTGCCGCCGCATGTAATTTTAATGCCTTTCGCACCGCTTTTTAATGCCATTGAAACACTTTTTTTCATCGCCCTCTTGAAGGCTATCCTTTTTTCCAACTGGGAAGCGATGCCTTCCGCTACCAGAGTAGCATCAATTTCAGGCTTCTTTACCTCTATTATATTTATATTGATGTCTTTATTTTTAATTTTAATAAGTCTTGCAATCTCTGTTTTTAAATTTTCAAATTCTGAGGAACCTTTTTTCCCGTATATCATTCCAGGTCTGGCGGTATATATATCGATAATTAATTTTTCGGCTTTTCTGCTGATATTAATTTTCGATACTCCCGCCGAGTAAAGTTTTTTCTTTAAAAAATCTCTAATTTTTAAATCCTCATGCAAAAAAGTAGAGTAATTGCGATCACTATACCATATTGAATTCCAGGATTGATTTATTCCTATTCTTAATCCAACTGGATTTACTTTCTGCCCCAAAATTAACCTCCGATTTTAAATTTCCGCAAGAACTATTTTAATGTTACTCATACGCTTCTTAATTGTAGCGCCCCTTCCCATAGCTTTCGGCATTAACCTTTTAAGGGAAAACGACATATCTACGCTAATTTTAGAAATAACCAGGTTATCTATGTCAACCCTTCCTGTACTTGAAGCATTTGCTAATGCTGATTTTAAGAGTTTATACACGGTAAGCGACGATTTTTTTTTTGTAAACTTAAGTATATTAAGAGCGTCATAGACCTTCTTCCCCCGTATTAGGTCAACTACAAGTCTTGCCTTCTGGGGAGAAACCTTAATGTATTTTGCTTCAGCTTTAAACTCCATCTTTAACCCCTTTTTATTTATTTTGCAGCAGGACGACCGCTGGATTTAACCTTGGCTTTTCTATCCCCTGAATGCATAGTAAAAGTTCTGGTCGGCGAGAATTCGCCAAGCTTATGCCCAACCATATTTTCGCTGACAAATACGGGGATAAATTTTTTACCGTTATGAACGGCGAATGTAAATCCAACCATAGATGGCAAAATAGTAGATCTTCTAGACCAGGTTTTTATAATTTTTTTATCATTAGTTTCAAGCGCCTTTTCCACCTTTTCTATAAGGGGTTCATCGGCAAAAGGCCCCTTTTTAATCGATCTGGCCAAAATCAAACTCTCCTTTAATAAATTTTATTTAACTTTTCTTCTTGATATTATGTATTTAGATGTTCTCTTGTTTTTCCTTGTTTTAAAACCTTTGGTAGGAACACCCCACGGGGTAACCGGATGACGCCCGCCGGAAGTCTTTCCCTCTCCCCCGCCGTGCGGATGATCTATCGGGTTCATAGCAACGCCTCTAACAGATGGCCTAATTCCTAACCATCTTGACCTGCCCGCTTTTCCGATACTGATATTCTCATGGTCTAAATTTCCGATTTGGCCTATTGTAGCACAACATCCCTCAAGAACCCGCCTGAACTCGCCTGACGGCATTTTAATTTGAGCATATCCGCCGTCTTTTCCCAGAAGCTCGGCATAAGCGCCTGCGCTTCTGACAAGTTTTCCGCCGGAATTAGGTTTTAATTCAATATTATGAATCATCGTGCCAACCGGAATGTTATGTAAAGGCAGACAGTTTCCCGGTTGTATATCCGCTTTTTCCGATGATATAACGCTGTCCCCTTTTTTTAATCCGTCGGGACATAATATATACCTTTTTTCGCCATCGATATAATTTAAAAGGGCAATCCTTGCAGACCTATTGGGATCGTACTCTATTTCTGCAACACGCGCCGGAACGTCTCTCTTATCCCTTTTAAAATCGATAACCCTATATCTCTTTTTATGTCCTCCGCCCTGGTGGCGGGTCGTTATCCTTCCGTTATTGTTTCTTCCCGAATTTTTCTTATATTTGGATAACAGTTTCTTTTCCGGATAATCCCGCGTAATTTCAGAAAAATCTGAAACGGTTTGAAATCTTCTTCCGCTCGATGTAGGTTTATATTTTTTTAATTGCATTCCTATTGTCTCCCGATTAAGCCTCTAATGCAGAAATTCTTTGGCCGTCTTTAAGTTTAACATAAGCCTTTTTAAAATTTGATAATTTACCGGCATATTTTCCAACCCGCCTGTATTTACCCCTGTTAATCAAGGTATGAACATTTTCTACTTTCACATTAAAATATTTTTCCACCATATCTTTAATGTCCTTTTTATTTGCCTTTTTATTAACATTAAAAACATAGGTATTATTTGTTTCTCTTATCCCCAAACTTTTTTCGGAGAGCAGCGCCTTTTCGATAACGGCATATAATTCTTTCATATCGCAAGATTCCTCTCTAATTCTTCATTGGCTTTTACGCTGATTAATATTTTCTTATACTTAAGTAAATCGATAATATTAATTTCATTTACATTAGTTGCTTTAAAATCGGCAAGATTTCTCGTTGATTTAACAATTTTATCGTTAATATTAGCGGAGGGCAATATAAATAACCCTTTTTCAATGCCGAATTTACTAAAAAATTTTACCATTTCTTTAGTTTTAATTTCTGGAATATCAAAATCCTCGATAAAAGTCAGGCGACCCTCTTTGAAAAGATATGATAACGCAGATTTTACTGCGGCTTTCCTCGCCTTTTTCGGCATATCCTTTTTATAATTTTTCTCATTTGTGGGGCCAAAAATGGTTCCGCCGCCCTTCCATAAAGGAGACCTTATCGAACCTGCCCTTGCTCTTCCCGTTCCCTTTTGTTTCCATGGCTTAATTCCGCCCCCTGAAACAATTTTTCTGTTTTTGGTGGAAGCCAAACCCAGCCTTTTATTCGCCAGGGTTAATAAAACATATTCTTTTATTAACGCCTCTTTTACGGGATATGAATAAATAATTTCATTTAACTCGATATCTCCGACCTTTTCATTATTTTTGTTTACGATATTTACCTTCTCAGACATTATAAATCCTTCTTAATTTATTAATTAAAGAATTGCTTACTTAAGTTTTCTTCCCGATTCATCTGCCGCATATATATATAAAATGCTATTGCCCGCCCCTGGAACGGAACCCTTGACATATAAAAGATTCTCGGCGGCATCAATTTTTACAACTTTCAAATTTAATACGGTGCATTTATTATTCCCCATATGTCCTGGCATTTTTAATCCTTTAAATACTTTTGAAGGAAATGACGACTGGCCTATGGAACCGGGCGCCCTATGAAACATCGAGCCGTGCGTATCCCTGCCGCCCGAAAAGCCCCATCTTTTTACAACCCCCTGATATCCCTTCCCTTTAGTAATCCCGCTAATGGACACCGACTTTGCCTCATTAAAAACCGAGACATCTATCGTATCGCCTATTTTTAAGTCGCCCTCGTCCGAATCTCTAAATTCCTTCAGTACTTTTAAGGGGGATATATTATTTTTTGTAAATTTGCCGAGGATAGGCTTTTTTACCCTATAAGATTTTACTTCTTCAAATCCTAATTGTACGGCATTATATCCATCGGTTTGTTTATTTTTTTTTGTCACAACCGTACAGGGTCCGGCTTTAATAATAGTAACCGGAACAATCATTCCCTCTTCGTTAAACAGTTGAGTCATTCCAATCTTTTTTCCAATCAGTGCTTTTATCATATATCAGGCTCCAACATGAAGTTAAATCTGCTTAATATCCACATCGATACCTGCCGAAAGGTCCAGCTTCATTAAGGCATCTATAGTGGCTTGGTTTGGCTCTAATAAGTCAATAATTCTTTTATGCGTTCTCATCTCGAACTCCTCTCTCGATTTTTTATCTACATGGGGAGACCTTAAAACACAATATTTATTAATTTTAGTAGGCAGAGGTATCGGACCGCTGACTTTTGAACCGGTGCGTTTTGCCGTTTCGACAATTTCTATAACCGATTGGTCTAACAATCTATGATCATACGCTTTAAGTCTGATTCTTATTTTTTGAATGTCCATCTTTATTTTATATTACCCCTTTTTCTGTTTACTTACTCTATAACCTCGGTTATAACACCGGCACCTACAGTGTGCCCTCCCTCTCTTATCGCAAACCTTAATTCCTTTTCGGCAGCTATCGGGGTAATGAGTTCGACGCTCATCGAAACATTGTCTCCCGGCATTACCATTTCGACGCCTTCCG
>JAMDCP010000006.1 GCA_023489335.1 Deltaproteobacteria bacterium | reverse complement strand
GCATAGGGGAAACACCCGTTCCCATTCCGAACACGGAAGTTAAGCCCTATAGCGCCGATGGTATTATGCGGGTAGCTGCATGAGAGAGTAGGTCGTTACCGGATTTATTTACCCCGAATAATAAGTTAAAACCTTATAAGTTATTCGGGGTATTTTTTTATTATCAATCAAAATACTATCTCTTATGCAGAATTAAAATAAGTGGAATTTATGGTTTCAAGTCATATAAATGCCGTAAATTTTTTATTTTCCCATAATAGTTTTCTTTTAATCTCGATATTTATATTTTTTATCGGATTGTCTATAGGAAGTTTTTTAAATGTTATTATATTCAGGCTTCCCGCCAATAAGTCGATTATATTTCCATCCTCATCCTGTCCAGACTGCGGTTCAAAAATTAAATTTTACGATAACATTCCTGTTTTAAGTTATATAATTTTATCCGGAAAATGCAGAAAGTGCGGCCATAAGATTTCCCCTGTTTATCCAATAGTGGAATTATTAACGGCCTTAATTTTTTATTCGTTATTTGTAAAATATTTTTATAATGCATATTTTTTTTATAAAATTAACATATTAAATATCGATTACTTTAAGGGTTATCTATGGGCGCAGCTTGATTATTTTATTATGTACAGTATTTTTGCATTCCTTCTAATTCCCGTCGCTTTTATCGATTTATTTTATCAAATAATACCGGATGCTTTAAATGCTTTAATAATTATTTCCGGATTTGTTTTAAATATTCTATTGCTCCATAAATCTTTTTTGTTTCCGTTATACGGTTTTCTGGGAGCAGGATTGTTTTTTTATTTTATAGCCTTTTTTTATGAAATTATTAAAAAAAAAGAGGGGTTGGGAGGCGGCGATATAAAGTTAATCGCCGGAATAGGATCCTATTTAGGATTAAAAGGGGCGGTGTTTTCAATCTTTTTAGGCTCGGTATTCGCTTTAACAGGATTTTTTATCGCATTTGTATTTTTTAATTCTTATAGTAATAAAAAAATACCGTTTGGCCCCTTTTTATCATTGGCCGCGGTTTTATACTCATTTTATGGCAATAACTTAGTAAATATATATATCGGCTTGATAAAAAAATAAAAATGTAAAAAATTGACAATTTCTTTTTAATGTGCAAAAATGAAATAACTATAGGCAGCATGAATATATATAATATTTAAATTTAGCGTTTAATTTAACCAATCAAGAGGCTCATTATGAATACGGCTTTTCAAAAAAAATCAATTAGAATTGGAATCTTCTTCGTCTTTTCCATTTTTGTATCGATGCTTTTTCTTATAAAAAGCGCGAGCGCCTCCGTTAAAATAGGAATTTTGCCGTATAAAATAATTTCTACGCATTATGAAAAATACTCTTATATAAAAGACAGCATCCCTGTCATATTAGCTTCAAATTTATCTTCAAACTCTATTTTAGTCTCAAGAAACTCTGATATAAATAACTTTATTAAGAAAAATCATATAACCTCTTTCTCGACCGATAATCTTTTAAATATTTCAAAACATTTTGATTTAAAATATTTAGTTTTTGGAAGGATAATTAAAATTGGAAATGTTTTTGATATCGAAACAAATGTATTTAGCCCTTCCGAAAGAGCGGTGGTTTACAGGCATTCCCTTCAAGTTTTAGGCTCAAAATTCATAATAAACGATATAAACGGGCTATCCAAGGTCATTAAAGCAAAAATTGCATCGCTAACATCGCAGGAAAAGGTTCAAAGGCCGGAGGAACTTCAAGCACCTTCTCCAGTCGTCTCTTCCGCTCCTTCCGCTGCAAGCAATATGTACATAAAAAGATTTAACCAAAATAGCAAAGGGCTTTTAAGAACCCCGATAAAACATTATGTAATTCAAGCATTTAGCGCAGGCAAATTTTTAAATAAGGGTGCGCAAGTGGCCGTTGCCACAAGAAGCCGTGTTATATTGTACAACCTTTCAATAAACGGCGGCTTGAAAAAACTCGCCCAGTATAATTTATCGTTGCGATCAAACGCCGTATATATCGGATTTTATAAAATATCAAAAAATAAAACGGCGATAGTGCTTACAAAGGCAAAATTGGGCATGATAGTATCATATTTGCTTGCCTATGATAACGGGAAACTTGTTAAAATCACCCCAAATTACAATCTATTTTTAAGAGTAATGAGCCTTAAAAACCATAAGAAAGTGATAGTGGGGCAAAATCCCATATCGGTTGTTCCTTCAGGCAGGTACTTTAACGAGGCGGTTATAGGCCAAAATACCTATCCAATTGGCCAATTTGGCGGTAATACCTATGTTTATAAATTTAACGAAAATAATAATACTTTAGTAAAGGCAGGTAATTTGCCGTTTTTTTCAGGGATAACCCTTTATGGCACGGCTTACGGCAATTTTATGGGAAATGGAAAAAATTATCTTTTAGCTTTATCTAATTCAGGAAATTTAATGGTTATAAATGAAAAAGGAAAAACTATATATACTGGTTCAAAAACTTACGGCGGCTCGCCTCTTCAGATTGATGTTCCGTCCTTTGGCGGGGTCCGCAGTTCAAGCGTTACGAATGGTTTAATTTACAATGTTCCTGCCCAGGTCAGCAAGTTTCATATTAACGGAAAAGACGGAATAATTGTAATGAAGAATTATCGGCAGGGAGCTATTTTGCAGCATTTAAATTATTACACTAAAAACTCTGTTTATAGTTTAGTTTGGAATAATGTAAATTTTTATCCAATGTGGAAAATAAGGCCTGTTGCCGGATACAGCGCAGGGTTTTCCATTTTTAAATTGGGTAAAAAAACATATTTGGCAAATGCAATAGTAGAAAGTTCCGGCTCTATGTTTTCAAAACCGAAAAGCTATATTGCAATATATAAACTGTCGTCATAACAAACCCAAAAGTGTTATTGTAATTTAAAATATAATCTGTTATAATCAAACCTTCCCGTTAAATAAACAGGCTTAATAAGGTTATTTCAAAAGGGCGGTGTAGCTCAGCCGGTTAGAGCATACGGCTCATATCCGTAGTGTCCGGGGTTCAAGTCCCTGCACCGCCACCACTTAAAACCGCAGTAAATAAGCACTTCCTCCGTTAATCCATGCGGCAAGTTTTTGTTTTATTCTATCTGGTCGGTTTGGGGAAATTTAAACAGGACTATTTGTCCTTCCGATATCACGAGAAACTTTCCTTTATATCGTTTAAGGAGTAAAGCGAATTTTCGTTTTCCATTCCGCGCATTGCCGATGATAGGGAGAAATCAGCCCATTCAGTCGGAGAAGTTCTGTAATGCAGAAATTCTATAAAATCAAGGACCTCCGCCTGTTTTGATTCCGGCAGCGATTTAACCTTTTCAATTATTTTTTCCGATAAGTTCATATGTCGTGTAATTGTATTAATTAATATATTATTTATACAAATATTTATAATAATAGTCAATTGTACGATTTGTTAATGTCAGAAAGCGAATTTTTCCGGCCTTTACAGAAAAATTAAAACAATCTATAATGTCTATAATTTATGAAAAAATATACTACGGAATCTCAAAATATCGAATTCAAATCCGAATGGAGAGACGAATATTTAAAACTTTTAACTAAAGATAAAAAAATAACGAGGGCCGCTATTTTATTATTCGGAAAAGAACCGCAGGCATTTTATATAAGCGCAAAAACAAGGGTGGGAAGGTTTAAGGACTCAAATATACTCGATACGGTGATATCGGAAGGGAATCTTTTCAATCAGGTAGAAAAAGCTACCGAGGCAATTAAAAAACATTTAAGCGTCAGGTTCGAGATTAAGGAATTAGCAAGGCGGGACATCTGGGATTATCCTCTTGACGCTATCAGAGAAGCGCTTATAAATGCGGTTATTCATAAGGACTATTCAAGTGCCGCCGAAATTCAGGTCAAGATTTATGATGACAGGATATGGTTCTGGAATCCCGGAAACCTACCCGAACAGCTTAAAGTGGAAGATTTAAAAAAAGACATTCTTCTTATCCTAAGAATCCGCTTATAGCTAACGCGTTCTACCTTGCGGGATTAATCGAGCATTGGGGTTCCGGGATAAAACGGATTGTCGATTTATGCAGGGGGCAAAATTTGAGGGAGCCTGAATTCAAGGAAGAGCAGGGCGGAATCGGCGTCTGGTTTTATAAGAATGCCGATGTTTACGGAGAGGAAAATTTAGAAAAACTGGGATTAAACGAAAGGCAAATTAAAGCGGTAATGTATGTAAAAGAACACGGAAGAATTACCAATAGCGAGTATATGAATTTAGCCAATGTTTCAAGACAAACGGCAACCCGCGACCTAAGCAAGTTAGTCAAATCAAAAGTATTAGAAAGGAAAGGTATCGTCGGCAAAGGAGCGGAATATTTTTTAAGGGCTCATAAGGGCTCATAAGGGCTCATAAGGGCTCATGATATCGATATGAAAAAGCCGGAGAAGAACTTGAAAGTTACCTCAAAGGTGTTAAATGATATCATAGTGCGTTTAGAAATAATTTAAATAAGGGGTACTATAACATGGGCGACGTATATAAGGATAAAAAATCCAGCGGCTGCGCTTTGTGCAAGCCGCATAAACATGGCTGGGCAAAGAAAAAGAAAAATAAGGTAATAGCACATGAAAAACAGATGAAAAAAGAAATCGACGGTTTTATTCGCTATGAAGGCTAAATTTTTAATAGTAATTTGCAGGAATTAATATTTTTTATGGATAAAATTCAAGATATTACGATTGACGACCTGGATTGGCTTATAGAAGAAAAGATTATAGAACTGCTCGGCGACCCTGATTCCGGCTTGCAGCTTAAAGAAGAATTCAAGACCGAATTAGAATGCAGATTAAAGAAACCCTCCAAAAAAATATCCCACCGTGAGGCGTTGAAGAGGTTTGCATAATGCCGAATGGACTGAAAGTGCATTAGAAGACCCTGGAAGGCTTGACAGACCTGTCGCAAAACGCATTCCAAGTAAAATCTCATGGTTCTTCGAACATTTCGACGATATGATTCCCAAACCCCTTTCCGGAGATTTATCGGGGGTCTATAAGTTCAGGATAGGCGACTGGATAGTAGTCTATCGTAATCCAGGCAGTCGGACACAGAAGAGATATATATAATAAATAATAAACCCCCAGTTACACTAATCCTTAGATCAATTTTACATTCCGTTATTTCCACGTTAAAAATTTCCAGATGCCCCTTTTTTTAATCTAATATTTACTTGAAAGACATAAGTCTTAACCTATCTTTAATCAGCTCATCAGCTTACTTATAATAGTCATCAATGTAATAAATATGACATTTAACTTGACAAATTTATTTTTTTATGTTATTTTACCTGTAATATAAATAAGTTAAAATAATTATATTTGTATAATAATTGTTTGTAATAATTTTTTAAAGGGGGCTATATGTATGTCTGATTATAATTTAAAAATATCTGGTCTTGGGTTGAATTTTGAGAAGTCTATCGATCTAAATAAGGCAAACAAGGTAATAAAATTATGTATAGATGATTTTCAAGTAGCATCGCAAAATGATAGTTCAAAAACATTTAAAAGTCAATCTGAAGATACTATCGATGCTAAAGTTAGAGATGCGACCACCACCCCTACTTCTTTGAGTATAGCTGAATACTATAAAAAGTTTGCTCCAAAAAGGAATCCAGATAAAATATTAATATTTGCAAATTATATAAGTTATTATCAGGGATTAAAAAGTTTTAATCCAGAAAAGCTGAAAGAAATGTTCAGTGAGGTCGGGGAGACAACACCAACAAACTTCAATCGAGATTTTAAATGGGCTAAAGTTATTGGATGGCTTGATAAAATTCCTAATAGCAAAGAATATTATGTTACCAACTCTGGCAAAGAAGTCCTAAACAAGAATTTTCATTCCGATATAATTAAAAAAACAAAAATACCTAAGGCTTGGCGTTCAAAGAAAAAGAAGAATAAGCAAAATGACCCCAAGTAAACCAGTGCGAGAAGGAGTATATAATTTATCAGGATATCAAGGTGGTAGAATATATAGAAAGTTTAATTAAATAGGGGTAAAAATTATGGAAAGTAAAATCAGGATAAAAATGGGGCAGATTGAGATTGATTTTGAAGGGAGTGAAGGCTTCCTAAAGGAGGGTTTGATAGAATACCACACACCTAAGAGACGAGTCCAGTTTTTGGGGAGTATTACATTAATAAATAATATTTATTTAAGATTTTAAACTATAACAGATTAATTGATAGTTTTTTTAATAAATTCACAAATATGATCGCATATATACAACCGTATAATTTGTTAAATAATTAATAATTAATTGCTTTGAATTTATATAATTAATAAAAGTTGAGGCGAGATTATGTCATTTTCAAAGAAAACTGTTGTTTATTTAAAAAAGGTGTATATTTGTTGAGGGAATTAAACATGGATAAAAAGCTTTCATTTAAAGATTTAGCCAAAAAAGTTATTATGGAAGAAAAACGCCCGCTAACCACCATGGAAATATGGGATATAGCTAAACAGAAAGGCTATGATAAATCATGCAACACTAAGGGAGAAACGCCCTGGAAAACCATTAATGCATATATTTATGTGGATATGAGGGATAATGAAAAATCCCCATTTATGAAATATGGAGCAATGCCGAGAAGATTTTTCTTGAAAAGTTTATTCTTAAATGAAAATGATAAGAAAAAAGTATTGGCGGCTGTAGAAAAATCCGAAGAGGCGGGTGCAAAAACCAATGTTATAAAATACGATGAAAAAGATTTACATCCATTATTAACATATTATGCCGATGCATATAAACTGATATACACTAAAACGATAAACCATGGAAAATCAAAGAAAAAAGACTACGCCCAATGGCTGCACCCAGATATGGTAGGAATATGGTTTCCTGAGGATTTTAACGAAACAACTTTAAAACTTGCTAAAGCAGTTCGTTCCATACCTATAAAAATATATTCTTTTGAGATAAAAAAACAACTTGACTTTAATAATATCAGAGAATCTTTTTTTCAGGCCGTGTCTAATTCTTCGTGGGCAAATGAAGGCTACTTAGTCGCCGCTAACATCATATCTGATGATGATTTTTATTCAGAGCTTGAAAGATTATCGTCGTCATTCGGAATCGGGATTATTAAATTAGATACTGTAAACCCGGATACTTCTGAAATAATATTTCAGGGTAAATACAAAACAGATCTGGATTGGTTAACAATGAATAAATTATCAGATATCAACGAAGATTTTAAAGAATTCTTAGAAATTATAACAAAAAGCATAACCATTAATGAAATATCAAACAGGGACACTTTTGACACAGTTATTCGAGTGGAAGACCTTATTAAAAAATTGAAAGTATTATCGGATTCTTAAAAATCGACAAAACTTGTAGGCTGTTTCGTAGTTGTAGTCTGGAGGCGTCAGATTTGTTTTTTTAATTTTTAGTTACTTAAGAAAAAAAAGCGGCAACAATGTGACTGGTATTATCAAGGATGTTAATAATATTTTTTTATCTTTAAATCAACAGTTATAAGAATTTTATAAAAATAGGGGGAAGAACAAAATATCTTTTTACGTGATAGAATTATTATAAATAATCTTGTGCGGAAATAAAGAAGATTAAAATGTCCTCTCTTAAAACCATAGAGAAAAAATATTTTAGGGATTTATTAGGAAGTGAAAGTGGTTATGTTCTTGATTTTACAAATGCTACCTTTGCAGAATTTTTTAGAGATAACGTAGATATTGATATATACGACAATAAGTATTCTACTTACGGAGATTCGAAAGGGAAAAGGCTTAATGCTTTTTGGGATATTGAATCCGATCAATCAGTCGGTAAAATTCTTGACGAATTATTAAAAGTTTGGAAATACGAACAGAATAAAAAGGGTCTTTCGGCAAATACGCAAGAATATAATGAGTGTAAAAAAATTGTAAATAAACTGCTTGGCAAAAAAGTTCAAGATGAACTAAAAGAAGATGACTTTTTAAATCAAGAATTTTTAAACCTTGATTTATCGCTATTATATCTTGATATTCAATTTGAAACCATTATAAAACAAAGAATAGAAGAAATAAAAAAGTGCTTAGGCAGTGGGGCTTCCCTTTCTGTTATATTTTTATGCGGGAGTATTTTAGAGGGACTTTTACAAGACAGAGCGTCTAAAAATATACAAAAATTTAATACTTCCAAATCTGCTCCAAAGGACTATAATGAAAAAGTGCGGCAATTACATGAATGGACTTTAGATAGCTTAATTAATGTGGCACATGAGGTTGGATTGATTGAACTTGATATAAAGAAGTATAGCCATGATTTAAAAGATTTTAGAAATTATATACATCCAAGACAGCAAGCATTGCAAGGCTTTAATCCGGATAAACACACGGCAGAAATAAGTTGGAAAGTTTTACAAGCTACGATAGCAAGTTTAAGCGGGCAAAGAAGATAAATTTTTTTATTAATTTCTATAATTCCGTAATGAATCTATGAAAATCAAACAATTCCAGATAGACGCATTTACAAACCGCATTTTCGGCGGTAATCCCGCCGCCGTGTGTCCGCTCGATACATGGCCGGGCGATGATATCCTGCAATCCATAGCAGAAGAAAATAACCTCTCGGAAACAGCGTTCTTCGTTCCCGCAGGAAGCCATTTCGAACTGAGGTGGTTTACTCCCGTTAAAGAGGTGGACCTGTGCGGGCATGCAACTCTTGCGTCGGCTCACGTAATATTTGAACATATCGGGTGCCGTGCGGATTACGTAATATTTAGGACCGGAAGCGGGGATTTGACGGTTAAGAAAAACGGAAATATGCTGGAGATGGATTTTCCACTGCTTACACCGAAGCCGTGCGCGGTGCCGGAGCATCTCGTAGAAGGACTTGGAAAAACACCCGTTGAGGTGCTCGAAGCACAGGATTATATCGCCGTTTACGGCGACGAGGAAACCGTCCGTTCCATTGTTCCAGACCAGGTATTGCTTAACCGGCTTGGTTTGCGCGGGGTATCTATTACCGCCCCAGGCGATAACGCTGACTTCGTCAGCAGGTTTTTTGCACCTAAACTCGGCGTTCAGGAGGATCCCGTATGCGGTTCCTCTCATTGCGAACTTGCCCCTTACTGGGCGGCCAGTCTGAACAAAAACTTCCTGAAAGCTCGTCAGGTTTCGAAAAGGGGCGGAGAAATCCATTGCCGTGTGGAAAAGGAAAAAGGCCGGGTGTTTATATCCGGGCAGGCCGTAACATTTATGATAGGGGATATTTATTTGCCGTAATAACGCCAAACGTATAAAAATGACTGCTATAATTATGATATAATACTTTAAGCAGCCGAAATAAACGAGCGACTATATGCACAAAAGAATTTGCCGAAAAAAATATTGAAATAATTAAGGAGTTGCGGACATGGCTGAAGGAAAAAATAAAAGCCTGATTTTAAAATCTATAAATAGCTATTTAGCAGAATTGCAAAAAAGCGGTATAAAAATTATCGGAGCTTACCTGTTCGGCTCGTATTCAAAAGATAACGCCGACAAATGGAGCGATATAGACCTGGCTATTTTAACGGATAAATTCATAGGGGATAGTTTTGATTTTACCCTTCTTCTTATGAAAATAGCGAGAAAAATAGATTACAATATAGAACCGCATCCGTATATAGCAAATGAATTCAACAAAGACAATCCGTTTGCGGCCGAAATAATAAAAACCGGTATAAGGGTGCTGTAGATATTATTCACTGCAATATTACTACACCCGCTAAAAACCGTTAATATTATTTAATAATTACGACAAGTTGCTCCACTGGTATAATTTGAAAACTATAATCCCAAGCAGAAAAATGACTAAAAAATATTTAAAAGGGGATACCGAATAAAATGAAGCCCGTAAAATTCGATAAAGAAGAAGAAAGAATAATTAAGGAAATAGAATACGGCGAATATGCGAGGGTCAAAGATTTTGATAAAGAAAAAGACAAAGTTATGAATGCCGCCAAAGAATTCCTGAAAAAAAATATATTTTTCAGCAAAAAAGCATGAGCGGTTCAGCCACTTGGTGTCGGATACGCTGAAAATAGCGGTTGACGAGGCGTTCAGGAAGAAAAAATGAAGAAATAATGAATTTGGATTATTAAATTTATAATGATATAATAAAAAAAGTTATTAATTTCTTTATTTATTTTTTGAGATATAATAACTTTGATTTTTAAATAACCGTAAATTTTACGGAGGTTACAGTGAAACAATTTCTCGAACATATCGAGCTTAATCCGAAAATAATGAGGGGAAAGCCCGTGATTAAGGGCACAAGACTATCCGTCCAATTTATTCTTAATTTACTGGCTAATGGGTCCACTTTTGAAGAAATTATGCAGGAATACGAGGGCGTAACCAGAGAGGATATTTTGGCCTGCCTGCTATACGCATCGGAAGCCCTTGACAATTCAACCTTTATGCCTTTAGAAGAAGCCGTTTAATATGCGTTTTATCGTCGATGAATGTACGGGTCATGCGGTTTCCGTCTGGCTCAAAGATCAAGGGCATGAGGTTTTTTCAATTTATGACGAAAAAAGAGGCCTTGACGACGAAAGCATAATAAACAAAGCGAATCTCGAAAATTATATCGTAATAACAAACGATAAAGACTTTGGCGAATTCGTTTTCCGCAAAAATATCCCACCGTGAGGCGCTATCATTTGCCTGACCGGGCTCGAAGTTTCATCATCGGCCACAATTTTTAACTACGGTATTGACAATGCTATTTTTATAATCTGATGTAATCTCATATAGTTGAAATATGAGTTTTTCAAAAAGGATTCTTAAAACAAGTTTTGAAATTTTTAATAAGCGAGTTGAAATTATTTATATGAAAGAACTCCGAGAGCACAAGGCTCTGAATAACCAGGATTTTAATAATATCAAAACCGCCTTTAACTCCATTGCCTCCGTTTACGATGAAAACAGAAGGAAACTTATCCCCTGTTTCGACGATTTATATTCCATACCGGTTTCGCTGATTCAAAATCGAAACGGGAACAAGAAACTTAAAGCGCTGGACATAGGCGCCGGAACGGGACTTTTCGCTTCATTTCTGCTTGAAAAATATCCGGATGCGCGGGTAACGCTGATAGACATGGCAGAGGATATGCTTAATGTGGCTAAGCGCAGGTTCGAGGGCAACGGCAACATAAAGTATATAACGGCCGATTATTCCCGCTACGGCTTCTCGGAAAACTTCGACGCCGTTATATCGGCTATGTCCATACACCACCTCGCTGATGCCGAAAAAAGAAGGCTCTTTAAAAAAATATACGGACTCCTCAATACCGGCGGTATATTCGTAAATGCAGAACAGGTTATGGGAGAAACCCCGGAATTAGATGCTCTTTACAGAAAACTCTGGGAAGAAACCATAAGGAAAAACGGCGTTCCGGAAAAGGAAATCCTCGCATGGAAGGAAAGGTTGAAACTAGACAGGGAAGCTACCGCTGAAGCCCAGGTAAAATGGCTCAATAAAGCCGGGTTTTCGACGGCCGGATGTCCTTATAAATATTTCAAGTTTGCGGTTATATTCGGAGTAAAGAAATAAGGCCGCTTAAAACCGCGGTAAAACAGTAAATAAGTTCCTGCCAAAATTGCCGATAGAAAATTTATTCTGGATTCCCGCCGTCTTTTCCGCATCAACGGCATGCGTTGATAAACATGCGGTTAAAGACATAGCGGGAATGACTTTGAGGGATTTTAAAAGTTCACCCGTTGGGTGTCATTCCTGTGCAAGCAGGAATCCGGTGTTCTTAATGTATTGCGGTATATTTAACAATCTCTATCGGCAATTTTGGGTTCCTGGGAAAAGATTGCAAAAATAAAATCTATTTGTTATAACTCTATATTATATGCCGGAGAAAACCATGGACGATTATTTCCATTCCCTTAAAGATATAAAACCTAAAGAACCCGTTAAAGGAATCAGTATCCGCTCCGTTTATCTGGAAAAAGCGATGCTGACCCGCATGGAGTTTGAGCCCGGAAGCGTAATACCGGAGCACAGGCATCCCCATGAGCAGATTACCTATATACTTGAGGGTAAAATGGACATGATCGTGGACGGCGTAGAAAAGACCGTTTCCATGGGAGATGCCGTGACTATTCCGTCAAACGTTTTACATAGCGCCCGCATACCGGACGAATTTACCGTCGCCGTCGATGCATGGTCTCCAGTAAGGGACGATTATAAATAGTATGTAATATGGAAATCTTGAAAGCCTCTGTTGTCGCCAAATTGACTTCGGTTTTTTTATGTAATAAAATACTTAATATATAAATAAATTAACATAAATTAATGAGTTTAAAAATTATGCAAACCCTTGAAGAAATAAAAAAAAATATAGATAAATTAAAACCTTATATTAAAAAAGAATATAAGGCCGATATCGTCGGCATATTCGGATCATATGCAAGGGGCGAACAAACTGAAAATAGCGATGTGGATATATTGGTAAGGTTTGGCGAAGGGATAGGCCTTCATAGTTTTGGTCTTGAACCTTTTTTAAAAGATATATTAAAAATAAATGTCCATGTCGTATCTGCCGGGGGACTAAGACCCCGGTTTAAAGATAATATATTCAACGATATTCGTTATGTCTAACAGGGATTATAAAAATTATGCCAGGGATATTTTAGAGCATATCGAAGACATCGAAGAATTTATCGAAAATATAAACTATGACGAATTTATCAAAAACAAGGAAAAAATTACCGCGGTAGTCGGGAAAATAATATTTATCGGGGAAGCGGTAGATCATTTACCAGATGAAGTTTTAGAAAAATATCCCGATATGGCATGGAATGAGGTCGTTGCTATGCGAAATAGATTGGTTCACGGATATTTCGATATCGATTATAGAATAATTTGGGAGGTTGTCAATGCCGATATCCCCAGGCTTAAAAAGACGGTTGAGCAATTGTTGGACTTGCCATAAGATCATTTTTATTATTTCGTTTTAAAATTCTTTTACCGTATCTTCCCGATTCTAACTTTTAATGCTGCCATATCAGTGCATAGGGTATTGAAATCCATGAACTATAAAATAAATTTTTTTTTATCAGGCATAGTTGTTGTAATCGTAATTTATTTTTCGGTTTCTTTCAGCAACCTCCGTGATGCCTATGCATTGAATACATCAGGTTATTCGACCGTTCTCTTTTCCCTTAACGCAGGCAATCAATTAAAATATGGCTTATTAGAAAAAATTGCCGCTATTAAAAAGATTAAGTCTAAACGCAAACATTCTTACGCAGCCGAAAAAGACATTAAGCTAAGCGTCGGATTTCTAAATCAAAATGGGACTTATCAACTGCGTTCACTTAATACGGATAATTGGTTGTCATATTATTTAACTAAAAAATTCCAAATTAAATTTAGCCTGCTATATGAATATTCCGAAAACAATAATACTTTAAGCGCATTAAGGCTTTTAACCGAAGAGAAAAATAATTATTATTTTTCTCGCAATTTTTTCGGGCTTGCCGATATTAGTTATGAACGGAGTCCGTTTGCAGGATTTAGTTTTCGCACTTATCAAATTCTTGGAATGGGATACAGGTTTTTTTTAAATAAAAGAATTACGCTTATATTTAACGGGGGTCCCGGATTTGAAGAAGAAAGCAGGATGGGTAGGAATTATCTCCGCGGCCGCGTTGCAAAATTATACGCAGGCTTAAACGCAAGATTAACAAAAAAAGTCCAGCTTTCACAATCATTTTACACGATACTCGGGGGCGGCATCGGGAATACTTATGATGCTACAACATTACTTGACATAAAGCTGGTAAAGCATTTTTTTTTATTATGCTCATATGAAATAGAATACAATACATTTGTGGCTCAACCATTTTTGCCGTACAATACTTATACATCGATAAATATCGGGTATGGTTTTTAATAACCTGCGCCCCTTGCTTATCTTACCAGTACCCTGCCTTCTTTTTTGTCGTAAATAAATCTTTTTCCTAAAGGCGATAAAGGGTAGCCTTTATTATCGATCTTAATATTTTTAATAAATTTCTTCTTCACATATTGCGTTTCGCCGTTTATCGCCTCTTTTTTTAAATATCCGCTCTTTGCTAATACCGACAGGTTCCCTGGAAATTTCCCGTATTTTAATCTGTATAAAATCAAGGCGGCATTTATTTCCTGAACATCTTCTTTATATGCGGCAATTTTGGCATACTTTGTAATCTTTAAATACTGGTGAATCGAGATAACGGCCAGAACGAAAATCATAATAAGCACGATAACATTTTCGAAAGAGGTTTCAGAGTTTTTTCTTATAATGATATTCATAATGATTTAATAAAAAAATAAATTGTAATAAATTTTAAAAAAATATAAAATTTATTTAAATTATAAATAAATATTATAAATTTTATGAGAAAACAATGGCATTATTTTATATTTTTTGCAATTATAATTATCCAATTTTTAATAGAATTAGGATTCATTTTTGTTAATTTTAACCTGCTAAGCGCATATAATTCCATTAAAAAACAATATAACATAACAGGCGCGATAAATCCATTTGCATTAATATATAAAAATATGCTTAACGCTGTCTCTATAGGCTTATTTTTGGATTTCATTTTACTGCTTTTAACTTCATCGGCGCTGATTTTGGCAATAAGATTTAAAGAGAATATAATATCTAATAACAGCAACCTTGAAAATGAGGCTTTCACCGACAGCCTGACAGGGCTTTACAATAGAAGATACTTTAATACTTTTTATGAAAATATATTTGCCCAAAGCTCCAGATATGGCATTCCTCTTTCCTTAATAATGTGCGATATAGACCATTTTAAAAATATTAACGATACTTACGGCCACGATAAAGGCGATATCGTTTTGAAAGAGGTTTCGGATGTATTAAAAAATAATATAAGGAAATCGGATATTGCCGTGAGATTCGGCGGAGAGGAATTCATAGTATGTTTGCCTTCCACCAGCATTACCGATGCCATAGATGTTGCAAGGAAAATAAAACAAATGATTTCAAAGATTCGGACAAAAGATACAAAAAATCTTACCATAAGCATGGGTGTCGCCTCTTATAAAAAAGAATTCGGAAATGAATCTAAAGATATGTTAAAGCATCTCGATAATCTTTTATACGAAGCAAAAAATCGCGGCAGAAACCGGATAATATCGGGAGACCATCAAGGCAGTATTATAGAGGTCGAAGAAAATCCCTGGGCAGATGAATAAATAGGGTATTTAAATAATACGCCGTTGCCTTTTAGTTATCGGCGTATATTTCATTTAGTTGTTGCATAACGAACCTTTAAACCTTACGGAGGAGATTATGGCAAACCATTCTAATAACGGCGGAGCGGCAGGACCGGCGAAGCCAACCTCAATAAATCCCGGCCACGATATTCTCGAGGTTGGACAAAACAGGATGGAATTAGTGGATTTCAGGCTCTTTAGCGTGGATGAAAACGGAGAGGAAAAAGAGGGAGTTTATGGAATAAATGTAGCTAAAGTTATTGAAATTATTAAAATGCCGGCGGATATATCCGAGACCCCTAATACTTCCGAATTTGTGGAAGGAATGTTTAATCTTAGAGGGTCTGTTGTTCCCTTAGTCAATTTACCAAAATGGATGGGAATTGCCGAGCCTGAGGAATTAGACAGAAAAAATTTTAAGGTTATTATCACGGAATTTAATAGAGTTAAAGTCGGGTTTGTTGTTCATGAGACTACAAAGATAAGGCGTATCTCGTGGAGCGAAATAAGCGCCCCTGAATTATCGTCCGTAAGTTCCGAGGGTTCAAAGGTAACAGGAATTATAAAGGTTGAAAACGATGAGCTTTTACTTTTGCTGGATTTTGAATCCATTGTCGATGAGCTCGGCTTTTACAGTAAGGAAAATAAAGCGATAGACATTGAAAAAAGGGAATACGATGAGGATAAAACCGTACTTATTATCGACGACTCATCATCAGCAAGGAAAATAATTAACAACGCTTTAATAAAAGAAGGATTTAAGACGGTTACGACTTTCAACGGTAAAGCCGCCCTTGACGTGGTCTATGAGGATAAATATAAATTCGATGCCATTATATGCGATGTCGAGATGCCGGTGATGGATGGTTATACTTTTACAAAAACTATGAAGTCCGACGATAAATATAAAAGTATTCCTATAATAATGCATAGTTCTTTAAGCGGCGCCGAGAATTCGACAAAGGGAATAAGTGCAGGGGCCGATTTTTATGTCGTTAAATTTGACCCGGTAGAATTTATCGATACATTAAAAAAGGCTTTAGGGTGATTTATTTTTTTATTGCAATAATTTTTATTGCAATAATTTTATGAAAATGTTAAATAATTAATAATATTAAGTTTGTAAAAAAAGGAGGTGAAAAATAAATTGAAGAAACTATCTTTGCTTTTAGTTTTACTCCTGGCTTTCGTTGTAATGCCGTCCAGTTCTTTTGCTATGAATAAATCAAAGGTTGCAGCGAAACCTGCTCCTAAGAAGGTTGTAGTAAAAAAGGCCGTCAAATCATTACCTGCCGCAACAATCAAGGCTGCTCAAAAGGCGCTTTCTAAAGACGGGCTATATAAAGGGAAAATCGATGGAATGATCGGACCTATGACCACAAATGCAGTTAAAGCTTTTCAGAAGAAAGAAGGATTAAAGGTTGACGGGATTATCGGTCCTAAAACCCTTAAAGCCCTAGGTGTAAAATAGTTGTAAAATAAGTTTTTTAGTCAATTGTTCCCCGGTTTAACCAACCGGGGGATATCCTTTCTTTAAACTCAGTAGTCCAAATTAAACCATGCAAAGTTATGCCGTATGCAAAACAAAACATTCTTTATAACAGGGATAGACACAAATATCGGAAAGACCTTTGTCAGTCTGCTATTGATCCTTGCCTTTCGGCAAAAAGGGCTAAATGCCGGGTATATGAAACCTGTTGAAACAGGGGTTAAAATTAATAAAGACGGTTCGAAAAATTATATTGACGGACATTATTTAAAGGAAATAAGCGGATTAGAGGCAGACATTGAAACTGTAACCCCATACACATTTCAAAGCCCTTTATCTCCTTATGCCGCATCAAAATTTGAGGGTGGGACAGTGTGCTTAAAGGAAATAATCTATAAATTTTATGACTTGAAAGGTACTTACGATTATATGATTGTCGAAGGGGCGGGCGGGATGCTTGTTCCTTTAAAACAGGGGCATTTTATGATAGATATCGCAAAGTATATAGATGCGGCTGTTATTTTGGTAACAAAAGCCGGATTGGGAATGATAAATCATACATTGTTAAATATAGAATACGCAAAAAGTCACGGGATTAAAATAGCGGGGATAATTATTAATAATGCCTTAAATGAAACTGACGAGAGCGTTTTATCTAACAAAAAAATATTATCCGCATATACCGATATCCCGTTTTTAGGAGATATTCCTTATTTGCAAACCGAAAAAGATTTAAAAGATAGAGATTTGCTTGAAGGATTAGCCTTGAAATATATAGACATTGAAAATATTTTAGGGTAAAATGTATCAGAATATATCAAAGGAGGATACAAAAACCAATGAAATTCCAATTTTCGGAGAGATTAAATAAACTTCCGGTGTATCTTTTTGCCGAGATAGATAAATTAAAAGCGCAGGTTAAGGCAAGGGGAATAGATATAATAAGCTTTGGCATAGGAGATCCGGACATCTCCACGCCTAAAGCAATTGTGGATATATTAAAAAAGGAAAGCGAGATAGACATTAACCAAAAGTATCCTTCATATGAGGGGCTTTTGAAGTTTAGAGAATCGGTGGCAAATTGGTATGATAAAAAGTTTGCCGTTTCATTAGACCCTGATACGGAAGTTTTGTCGTTAATTGGTTCAAAGGAAGGCATAGGGCATCTCCCGTTAGCCTTTGTAAACCCTGGAGATGTTGTTTTAGTGCCTGACCCGGGTTATCCCGTCTATAAGGCAGGCACAATTTTTGCCGGTGGTATTCCCTATATAATGCCCCTGAGAGAGGATAACGACTTTTTACCGGATTTTTCCGATATTCCGTCAGATGTTTTAAAAAAAGCAAAATTAATGTTTTTAAATTACCCCAATAATCCGACTTCCGCAAGGGCTGATAGGCATTTTTTTAACGAGGTCGTAAAATTTGCCAAAGAAAACGATATAATTGTTGCCCATGATTTTGCATATTCGGAGGTTTACACGGGAGAAAAGGGAAATGATTCGTTTTTAAACGCTCACGGAGCTAAAGACATAGGGATAGAGTTCCACTCTCTTTCGAAAACATTTAATATGACGGGATTCAGGATAGGGTTTGCGGTTGGAAACAAAGACATACTTCATGGACTTGGAGCCGTTAAAACAAACCTCGATTCGGGGGTTTTTCAAGCAATACAATTAGCGGGCGCTTACGGGCTCGATAACGAGCTTGATACGATAAGGGATAATAACATTATATATAAAAAAAGAAGAGAAATTTTAGTTGCGGGACTGGAAGAACTCGGCTATAAAGTATATAAATCCGATGCGACATTTTATGTATGGGCGCATGTTCCAAGGGCGGGCATGACTTCTAAAGAATTTGCAATATCTTTATTAAACGAAACAGGCATAATCGTAACCCCCGGTTCCGGCTTTGGAGATTACGGCGAGGGTTATGTCAGATTTTCTTTAACCATTAATGAAAATCGCATCAGAGAGGCATTAGTTCGCATGGGCCTATAAATCTAATGGATAAATCCGCGGATGAAATTAGATAGCGGCAACGCATATTACGATATTTACCTTGGCTTTGGAAGCAATGTAGGCAACTTGGAAAATAATCTGCTTAACGCAATACTTCTTATACGGAAAGGAATAACAGATATTGATATCGTAGGTTCATCCAAGATTTATTTATCTTCACCTGTAGGAAATACAAATCAGCCTGATTTTTTGAACTGCGTAATTCTATATAGAAATAGAATGACGGGGGTAAATCAAAATCTTTATAAAGCATATAAAGATTTTGGCAGGCAGCTTCTTTCCAAATTAAAAAATATTGAAAAAGATTTGGGCAGAAAAAAAGAGGACATTAGATATTCGCCGAGGGTTATCGATATCGATATACTCTTTATTTATGATAATTACAGCAGAAAAACAATAAAACTAAACTTACCGGAGCTCAAATTACCCCATCCCGAAATTAAAAATCGCAAATTCGTACTTTTGCCGTTATTGGATTTAGATTTATGCAGTAATTTAAAAAATATAAAAGAAGCTTTAATAGAAATAGATAAAACAGGCGCAGGGCTTTTTCAAAAAATAACCCCTTATGGCTGCTTTAATAAAAACTTTACAAAAATTTTGAAATTCTAAGCTAACGGGCTACAAGCTTCTCTTCGCAAAAAACTTTATGGGGAAGGTCTTCATTGTATATCGATATAAGCCCTCTTTTTATCTCCATAATTTGCGGTTCTTTCGATCCAAATCTTTCGATTAAGAATTTAGCCGCCTCTTGAGGCTTTATTAAATTTCCGCAGGTAAAAATATCGATAGCGGCGTAATCATATTCTGGCCAGGTATGTATAGAAAGATGGGACTCCGCAATTATCACCATTCCGCTGATTCCAAACGGGTTAAATTCGTGAAATTTATATTCCACAATAGTAGCTTTTGCTTCCGTAGCTGCATCTAACAGGGCAGTTTCCACAAAATCAAGGTCTCCAAGAATATTTTTCCTGCAATTTTTAAGCTCTAAAAGTAAATGCGTTCCTAAGGAATTCATTTTACTTTACCTCCTTCTTAAAATTAAAATCAAGACACGATTTTTTATTATATTTTATATAGATAAAATTGCAAGAAAAATTTTAATAATTTTTAATATTTTTTTATTTATTTACTAATAAAATATTATTTACTACTCCATTTGAATTTCCATAAAAGCTTAATATTTTATGAACTTTGCTGTTTGTCTTATCTATGGATATTTCATACAAATCCTTTCTAAATATTCCGTGTTTTAAGTAATTTTTAATGAAAAAAATATTTCCCTTTATATTCCCGGTAAAATTTCCTATCAAGCCTTTAAAATTCGATATATTTAATATCGATAAATTATTTTTTGCGTTTTTTCTGATTTCTATTAAATCATTTAAGAAATCGTTATCATAATATGAATGCTTAAGAATAAATATTGACCCGTCGTTTTCTACGAGAAAAGGCATTGTTCCGTAAAAATGACTTTTAAATGAGTATATTGTCTTAACGCCTTTGCGGTTAATTTCATTCATCTTTATGCTTTTATAGCCGAGCATTTTAATATAATTAACGGCATTGCCTTCGGAAGGCGTCAGGCCGCTCATCCATAAATTGCCGCGATTATCGAATGTTAAATAGGAGGAATAAAAATTAAGCTTAGTTTTGCTAACAGGATGTATCCTGATTTTACCGTTAATAAAACTAAAGGCATTCTCGTCAAGGTAGTCTTTGAGTTTACCGTGTTTGTACGAATATAAAACGAACCAGAGCTTATTTCCGTTGACCGCTACATTGCTCAGTATCCCTTCATTTTTATGCCTTACGGTTAAAACTCTTTGTATGTTGCCGGGATTGCTTAAAGTAAAGCAATAAATACTTCTGGTGAATGTTCCTTTAAGCGATTTAGTATCGGAGAAAAAAATTAATTTACTCCTTAACCTTCTGCTTGCGCTAATAAAATTAATATTAGAGGCATAATTAATGTCGGTCGTTAAAATGGTTTTATCGTTTACCCTGTTTCTTTTTGAATAAAAAAACCTGATATAGGCTAACGGCACGCCGTCGTAAGCATAGCTATGTTCAACATATAACAGCTTAAATTTTTTACTTATAGATTTTAATTGTTTTGATTTTAATTTTAGATGAAATTTTTTTGGCCTTAGCTTTTCATTGTATACAGGTTTTTTGCCTATATATTTCTTGACAATAACCAGAGAACCGTAGCTCAATTTTTTCCAGACGGCAGAGGAATTTATTATTGGAAGTTCCACGCATCCCATGCTTTGATTAACGCCGTATATCCCTCTTGGAAAACCGTGAAGCGCTTCGCCGCCGTTAAAATAATTTACGAACGGAATATTCTTGTCGTCGTATCTTGTTTTCCAGGGGGTAATTCCGCTCATATTTGTAGTGAAAAATTTCAGGTATATCGGAAAAACTCCATCGTTTGTAGGCGATTCTGTAATTCCGGTATTTGCCAAAGAAGTCAAGACAATATCCCCGTTTCTCCAGATGCTTATGGTTTCCGGAAAATTTTTATTAACTATCACATAGCATATTCCCCAATAATTAATACCGTTTTTTCCCCGATAATCTTTTATTAAAATTTTCCATAACGATTTATTTATCGCGCCCGTTACTATAAGTTTTTGTTCATACTGGAAATTCATAACGGCGCTTCTGAGCAGGGTATTAAAATAACCGGGTTTCCATTTAGATTTTATTTCATCGGGGATATTTTTATATTTCCACTTCCAAATAAATTTTATTTTTTCGTGTTTTTCTTTAATAACGCAATTTAACGGCAAATAGCCCAGCTTAGAAAGGATATAATCGGCTAACAATACATCTTTTCCGTAATTTCCATAATGAATAGTATGATAAATAGTATGAAAATTATAATCTTTATTCGAAACTTCCTTCCAATATTCGTCTTTTTTTTCCGGAGGTTTAAGGGCGGGGGGTTTTTGATTTTTTAAAATGGCGGCATTGATGTGTTCGGGTTTAAGTATTTTAAATATAAAAAAGCCCGAAGAGCCAATGGCAATTAAAATAAAAAAAGTTATTAAAACCTTAAAAATTTTGTATTTTAATGGCATTTATCTTATTGTTTTTAACTTTTGCAAGTTAATTTATTAAGTTTTATATCGCATATATATACCTTTGTTCCATTTATATTTTAAAAACGCTGATGTTTTTGGATAATAACGAGGCAAGCTTTGATAATTCTAATGCGCTCGTCTGGATTTGTTCGGTGCTTGCCGATGTCGATTCCTGCGCCCTTAAGATTGAATCGCTTGATGCGGAAATCTCTTCGGTGGCCGTTGACTGTTCTTCCGCAGCCGTTGCTATTTGCGTAATCATGTCCTTCAGTTTATTTGTAAGCTCCCTTATGGCTTCAATCCTTTCCCCCGCTTTTTTCGCAACCTCGACGCCGTTTTTTACCTCTTCTTTTCCGTTATTCATCGACTCTATAGCCTTTACGGTATCCTCCTGAATGGAGATTATCATCGTTGTAATTTCTTTTGTCGCTTTTGTGGTTCTTTCGGCTAATTTTCTGACCTCGTCCGCCACGACCGCGAAACCCCTTCCCTGCTCTCCTGCCCTTGCAGCTTCTATTGCCGCATTTAAAGCCAATAGATTAGTTTGATCGGCTATTTCATCGATTACCGCTATAATTTCACCTATTTTCTGCGACGAAACCCCCAGTTCTTCCATTACGGCTGCGGCCTTATCAACCGCCTTTTCAATAGAATTTATCTCTTTGATAACGCCCTGGACTGCGTTATATCCCTCTTCGGTCGCTTTTTGCGTGCGCTCCGCTTCCTGGGCGCCGGAACTTGAATTTTTTGCAACTTCTAAGATAGCCATAGTTATTTGTTTTATGGATTCAACTATTGAGGAACTATTGTGCTTCATATTTTCCATATTGCTTTTAAGCTCTTTCGAAGAATAATTAAGCTCTTCTCCCTGGCTCGAAATGGAATCCACCGCATTATTCATAGACTTGACATTGGCGGACAAGGATTCTATAAGGGTATTGACATGCCCGATGAGCCTTCCTATTTCGTTTTTTGGGTTTACGCTAACCTTTATTTTAGTCCTTAAATCTCCGTGGGCAACCTCTTCTATCTTTTTGATTGCGATTTCAAGTTCGTCTATTAAAGCCTTTTTAAAGTAAAAACTTACTAAAAGTAAAGCAATTAATGTTAAAAACGGGGCAATTATGAATATATCGAATAAGAAAGTCATCTTTTTTTTGGAGTCGTTGGATATATTTTTTTCGACGATGCTAAGAGACTTAATAATTTTATTTACCCCCGCCTGGTAATAGCCGATGTTTGCCGTCGGACCGACCGTAAAAGGATTTTTTGCCAGCCTTACGACCATCGGCCTGTATTCTGCCAAAAATTTTTTCAATTTATTCATTTCCATTATGGATTCCGGATTGGACGGCCTTTTCAGATATTTCTTGCTTACGCCAAAAACCGTTTTAAATTTTTCATGTTTAAAACCGGAATAAAAACCATTAATGGCTATAATCTGATTTTTTCTTCTTAATTGTAACTTTTTTATTAGAACGGCTATTTTATTATCTATTTTAGAGGGGTTAAAAACCTTTTTTTGGAGTTTTGCGATTAGCAGTTTATCTTTTCTGATTTTCGAAAGATATATTATGCTTAAAATATCGCGGTTGGCTATCGACAGGGAAGTAATAGTCGAACCGATAACGGACTGCCTGAGCGAGGAATATCTAAAGCTGTTAATGTAGCCGATTATCATTAAATCAATAAAAAGGAAAAATAAAAACATAATAATCGACGAAATGTAAAGTCTTGATTTAAAAGTTGAAAACATAATTCCTCCAAAGGTATTAGTAATTATTGCCTATTCATTTTTCTTTTAAATATTCTTTTAAATATTTTTCTTTTTCGGATATTTTAATGCTTATAAATAATAAAGGTCAATAAAAAAATAATATTAATTTAGCGCGGCGCGAATTTTAATTTCATATGGGCTTGCAAAAACCGTTGACATTAAAGTTATTATGTTATATAAATATTAACGGTGTTGTTTTAAAATAATTTAATTTTTAAGGGGGTGAAAATTTTATTATGCAAAAATTTATTGCATCTTTTATTATTGCGGCGGCTTTGATATTTAGCGCTTCTACGGTTTTTGCCGCATCGGGGGCATCGCTTTTCAGTTCCGAAGGCTGTATTGCCTGCCATACCATTAACGGGGAAGGCGGTTCAGTGGGACCTGACCTGTCGCATGTCGGGAGCAAAAGAAGCCTTTCATGGATTAAGACCCAAATAACCAATCCCTCCGCTCATTTTGCGGATGGAAGTTCCGTTACTGTTAACGGCAAATCCTATATGGCAATTATGCCGGGACATAAGCATATGGAAGCGTCAGACCTTAACGCATTGGCGAAATATCTTGAATCTTTAAAATAAACCTTTTATCTACCTCTTTTTGATTCGATATATGCGGCTTAAGTTAATTAGTTTTTATATTTTTGGCTTATGTTGTTAATAAATTTATTTTGAAATATCTACAATAAATTAAGTTTGCGTATATTACAATTAAAATAAAAAAGGAGGTAAAAGAAATTGATGTTTAAAGTTAAAAAGTTTATTTTGATGTCGGTTATTTTTCTGGGCGTATCGGCATTCGGGATTTCGGCATATGCGTATAGCGGGGCATCGCTTTTCAGTTCCGAAGGCTGTATTGCCTGCCATACCATTAACGGAAAGGGCGGAACGGTTGGACCCAACCTTTCGCATGTCGGGAGCCAGAGAAGTTTGTCATGGATTAAGACCCAGATAGTTACGCCCGGCGCTCATTTTGCATCCGGCAGCATGGTTACGATTAACGGCAAATCCTATATGGCAATTATGCCCAGCCATAAAACCATGCCTGCATCCAAGGTAAACGCCATTGCGGAGTATCTTGAATCTTTAAAATAGTTCCAAGGCATTCTTTATTTAAATTAAAAGCCTCCGGTTGTTAAAACTAATGACCGGAGGCTTTCCTTTTATTTATAATCAGCGCAGGGCTAATTTCATTCTTGACGGTTATTTTAATAAATTGTTATAATTATACTGTTATAAAAATATAAAAAATTTACTTGACCCCAAACCTTTTAGAGAATTGCGTTGGCTTTCGATATGGAATTTGAATTAACCGATAAAAAGATATTAAATATATTGCAGACGGATTTTCCAATTTCCGCAAGGCCGTTTCTTGATATCGCAGGCGCAATCGGCATAACCGAGCAAGAGGTTATAGATAGAATTTTAAATTTAAAGAAAATCAAAGTTATAAGGCAAATAAGCGCTATATTCGATTCCCATAATATAGGTTATAAAAGCACATTAGCCGCATTCAAGGTAAGCGAAGGCATGGTCGATTTTGCCGCAAATATTATTAATTCTCATAGCGGGGTTAGCCATAATTATTTAAGAAGTAATGAATATAATATCTGGTTCACTATAACTTTGCCGGCCAAGTTAGATCTCGAAGAAGAGATTAAAGCCCTTAGCAAGGAATCTAACGCTTCGGATTATTTAATACTTCCGACCCTTAAGCTTTTTAAAATAGGGGTTAACTTTGATATGACGGGCGAGGATAATTCCTCCTTTAAATTTTTTTCCCATGACGATTTTAAAGATGATGCCGACATAAATATATCCGATTTCGAGAAAGACTGCATAAAAGAACTGCAAAAGGATTTGGAAATTACGCCTGAACCCTTTAAAAATTCATCAGAGCGTCTAGGGATTTCTCAAGATAAACTCTTAAATCAGATAAAAGATTTTATATCAGAAAAAAAGATGAGAAGATTTGCCTGCGTTTTATATCATCAAAAAGCCGGATTCAGTTATAACATAATGGGAATATGGAAATCAAAGCCGGAAGATGTGGGTAGAAACGGTAAACTGATGTCATCGGTAAAAGAAGTGTCCCATTGCTATCAAAGACCGGTTTATCCAGGAAGATGGGAATATAACATATTTACGATGATACACGCAAAATCTAAAGAAGAGGCTTTTAAAATAATGAAAGACATTTCCGCGCTTACGGGAATTAACGATTTTGATGCTTTAGAAAGCATCAGGGAATTTAAAAAGGTCCGGGTCAAATATTATGTTTAATCAAAGCGAGTTATTAACGGAATTCTTTTTATATCCCCTGATATTGTGTTCCATCGTCGCTTTAGCTATTATCATAGAAAGGTTTTACAGCCTTCGTAAATCAAAAATATTTCCGGAAGATTTTTTATCGAATGTGGAAGAGTCTTTAAAAAATGGAGATATCGAAAAGGCTAAAGGTATATGCCTGCTCAGCAAGACCCCTATATCCAGAATTTATCTTGCTATCATAGATAACTATAAAAATTCCGCAGATACGATAAAACTTGAGGTTGAGGAGTCCGGTAAAAGGGCATATTTAGACCTTGAAAAAAATCTTGAAGGATTAAGCGCGATAACCACGATTGCCCCTCTTTTAGGCCTGTTGGGAACGGTTGTCGGCATGATAAAAGCGCTTAGCGCCGTTTCTTATCAAAGCGGCATTACAAATCCCCACTTACTGGCTCTGGGCATTTCCGAAGCATTGTATTCAACTGCTCTCGGTCTTATAATCGCCATTATTTCCTTTTTGTTTTATAAATATTTTGCCTCTAAAGCGTTTAATTTTGGCGCTTTAATGGAGGACACCGCATCGAAGGTTATAGCCTTTATAAAATAAAAATAAGGCTAATTTATCGTTCTCGTCATATTTATTTTTTTAATTCCCCTTTTTAAAAAGGGGTGTCAGTCCGCCAAAGGCGGACTGACGGGGTATTTATAAAATTATTACGGAATTATTATTATATTATTATGAAGTTTGTGCAAAGAAGAAAACCTGACCCGGTAATAAATGTCATCAACATGGTTGATGTTTTTTTAACCTTACTCATATTTTTTATGATGACAACCACATTTACTTCCAACTACGGTCTAAAAATACATTTACCCAAATCGGGAATTAAATCCGTTACCGCATCTAAAAAACCTATCACCATTTACATAACAAAGGGCGGCAGAATTTTTTATAAAAAGAAACAGCTTTCTTTAAAACAGCTTTCTTTATTTTTAAAAAATGTTAAGATAAATGGCGGCAACCCAACCATTATAATTAAGGCCGATAAAAGATCCACCGCAGCCGACATTGTGAGCGTTATGGGTTTAAGCGTAGAACACGGGCTTTACAAAATAGCTATCGCTACAAAAAAATAATTGCATTTATAATACGGAGGTATTTTACTTGATAGAAAGGTATTCTTTGCCTGAAATTTCAAAAATATGGTCATTAGAAAACAAATATGAGACATGGCTGAGAGTTGAACTGGCCGTGTGTTCCGCTTACAATAAATTCGGTAAAATTCCGGACAATTCCCTCAATAACATAATTAAAAAAGCCAGATTCAATGTTATCGAAATAGAAGAAACAGAAGCAGTTACAAGACACGATGTAATTGCTTTTTTAACCAATGTCGCAAAGTATGTCGGAGAAGATTCAAGATTTATCCACATGGGGCTCACATCGTCGGATATCGGAGATACATCCTTTTCTTTAATTTTAAGGCAGGCGCTGGAACTGATACTTAAGAAAACCGAAGCTCTCGAAGGGTCTTTAAAAAATCAGGCGCTAAGGCATAAGCTTACCCCTATGATTGGCAGAACTCATGGAATACATGCGGAACCTATTACATTCGGCTTTAAACTGTTGATATTTTATGAAGAGATTAAAAGAGTTAAAAAAAGGGTTAAAGATGCTATTTTATCGATTTCTTACGGCAAACTTTCGGGAGCCGTGGGAACTTATGCCAACATACCGCCTGAAGTCGAGCATGATGCATTAGATTTGCTCGGTTTAAAATCCATTTTGTCAAATCAGGTTATTCAAAGGGATGTTTACGCCGATGCTTTTTATGCCCTTGCCGCTCTTGGAGCTTCATGCGAAAAAATTGCTCTTGAAATCAGGCACCTTATGAGGACGGAGGTTGCCGAAATGGAAGAGCCTTTTGCCCCGGGGCAAAAAGGGTCGTCTGCTATGCCGCACAAGAAAAATCCTATCGTATCGGAAAATATTTGCGGCCTTTCGCGTGTTTTAAGGTCAAATCTCATTTCCGCTATCGAAAATATCCCGCTCTGGCATGAAAGGGACATTTCTCATTCATCAGTTGAAAGGATTATAGGGCCGGATTCTACTATTTTAGCGTATTATGTGCTTAACCAGCTAATCTATTTGATTGACAATATGATTGTAAACAAGGACAATATGCTTAAAAATATAGATTTGACAAAAGGGGTAATCTTTTCCCAAAAGGTTCTTTTATCTTTGACGGGTAAAGGCATGTTAAGGGAGGACGCTTACAAAATCGTTCAAAAATTGGCGCATGAAAGCATTCAGACGCAAATAAATTTTAAAGATTTATTAAAAAAGGATGAATCGGTGTTAAAGCTCCTGACGATTAACGAGATTGAAGGTATTTTTGATATAAACTACTACTATAAATATATTAATTATATTTTTGATAAGTACGCAAATATTTAAATTAAGCATCTCTTAATATTTATTTTCTATATTATCCGTTAAGCGAGGTAAAAATGAGCAAAAAAGCAATGATTAAAATAACGCTGAAAGAAGAAGTCCTTGATCCTCAAGGAAAGGCGGTGCTATCGGTGTTGAAATCTTCGGGTTATAATAATATTAAGGATGTAAGGGTCGGAAAGTATATCGAGCTTTTTATAGATTCGGGAACCGAAAACCCCCGTGGTTCATTAGATGAAGAGGTGAAAGAAATATCCGAAAAAGTTCTTTCAAATCCTTTAATAGAGGAATTCAAAATCGAGATAAAATAATACAAAGCCTTATTAAGTTAATTTAAAATAAGTATTAATAGAAATTTTATTTGAATGGGTAAAAAATGAATAATAAAAACATAAAAGCCGGCATAACCGTTTTTCCGGGTTCAAACTGCGATTTTGACGTCTATCATGTTTTGACCGATGTTTTTGGCATAAATACCTCTTTTATATGGCATAAAGATAAAATTAACGACTTAAGCGGGTATAATTTAATTATTATCCCTGGCGGTTTTTCCTATGGCGACTACCTCAGGGCAGGGGCGCTGGCGGCAAGAAGTTTAATTATGGAAACCTTGAAAGAGTACGCGGGCAGAGGGGGTATAATCCTTGGCATCTGCAATGGTTTTCAGATACTTTTGGAAGCGGGACTATTAAGCGGGGTTATGCTTGCCAATAGGTCGTTAAAATTTGAGTGCAAAAATGTATATCTGAAGACATTAAAAACTGATACTCCGTTTACATGCGCCATAAAAAAAGACGCCGTTCTTAAAATGCCCATTGCCCATCATGACGGTAATTATTTCGCCACATCCGAAATAATCAATGATTTAAATAAAAACAATAAAATAATTTTTAAATATTGCGAATTTAACGGAAGCATAACCGGTGATTCCAATCCGAACGGCTCGCTTTACAATATAGCGGGCATTTCAAATGAAAAATTTAATGTAATGGGGCTTATGCCCCACCCCGAAAGGTCATCCGAAAAACTTCTCGGCAGCGAGGACGGGGGCTATATCTTTAAATCGATAATAAAATATATAAGAGAAAAATAATAAAATGGCAATCAAACCAAAAGTAAAAGAAAAACCGGCGGCAAAAAAACGAGGCAGGAAGCCCGCCTTCAAGGAAAAGGAAAACTATAAGCTGTTCGGTTTATCATTAGATGAGTACAAAAAGATAAATGAACTGTTAGGGCATGAACCGGACGATTTTGAACTTGGAATATTTTCGGCAATGTGGTCTGAGCACTGCTCTTATAAAAGCTCGAAGGTTTATCTTAAAACGCTGCCCGTGAAAGGCGATAAGATTGTCATAGGGCCGGGTGAAAATGCGGGCGCCGTGGATTTTGGCGGCGGAGATGCGCTTATTTTTAAAATGGAAAGCCATAACCATCCCTCCTTTATAGAACCGTTTCAAGGGGCTGCCACGGGCGTCGGCGGCATTATGAGGGATATTTTTACAATGGGCGCCCGCCCGATTGCAAATCTTAATTCGTTAAGGTTTGGAAGTTGTTTTAATCCGAAAACGCCTTACTATGTTTCCGAAGTCGTTAAAGGTATCGGGTTTTACGGAAACTGCATGGGCGTTCCGACCGTAGGGGGGGAAGTTGTTTTTGACGAATGTTATAACGATAATATATTGGTAAATGCTTTTACGATAGGGATAGTAAAAAAAGACGGGATATTTTTGTCTTCAAAATGCGAGGTTGGAAATATTGTCGTTTATGTCGGTTCCGCGACGGGGATGGATGGGATACACGGGGCTACAATGGCTTCCGAAGAGTTTGACTCGAAAAAGAATAAAAAGAGAAGCACGGTGCAAGTCGGAGATCCTTTTACGGAAAAGCTATTATTGGAAGCCTGCCTTGAAGCAATGGATAAAAAGCTCATAGTTTCAATTCAGGATATGGGAGCGGCGGGTATTACAAGCTCATCCTTCGAAATGGCCGACAAAAGCGGACACGGCATGATCATTAACCTTGACGCTTTTCCTTTGCGAACGCCCAACATGACCCCTGTTGAGATTATGCTTTCGGAATCGCAGGAAAGAATGCTTCTTGCCACAAGAAAAGAAGATTTTGACGCATTAAACAGGGTTTTTGACAAATGGGGCTTAAACTGCGTTAAAGTGGGTGAAGTTATAGATGAAAAGACCATAAAGTTCTATTATAATTCTAAACCTTATAAATCCTTGGATGTAGGTGCGGTTGTAAACGGCCCTGCATATAACAGGCCTAAAAGAAAACCTAAATATTTACAAAAAATATTACCTGTAAAAATTAATAATTATAAGGTTCCGAAAAATTTAAACGAAGTAGCAAAAAGGCTGCTCACGCATCCAAATATAGCATCAAAAAGGCCGATTTTTACCCAGTATGATTACTCTATAGGTACAAATACCGTTATCCCCCCCGGTTTTTCGGCTGCGGTTTTAAGGGTTCAAGGCGGTATCAAAACATCTAAAGATAGTAAGGACGATAATAATAAGGATAAGGGATTTTTATTGAATGTCAGCGGCAATTCCAGATATGCTTACTTAAATCCGTATATGGGGGGCGCCCTTGCCGTTGCGGAGTGTGCCAGAAATATTGCAGCCTGCGGCGGAACTCCCGTTGCCATAACCGACTGCCTTAATTTTGCAAGCCCGGAAGACCCTGAAGTTATGTGGCAATTTAGCGAAGTCGTTAAAGGCATTAAAGACGCCGCCATAAAACTAAATACGCCTGTCATAAGCGGAAATGTCAGCTTTTATAACGAGACCGCAAAAAAAGAAGGGGGTAAAACCATAATTTCTAAAATCTATCCTACGCCGGTAATCGGGATGGTTGGATTCATAGAAGATGTTAATAAAGCCGTAACGCCATATTTTAAAGACGAAGGCGATGAAATTTTTTTGCTCGGCAAACTTAAGGGGGATTTGGGCGGCAGTTTATATATGGACTTAGTCCATAAAGATTTTCGCCAAAAACCGGCAGGCATCGATTTAGACTACGAAATAAGCCTTCAAAACTGCATAAGGTCACTCATAAACAGCGGTATGGTGAAAAGCGCCGCGGATATTAGCGAGGGAGGTATTTTTGTTGCTTTAGCCGAAAGCTCTATTACAAATCCGGATAAAATTCTGGGATTTACGGTCGATTTAAATATTAAAGAATTAAGGAACGACGAGATTTTGTTTTCCGAATTTGAACAGGCTTTCATTATAACCTCAAATAGCCTTGTTAAGCAAAAATTATTAAAGGCGGCGGCAAATTTTAATGTAAGTTTGTTAAAAATAGGCGTTGTCGGCAAAGATGTAATGAAAATTAATAACACAATAGAGCTAAAAAGTGATACAATAAAATATGGATACGAAAGGGGAGTGGAAAAGATTATTAGCGCCGCCTATATGTAAAACTGCCCCCGTTATATTTATTTTTTTATTTAATTAAATTTTATAATTTTTAAAGCCTTAAAAAATCAAAAGAGGTTTTTGTTAAAAATGGAAGAAATTAAAGATGAATGCGGCGTATTCGGCGTATATAACCACGAAGAAGCTCCAAATATTACATATCTGGGCTTATATGCTCTTCAACACAGGGGACAGGAGTCCTGCGGTATTGCATCATCCGATAATAGAAACATATACTTTCATAAAAGTTTGGGACTGGTAAACGATGTCTTTAAAGAAAATACCCTTTCCCAGTTAAAAGGTAAATATGCCATAGGGCATGTCAGATATTCGACATCGGGCGAAACGCTTCTTAAAAACGCCCAACCCTTAGTTGCAGACTACTATTACGGGTCAATCTCCGTAGCCCACAATGGGAATTTAACAAACGCGCAGAAGGTAAAGGAAGAACTCGAGGAAAACGGTTCGATATTTTCCTCTACATCGGACACCGAAGTTGTAATCCATTTAATTGCCTCCTCTACCGAAAGCCTTCTTATAGACAGGGTCGTTAGCTCGCTAAAAAGACTTAAAGGCGCGTACTCCTTTCTTTTTCTTTCGGAAAAAGAGATGATAGCGGCGCGGGACCCGTTTGGTTTTAGGCCGCTTGTTATGGGGGAGCTTAACGGTTCTATCGTCTTTGCATCGGAAACATGCGCGCTGGATTTAATAAATGCCGCCTATTTAAGGGATGTTGAACCTGGAGAGGTAATATTGGTTAATAATGAAGGGATTAAAAGCATATTTCCGTGGGAAAAGGAAAAAAGATCAAGCTGCATATTTGAGTTAATTTATTTTTCAAGGCCTGACAGTATTTTTAACGGCAAGTCTATTCATACGCTTCGCACCCGGATGGGCATAGAGCTTGCAAAAGAATCCAATACCCCCGCCGATATCGTGATACCGGTTCCTGATTCCGGCGTTCCCGCCGCTTTAGGATTTGCTAAAGAATCGGGCATCGACTTTGAGATGGGCTTCACAAGGAACCACTATGTCGGCAGGACATTTATAGAACCTAAAAGAGCTATAAGGCATTTCGGCGTAAAGGTTAAGCTAAACCCCGTTTTGGATGTCATAAAAGGGAAAAGAGTGGTTGTCGTGGACGACTCCGTCGTAAGAGGCACCACATCGAAAAAGATTGTGGACATGCTGAAACTTGCGGGAGCAAAAGAAATACATCTTCGCTTAAGCTCTCCAATGGTGACGGCTCCCTGTTTCTATGGAATCGACACCCCCGTTAAAGACGAACTTATAGCATCAAAATATAGCGAAAAAGAGATTAATGCTAAACTTGGCGCCAACTCGACAAGATTTTTATCGCTGGACGGCTTAAGAAGGGCGGTCGGAGACGAAATGAACTTTTGCGAAGCCTGTTTTTCGGGTATCTATCCGCAGGAAATTTATATAGAAACCCAGGAGAACAGGCAGCTTAAACTGTTCAGTAAAGAGATTTTTTAAGCCTTAACCGTGTAAGTTTATGGAAAACATAAAAGAAAAAATTTTAACGGCGATAAAGTCCCTTTGTTACGAAAAGAAGGAGTTTACATTAGCTTCAGGCAAAAAAAGCAATTTTTATATCGATTTAAGAAGAATTTCCTTTGACGGCAGTTACCTATACCACATTGGTAAACTGCTTTATGAAGACATTAAAAATCGTCCCGATTTAAAATTTTCGGTTGTCGCCGGTGTTCCAATCGGGGGTTTGCCCCTTGTGTCCTCGACGATTATTGCCGGCTTTTTAGATAATAATCCTTTACAATCTGTCGTTATTAGAAAAGAAAAGAAGGGATACGGCAAGGGAAACCTTATCGAGCCGGTGCAATTTTTGTCTAAAGGCGCTAATATCCTCATTATAGAAGATGTCGTTACTACGGGAGGCTCTATTCTAAAAGCTGTGAAAAGCGCAAGGGATGAAGGTTATGAAATTACCGATGCTTTGTGTATAGTCGATAGAAATGAGGGCGGGAAAGAGAATTTAAAGGAAAACGGCGTTATGCTCCATTCTATATTCTCAAGAAGCGATATCGAATAAAGTTGTTAAATTCAGTTAATTTATTAATAAGCCATGATTAGAAAAAACCAAAATAAACATAACTTGCCGGCGGCTTTTTTTATTTTAATTCCCCTTGTGTTAATTTCATCCATGGGGTTTTCCGGGTGCTCTTTTGCCCCGTTATCCAAGCCTTACATGTATAACAGCCGCGTCCTTCCGGGGAAATTTAATTATAAGGCGTCTTTAAAGAGATGGACGAGAAAAGCGGACATTTATAACAGGTTTAACACCGTAATGTTTCTTAGGGCCACATTCCTTAATGCGCCATTCAGATATGCTTACGCAATGGAGTATGCAAAATATTATATGTTAACCCAAAAAGCCTTTAAGGAAAAACTTAATAAGTCGTACTCAAGTCTTAACAAGCATATCGGCTTTTTTGTTTCGGTTTATACTCCTCAAAAAGATTATAACAATTTAGATTCTATTCGTTCGATATGGTTAGTCTATTTGATAAACAATAAAGGAGAGAGCGTATTACCGCTCAGTATAAAGCCTGCGCGGCAAAAAAGGGTATTTTTAAAGACATTTTTTCCCTATGTTACCGACTGGTCAAAGCAATATATAATTAAATTCCCAAGATATTATAATAAAAAAAATAAAAAGCTATTAATAAGCCCCGCTGTCAAATGGATCAAGCTAATCATTACCGGAGTGAACGGGAGAGCCGTTTTAAAGTGGGATTTTAATGCCATGCCATGACGCATTTTAATGTTTTAATTATAGGCTCAGGAATAGCGGGTCTTTCCCTTGCGAATAGATTTGGCGAAACGGTCTCCGTGGGCATATTTACAAAAAAAGAGGAGGCGGAGTCCACCACAAATTACGCTCAGGGGGGGCTTGCCGCCGTTATGAATCTTACCAAAGATTCATACGAAAAGCATGTACAAGATACATTAACCGCGGGCGACGGCTTATGCGACGAGGATGTCGTCAGAATGGTGGTGAAAGAGGGGCCTGGCATCGTACGGGACCTTTTAGATTGGGGGGTTAATTTTGCGAAACACAAAGAAAACAACGAGGAATTTGATTTAGGCAGGGAAGGCGGACATTCCGAAAGAAGGGTCCTGCACGCGGGTGATATCACGGGAAGGGAGATAGAAAGGGCATTAGTCGATACATCGAGAAAAAAACCGAATATAAAAATATTTGAAAATCATATCGGAGTAGATTTAATAACGACGCACAAGATTAAAATAGAAAGAGAAAAGAAAAACAGGATTTTGGGGGCATATTTTTTAAATAAAAATACCAATAAGGTTATAACGGTAAGCGCTGATGTCGTCGTTTTGGCGACGGGCGGCGCAGGAAAGGTTTTTCTATATACATCCAATCCAGATATTTCGACAGGCGACGGTGTTGCAATGGCAAAAAGGGCGGGCGCGAATATTGCCAATATGGAATTTTACCAGTTTCATCCAACCATATTATATCACCCCGAGGCTAAATCTTTCCTGATATCCGAGGCCTTAAGGGGAGAGGGCGGGGTTTTAAGGCTAAAAGACGGAACGCCCTTTATGGATAAGGTTCACCCCTTAAAGAGCTTAGCTCCGAGGGATATTGTGGCAAGGACGATCGACTTCGAATTGAAAAGAACGGGTAATGATTGCGTCTACCTCGATATGACCCACAAAAGCCGTGAATTTTTAGAGAAAAGGTTTCCGGATATATTCAAAACCACTTTAAGTTTTGGCATAGATATGTCAAAGAAGTGGATTCCGGTTGTTCCTGCCGCCCATTATCTTTGCGGAGGGGTGTTGACCGACAAAAAAGGACTTACATCGATAGATAATTTATATGCAATCGGCGAGGTAGCCTGCACAGGCCTTCACGGGGCAAACAGGCTTGCAAGCAATTCGCTTCTCGAAGGATGCGTTTTTGCAAAAAAGGCTTACGAGGCGACAGCCCCTATGTTCAAAACCGGCGGCGGCAACGGTGACGGCAAAAAAGCCGCAGCCGTCGGCAAAGGCGGTTTGACCGGCGGGGAAAAATTTGACATCCTGCCGGAGTGGAAAGATTTTGGGCTGGAGGTGCCGGACGAGCTGATAGTTATAACGCATAACTGGGATGAATTAAGGCGCGCTATGTGGAATTATGTGGGCATTGTCCGTTCAAACAAAAGACTCGAGAGGGCAAAAAGAAGAATAGACAACCTCATAGCCGAAATCAAGGAATATTACTGGAATTTTAAAATATCCCCCGATTTATTGGAATTAAGAAACATAGCCGAGGTTGCAAACCTTATAATCACATCCGCAAGCCTAAGGAAGGAATCAAGAGGAACACACTATAATATTGACTATCCTTATAAAGACGACCCTGCATTTAAGCATCCCACAATACTTTAATCCAACAACTAATTCCCCATATTTCCCGCTCTATTTTTATTTATCCGACTTGTAATTTCGTTAAAATTTCACAAAAATTTAATCTAATTGACACAATTCCGTCATAATCCTGTAACATAAATATAGTATAGTGGATTTAAATAAATTAAATCGAATTAATATTAAGCTAAACCTAAATCAAGAGGAAAGGAGTCTTTATTATGAAAAACAATTTCAATCTTTTCACTCTTTTAAAACCTTTACAAAACAGGCTTGGAAGGAAACAAAAAAGCTATAAACAAATTATGAAGGAAATAGGTAGAAGAATAAAAGAACAGGATGATTTTGAAGATTTATATATAGAACTAATGAAAATAAAAGCGTATGGCTCCCTTAAAAAGGCTGGAGTAGATATAGAAGAATTACAAGCCGAAGCTGAAAAATAAAAAGGGGTCGGAATTGAATTTCGGCCCCTTTTTTCCATAAATTATCGATTATGATGTCTGGCACGGAACGAAATAAAAGCCGTCGATATTATTGTTGACGGAAGACACCATATAATATGCGTAACTATCCATTGTTACGCCGTTAGAATAATTATAGTCAACATTACCTAATTGGGTAATATACTCGTTATTAGGCACCGTTAATGTTGGAGCAAGATAAGTTGGGTTGACCCCCGCGGCGCTGTTGTCACAAGTTAAAGTTATTGTTACGGGAGTAGCGCCGTTTGTTCCTTTTGCGGAAGGCGTTCCTACCGCATAATTAAGCCACCATGAATTACCGATTAACGGAGTTGAAGGGGCTCCGTAATTATAGACTGTTCCCGTTCCCGCATTAGCGGCTGAAATGGTATAGTTCGGGAGTAAAAGAAACGGGTTGTTATAAGGATTATCCCCTGAAGCCCCCGTAGCCGCTAACTTGCCATTTAATGTAGGAACACCGGCCTTAACGGTAATGTAGCTTGATAAATCGTTATTTACCAAATTTTTTGAAAGCTGGGTTGTTAGTGCCTCGCCCAATGACCCTATTACGCCCTTCGAAGCCGCCTTGTTGGCAGACCCCGTTAAGTTTATGAACTTCGGAAGCACGACTGCCGCCAGAATGCCGATTAGCAGAATAACCATAACAAGCTCGATGAGGGTAAACGCTTCGTTGTTGCGAATAACCCTTAAGCCTTTTTCCCCACTCGTCGCTTTATTAGATGTTAAATCATGAGATTTACTTCTCATAAATCAATCCCCCTTAAAAAATTAATTAAAATAAAGTTCGCATTAAATTTACCAAATTATATTAAATAATAAATAAATATAAAATACCATATTATTTTATCGTTTTTATTATACATCCCGATTATTTTAAAAATCAAACAAAAAATTTATCCGAAACGAAAAAATTGCATCCGTACGGGTTATCTTTTGTAATACTTAGTCGGGTCTTTAATTGCGGCTTCTTCGAACCCTCTCCTCCTTAAAATGCAGGAATCGCACACCCCGCACGCCAGGCCTTCTATCGGGTCATAACAGCTATGGGTCAGCTCGAGCGGCGCGCCGATATCAAAAGCCTTGATAATTATATCTTTCTTGGTTAATTTAAGAAGCGGCGCATTTATTTTAAAATTTATTTCACCCGTTACCGATGCTCTGGTAGCCAGATTTGCCATTTTTTCGAAAGCCTTTAAATAGTCAGGTCTGCAATCGGGATAACCGCTGTAGTCGATATAATTAGCCCCTATAAAAATGTCGCCTGCCAGGTTAACCTCTGCAACGGCAAGGGCATAAGACAAAAATATCGTATTCCTTGCCGGAACATAAGTTACAGGAATATCGTTTGCGCTGCCTGACTTTTCCCGTTTATTTTTATTAATCCTGTTTTTCGGCACATCTACGGATAAATCGACTAAAGCCGAGCCTTTAATTTGGCCGAAATCTAAGTTTAGAATAGCATGATTTTTTAAATTAAAAAATTTAACTATTTCTTTTGCATGCTCTATTTCGGCCTTGTGTCTCTGGTTGTAAAAAAATGTAAGCGGGATAACCTCGAAGCCCTCCTCTATCGCAATCTTTAACACCGTCGTGGAATCGAGTCCCCCGCTAAAAAGAACGACCGCCCTTTTATTGTCCATATTTTTTGGCTTATCTATCTTATTCTTATTCATATTTTTAAAATCACCCCTTTCCCACTGGAATAAATTGTAACAAAAATTTAATAAAACTGTAATAATTTTGCAATATTCATTTGTTAAAATTTATAAGGTAAGTAAATTGTCCAATGTTATATATTATAATTATAATGCATCTTAATTATAATTGGGGATAATTTTTTTAATGAAAATCCTAAACGGATATGTTATAATCGGACAAAATTTGATAAAGGAATATTAATTTAGAAAAAAGGAAGGTTTTACCTAAGGTGTTTAATCTAAAATACAAAGACGACCTGTATAAGTTTATCCTTTCTATTTTCGTGCTATCCGTTATTTCGGTTTTTTTAATAGCGGTTGCCGTTATACTTTTTTATAGTTACCCTGCAATTATCAGATACGGCTTCTCATTTTTATGGGTTAAAGAGTGGAATCCTCCAAAAGAGGTTTTTGGCGCGCTTACCTTTCTTGCAGGAACTTTTATGGTAACATTTCTTGCTTTGCTATTTGCCATACCTTTTAGTTTCGGCATAGGCATATTTCTTCAGGAATACTGCCCGTTATTTTTAAGGGGGATTTTTACCGTAATTATAGAAATGCTGGCAGGGATACCAAGCGTTGTTTTCGGCGTCTGGGGTGTTTTAACCATAGTTCCGTGGCTGAGGGAATCTGTCGAACCTTTTTTTGACCGCCATTTTTCGAGTATTCCATTTTTAAAGGTCGAAGAGAATATCGGATACGGGATACTTGCGGCGAGCATTGTCGTGGCGTTTATGATTCTACCTATCATATCATCCATCACGAAAGACTCTCTGGAATCCGTCCCTAAAATTGCAAAAGACGGAGCGCTTGCTATGGGGGCTACAAGGCTCGATGTCATCAAAGATGTTTCGCTGCCTTACGCATTAAACGGGATTTACGGGGGAATAATACTGGGTTTCGGCAGGGCAGTGGGGGAGACTATCGCCGTCGTGCTTTTGATAGGGAATCAGGCTATCGTTCCAAAGTCTTTGTTTAGCGTCGGCTATACGATATCGGCCGTTCTTGCCAATACCTTTACCTTTGCGGTAATTAGCCCCATATACGCATCCGCCGAGGTTGAGCTTGCGCTGATACTTTTGGCTGTCAGCCTCATAATTAATATTGTCGGAAGGAATATATTGAACAAGGTTATAGGCGGAAGGTTTAACAGGTCGCAATTCGGCGGGGGTTGATTAAGAGGATTTATGGCGGAACTTGCAAATATTAAAAAGGATGATGATCCAATGCCAGTATTCCCTATAAACAGGGGATACATTAAAAGAAAAAAATTTTATAACGGCATTGCGGTATTTCTCGCGGTAATGGCTTTCATTATAGGCGCTTTTCCGGTTTTTCACATTATTTATAAGGCGGTTGCCTTAGGACATGAATACCTTAACTGGAGATTTATTTCGACTCTGCCAACAGGTTTTCCTATTGGGGCGCAGGGCGGAATATTAAACGCAATTATAGGCGATGTTTATCTTGTAGTAATCGCTTCCATTTTTGCCGTTCCGCTCGGCATCGGTTCCGGATTATATTTATCCCTTTTTGGAAAGAAAAGAACAAATACTTTTCTGCGGCTGTTAAATGAATTAATGATAGGAATTCCATCGGTGGTCTGGGGTATTGTGGGTTTTTATGTATTTTCCACAAATGCAGGCTTAGGTTTTCATTTTGGTTTTTCTGCGCTTGCCGGCGGGCTTACGCTTGGTTTTATTATGACCCCTATTATTGCCCTGTTGACCGAACAGGCTATAAACCGGATTCCCTCAGGTTATATAGAGGGAGCGCTGGCTATGGGCGCGACAAAATGGCAGGCGACAAAATCGGTTATAATTAAAGCGGCGCTGGGCGGTATATTTACGGGGATACTTTTAGGCATAATGAATATTATCGGACAGACGGCCCCGCTTTTATTTACAAACTATTACAATACGGGTATGCCTACGGGCATTACGGGACCGGGCGGCGCCGTGGGCGATCTGGCGATGCTGATTTTTATATACATTCACGAACCTTCCAAAATTTTACATGTCAAAGCCGAAGCGGCTTCGGTTGTTCTGCTTTGTTTTATTTTTGCGATAGATTTAGGGTTAAGGCTTATAAACTATTTAACAAGAAAATTTTTATAACAATTTTTGATTTTTTAGAAAGGGAAAAAATTTAATATGGCGGAACAAGACGAAATTAAAGTAAATGTTAAAAATCTTAATTTCTATTACGGAAATTATCATCTTTTAAAAAATATTAATCTATATTTTAAAAAAAATTCTGTTTGCACCTTACTCGGCCCTTCCGGGTGCGGAAAATCGACCTTCTTAAGAACGCTAAACAGAATGAACGATTATACCGAGGGGGCTAAATTAACGGGCGAGGTTTTAATAGACGGAAAAAATATATACGATAAGTCCGTCGATGTCGTGGAGTTAAGAAGAAATATCGGCATGGTCTTTCAAAGCCCAAATCCATTTCCTAAATCTATTTTTGACAATATTGCTTTCGGATTAAAAATACACGGTATAAAAAATAGGGAGTTTATTGCCGAAAGGGTTGAGAAATGTCTTAGATATGCTGGTCTTTACGATGAGGTAAAGGATAAACTTCATAAGTCGGCTTTTTCTCTTTCGGGCGGCCAGCAACAAAGGTTATGCATTGCCAGGGCTATTGCGACAAACCCGTCCATTCTTTTAATGGATGAACCCACAGCTTATTTAGATCCTGCCTCGGCAAGCATTATATTAGACTTGATTACGACATTCAAAAAATATTATACCATTATAATAGTAAGCCATAATATTCAGCAGGCAGGTAGAATTTCCGATTACAGCGGATTTTTTCTTGACGGAGAACTTATAGAATTTGACGAAGCGGGTAATTTCTTTACAAGGCCAAAGGACAAAAGGACGGAGAATTTTATAACCAGCAGGTATTAAAGCGGAACTTAGCAATAACGGTTGATTATTAAAATAGTATTTAATTTTTGTGAAAATATAATTATAATTAAATAGATAAGATAAACTAAAATTAATTAATTTAAATTAATCGAGGATGGAAGGCGGTTAAATGAACATATTAGATAACGAGCTTGCAAAATTGAAAAAAAATGTTGTCGAAATGAGCGAGATTGTTAATAATCAGCTCAACAATGCCACTATATTTCTTTTCGAAAGGGATAAAAAACTTGCCGAAGACACCATTAAAAACGACCTTAAAGTAAACAGGGCGGAAGTCGATATTAATGAAAACTGCATAAAACTTCTGGCATTATACCAACCCGAAGCAGCCGATTTAATGTTTATCACTACATCGATGAAAATAATAACCGACCTTGAACGGATGGGAGATTTATGCGCTTCTATTTGCCAGATAGGGCTTAAGTTGACAGACGGTTCTTCGTCCTCGGAGGAATTTAAGTGTATTTATTCATATTTCGAAGATGTTGCAAGAAGGGGCGACGAAATGCTTAAAATGGCAATAAAGATGTATTCCGACGGGGTCAAAGATAATATAGGACTGAAAGACATTATTATAAAAGACGAAAATGTTATCGATGTATTGTCCCATAAAATCGTAGTCGATATTATAAATAACTCTATAAATAATTTAAAAGCATTGGAGAACAATATAACTTATATATTTATCGCGCGAAAATACGAAAGGTTTGCCGACCATGCCCAAAAGATTATGGAGTTATTGCTCTATATGGACTTAGGGAAAGATTTAAGGAACCTGCCCGAGTTTTAAAATGGAAATAAAACCCGTGCATTTTCTATCATTTTATTTTTTGCCGGAATATCTCGGGTCCATCGCATCCCTGACCGCCTCTCCTATAAGGTTAAAGCTTAGAACAGTTAAAAGAATTGCAATTCCGGGGAAAAGCGTAAGCCACCACGCAATCATTATGTAAGTTTTACCTCTCGAGAGCATTCCTCCCCAGCTTGGCGTCGGCGGCATTATTCCTATTCCGAGGAAGGCAAGCGAGGCTTGAATCAATATTGCCGCCGCAATGCCTAATGTTGCGGAGACTAAAATAGGGGCAATAGTGTTCGGCAGTATTTCGGAAAACATTATATAGGCAGCTGAAGCCCCTGCGGCTTTTGCCGCTAAAACATAATCTTTTTCTTTGTTTTGGGCAAATTCAGCCCTTATAATTCTGGCAACCCCCATCCACGACGTAAGCCCGATTATAATCATTATGTTTATAATGGAGGGTTTTAATATTGCGCTGATAGCAAGGATTAAAAAGAAAGACGGAAATGTCAGCATAATATCTACAAACCGCATTAAAACGCTGTCGATTATGCCGCCGTAATAGCCCGCATATGAACCGACGATAATTCCGATAAACAAAGAAATGGAAACCGCGATAAATCCAACCTCTATCGAAATCCTGCTGCCGTAAATAAGCCTTGACAGCACATCTCTTCCAAGCTGGTCTGTTCCCAAAGGATGGGCAAAGCTTGGCGGCAGTAAAATTGAGTTTACATTTATTTTATCAGGGTTGTATGGGGCAATATAAGGGGCAAATATTGCAGCCAGAATTACGATTAAAATAAATGTGAGGGAAATTAACGCTAATTTATTATTTTTAAAGGCATTAATGAGTTCTTTCATAAAATATTAAACTGCGTTATATTGTTTTAAAATACATCTTTCTTATTGTATAATAAATAAAAACAAAAAACTATAAGCTATTTTATTATGGGTATTTACATTTTTAAAAGATTTTTATTTATGATTCCGATTTTAATCGGAATTACGCTGATATCCTTTTTTGTCATTCATCTTGCCCCCGGTAATCCTTTAACGGAGCAGTTGGGGTTAAATCCTAAGGTGTCCATGTCCGCAAGGATTCAGCTCGAAAAACTATACGGTTTAAATAAGCCGCTTTTAACGCAATATATAGAATGGCTAAAAAGGATAGCCACTTTTAATTTTGGATTATCGTTTACGGCAAATCACGAACCAGTTATAACGGAGATTGAAAGAACGATAGGGATTACGATTATCATTAATACGCTTGCGATAATATTTATCTTTATATTTTCGATACCGATAGGGGTGTTATCCGCGGTAAAACAGAATTCACTGTTCGATAAAATATCCACCGTTTTAGTTTTTATAGGCTTTGCCGCTCCTTCTTTCTGGGTGGCGCTGCTATTAATAATATTTTTTGGAATAGATTTGCGTATTTTGCCGATAGGGGGGATAACATCAGTAGGTTACAGCTCTCTTTCATTGTGGGGGAAGTTTATCGATATAGGGAAACATTTGGTCATGCCGGTTTTTGTTGCAGGATTTGGCGGTATTGCAGGGCTTTCAAGGTATTTAAGGGGAAACATGCTTGAAGTATATAGGCAGGAATATATCATGACCGCAAGGGCAAAGGGATTAAAGGAATGGGTGGTCATTTACAAGCATGCCTTAAAAAATGCGCTCATTCCATTTATAACGATATTAGGATTAAGCGTTCCGGGACTTATCGGCGGAAGCGTCATAATAGAAACTATATTCGATATAAACGGCATGGGCAGGTTATTTTATCAGAGCGTTCTTGCCCGCGACTATCCCACGATAATGGGTATTTTGGTCATAGGCGCGATTCTTACCCTTCTTGGCAATTTAATGGCGGACATAGCCTACGCTCTGGTTGACCCAAGGCTTAGAAAGTAAGTTGACGCGGAAAGGTTAAGGTTGAAGTAATCTTCTTGCTTATGTTAAAATTGAAAATATTTGAAATTAAGAGAAATTAATTAAAGATAATTTTTAAGGAAAATTTTCGGTTTTCGGAGGTATTTAAAATGACAAAAAGAGCTTTTTTACTTTTATCGGTTTTACTTTTATCCGTTTTTGCCTTAACCGGTTGCGCTACGACACGGAATATTCAGGGCAAGCCGATAATATCGACCAATGTAAATAAAATTATTAACGGGACGACGACCGAATCCCAAATCATCTCCATATTCGGCCCCCCTTACGCCATTGAAAAAAATCCGTTGACTCCGGGCGAGGTTACATATAAATACAGGTTTTATTACCATAAGTATGTGCATTTGGGCAATGAGATACTTACAAGTTCGACAAGGAAATATGAGCAAAAGCTCAATGTCGTGATAAAAAATGGAATTGTTATTGCCCATAGCTTTACCACCCGGGGAAATACATCCTTAAAACACATATTAAAAAGGCATAAAATTCAAGATTGATAAATACAGGCGGAGGGTAATTCAAGAATGAATATCAAATTTACCAAGCTCCAGGGGGCAGGCAACGATTATCTTTATCTGGATGCCGTAAACGATTTGCCCGGCTGCGTTGCGGATGACACTGATTTTTATAAAGAATTGGCCGTCAAAATAAGCGACAGGCATTTTGGGGTCGGCTCGGACGGCATCATCGTTATTTTGCCGGCATCCCCCGTATCTAACGGCTCTAAAGCCAAAGCGGATTTTCGTATGCGCATGTTTAACGCCGACGGCTCCGAAGGCGAGATGTGCGGAAACGGGATAAGATGCTTTGCCAAATATGTTTATGACCACCATCTTACCGATAAAAAGGTCATAGGTATAGAAACCCTTGCGGGGATTAAAACCGTGGAGGTGTTTTTAAAGGACGGCAAAGTAAAAGAGGCGAGGGTATTTATGGGGCTTCCTGCTTTCGAGGTCTCTAAAATTCCTGCCGATTTTAGAAATTCCGAAATAGTCGAGGAAAAATTAACCGTTAAAGGAAAGGATTTTACGGTTTCCTGTGTTTCTATGGGCAATCCTCATTGCGTAATATTCATTGACGATGTAAAAAATTTCGATGTTCATTTTTACGGGCCATTAATAGAAAATAATCCAATGTTTCCAAAAAGGACAAATGTAGAATTTGTTCAGGTTTTAGACGATAGCAATGTGCTGGTTAGAACATGGGAAAGGGGTTCGGGCGAGACTTTAGCATGCGGGACGGGCGCTTGCGCCGTGTATTCCGTTATGAGAAAGACAAATAAAATAAACCATGGCAGTTTAAATGTGAACCTTTACGGCGGAATACTTAAAATATCGGGGGAGCTTACGGACGGTATTTATATGGCGGGCCCAGCGGAAGAGGTTTTTACAGGATATTTTAATTTGCCGGCAGGCAAACGGTAATCTTCGATATTTTAGATAAAAGTTAATCTAATTGCGTGATAAAGTAAAATAATAAAATGCCAAGATTAATTAAAGTATGCATTTTTTGCGCGTTTATCATCCTGCCATTTTTTATAAATTTGAAGCAGTCTTTTTCATATTTAAGCGGTTATAATGAAAAATATAATAAAAACGAGATTTATTTTAAAGAGGCCTATAACTTTTATAAGGGAGGCAATTATAAAAAGGCGGCGGGCCTGTTCTGGCTCTACACTCTTAAGGGAAGATTGTTAGACGGCTATGCCTTATACTACCAGGGTATTTGCTTTGTAAAATTAAAAGAATACCGTAAGGCAAATTATGTGCTTTTTAAACTGGCTAAGGATTACCCAAATTTTGTTTTTTATAAAAATTCTATTTTTTATCTTGCCGTTTCGGAAAAAAAGGACGGGTATTTATATTCGGCAATCGATCATTTTAAGTATATTATTAAACATTCGAAATCTTCGTTCGTAAGGCCATACGCAATTTTTCAAACCGCGAAAATTTATTTACGATTAAAGAATTATAAAGAAGCAAGGAGCTATTTGATAAGGCTTTATATCCGCTATCCCTATTTCTCCCGCAAACATTATATAATTAAAAAGCTAAAGAATATCCCCGGCTTTAACGGCTTATACCTGACAAAGCCTCAAAAAATCGAAAGGGCGCGGGACTTGTATTACGATGCTTATTATGTAAAATCGTTAGAACTATTACATGGCATAAACGGCCAAAAAGCCGCTTTAATAAAGATTAAAGACTTGCTTATGGCAAAAAGTCCTTTATTTTTAAAAGATGTTAATAAATTATTAAGGCATAATGGCAAAAATAAGGATAGCAGCATATCGCTCCGGCTTTTATATCTGAAAGTTTATTACTATTATTATGATTTACATGAACAAAATAAGGCGTTAAGCCTCTTGAAACATATCGTAAAGGCCCACGGTTATTTAAGCGGGCGGGGATTGTCCATTTATAAATTAATAGTCTGGGATAAGGTTATAAACGATTTAAAAAATGGAGAGGTTATACATGCAAGAGAAGAGCTCGAGCCGCTTCTAAGCGTTATTAGAAGTTACGGCAATAATGCGAAATACCTGTTTTGGTACGGCATTATACTGAAAAAACTCGGGATGACAAACAAAGCCTCTTTTTATTTTAATTTGGTAAAAAGCGCATCGGTTTTTTCGTATTACGGCATAATGTCCAGAATAGAGACGAAAGACCCTTTTAAACTTAACAATCATAAAAAATTAAATCTTAAAAAAGATTTTCATCTTTTCAATGGGGCATTAAGACAAAATCCTGCTTTAAATGCTAAATTTAAAAGGTTGAGGGCATTTTTGAATCTTAAAATTTATTCTCTGGCAAACATGGAAGTTTGGGGTATCATAAGACAGGCGGGAAAAGCGGCTAAAACTCATAAAAAGAAGCTAAATAGAGCGGCTTTGATAAGTTTAGCGGATATTATGAACCGTTCCGGCGATTACTGGCAGCTTTCGGAATTAGCCGCAATTTTACTCTATAACGATAAATCTCTTGCTAAAAGCCCCAATTTTTTAAAATTGGCTTACCCGCGGCCTTATTTTTCTTATGTAAACATGTATGCAAACCATTACAGCGTTCCTGTTAATTTGATTTATGCCGTTATGAGACAGGAAAGCCTTTATAATCCAGCGTGTTATTCAAGCGCAAGCGCTATCGGGCTTATGCAGATTATACCTTCCACAGGGTATTATATAGCAAAAAGGGTTAGGTGCTATAATTTTAATCCGCCTATGCTTTATTCTAAAAATCTTAATATTAAATTTGGTTCCTATTATTTAAAAACCCTTTTAAACCAATTTAACGACAAAAAATATCTTGCCATAGCATCTTATAATGCAGGACCAAACGCCGTTAATTACTGGAAGACTTATTCGTTTAAGGGGGATAATATGCTGTTATTCATTGAATCCATCCCTTTTAATCAAACAAGAAACTATGTCAAAAAGGTTTTAAGAAATTATTACCTGTATGATGCAATATACTGATGCCTGTTTATGAAATTTGAAACCTCCGGAGCTCAAGTGAAAGATGATTTAGCCGCAAAAAAAAGGATAGATGAATTAACTGATGCCGTAAATTACCACAACTATCGTTACTATATGCTTGAAGACCCCGTTATATCCGACTACGAGTTTGATAAATTAGTTGAGGAATTAACGGAACTTGAGAGAAAATATCCCTGGTATGTAAGGGAAGACTCTCCGTCTAAAAGGGTCGGCGGGGCAGTCAGCGAAAAGTTTGCCTCGGTTAAACACAACATTCCAATGCTTTCATTGGACAATACTTATTCTAAGGAAGAAATCATAGAATTCGATAAAAAGATTAAGAGATTTTTAAATTACGGCATGGACGAGAATATTGAATATGAGTGCGAGCTTAAGTTTGACGGACTCGCAATAGAGCTTATTTATCAAAACGGCATATTCATTCAGGGTTCTACAAGGGGGGACGGGGTAACGGGCGAAGATGTTACGACAAATTTAAAGACGATAAAAACGATACCCCTTAAGCTTTTAAAAGATATAAGCTATCTTGAGGTGCGCGGCGAGGTTTTAATGGATAAGGAAAACTTTAAAAGGCTGAATAAGGAAAGACTCAACGAAGGATTGTCCCTTTTTGCAAACCCCAGAAATGCGGCATCCGGCAGCATAAGGCAGCTTGACCCCAAAATTACCGCGCAAAGGAATCTTATAATGTTTGCTTACGGCATCGGAGAGTATTCGAAAGAAATAAATTTTAAAACCCAGTTCGAACTCATGAATCTTTTAAAATCCTTTGGAATCAACATAAATAAAAATATGACTGTTACGAACGGCATCGAGGGGGCGGTGAATTTTTTTGACGAAGCCTCGAGAAAAAGGGAATCTTTTCCTTTCGAAATAGACGGCGTTGTTATAAAAGTGAACGATGTTTTCCTGCAGGGCATGCTTGGAGAGATATCCAAAAGCCCAAGATGGGCAACCGCCTATAAGTTTTCGGCGAAACAGGATGTTTCGGTTATCGAAGATATCGAGGTATCGGTCGGCAGAACGGGGATATTGACCCCTGTCGCGGTTTTAAACCCCGTAAACATCGGAGGGGTTGTGGTTAAAAGGGCGACGCTTCACAATCAGGATGAAATAGATAAAAAAAATATTAATATCGGGGACAGGGTTCTTGTCGAGCGTTCGGGGGATGTTATACCCGAGGTTGTCAAGGTTGTGTTGAAGGGGAAACGGGGCGGAGCTTTCAGTCTTCCGGATAAATGCCCCTGCTGCGGATCCGAGGTTGTAATAGACGGGGCGGCGCGCAGATGTATGAACGAGCTTTCCTGCCCGTGCCAGATTAAAGGCGCAATAGTTCATTTTGCATCAAAAAGGGCAATGGACATAGAAGGGCTGGGGGAAAGAATAGTGGATAGATTGGTTGAAATAGGGTTAATTAAAAATGTGGCGGATATTTATTATTTAAAACCTGGAGATTTGAGCAAGTTAGAAGGGTTTGGGGAAAAATCCGAAGAAAATCTTTTTAATTCTATTGAAAAATCTAAAAATATATCTTATGATAGATTTGTTTATGCATTGGGTATAAGACATGTAGGCGAGCATATCGCCTCTTTGCTTGTTCGTTATTTTGGCGATATAAACGCCATTAAAAACGCGCAGGTTCAGGAACTTTCATCAAAGTTCGGCATAGGCGAAGAGATTGGAAGTTCGATATATAATTTTTTCAGGCTTAAATCAAACATCGATGTTATAGAAAGGCTTTTTAAAGCCGGCGTATCGCCGGCCGTTGTTATCGTAAAACCCGGTGAATCAAATTTGATAGCGGGTAAAAGTTTTATTTTTACCGGCGCTTTAAACGATTTCACGCGGGACGAAGCTGAAAATTTAGTAAAAGAACGGGGCGGGATTATCGAAAAAACCGTGAAAAAGAGTTTGGATTATGTTGTTGCGGGTCTTGAACCCGGTTCTAAATATGATAAAGCCGTAAAGCTAAAGCTGAAAATAATCGGCGAGGATGAATTCAAATCTTTAATAAGTTTGTCAAAATAAATCAAGAAAATATGGTATTCTTAATTCCGCATGAGAAGTTTATTTTCTGGATTCCCGCTTGCGCGGGAATGACACCCAAGGGGTGAAATCATAAATTCCTTCGTAGTCATTCCTGCGCAAGCAGGAATCCAGTGTTATTAGCTTGGAATATCTGAAACATTTTCTAATACAGGGTTAAGATGTATATTTAATATTAAATTTTAAAATAAAGTTTACCTGTGGAGCGTAAATCATGTTAAAAGTTTTTGGCAATACAAAGGCCTTATTTCTTTTTATATCTCTTTTTATAGTTATATTTATTTTTGGAGTTTTTTTAAATTCATCCAGGTCTTACGCATTTATTGCCCCCCGGCTTTCAAGGAATATCCCTGTCGGAAGTTTTCCTTTCGGCGTCGCTTTTTCCCCAAACGGCAGTTATGCCCTTATTACAAATGCCGATAACGATACTGTTTCGGTTGTCAGTATGGCTACAAAGGGCGTCGTTGCGTCTATTAAGGTCGGGACACATCCCACCGGCGTGGCCATTGCCCCTTCGCTTACCTTCGCGTATGTATGCAACACCGCTTCGGGTAATGTAAGCCTTTTAAATATGGCAACCCTTACGAAAGCGCTCAATATCAATACCGGCGGCAATCCCGTCAATGTCGTATTTACTCCGGATTCAAGGCTTGCTTTTGTTACGAATATTCATAATAACGAAGTCGATGTAATTAACACGAGGCAAAATGCCGTAATCAAGAGGATCGGCGTCGGAAAAAAACCGCAGGGTATTGCCATATCCCCGAACGGAAAAATTGTTTTAGTCGCGAATGCGGGAGGCTCTTCGGTTTCAATTATAAATGTCTCTTCTTTAAGCGTTATTAGAAATATACGCACGGGGAAAAATCCTACGTCGGTGGCTTTTTCGCCGCTATCTTCTCCGGTTCGCTACTTTTATGTTGCTTCCGGCAAAGAAAATAAGGTTTATGTTTACAATGCAAAAAATTTTGCTCCCGCAGGAAAATTTAAAACATTGTCCGACCCGTCATCATTGGGCTTAACGCCGGACGGGATGATGTTATTTGTCGTAGCCTATCAAAATATGGCAGTTTCGATATATAATGCCGTCCACTTTGACCATATTAAAACTATAAATTTACCTACGGGGCCGATAAATGTAGCGGTATCTCCCGACGGCAGCGTTGCTTTAGTAACCGTTACCTCGGCGTCGAGCGCCGCATTTATAAGGATTAAAAAGACGACCGCGGCTTATGCGCAAGTTGCGCCTGCTTCCCCCGTTGTTCCCGGCGCGATGTCCGCGGCGCAGGCGGCAACGGCAATTACATCTCCTGCCGTTTCTGCACCGTCTTCAAACTATATTCCTCAGCCCTTTGGAAAAGTTGCCACGGTTTATACGGGCAAAGGCCCTTCTGCCGAGGCGATAACCCCTTCAGGCAGGTATCTGTATGTCGTAAATACACAGAGTTCAACATTAAGCGTTATCGATGTTGCTAAGGACGAAGTGGTTAAAACGATAAAAGTGGGGGATTATCCGACCGCGGTCAGCATTTCTCCAGATGGACACTACTGTTTTGTCGTAAATTCAAGTTCTAATACGGTAACAATAATCTCTACGGGCAATTACTATTGATAAAAAGAAACCTTTATATCTTTTTTAAAGCAATACCCTTTATTTTATATATACTTTTTACCCAAAAAAGGTTTGTAATATTCGGCAGAAGAAGGACATTAAGCGAAAAATATCACATAAAGTCAGCAAAATGGCTTACAGGAATTATTGCGTCTTTAGGACCCACTTTTATTAAATTGGCCCAGGTAATTTCCACAAGGGCCGATTTTTTGCCGCCCGAATACATAAATGCCCTCTCTACGCTTCAAGATGAAGTTCCCCCAGTTCCGTTTGCCAGGATTAAACCTATTATCGAAAAAGATTTAGGGAAAGCTATAAATGCGGTTTTTGATAAGTTCGATGAAAAACCGCTTGCCGCCGCGTCGGTTGCCCAGGTTTATAAGGCTGCCTATAACGGCAAGGATGTTATCGTTAAGGTTATCAGGCCGGATATAGAAAAAAATGTGGGAATAGATATTGTAACGCTGAGAAATGTATTAAATCTTTTGAAAATTTTTTTCCCCCAAAATAAATCCATTCAATCGATTTCGGTCGTTTTAAGGGAATTTCAAATAACGATTTACGAAGAGATGGATTTAATGCACGAGGTTAAAAATATTAAAGAGTTTAGAAAGATAGGAAAGAAACTCGACTATATAATTGTTCCCAAAACCTATTCGGAGGTTAATTCAAAAAATATCCTTGTTATGGATTTTTACGAAGGGGTTAAAATTACAAATTTTGAAAAATTAAAAGCTCTGGGGATAGAGCCTGAAACGGCCATTAACAGGCTCATAGAGTTTTATATTTATCAGTCTTTGGTTAAGGGCGTGATTCATGCAGACCCCCACCCCGGCAACATTTTAGTCAATAAAGAAGGAAAGATAATAGTGCTTGATTACGGGCTTGTTATACATATATCGGAGGATACTAAAAAAAATCTTGTTAAGGCTGTTCTTGCTGGCATTAAAATGGATTTTCCGGGGATAATAGATGCCTACTATGCCCTTGGGATTATAAATAAAGAGGTTTCCCGCCAGCTTTTGGAAAAAATGGCCGAAAAATTGTACAGGGTTCTAACTCAAAAAGACATTTCAAACAAAAAAATACAACAGATAATCAATGACATTATGAAAAGCTTTTATGCCTTTCCGTTCGAACTTCCGCAAAATTTGGTTTATATATTTAAAACGGCGGCGGTTTTAGAAGGGATAGGAACAGCCTTGGACCCTTCCTATAATCTTGTAAAGGACATAGTTCCCGTGGCAAAAAGGTATATAAAAGAAACCCCTCTCGGGAAAAAAATGACGCCGTTAAATATTCTTAAAGAGGGATTCAACCAGGTGAAAGAGTTTATATTGGACACAAAAAGGGTTATGCATGCCGCTTATGCAGAGGATTTCAGGGTCAAGATTCATCCGGGCAATATTTCGGGATTGGAAAATTTTTTGATACATATTATAAAACGGCTGATGGCGGCGCTTATCGGCGGTTTTATCGGGATAATATCCGCTTTGATATTTATAGAGGACAAAAATATGTATTTATTAATCGGGGGATTGTTTATATCGGCATTGGTGGTGTTTGTTTCCATAAGCCTTCCCATAAAAACGACATACGGCTATTCCACCCTCCTTGACATATTCAGGCATCGTAATAATGATTGATTAATACCCGCAATATTATATATAATTAAACATTAAATAGAAAAATTTAAGAAATAGATAATATAAGAAAATAAAAAAATAAAATGAAGAAGGATATCAAAAATATTTCCGTAGCCGTGCTTGCCGGCGGCCTTGGAACAAGGATGAAATCCGGGGAGCCAAAGGCTCTTTCGGCCTTATTGGAAAACCCGTTGATATTTTACGGGGTAGAGGCGCTTATAAATACGAGAAAGGCTTTTAATGTTTATAGAGGATATAAGCACAGGGTTATAATAAATAAAATCGGCATTGTAATAGGGCATAAGGGCGAACTTGTCAAGAATTATATTTTAAAAGAAAAGAGGTTTAAGGCAAAGGGCGTGCTTTTTGATTTTGCCGAGCAAAAGAAGTATCTTGGGACCGGCGATGCAGCTTTAAAGGCTTTAGATATGTTTACCTCGAAGGATGACGAATCCAGCCTGTTAATCCTTCCCTGCGATATGCCGTTAATCGAAACAAAAACCTTTGAAGATTTAATAAAGTTTCATTTAGATAACGAAAATGATTTGACCGTTCTTTCGGTAAAAGCGGAAAACCCTTATTCTTACGGAAGAATTTTGAAAGATAAAAAGGGGTATGTTAAAGAAATCATCGAAGAAAACGAACTTGTCAATTATCCTGAAAATGTCAGAGAAATTAAAGAAATTAATTCAGGCGTTTATGTAGTTAAGTTGAATCACCTTAAAAGATTGATAAAGAAAATTAAGCCCGATAATCTTAAGAAGGAGTACTATTTTACCGATATTGTAAACATTTTCTTTGAAGACGGCTTAAAAACTATGTGCTATAACTCTTTTAATAAGGATGAGTTTATCGGGGTCAACTCTAAACCAGATTTGCTTGACGCACAGAAGATGCTTCAAAAAAGAGTTCTTCGAAGATTAATGGATAACGGGGTAAATTTGATATCGGCTGATAATGTTTACATAGGTTATAATGTAAACATAGGCCAAAACGCAACGATTTATCCAAATGTTTTTATATCCGGAAATACTCATATATCAAACGATGTAATCGTGGAAAACGGTTGCATTATAAAGGAATCTTATATTGCGGGTAAAACAGAAATAAAAAGTTATAGTGTTTTGGAAGAAGCCTTTGTTATGGACGGCGCCCGGATAGGTCCTTTTGCCCGTTTAAGGCCCGGTTCTTTAATTCTTGAGGGCGGCAAAATAGGGAATTTTGTCGAGGTTAAGAAGTCTATAATCGGCAAAAATACAAAGGCATCCCATCTCAGTTATATAGGCGATGCGGTGATAGGCGATGATGTGAACATAGGCGCGGGTGTTATAACCTGCAATTACGACGGGATAAAAAAATATGAAACTATTATAGAAGACGGCTGTTTTATAGGTTCGGATTCGCAATTGGTAGCGCCGGTTAAAATAGGAAAAAATTCTTATGTAGGTTCCGGAACGACGATTACCAAGGATGTTCCCGAAGGGTCGCTGGCAATATCGAGAATGCCTCAGCGAAATATAATGGGCTGGGCATTAAAAAAAATGAAGAAAAGAAAAAAAGCAAAAAAACAGGACGGGGTATAAAATGTGCGGTATAATGGGTTTTTCCGGCAATCTTAAAAACGAAAGCTCGGTCGGCGTCGTATTGAATGGACTTAAGAGCCTCGAATACCGGGGTTATGATTCGTCGGGTATTGCGTACTACGATAATGATGACAGGTTAATAAAATATATAAAGAAATCGGGAAAGTTAATAAATCTTTCAAACGAATTTAGCTGCATCGCTCCTTTAAATTCAGATGTTGCCATCGGTCATATAAGATGGGCTACCCATGGAAAGCCGACGGATGAAAATGCCCACCCCCATATCGACTGCAGCGGTAATATCGCAATAGTTCATAACGGAATAATAGAAAATTATGCGGCTTTAAAAAATAAACTTATAAAAAAGGGGCACAGGTTTACCACAGAGACCGATTCGGAGGTTATAGCCCATTTAATAGAAGATTATATTAGCGCGGGCAAATCATTTTATGAAGCGGTAAGACTAACGTCTTGCGAACTTTTAGGGGCTTTTGCGGTATTGGCGCTCGATGCCGCTTCCAGGAGCATTGCCGCGGTTAAGTTCGGCCCGCCCCTTGTTTTGGCGCAAAAGGGCGATAATCTTTATGTGGCAAGCGATATTTCGCCGCTAATAGAATATACGAACGATGTTATATTCCTTAAAAACTCCGAAATAGCCTGTTTCTACGACGGTAAATTAGATATAACTACATTTAAAGGGAAAAAAGTTAATAAAACAATTACAAAAATAGACTGGGATGCCTCAAGGGCGGCAAAATCTGGTTTTTCCCATTTTATGCAAAAAGAGATATTCGAGCAGCCCGCCCGCATTTTAGACGCTTTTTCCTCACGGGTAATGTTTAATGAAGGAACGAAAGATAATGTTATAAATCTAAATAAAATTAAAATAAAAAGGGCTAAAAAAGGATTTAACGAAAATACCCAAAATAGCTTTAATGAAGCATTCGCAGGTCTCGATATTTCACTTGAAGGGTTAAAACTCACTAAAAATGATATCGTAAATTCGCCCAAGATTGTTTTTATAGCCTGCGGGTCGTCATATTATGCAAGCCTTGCCATTAAATATATGATGGAAACGATTTGCGGTTTGTCTGTTATCGTGGAGTATGGTTCCGAGTTTAGATACGAAAATTTTCCCATTTCCCAAAACGATATTTTTGTGGGCATATCCCAATCGGGCGAAACGGCGGATACCAACAGCGCTTTAGAGGTTGCAAAAGCTAAGCGCGCTAAGATATTATCCATTACCAATGTTCCCGGTTCCCAAATTACGGGCCTGTCAAATAAGGGGGTTATTTATACCCATGCTGGACCGGAGGTCGGCGTTGCCTCGACAAAGGCATTCACGACGCAGCTTCTTTGCGGCTTGCTTCTCGCATTATATGTTAGGGAAAAGTCGGGTTTTATGCCGGGGTATCAATGGCTTAATCCTCGAAACATTTTTAAAAATTTAGTAGAACTTCCAAAAAAAATGGAAAAGATTTTATTTATGGACGAAACCTTAAAAGATATTGCAAAGAAGTATTATAAAAGCAGCAATTTTTTATATCTGGGCAGAGGAATATTATATCCCATTGCGCTTGAAGGGGCGTTAAAATTAAAGGAAATATCCTATATCCATGCCGAGGGGTATCCCGCGGGTGAAATGAAGCATGGGCCTATTGCGCTGGTCGATGAAAATATGCCTGTCCTGTTCCTTTTGTCAAACAATATGCTTTCGACAAAAACAATATCTAATATCGAAGAGGTAAAGGCAAGGGGCGGCAGGGTTATCGCCGTTGCGGATTACGAACCTGAAATAGACGGCTTATCGGATTTAATAAGAATACCCGAAACGCTGGAGGTCTTAAGCCCCGTGCTTTATACCGTTCCGCTTCAACTGTTTGCTTATCATATCGCTGCGCTTAAAGGTACGGATATAGACCAGCCGCGAAATTTAGCCAAAAGTGTGACGGTAGAATAAGGAAATGGAAAATAAATTAAACAAATTGAAAATAAGCGAAGCTCAATCGGATGAAAAAAATCAGCAAAGCCCATATTTAAACGGTTTAAATGAAGAACAGCTCAGGGCGGTGCTTCACGCGGACGGACCTCTTTTGATTTTGGCAGGCGCGGGTTCGGGAAAGACGAGGGTTATAACCTTAAGGGCGCTCCACTTGATAAAAACCGGCATGGCGAAGCCGTACAACATTTTGGGCGTAACCTTTACGAATAAGGCCGCTAAGGAGATGAAGGAGAGGATTGCAAGGGCGCTGGGAAAGAATAGCATTAATGATCTTCCCGAATTTTCCACATTTCATTCATTTTGCCTTAAATTGTTAAGAAGACATGCAGATTTAATCGGATACGAGAAATCTTTCATAGTATTCGACGATGACGATAGCGGAAAAATACTTTCTAAGATAGTCAAGTCGCTTAATATCAGCGAAAAGATATTCACCCCTTCTAAAGTAAAGTATTTTGTAGAAAGAAATAAAAATTCTTATGTAGGCTGGGAAGAAGCCAGCCTTAATGTTAAGCCATGGGAGAAAAACTATGCGGTTATTTATGAGGCATATTCTAAAAAATTAAAAGAAAATAACGCAATGGATTTCGGGGATTTAATATTTAATGCAGTGAAGCTATTCGAAAAAAATCCGGAGGTTTTGGAACACTATTCTTCGGTTTACAAATACATCATGGTTGACGAGTTTCAAGATACCAATTTTATTCAGGATAAACTTATCAAGCTTTTAGCGAAAAAGCATAAAAATATCTGTGTCGTAGGCGACGACGACCAGTCCATATACAGTTTTAGGGGGGCGAATATCGATAACATATTAAGGTTTGAGGAAGCGTTTCCGAACACCTGTGTTATAAAATTAGAAAGAAACTACCGTTCGACTAAAAACATTCTTAATGCCGCTTCCAGTTTAGTGCGAACAAATAAATTAAGGAAGGACAAAACGCTTAAAACAGACAAATCGGGCGGCGGACCTATAACCGTTTACAGGGCAAACAGCGATTTATCCGAGGCTTATTTTGTGGCGCGCGAAATAAGAAGGCTGGCGAGGGAGGACGGCTATTCCAATAAAGACATAGCCGTATTATATAGGGCTAATTCTCAATCGAGAATTATAGAAGACAGGTTGATAAAGGAAAGCGTCAAGTATCACATTTATGGCGGTTTAAAATTTTATCAGAGAAAAGAAATAAAGGATATTCTCTCATTTTTAAGGTTTGCGGTAAACCCTAAAGATTTAGTAAGTTTTGGAAGAAGCGTTCAATGCGTGCCAATCGGGGTTGGCGAAAAAACCGTAAAAACTATGGAAGATATTGCTAAAAAAAACGGCATGGATATTTTAACGGCTTTTAAATCCGGTTTACTCGGCGAGGTTAGAGGTTTAAAAAATACCATTGCCGGCAAAAGCGGTTTTGATTTTAGCGGCAAAAAAGATTTAAAGAATTATGGCAATTTGGATCTGGCAAGCTATTTTAATTTAATTTTAGAGTTAAGTTATTTAATTAACAGCAACCATAGTCAAAATAAAAATCAAAAAGAAGGCGAAAATAAATTGGAAGCCGCCTTAAATTTGATTTATAAGGCTTCAGGCTATAAATCCATGCTCAGAGGGGAGTCGAAAGAGATAAATGACATAGATCAAAATAGAATAGAAAACATAGAAGAATTAATAAACGCGTCACAGGAATTTGAAAATATTATGGAATTTTTAGACCAGAGCTCGATTGACGAGAACGGGGGAAATACAGAAATTGATGCCGACATATCGAAGGTTTCTCTTATGACGCTCCACAGCGCAAAAGGGCTTGAGTTTCCGGTTGTTTTTTTGGTTGGTTTAGAAGAACAGCTTTTTCCGCATATAAGGTCTTTGGGGGACGAATCGTCATTGGAAGAGGAAAGAAGGCTTTGTTATGTCGGTATAACGAGGGCGAAGGAAAAACTGTATATTACATTGTCCAAAAAAAGGAGAATGGCAAGAGAATATAAATATAATTTACCGTCAAGATTTTTAAAGGAAATACCTGAAGACTTAATCGAAGAAATAGTCGATAGTTACGAATACTATTAGATTATAATTATAAA
>JAMDCP010000011.1 GCA_023489335.1 Deltaproteobacteria bacterium | reverse complement strand
ACCGAAACCTCTTCGTCGCCTTTCTTATAGTAAAATTCTTTAATTTTATTAGATTTAATAAATTTTATTAAATCCTTTATGTCATTTATATTCATCGGCTTATAATCTTTTGTTATTTTATTTTATTAGTTATGTTATTATTTGTTATTTTAAACTGACCCTTTCTATATACGATTTTGTCCTTGTATCGACTTTAATTATATCGCCTTCGTTTAAAAATAGAGGCACATTTATTACAAGATTCGTCTCGAGCGTAGCAGGCTTTGTAGCCCCTGAAACCGTATCACCCCTCAGTCCCGGCTCCGTTTTGATTATTTTAACTTCAATAAAATTAGGCACCTCGATATTGATAGGCTTGTCGTTATAATAAAGAACATTGACCTGAATATTTTCGAGCAAAAAGCCGGCGCTGTCGCCAACCGCTTCTTTGCTTATATGGACCTGGTCGTATGTTGCGTTATCCATAAAGATATAATCGTTGCCTTCGGAATAAAGATACTGCATATTTTTTTCTTCTATATTGGGCGTTTCCACCTTTTCGCCGGATCTAAATGTCCTGTCTATCACCTTTCCGTTGAGCAGGTTTTTAAGTTTTGTCCTCACGAAAGCCCCGCCTTTTCCCGGCTTTACATGTTGAAAATCAACAATCTCGAAAGGCTCTTTGTCAATTTCTATTCTCAATCCTTTTTTGAAATCCGTTGTGGAATACACAAATAAATACCTCTAAGAAACTAATTAAGTAAATATGCAAATTATATAAATAATAATTTAAACAATTTAAAATAAAATAAAATAAAAATCAACCTTTAATTTTATTAATATATAACTAAATAGCTTTATTTAATTTATTGCAATATATCCTTAATATAAAAACTTTTCTTCTTTATATTCGTAATAACTTGCGCCCCGTCCCTTTTCACATAACACATATCCTCGATTCTCACGCCAAACTCCCCTTCCAGATATACCCCCGGCTCAACGGTGAAAACCATCCCTTCTTTAACCGTATCGGCATTTTTATTATAAACATAAGGATATTCATGTATATCGAGCCCAACCCCGTGTCCGAGGGAGTGGGTAAAATATTTGCCGTACCCTTTTTTTTCTATATAATCTCTTGCGGTTTTGTCCAAGTCTTTAAATTTGACCCCTGGCTTTATTTTTGAAATAGCCAATTGTTGCGCCGAATAAACCGCGTCGTAAACATCGGAAAATTTTTTGTCCGGTTTGCCAAAATGCATCGTTACCGTCTCATCGCTTTTATATCCATTCCATTCCGCTCCAAAATCGAATAACAAAATGCCGTTTTTATCCACCTTTTTATCTGAAGGCGCCCCGTGGGGCATACTTGAGTTTTTATTAGATAGCGCTATCGCCTCAAAAGACTCTTTGGAATTATTATTTATCAAGTGTTTTTTATATTCCATGGCAATGCCCTGCTCGCTAAATTCTAATCCGGAATCTAACGCTGTTCTTAACGAATTTAAAAATGAGCCTTCGGCTATGGAAACAGCTTTTTTTATGGAATTTAGCTCATTTTTATCCTTTAAAGAACGGATTTTTAACAAAGCATTATGCGACGGAATTAATTTAACCGAATGCTTAAACGCCTTTTTAAAACTTAAAAATTCTTCATAGGTAAAATAAGGGGATTCAAAAAGCACCGCAGGTTTATATCGATTGCCGTTATTGCTGCCTTTGAATTGTTTAGTTATATCGGCTGCGATATCTTTATATATCTCCTTAACGCCGATTATATTTATATTAACTTTGCCCCTGGCTTTATGCGCCTCTCTTTTTGCCCGCTGAGCATATCTGCCGTCCACATACAGATTTATTTCTCCGCTTGCGGACACATAAATATAACCTTCCCCGGAATAAAAAGTTATATAAAAAATATTGCTGCTATTTTTAATTAAAAAACCGGACGCTTTTTTATTGTTTATGGGAAAAATTAAATCCTGAATATTAAGCATGATAACGCGAAATGTAAAGATGCCGATTTTTTTTCAGCTTACTTTATAAGCGTAAACCTTTTGCAGGAAATTATCGATGGCCGATACTTGAGCATCAGCCGACCTCTTTTTGCTGGCATTTTCCTCATTGATTAGAGACTGAAGCCTTTTAATGCTGTCAGCAAGGCTATCGTCGAGAGGATTTTCCTTTAAGAGGTCTATATAAATATGAAGAGCCTCTTTGTAATGCCCCTGGGACTCGTAAAGCTCGGCAAATGTCTTTGTTTTTAATTCCGTTGCCATAATATATAATTTTTAACATATAACGGCCATATCAGTCAAGTAAAATAAATAAACATTTTATAACTCCATGGTAATCGCCCTTTTAATCTTTCTTATGTTTAATAGGCTTTTGATTTTGTCTCCCCCGCTGTCTTTTACATAAAAGGTATCAAAAGCCTTATTACCCTGGGTCGTTATCTTCGAAACAAAAATATTTATGTCAAACCTGTTAAAAATTCTTCCGATGTCGTATAGCAAACCCTTTCTGTCCAATGCCTGAATTTCTATCACGGTAAATTCATCGCTCAGGTTATTATAAATCTCGACCGAGTTTGAGACATGCGGGGCGCTTTTTTTAAACAACCCTTCATTCTGCCTCTTTTTCTTAAACATATCGTCCAACAATACCCTGCCGTTAAAAACATTAAAAAAGGTATTCCTTAACTTATGCCAATCTATTTTTCCGTCAACTTTCTTATAAATATGGTTTACGAAAAAAGTATCTATAAATCTTCCATCCTTCCTTGTGTTAATATCCGCGCTCATTATGTTGAAATCAAAATAAGAAAGCACGCCGGTTATATCGGAAAAAATGGTCTTTTTATCCTCTCCGCAGATAACTATTTCATAATAATCCTCTTCGACGTGCGCTTTTGCCACAAAATTAAATCTATGCTTATCGGTGATTTTAGAAAATAGTTTTAAATGGAGAAGTATATTTTCAGGGCTTTCCCTCATTAAATACCTGTTAGCCGAATAAAATTTATCGATATAGCCGTCGATAAAACCCTTCAGATTAACCATGCCTATACCTTTAAGGAAATTATAACCTTTCTTTCCGACGAATTTCAGCACATATTCGTATATCCTGTCTATGTAATATAAATCGCCCCTGAAGTATTCCTCCGCGTTCTTTAAAAACATTAAAGTCCTATCATATAGTTCTACCAAAAGCATCTTTCTCCATGAATTAAACCTTGTTTTGGAAACAGCCATCGAATCGCAAAGGCTGACTATAAACAAAAATTGTAAATGCCTTATGTCTTTAACGGTATATGAAATGGATTTAATTGTTGCAGGGTCGTGTATATCCCTTCTTTCGGATGTCAATGGAAGCAGAAAATGATTTAATATTAAGAAATTTACAAAATTTTGCGATTCTTCGTCAAAACCCAGCCTTTTTGCCGCCTTTACGGCAATCTTAGAGCCTACCTGCTCATGATGGGAAGAATATCCCTTTCCGATGTCGTGAAGAAGAAGCGAGAAATTCAAAATAAGCAGGTCGTCGCCTTTTAAATGTTCGAATGTTTCCTTTAAATCCTTATTGATTCTTAAATTCACCATATCTTCGAGGTAACGAATTCCGTTAAGGGAGTGGGCATCAACGGTATAAACATGGTAAACATCGTTTGTCGAAAGCGAATCTATCTTTTCAAATTCAGGGATTAATGCGCTTAAAATTTTTGTTTCATGCATAAGCAAAAGAGTTTGATAAACTCTTTTTTTCTTTTTTAAAAGATTAATAAAAAAACTTTTTGCATAGTCGTCATTTTTTATTAACTTTCTATGAGTAGAGCAGGCTATTTTCAAAAGGTTTATAGATTCGATATCAAGCCTTTCGCCCGTGAGCTGATAAGCGTCTAACAGTCTGAAGATATTTTTAACATCCGTTAAAAATATCTTTCTATCCCTTATGCAAATTAGACCATTTTCAAAATACAGGTTATTGCCAAGATTGACGCCTTTTTCAACATTTAAATTGTAAAACTGCCTTGACTTTTGAATTAAAATCGTAGGTTTTATCAAAAAATTTATTATAAGCCTTGAAATAATATGTATATTTTTGGCATTTATATAGTAGTCATGCATAAAATATTCAATCTTATTTAAAAATTTGCCGTCTTTATAATAAAAGGCATGGGAAAGCTTTTCTTGAATATCGAATGTAAGCCTGTCTAACTTTTTTCGAGCTATTAAATGCATCATAACCCTGACCTTTAATATAAATTCTTTTCCATTATAAAGATTTATAATATCCTCGGCATTTAAAGAACTGTCTAATTGCATTAGCTTAAATGTCTCGCTTATTATGCTTTTCCCATTCCCTTCGCCATGCGCATTATTAGACCTATCGTTATCAAGGTTCCCGCTGCCGTTAAATAAAATTTCATTTTCATAGTTTATTATATTCGGATTGTTATGCAGAAAATTAAGCGGGGCAAAAGGTTTTTTTGCGATATAATAAACCCACTCGCAAAACGAGTAATCCCTTAACCCCCCGATTCCTTCTTTAACATCGGGTTCAAGGAGGAATATATCATTATCGACCATAACATTGATTAGCCTTCTTCTCCTTAAACTTTTCATAAGTTCGACTAAAAAAATAGACCTTGCATCTATCTTTTTAAACTCATTTTTAAACCCGTCGTATAATTCCTTGTTTCCCGTTATATATCTGGCATTTATAAACGATGTATATGTATTGAAATCGGTTTTCATTAAACCTATTGCTTCTTTAACGGTTCTAACGCTCTGGGCTAAATCGACGGATGCGTCCCAAAAAAGGTAGAAAAAATCCTTAAGCCTTTTGGCAACATCCTCCCGATAAAGCCCTTCCCGCGTAATAACCATAATATCGACATCGGAGTAAGGGCATAGTTCAAGGTTGGAATAACTGCCCCCCGCTATAAGACAAAAGTCGTTTTGCGTTTTAATATTAGAGAATGCCTCTATAATAAGGGAATCAAAAAAAAGGGATATTCTTCTTGTCGTGTGAAAAGAGGAAAAATTAAGCAGGTCGTCCTTTAAGGATTTATACTCTAATGTTATTTTTTCTTTTAAGTCTTTTGGCGTCAATTTTAACCTCGTTGTTCCTTGATAAGCGCAAAATCCGGAATCGTTCTTTCTTTAGTTATTCCCCTTTTTTTAAATACCCCGTCGGTCCGCTTGCGGCGGACCGCCACCCCTTTTGAAAAAGGGGAATGGGTGCTATTTACCGTAGGTAAAATAGCGGGGTATTTATTTATTCCTTGGATGAAACTTGGAATGCTGCGCTTTTAAATGGGATATGTCCGTATGGGTATATATTTCCGTTGTAGATATGCTTGAATGGCCCAGCATCTGCTGAATAGACCTTAAATCCGCCCCGCCCTCTAAAAGGTGTGTGGCAAATGTATGCCTTAACATATGAGGCGTAATGTTTTTATCTATGTTTGCAAGAAGCGCCGCCTTTTTAATTATCTTCCATAATCCCTGCCTTGTAAACGGAAGCCCTCTTTTTGTAATGAACATATAACTTTTACTCAATTTTTCATATTGCCGCCTTAACGGCAAATAGCTTTTTAAAACCTCTTTAACGGGGATGCCGAACGGAACAATCCTTTCTTTCGAACCCTTGCCCCGCACCCTGATAAAATTCATATCGAAATTAAAATTTTCTAATTTTATTCCCGCCAGCTCGGAAATCCTTAAACCGCTTGAGTATAAAAGCTCTAAAATGACTTTATTCCTTATATTTTCAAAATCTGAACTTTCTTTTGCTTTATTTCTGCCGCCTTTATTTTTAAAATCAACGCTTAAAATCCTGCCAATCTCATCTTTCGTAAGAAATTCCGGCAGTTTTTGGGCAACAAAAGGATATTCTATATCCTTAAACGGAAACTCGGCGATTTTCCTGTGTTTAAATAAATATTTATAAAACCCTTTAACGGAAGAATAAAACCTTGCCCTCGTTTTTCCGTTTAGGTTGTTTTCCGCCAGGTATCCCAAAAAATCCTGAAAAAACAAAGGCGATGCAGTCTTAAAATCGATCTCCTTTTCCGCGGCATACTTATGAAACTTCATTAAATCCAGATGATATGACGAAACAGTATTGGGGCTTAACCCTTTTTCTATCTTAAGGTATGAAATATATGAGTCTATTTCTCTTTCTAATTCATCAACTTGTATTGCCATGACCTCTTGATTTGACCTACCCTTTTCGAAATTTTTTATTTTTAATTCCAGGAGAGTGTCGGTTATAAATTATCTAACCTTCTATCCTTTATTTTCTTTAAAAATTTCATGAGATATTCAAAATCCAGCTCTTTAAAGACAAAACTGCCTATATCTTTTATAAGAACAAATTTAATTAGCTTACCCTTCACCTTTTTATCGAGTTTCATTGCGTTAATATACTCTTCGGGGGAAAAGTCCGGAACCTTCACGGGAAGCCCTGAATTTTTAATCAGGGTTTTGACCCTGCCTGCCGTCTCGCCGGTGCAAAGCCCTAAATCTTCAGAAAGCATCGAGGCAAATACCATTCCTATAGCGATTGCCTCGCCGTGTTTAACGGTTTCATAGTTATAAAGCGTTTCAATGGCATGCCCGAGACTATGTCCAAAATTTAGTACCGACCTTAGCCCTGCCTCTTTTTCATCTTTATTAACGACATCCGCCTTAATGGCGCATGATTTTTCGATGATATGCATCAAGCTGTCTTTATGGCGGGAAAGGATTTTTTCGTAATTATTTTCTAAGTATATAAAAAATTCGTTATCTATAACTGCGCCGTATTTTATAACCTCGGCAAAGCCGTTTTTGAGTTCACGCTCGCTAAGGGTATCAAGAAAATCCACATCGATGATTACGCATCTCGGCTGGTAAAATGCCCCGATAAGGTTTTTGCCTCCCGGATGGTCTATGCCGGTTTTTCCGCCCACGCTGGAATCTACATCCGCAAGCAGAGTGGTAGGAATCTGGATAAAATTTATTCCCCTCAGGTAAGTAGCCGCCGCAAATCCCGACAGGTCTCCGATAACGCCGCCGCCGAAAGCAATTATAAAGTCCCCTCTCTCGAACCTGTTTTTAATAAGTTCATCGTAAATATAAGAAAGATACTTAAGGCTTTTTGTGCCTTCGCCGTCGGGTAAGGATAAAACAACCGGTTTAATGCCGGCATTTTCTAAAAAACCATTAAGAAGCGAGCGGTATAAACCGGAAACGGTTTCGGAGGTTATAACGAATGCGCGGTTTTTTAAACCTGCCGAGTTAAAAACATTTATAATTTCATCGCCTGCTTTTGCGTTGACAATCCCCGAACCTATTAAAATATCATAACTGCTGTCTTTGGTTGAACTGCTTAAATCTACCCTGATTTTCATTGCCTCGTTATATGCCCGGTAAAATATCGTCTTTTTTTCGTGCATTAGTATAATACCTTATAATTTTAATATCATTTTTCTGCTAATGTCAACAATGAAACAACAGAAACAACAGAAAATATTGCTCAAATCCCGATTGTGGGAAACAAAATAAATCACGTGGGCATATGCGATTTATTTTAAGAAAAAAGTTATAATCGCTATTGCTATGCCTACTAAAGAGCCGACTAAAGCTCCGTTTATTCTTATGTATTGAAGATCGTTTCCTATTTTAGATTCTATCTGGGCTACCAATTCTTTATTATCTAAACTTTCTAAATATCCGCGGACTAATTTTCCTATTATAGAATGGTTAACTTTCATTGCATATACGGTTTTTTCTCGGAAAAATAAATTTATAGCGGTTTTTTTGTTTTCGGCTTCCCTCAGAATTAAGCTTATTACATAGTCGAATTTTTCTTTAAATAAGCTTTTATTGAATATATAAATATTATTATTGTCTATTATCGTTTTAACGATGTTTAAACTTGCGGCAACGATCCATCCTTTTATCTGTTTGTCAAATTGCTTTAAAATTTTATTTTCGCTTGTTTCATCCAATTTTATTATATTTAATAGCTTATTTTTAAAAAGATTTTTTCCTTTATAGCTGTCAATATAGTTTGAGATATAATCTTTAAATGTGTCAAGATTTTGATAAAAAAGGGTTTCAATAATGTTTAATTTATTTAATGCATATTTTTTTATTTCAAGCCTTACAGCGTTAGACGGATTATTTTTAATATCGATTACAAAGTTTTTTATCTCGGCTATTATTTCATCGGATAAATTTTCGATATTAAGAATATTCGTTTTCTGTGCAAAATAAACGGCAAGCTCTCTAAGAAAGGTATTTTCTTTATACTTGTTGATAACGTCAACTATTTTTTCTTTTAACGAAGATTTGTTTTCGTCGACTATTTGAACTGTAAAATCGCAAAGGCTCATCATTGCGTTATCAAAATTGTCGTTTATCGATTTTTCGGCAAATATTTTTATCAAATCTGTTATTTCCGTCAAATTTATCGAATCGTATGCCGCTATGTAATTTTTTATGCGGACTGCCAGCATATCGTAAGTTTTGTCAAAATCTTTGCTTTCTAAAAAAGCTACAATACCGTTTGAAATTTTAGCGGCTAAGTCAGCCGAATCCAAGGTTCTATTTATTAAATCCAATAAATATTTATTAAATTTTTCGGTCTTTGAATATTTTAGAAATTTAATCATATATTTTCTTGCATTAAATCTTATTTTTTTATTATATTTATCTTTTTTAAGACTCTTTTCGATTACATCGTAAAAGTCAATTTTATTTATTTCTTTGCCGAGAAACTCCTTGCTGAGCCATTTTTCGTTTACTATGCGGGTTACGCCATCTATAATTTTATTTTTATTATTTTCTATAATATTAGTGTGGGGAATACAGGAAAGATTAAACGGATGTTTAAAAAGAGCCGTAACCGCAAACCAGTCGGCAATCCCGCCAATTAATGCAGCCTCGGCGGCTCTTTTTAGTATTTGTCCCCATATGCCTGGCAGGTTAATAAAAAACGTTCCTATAAATATAATAAAAAATAATAAAAGAACAAGGTTGGCTGATTTTTTAGTGCCTAATTTCATAGTGATTTTAGATTGTATCTTTCTACTTATCGATAATTATTAGTGGAAGTTTTAAAGTACTTCCGCTGGGTTCGTCTCGTCGTTGACGAAATTATAAGCTATTTTAATTATTGCTATAGACTGCGTGCAGCGGCTAAACGGAATACGCAACCCATTTACATATGATGTATATTTTACATCAATTATATTATATTTGCTATATCTGCATATCGGTATCATATTTTTGGCAGCTTTAGTTAAATCCTCATCCAGGGTGGCTAACAGAAGGTTTTTAGTTTTCATTTATTGCTAAATTATATCGGACAATATAAATTCGAACACCGGTAAGACCGCTATATTTATACCGCTTTCTTTGATATCGAATTTTTCATCCATAGTCAGTATGTAACCTTTATTGGTACCAACGAACCTGCATGCCTCTTTAAGTCCGGCTATCTCTCTTTTTTTGGTTTCGTAGGTACCTAAATCGAAGCAAATCTGAAAGCAATTGCGTTTGTTTACTATGAAGTCGCATTTGTTTCTTTCTTTAAAAAAAACTATGTCTTGATGTCTTGCGGATAATTCATGAGAGACAAGGTTCTCGAGCAGCGCTCCAAGATTATTTCCATTAATCATTTTAATAGCGGCGAGAAGCCCTGTATCTGCAAGGTAGGCTTTTTTTTCGGCAAGTTCGGTTTTGATAATAGAATTATAATGTTTTTTTATGGTTTTTATCATATAAACGTCTTCGGCGTAATCAATGAATTTATAAAGAGTGTCTTTTCCGACCTTTATCTGGTTTGATTTAAGTTCGTTGTATATCTTATGTATTGAATATGGCTTTGTAACGCTTTCCGCAAGTCTTTTCAGGAAATACTTTAAAACAAGCGTATCCCTGACTGAATATCTTTCGGCAATATCCCTGTATAGCATAACCTCGAAGTATTCCTGGAGGGTTTTTAGCTTAAGATTTTCTTCGAGCAAGACAATTTCCGGAAACCCTCCGTATTGCAAATACTCGTTGAAAAGCTTTATTAAAACAGCTTTTTTTACGGAATCGAACAGGTCGATTTCCGGCTTAAAATTAAACTTTTTAAATAAAAGAAATTCCCTGAACATCAGCGGATAAACTTCGTATTTTAGCGTTCTTCCGCGAAGCGATGAGGCTATTTCGCTGCTAAGCAGCCTCGAATTGGAACCTGTAATAAAAATATTTTTACAGACGGTATCGTAAATTCTTCTGATAAACCTTTCCCATCCTGTTAAATTCTGGATTTCATCGAAGAAGAAATAGCAATCTGATAGCTTTATTTCAGGATAAAGCTCTCTATAGGATTGAAGTATAAGGTCGAGCTCGTTCTGAGACAGTTCTATCCTTTCATCTTCAAAATTTAAATATAAAATTTTCTCCTTGCTTACGTTTTTAGAGATAAGCTCTTGTATGTGCTGAAAAACGAGGTATGTCTTGCCGGCTCTTCTAGGCCCTGTTACCGTTATGATTTTCGATGAATTTAACGGCAGTTCAATGTTTCTGCGTATAAACAGAGGGATATCTTCGGTATGAAATCCCCTTATGATTGTTTTTAGAATATCTTTCTTTTGCATAAGGAAATAATATATCAAATATTTCCTTATGTCAAGGATAAACTATTAAGAAGTCTTATCGTCTTTTAAACCGTAAAATTTTTGAGAACTCAAGAACATGCTGTAATAATCTGCGTAAATGCGGCAATACGTGAGAAATAAAATAAATCTTTTTCAGACACCTTTTTCAAACATAATAAATTTTTGCTCTGGCTTTTTTGGCAGCTTTAGTTAAATCCTCATCCAGGGTGGCTAACAGAAGGTTTTCCCGCAAAGCCAATTCTAGATACGAAGCATCATAAGCGGATAATCCGTATCGTCTGGCTAAATTGAGAATATCATCCAGTGAACGGGCGTAAGTTTGTTTCATAATTCCCTAAACCCATTGGAATCCCCCTAATAGTTACTATATATTTAGCCTATCTAATGTTAAAGCCTTATCATATTTAGTTTTTTTGTAACATTTCTATTTCTATTTTCTTTCTGTAAGCTTTTATGTTTAAAGAATCATGTTTTAATATATGTTCCGCTATTTCTAAAGCGTCCTTATAGTTTCCTAAATTAAACAGTTTATATAATTCTTCTTCCATCATTTTAATTTCGCTTATGGAATAATTAAGTATCCGAAAGGTCGCTGGTTCAAGAAACATCCTCATATCGCTAATTTCGGCAAAAATATTATCATCCTGCCTAAAGCTAAATTTCCACTTGTTTTGAAAATTAATCTGGTTTTGCATGTCAAATTTCTTTCTGCCTTCCGTCTTTTCTTCAAAATGTATAAGCATGCTTTTCGGATTAAATATAATATCTTTTTTTAGCCGCCTGATTTTAAGGCATAAATCGATATCCTCAAACCCGTTTTTATAACTTTCGTCAAAAGCGCCGATGTCAAAAAAAAGAGTCCTTTTTATTATCATTGAAGCCGCTGTGACACTATTGCACTTCTTTAAAAATATGGCATTTTTAAACATCAGGTTCTTGCACCCTATTATTTCCGTATTTCTAAAAAGATGATAAGCGGTTCCTTCGCTGCTGAACGCAACCCCGCCATGCTGCAGTTTCCCATCCGGATAAAAAAGCAATGAACCTGCCATGCCGAATTCATCCCCTGCGCTTTCCAATGTGTTAAAAAGTTCGTCAATCGCGCCTTTAAATACGATGGTATCATTATTTAAAAAGTATAAATATTTACCTTTGCTTATTTTTGCCCCTTGATTGCAAGCATGCGCATAGCCCAGATTAGAATCGTTGCGTATAATGGTAAAGTTATCCAGATAATCAAAACCATTCAGAAACTCTTGCGTTCCGTCGGTTGAGGCATTATTTATTACGATTATTTCAAAATTTAAAAGCGGATGATTTTTAAACAATGAATTTAAGCAATTTTTAGTATATTCAATATTATTAAATACGGGAATTATAATAGACAGGTCAATATCTTCTTTGCTCCTTCTATAATTAAACTTATCAATTTCTTTATTATAAGAAGGAACCCATAAACCATCGGCTAACCCATAAAAAAAACCGCCGCCGCCATAAAATGATGCAAGGCTTATTATTACCGCTAATTTTTTTAAAGTCAGCATGTTTTGCTCTTTAAGGGAGATATTTAAAACTTTAAAATCTCTTAGATAAGAAAAATCCTTTTCTATAATATTTAATATATAGGTTTCTTCCTTGTTATCTATGAAATCGGTATCTAATATGGCAAATTTTTCGTTGAGATTAATGCCTGCGTTTCTTAAAAGGTCATAAGATTCTGCAACATCCTTTTCGCTTATAAATATATCGGGCTTTCCGCTACTTACAAACTTTAAGGCATAATCTACCACCGGCAGATTTTTAGCATTATCTAATATAATAGTATAATCGACATTTTCATCGGTCATTGTACTGCTTAAATATTTTAAGTAAATATTATTTTCAAAAAAATCGCAATTATCCGTTATAAGATATAAATCCCAATTGTTATAAGCGTTATGCAGATTTCTTATAAATACGCTAAACTCAAGCAAATCGTCATAACATCCCGAAACAGCCCTTAATAACACTTTTTTGGGCAATGCCGCAAACTCTTTTAGCCCCATCTTTACCGCATCCATCCCAATTTTTCCGGCTTCATAATCCGCTGCGCTCACTCTTGGAAAAACATTTATAAAACCACAATATTCTAAATAGGCTTTTAAAAGGTCATGCGAATAAATGCTTTTTAAACTATTATCTTTAAGGGAGCGGCTAATTAGCATTTCCGGAGCAAATAACTTATAGCGGCTTTCGGAGTATTCCTTGGTTGTCTTTTCATATTCCCTTATTGCCGGCAATAAATCCATAGAATCGGGTCTTTTTATTTTTATCTCATTATATAACTTAAAATAAAAAGGAATATCGCTCACCTCTAAATGCAGCTTGCCGCCAAATGCCGTCATTCTATAAAACTCTTTAAAGAAAAATTCATTTTCATCGTAATCAAAATTTTCAAGAATATTTTTAACATAAATCTCTTTTAATAAACTGAAAGGGAATGTTAAAAGGCAGGTTTTAAGATATGCAAAATCAATCTTTTCTGTCTCGCTATGACAGTTATTTTTATTTATTGCAAGAGAAAGGTTATAAGGATTAAAAGCAAACAAATCGTGGTTGGAGGTGAGGTTGAGAGCTTCTTCCGTCAGGGAGGCGGCGAGAGAGGCTGATGCCAGTTTAAGCAATATCAGGTTGCCTCTATATTCGAATTCCGTAATCAAAATGCCTGAGCTGTCTAATCTTTTTTCAAAATTATCTAATATTAAATAATCCGCGGGAATCTCGATTATTAAAAAATCGTCTTTTATCAGCCGGTTTTTTAAATCCTCGACTATACCGCCTATATTTTCATTATTTATTGTGTTTATACGGATCATATTCGGCTTTTAAAAGATTCCAGCACATCCTGCCATACCTTAAGCAGAGGCTCCATTTCAAATTCTATTATATCGGCAAGCATGGTGTAATCATGGCTCCTTTGCGTTTCCAAAATTTTTGATAAAACCGTTTCCAGGTCGTCAAAATATGCCTTTATTGTTTTCTCTTTATAAGTATATGTCGAATAATCTATATTTAAAAACGGCGCGAGTTTATCCATAATCTGGACAAATGCGGTTATGCCCTTCAAATCCGCCGCAAAGTCGTTAAAACCGTCCTTATCGTTTCCAACCCTCAAAAGGTCCGAAACTTTGCTTAAATTTTTCGATAAATCATTAAAATAGTTATTAATTGCGGAAATAGATTCCAAAATTAAATCATTCGAACTCATAGTGATAATACCCAATTCCCCGTCTTCGGTAAGTCTGAGCGCCTTAGCTTTTCCGTCGTCTATTAAAAGTTCGTCGAATTTCGTCCCATTTAAATATATATCTTTAATTACCCTGCCCTTCGGAATAAAATTTACGATATCGTTCGAAATAAAATCATACAGGCTGTCGGGCTTATTGCCCCGAACAGACAAATCCACATCCTTTCCGTCTATTTTTATCTTCATCATAAATAAATCCTCCCATGAATTTATTAAATTAAAACATTGCGCCCATTTCCTCTTTAAACTCTGCAATCAATCTTTTATAATTTTGCAAATAAAGCTTATACTTAGAAAAATTCTTAAGCGAATCGACGCTAATCCCAAAAAGGTCATAGCTGAGGATACTTTGCTTATAAGATTTATACATGATATTCAACACAAAAAGCTCATCGTATATAAGTCCGTTAAAAAGCAAATTTACATCGGAATTTTCGATTGCATTCAGCCCCGCGGCGGCTTTATCGGAATCGATTCTTGAATCTATTATATCTTTCAAGATAGACTTTATATCTTTCATAGCCTTGGAGCAAAAATTAATCATCTTGCCTATCACTTCAACTAATTTATCTAAATTGTCAAATATATTCTCGTCTATGCCGGAGTAATTATCCAATATTTCCCTAATATCCCTTTTGCCGACGGTATCCGGAGCATTTTTATTCAACACGGATTCCATAGACAGCTTAAATATTCTTAATTTTAAATCGTCAAAAGAAAGCCTTCGCCTTTTTAACGGAACATAATCCATAAATCCAAATTTATCGAATTTTGAAATAAGCAAATTAATTTTTCCTAAATTTAAATCCTTTAAGTTTTCCCTATTGAGCCCCTGTTCTAATTTTAACTTAATAATTTCAAATATATTATCTGGCTTAATATAATCTGCACAGATAAAATTATTGCATTTAACCCCAAAATCACACGGAAAACATGGAATATCCGGCAATACCAACACCTGATTTTCCGCATAAGGACCCGTCTCAAAATATCCCGCCTGGCCGGTATAAAGAACAATAATATCGGTTACTACCCCAGCCGCTATATGCATTGTACCCGTATCGTTCGTAATTAAAATATGGCTTCCCTCAACAATATTTACAAGCTCGGAAACCGATGTTTTTCCCGTCAAATCGATAATATTATCGTTAAATTCGCTCCCTATATTTTGCTTTATGTAATCCCCTGCAGGTTTGTCATATTTTGCGCCCAATATCAATATTTTAATATTTATATCATATTTTATTAATAATTTTGCAAGTTCTAAAAAGTATTCTTTTTTCCATTTTTTTAATTCGGATGATGCCCCTATGGCAAACGATATAACAACATTGTTATCTTGAACGCCGTTTTCGGTTAAAATTTTTTTTGCGGACTCGCGGGCATCCGGTTTTTTTGAGGTATTTAAATAAACTCTTCTCGCAGCCGCCTTTTGAGGCAGCATCTCTTTATAAATATCGACTAAATTAATACAGCTTGCTTTCCTTATTTTTGCGGCGCCTATAAAATATAATACAATCTCCCCGATTTTAAGTAAATCTCCTTCCCTATTTCTTGAAAACCCTATAAATTTATCGGCTTTTAATAAATACATAAAATATGAGCTTATTATATCATGCGTTAAATTAAAAACGACCTCATAGTTTGTTTTGGTAAACTTATTTAAAAAATCTTCTAAAGATTTATAAAGTTTATAACTAAACTTATAATTATTATTAAATATATCGCCGGATATATTCGTTATATCAAATGTTATAATCTCGTCTATATCGTCGAAAAACTCGCATATCTCGTAAAATTCGGGCAGGACAAGAAGGGTAACAAAACTGTCGGGATATACCGTTTTAACCTTTTTAAACAGGGATGTGGATTCAATTAAATCTCCCATTCTGGTAAAATTTATTATTAATATCTTTTTAAGTTCCATTAATTAAACGATAAACATTAAAAAATTAAAAAGCCGTAATTTTTTGCCTGATTTGCTGAAGCAATAATATTAACGCCTCGGTTTTTGAAAGCCTTCCGCTTCCAGATTTAACATATTCCGCCAGTTCGTCCACCGAAATATTTCCGTCTTTTATTAAGCCTTTATTTATCATAGACAGAATGATATTGTACAGCTCATCGTTTTCTTTTACCTCATCCAATAATTTATCGATGCCTACTTTTTTATAAATAAATTTAGTCTTAAAGCTATCGAAAGAATTAATCAGAACTATATCCATTATATCCCTTACGCGCCTTTCGTATGTGTGGCGACCTCTAACCTTTTCATATCCATGATTTGCTATCTCAAGCCTTTCCTCTTCATTCCCAAGATAGTACTCTATCTTTTTCTTTAAATCCATTACATCGTTAAAAACCACAAAATCCTTGCCTGGTTCAAACTCAGGCTCCATGTATTTTCTGTAATCGACAAGCTGAAATCCGCCGCACGCAAGAATTTCATAAAAACGGGGATTTAGAAAATCGCCTTCGGGATTTATATCCCAGTGATAACTTGACGAGTGGAGATTGATGTTAATCTTTGTGCAGTTATAAATCTTAACCGCCTCTTCTTCGGTAAAACCTTGATTGTTGTTTTTTATAAATAAACCGAGAGGAGTGTTTAAATCCCAATCCCTGCCCCAAATTTTAAAGTTTTTCAAATCGACCAGCTTTAAGAACACATTCCTTCTGTTATAATACCCCGCCCCCGCAAAACTTACATCGCTTCCGTAAAACTCCATATCTTTTATATTAATTTCATCTTCTTTAAACTTCCTGTGAAAATCTGGAAGGCAGGCAAGCTCCATATAATAATAGTTATTAAGACCCAATCCTTTCAGCCTTTCAAAAAATTCATCCCTCTGGATAGTAAAAAAATAATCGACAAACGGGGCAATTTTATCCCAGTATGTCATTAATCTAAAGTCCTCGACAAACCAGTATGCCGTTTTTATGCCCATATCCCTGATTTTTGATAAAACTACCTGATTAACGGGAGCTTGCGCCATAAAGAACAGCAAATCGGGGGGATTTTCGCCTACTTTCGCCAATAATGCCTCTCCTAAAACATTAAAAAAATTCTGCCTTAACGCCTCAAGATTAACGCTGTCCGCAGTGTAATTTTCAAACGACTTATATGCTTGATAGAAAGGTGAAAAGTCAATAATATCGGCATTATATCCTTCGTTTAGAAAAGCCTTGCGGATATAATTGCCTATGGTGGAAGAACCGCCGTAAATCGGCTGAACGACGCTCACTTTAAATTTTGAGTTGTTAAAAAGTTGCCTTATAGTGTATATTTTAAATAGCGGGGGATAAATATCCGCAAATATTCTTTGATAACTTGGAAGGGAAAATAGTAAAAGATTATATTCGGACAGATTAAGGCTCTCAAAAAAATCATTTTCTTTAGTATCTTTCCCGTAAACAATTATATTAATGTAGTCTAATATATCCGAAATATCAAAATTTTTTAATATAAACAGCAGTGTCCGAATATCCGGTTCGATTACATCGACAACTGGAACTTCTCCATTTCTACCTGCCCTTTCGGATAGCTCCAGAATCAATTCTTTAATATGATAGCCTGCGCCCAAACCAAAGACTATAATCCTTTTAGACTTATGACCGGCGTTTCCTAAATTAACCTCCGTCCATTTTTTTGCCTCGGCAAATGGGTCGTAAACGGAATGAACGGTGATATTATTTATCTTTAAAGAATTAAAACCTTCTTTTTTTGTTTTTATAACGGCTAAATTAAATTCTAAATTTAAATTTTCATTAGAAATTAATAGATTATATAAACCGGCATTCTTTCGCTTTATTTTTTCTATATTTGTTTTAAAAAAATCCATTTAGGTAATTAAAATCTAAAGTTTTTAACGAAATTGATTTAACACATTATGCGCATTTTCTAAAAAGAAGGTAATATCGATAAAAGATGATTTTATATACCGCTTATCGTTAGTCTCTATGCCGAACCGTATCTCGCTTATAAAATAATTAAGCGGGAGCGACAAATGCGGATAATTTAATGCCATATTTTTTAAAAACAAAATAAAATTTTCGGAAATTTCATTTGTTTTAAATGCATTCGCCATTATATTTTTAAAAAACATTATATCATCATTGATAGATTTGGCAATATCTAAATCAAAAACAAAATAATCGGTTAAATATTTTAATATATCGTCATAACATGCGCTAATTTTATTATCCGAAAGAATTTTAAACCACCCGAATTTAAAAATCTCCGAGGCAATGCTTATTTTATCCAATTTTGACTTAAATACCGGAACGGGCGAAAGCGTTACTACACTATTAGATATTTTATATAAGTTAAATCTCCCTTCTTTAGAATCTCCTTCTAAATCCTTTAGAATATTATCCTTTTTCTTACCGCCATAATTAAACCCGCCGCCGTCCCTTAACAGCATCAGCTCAATAAGGTTAAAAACATCCTTTGCTTTTATTCTTTTTTTACATTCATAATTAAACTCGCACCTTAAATGTTCAAGGCAGGGATAACAACCTATAGCCGGAGAGATTACATAAGAGCCTTCCAGATACGGACCGGTTTCATATACATTTGCATTTCCCAGAAAAATAGCCGCTATTTTAAGTCCGATAAAAGATGCGATTTGAAGAAGCCCCGTATCGGGCGAAATTATAATATCACCGGTCTTTAGAAGTTCTATTACCTCTGTCAGCGATGTCCCGCCGACAAGATTTAAAATAGGGAAATCAAGACTATTTTCAATCTGTTTTGCATAATCCGATTCCTCTTTTAAACCGGCTAATATAATTTCAAAATCGGGGTGATTACCACGTATTAATTTGATGAGTTCCGATAATTCATTATTATCCCACTGCCTTTTCGGAGAACTTGCGCCTACGGCAAATATAATCCTCTTAAAACCGTTATCTCTTTTTTTTGCCCTTTTTAGCCCGTCAAAACCTTTATTATTACATGGATTACCGCTTACGCGGGAATGACTTTTATTTTCTAAATAAAAATCGGGGTTAAACAGGCAAAAAATATCCGCTATATTAATCCTGTTTTGATTTCTATGTCTTATAGAGTTAAAAAAATAGTTTACCGCCTTTAACGGATAAATTATTTTTTGCTTTTTATCCCCTTTTTGATTTGCTATAAAGCCTGATTTAGACCTGGCAGGAATAATATTTAATATTAAAGAATTCGTTAAATTGTAATTAAGGTTTATGGCTGTGTCAAAAACAACGGCATCTTTGGTTAGATTTAAATAATCCGGACATGCGCTTTCATTTAAATCGACACTATAAAATTCTTTAAAAAAGTCGTTTAAATCTATTAAAGCGATATTCGGTTCAAAAAAAGGCTGTAATACTTTTAAATTTTTATTAACGACAATAAATAAACGGCAATTACCCTCAAATCCCGACAGTATGTTTTTAACTAAAGGAAGGCTTTGAAAAAGGTCTCCTACCCTTCTTCGTTGAAATAAAATAATCTCCGGAAGTTCGTCATTAATCACTGCTACGCCACGACATTAGCGGTCAAATTAACAGTCTCCCTCTCATCATTAAACCCGTTTAAAGCTTTTTTCTTCTCTAATTCAACAATATTGACCCATCCATTATATAAAGTCTCGAGAATTTTTACCGCCTCGTCTATTTTATGTATATCCCTTTTTAAATTGGCCGTAGTAAGCTGCATTGACAAAAATATATATAAATTATTTAAATTTTTAGCGGTTTCGCCACCCTTTTCGATATCTAATCTGGAGCGCAATTCATTTATTATTTCAACGGCATTAGATATATTAATGGATTTTCCGGCATAATCGTTAGCGGCTAATCTCTCCTTAGCAATTTTGGCAAAGTTTATAGCCCCCTCATAAGCCATTAAGATAAGCTTCCCCTGGTCTGCCGTTGCGACATCGGTACCCTGGTAATTATTATAACCGCCATTCTGCATCATTTCACTCCTTAATATATTAATTAATTTAAAATACCCCGTCAGCCTGCTTTAGCGGCATATTCACCTGCGTCAAGGGCGTGCCTTGACAACGCGCAGGTGAATATATCACCCCTTTTAAAAGGGGATATGGGAACCAATCACGGCAGTTTGGCAATAGAGCTTGTTAAAGCCTGATTGGTGGTATTCATTTGGCCTATATAAGACTCGAGCTGTGAAAATTCTTGGGTGTAAATGCCCATTTGTTCCTGAACCATGCTTTGTTCTAATGAAATCTGATTGTTTAAGTTTGTTATGTTGCTGTTTATTCCCGCTTCTTTATACTGAATTATCCCGTTTGCTGGGTTTGTATAGCTGTTCAAATAAGTTACCATCCCCCCGGCCTGTGCCACGCCGTTCGCGGTCGGCGAACCGTCGAATAGCGAACTGAAATACTGCTGAGCCTGAGTGGGATTAGAGGTTAATATGGAATCAAGGGTAGTGGAATCAAACTGAAGTTTGCCCGAACCTGACGGGTCGGGAGTTATACCGTAAGTCGAGGCAAGCCCGTTATTACCCGTTAAACCAGGCGCCTCCGACGCCATAAAAGACATAAGCGAACTCTTTAGCGTCATAAGCGTTGCGCTGCCTCCTAAAGGACCGCTTGATTTTGTTTGCGTATTATACTGAAGCTGTGAATTTATATCCGATATAAGCTGATTGTAACTCGAAATAAAGCTGCTGACATCGGAATTTATCGCGCTGCTGTTTAAAGCGACGGTTACTGATGCCGAACCTGTTCCCACAAGGCTTAAAGTAACACCCGGTATGGCATTGGTTACGGTGTTGGATTGGCTCGTTATATAATCGTTTCCATAGTTTATAACGGCATTTTGAGCCGCTACCATTTGAGGGTTAAAGGCATCTAAAGAAAACTTATCTCCCGACGACACGGTCTTGCCATTAGTAAAGGTAAGCTCGATACCGCTGTTGGTAGAGTTTGACGAAGTAGAGCCGTCTATATAATAAGAAGTTGTTCCCGTTTCGGTTGACGGAACCGTAAAACTTCCGGATTGACCCGAAGAATTGGTCCAGTCATATGTAATTGCGTTAGTCCCGACAGTCCCGCTATTTTGGGCAGTGAAAGTATAGGTTTGGGTTTGCGTGCCGGTGTAGGTTCCCGTATCGGCCGGCAAGGCATCGGTTGAAGCTATTTGCTTAACCCAGTATGTCGGGTTTATAGTAGTTGAATTAAAGTTAAGACTTACGGAACCTCCCGATAAATTATTGGTAATTGATATAGCGCTGTTTGTACCTGTGGTATTACTTGTCAAAACCAACCTGTATGGATCGTTCGCACTCCCGTCGTTAATAATGGAAGCGCTCACGCCGGCATTAGCATTGTTTATTGCCTGCGCTAAATCTGCTAAGGTATAGCCGGTGGTGGAATTTAATGTTACATCGGTTGTCGTCCCGTTAACGGTTATGTTAAATGTTCCCGTTCCTGAACCAGCCACAGTAGTGGAGGTTGAGGCAATTCCCTGAGAGCCTAACGTATTAGCCTGGGCTAACTGATTTACGGTAAAAGAGTATGTCCCCGGAAGCGCAGAGGAAGAAGCCGTTGCAGTTGCGACGGAAGTATTTGAAGAATTAGCGGTATAATTTTTCATTAAGCTCGGACTTGCCAATGCCTGAGCGGCTTTATCAAGATTCGTCAAATCTGTCCCGATCGTCTGCCATGCGCTTAACTGGTTGTTATAAACCCCTTCCTGGGTCTGCAATACCGTTATGGGTTGGGAAAGCCACTGTTGCAAAGCGGCAAGTATCTGGGAATAATTGATTCCCGATGCAGGACCCGTTCCCATTGTAATTAAGCCCTGATTCGGATATGCGGCAGTTGGACTTATAGACATAAATTATTCACCTTCTATTGTTTTATTATTTTAAATTAAGATTTATTATTATAAAACATTCCTTTGTAATAGTTTTTTAAATATTTAAGCACCTGCGAGGGCGGAACGGTTCCTATAACCTCGCCCGTTTTATTATCGATTACATTAAGAACGACACCCCCGTATTTGCCGTCCCAACTTAACATATAAACAGTTGGTAGCATAGGTGAAGGATTTAATTCCTTTTGTATCTGTTGTAATATTTGCGCAGTTAATTTTTTTTGGTTGCCGCCCGCGCTATTATTATTTCTAACCGACCCTGCCGAATTAGAATTATTATTAACGGCGGCAAGCGTGTTATTTGAAGGCACCGCGCCGCCTGTCTGCAAATTATTATTCAGAATTCCATTATTTTGGTTTTCTAAATTTTGCGTAGCATCATAATTAATTGCGTAATTATTTGCCTGGCCGACAGTATTCCCGATGACACTTTCTATCCCGTTCATAATAATCACCTTGATAAATACAAATAGGAAAGTATATATAATCTTAATTTCTTAATTAAGCAATATGCAAAGACAGATTATATATACCCCCTATTTATTTTTAACCGCTTCTTTTATCTAAGCAATGTCAAAAGTCCCTGCGGAATTAAGTTTGCCTGGGCAAGCATAGCCTCGCCGGATTGAGCAAGCGTTGACTGCAATGTGAATGTTGCCATCTCCGCGGCAAAATTAACATCCATAATCTGGGAATACGCGGCCTGAGTATTCTGCCCTTCCGTCTGCAGGTTGCCCAATATCTGGGTAACCCTGTTTTGATACGAACCAAGCTGACCGCTCATACTGGCTACCTGAACATTTGCAGCCTGAACGGCGCTAAGGGCGGTTAAGGCATCGGTATTGCTCAACAGGTCAACATTATTAACCGGTGAATAAACGCCGGACGCAAAAGTCGAATTGGCTGAAGCGCTGGTTATTCCATCCGCCGCTAAATTAATAGTCGTAACCCCTCCTGTAGATGTTGCGGAATAATAACTAATCCCGGTCAAAGAAATGAACTCGGTTGCCGTATATGCCGTTCCTGCCGCTCCTGTAAGATACACCGTTCCAGCATTTTCTCCCAACTGAGAAGCCTGTGTCCCGCTAATAGTCACCTGAATCTGATTGGTAGCTGTATTTGCATTATAACCTATTTGGAAATTAAAGGCGCTTGCGGTTGTATTAAATTGAACTGTGCCTGTGCCACTTTCTACGCTTATATAAGGATTTCCCCCGTTGGCATTCAAAAGATGCAGGCCGTTAAACTGGTTGGATTGGGCAATCTGTGTTATTTCCGAAGCAAGCTGATAATATTCGCTGTTTAACGCCGCCAGATCCTGAGAGCTTTCTGTTCCGTTTGCAGCTTCGGTTGCTAATGTCTGCATTGTTCCAAGCATTCCCTGAATGGTCGAAAGACCGCCTGAGGCAATTGAAACTAATGAATTAGCATTGTTTGCGTTTCTTGTCGCCTGATTAATACCGAGGTTTGTGGAATTTAACCCCTGGGCAATTTGATAACCGGCAGGGTCAACATAAGCGCCGGTTATTCTTAAGCCGCTCGATAACCTGTTTAGTGCGGTCCCTAATGCATTAGAAGTGTTTTGAAGATTGTTCTCCGCAATAATTGCAGACTGGTTTGAATTGATAAATAAACCGTTATACATTTTTATCCTCCATGATAAATTTTTCCGGCATCCGTGCCGAAAGTTTTGTTTAAATTAATCTTAAAAATAGAAATATGATTGCCTGTTATCTCATATCTGTAATACTTACCCTTTTCACCTCCTCTTAATTATAATTAGCAAACCCGATATTTAAAGACACGACAACCTTACTTCTTTATTTTATATCGTCCTTTTTAAAATTAAACTTTAATTTTTTTAATTTTTTTATTAACGGTGGGGGCGGGGGTTATAAATTTGAAACAAAGATATCTATTTCTTCGGCAACGCCCTGCTGCGAAAGTCCGTCGGTATAAATTATCATATCGGCTTTTTTATAAACATTTTCCCTTTCTTCAAGTATATTTTTAATATCTTTTTCGCTAAAGCCGCTTTCCCCCAAAACCGGACGGTTCTTTTCCGACCTGATTCTTCGATAAATAGTTTTTGCCCCGGCCTTAAGGTATAAGACATAACCCAATATTTTTAGCATTTCCATATTGTTTTTATAAACCGGCATACCTCCTCCGGTAGAGATTACCCAGCGCTTATCCTCTCCGTTTATAATTAAATTGCCGGATTTTGAGGATGCTAAGGTTATAGGTATAAAGTTTTTTAAGGAACTTAAAATATTATCTTTATTTTTTTTAAAATCCTTTAAAATTTTATTTTCTATGTCTCTAAAATAAGTCTCGCCTTTTTGCTTAAATATTTCATTAATCGTCATGCTCTCGCGGATTTCCGCAATGTAATCAAGGTCAACAAAGTTATACCCTCTTTTTTCTGCCAAAAGCCGCCCGACTTCCGTTTTTCCGGCTCCCATAAACCCGATAAGCACAATATTAGTTTTCATTTTAAGGTATCCGCTTTGCCTTTAATTCCCCTTTTTTTAAAAGGGGTGTCATTTTGCCTTAAGGCAAAATGACGGGGTATTTATAATTAAACATTTTCAACTCTATCCATTTTTCTAACTCTTTATATAGCCTTCGTAATTCCTTTTAATCTCTTCAAAACTATCCCCGCCGAATTTTTTTAAGAAAAAGTAGCATACCGAAAAAGCTAAAGCAGCCTCGCCCACGACGGAAGCGGCGGGAACAGCGCAAACATCCGAGCGCTCAAGAAACGCCTTTTCGGCTTCCCCTGTTTTTAAATCGACAGTATCGAGATACGGCTTCATAAGCGTAGGAATCGGCTTCATTGCGCACCTGACGCTTATAATCTCTCCGTTGGACATTCCGCCTTCTATGCCCCCGGCATTGTCGGTCTTCCTAAAATATCTTCTATTTTTTTCATTATAATTATCGTTATTTTTATTAAGATAGATGGAATCCTGATAACGGGACCCTCTTACATAACCCGATTCTATCCCTAAACCTATTTCCACGCTTTTAATTGCCTGAATGCTCATTAAAGACATTGCTATATGCGCATCTAACTTTTCATCCCACTGGGTAAAACTCCCCAAACCTACCGGAAGATTGTTTACCTGCGCAATAATCAATCCTCCAATAGTATCCCCCTCCGCTTTTATCTTGTCTATTAAGGCTTTTGCCCTGGCTTCCAAATCCGGATAAGGCATTCTAAGCTCGGAATTTTTAATATTTTTAAGAATATCCTCGTTAAAAAGGTCAATATAATTGCAGGCATTAACCTCGCCGATACCGGCAACCCCTGAAGCAAATTCAATCCCAAACCCTTTCAGCAAAATCTGGCAAATCGCCCCGACCGCAACCCTTGAGGCGGTTTCCCTTGCGCTCGAACGCTCTAAAACATTTCTTATATCATCGAGGTTATATTTTAGCGAACCTGCAAAATCCGCATGGCCTGGTCTCGGAATATGTATTTTGTTTTTTTCGTCCACAGGTTTAAATATATCCATTCTTTCAACCCAGTTTTCATAATCTTTGTTTTTTATGAAAAAGGATATTGGGGAACCGGTCGTATAACTGCCCCTGACGCCGGATAAAAATTCAATTTTATCGGTTTCTATTTTCTGCCTCGCGCCCCTGCCGTAGCCGGATTGCCGTAAGGCTAACTTTTCATCGATAAAATCCCTGTCGATTTTCACCCCCGACGGAAAATTATCTATTATAGTAACGAGCCCCTTTCCGTGGGATTCTCCCGCAGTCAAAAATCTTAACATATATATTCTCCGATTATTATTATTATTATTATTTATTTGTAAAAGATTGCTTCGCTACGCTCGCAATGACAGATGTCATTGCGAGCGTAGCGAAGCAATCTCGTTTTTTCACCCCTCAATCATTGCATAAGCATTATGATTATGAATACTTTCGAAGTTTTCCGCCTCTACCCTGAACCGCTTAATATCCTTATCCTTTTTGAGAATGCCTGCTACGCACCTGACCACATCCTCGACAAATCTTGGGTTTTCGTAAGCATGCTCCGTCAAGAACCTTTCATCCGACCTTTTTAAAAGCGAATATATGGGCGAGCTTGCACAGGATTCAACGCTTTCGATTATATCTTCAAACCATATTAATTTGCTAAACTCGATGGAAACTGAAACGACACCCCGTTGATTATGCGCCCCATATTCCGATATTTCTTTGGAACAGGGACACAGGGTATTAATAGGCACTTTAACGCCTATCCTGATAATACTTTCTTCCCCCGCGTCCTCTTTTGCACCCCTTATCGTCCCGTTATAATAACAAATATACTCCATAAGGCTTTTTTTTCTGCTGACAGGGGCAGTTTTCTCGATAAAATAAGGGAATTCCATTTCCACGGAAGCGGAATTTGCATTTAAAACATGCTTGATTTTTCTTAAAACATCGGGAAATTTGACAATGCTTATTTCTCCCCTGTATTCGTTTAAAACCTCGAGAAAGCGGCTCATATGCGTGCCTTTAAAATAATGTGGAAGGTCAACATACATATTTATATTGGCTATGGTATGCTGGAGAGATTTTTTTTTATCGAGAACGGCAATTGGATAGCTGAGATTTTTTATGCCGACTTTATCTATGGCTATTCCTCTTTTATCCTTTGAATTTTGAACATCTATCAACATTGCTATATTTTAGCAAAAAAACACACTTTTAAGCAATGCAAAATAGAAAAAGGTGTCCGATTTATTTTTAAAGAAAACAAAAAATAAATCGGACACCTTTTTCTGGATAAATTTTTCTATTATAATTAGCTTTTTATAATTCTTGGAGTAATAAATATCAACAATTCTTTCTTTGAATAATTGATATCCCTTGATTTAAAAAGCCATCCGAGCAGGGGAATATTCATAAGCAGAGGGATACCACTGGTATTAACTATTTTAGACGTTTGATAAACGCCGCCTAATACCACGGTACTGCTACTTTTAACAATAACCGTTGAATTTACGCTTTCGGTCTGAAGCGCTGCCTGAGCGCCGGGATAAGATGTCGGGGTATCGTTTGTTGAATTTATAGTTAATTTAACATTTCCGTTAGCCATAATATGAGGGGTGATATTAAGAGATATCTGCGCAGTAATAGCCTGCGGGGCGGCAACGGCTCCGACGCCCGCAACCCCTGGCAAATATAAAGTTTCCCCTTTTTCAATAGTAGCCTTTTGATTATTAAGAACAACAACCTTTGGGGAAGCTAAAGTTTCTACTTTATTCAAACTTTCAAGAGCTTGAAGCGTTGCCACAACGCTGGCATATTGGTTAACTATTCCAATAGAAAAAGTGCCGGGTGAAGCCGCTGCAAGAGTCGGCGCGGCAGCCGTTGGAGCAATCAAACCAGGACCGGAAGGCAAACCAGATAATTGACCCGATAAATAATTAGGGGGAGTATTAATCGTCGTTGTATGGGCGGCAGCTGAATAACCCCCTTCCCAATTAATACCCAACTGGGAAGTATAACCGCTATCCACCTCGACCATTTTAGCTACTATTTCTACTTCGGGGGTCCGTTTGTCCAATCTTTTAATAAGACTAACCGCCCTCATAACATGTTTAGCCGTATCCGTTATCATCAAAGCATGAAGAGATTTATCGTATATTATTGTGCCTTGAGAGCTTAAAACAGTTTTAATTTTTGGCATAAGTCCGTTAGCGCTCACATAATTAATCGGGATAATCTTAGTAATTTTCGGCTCCGAAATAGCTCTGGCGTTTCTTTCCGCAGAAACAACGGATGCTATCGTTCCCGACGAGTTTATATAATAAATTCCGTCCTTTTTAACCATTCCAAGCCCGTATGCTTCCATTATAACCGACAATATATCTTTGAGCGGAACATTGCGCATTTTCATAGTTACGGTTCCCTTGACATCGGAACCGATTAGAACATTCATATTCGAAACCTTTGCTATCATTCTAATTACATCTACGATGCTTGCGTTTTGAAAATCAAAACTAACCCTCATGTCCGAGGGGTCGACAAAAAACTTTTTAACCGTTTGACGATTATTAAGGCTATTGCCGCCGGAACTTGCAAAAGAGTTTGCCTGAGGAAAAAAATATAAAACCAGAAACAGCGATGTTATAAATATTAATTTAAAAAATGTTTTACCATTCCTTCGGCGAGCGGGATTCATAAATTCAAACTTGACCGCTTCGCTTTCGACCTTCGGTCTCATGAAGTTTCCTTGAAACTTTAACTTTTCCATATTAATTTTCCTCTTTTATGATATTACAATAAATACCTTCTCCATATTGCCAAAATACCCCGTCAGTCCGCCTGGGCGGACTGACACCCCTTTGAAAAAGGGGAATAAATTATCTCATCCTCATAACAACATTGACGGCGCGCATTTGCCCCAAAGCGTTATATGTATTTTCGACTAAGTTTATCATATTGTCGTTAATGGATGTAATCCTTGCTCTGCCAACCCCTATAATCGAACCGACCGTAACTATGTAAGACCTGTTATCCGGGGTCTGAATCATTGCAAAATATTTCCCTCTTCTTTCCATAATCCCGACTATTTTTAAAGATGACAGGCTGTATTGAAGCAGCGGTATTTCCCCGACTTTAAATGAAACGGACGGTTTTTTTGTGTATAAAAATGTTTGAAACGGATTCCTTTTTAAAAAATAAGGATATACTAATGAGCTTTTATGTTTTTTAGCCTGCGGTTTTGTATTGCCGTACGACAAAGAGGGCAAAGCTAAAATGACGGCAAGCAATATTAATATTAAAACGGTTCTTTTCATTTTTTAACGACGCCTCCCGCTTTTTTAACAAGTTTTTGAGGGGTGGTTCCAGTAAAAGAAAATGTTGTCCCCTTAAAACTGACGGAAACCTTTTGCCCTTTTGCGCCGTTAGATATGGAAACATCATGGACATCGACTATCCTTTTCATAGTCGCAAGTTTATAAAAAAACTTATAGACATTATAAAAATTTCCGCTTATATTCATCGAAAAAGGGACCGCTTCATAAAAACCTCTGGCAACAACCCTGCCTGGTTTAAACATTTTTAAATTAAGGCTAAGAAGTTTTTCGTAATTTGCAATTTTCATAAGAAGCCCCGGAATATCCTTTTTTGACGGAAGTTCTAAGACGAGGCTCGCAAATTCTTTGCTTAAAGCTTTGTATTGCTTCACTAAAACTGGATAGCTCTTAACTAAAGTTAAATAGGAATTATATTTTGCTTTAACCGTATTTAGAACCGCTTTTTTTTGGCTTAAGCGTGCCTCTAACTTTGAATAAGACAGAAAATAATAGCCTCCGACAATAATTATGAATATTGCAACGCTCACAATTAAGCCTATACCTACGGGGCCATTAAATTTAATATTACGCGTTAATTTAGTATCCATAGTTCATTTATTGTTTACGGCGTTTTTAATGCCCTGTTTATAATTTGCGTTAAATGTTAAATTAAAATTCTGTAGTTTCAATTCTTGTTTTTTTACCTCGGATGTCTGTAATAGCGTTACATTATTAAAATAACCGGTTTTATTTAAATTATCCATAAATAGCGAAACAACCTGCCCGTCGAGGGCAATGCCGTTCACGCTTATATTGCCGCCCGCCGACTTTAAAGAATCGATCCATGCAAACCGGGGAAGCGCCATTGTTATATAATACATATAACCTATCGGTCCGCTTTGTTCTTTTTTTAATGTCTTTATAATATTAATCTTTTGAAGAATGTCGGCCTGTTTCTTTTTAATGGCGTTAACCTTTTGAACCTTGGGAAGCAATGCGGAAATTTCGCCGTTATATACCTTAATATTCTTAATGGTCGCGTTAATCTTTGCCGTAATGGTATAATTCATTGCAGCCGCAACGACGGCGCCCGCTATAATCGGTATGAGCACGAAGCCGCTCATGCTCTTTATGCTTTTCTTCTCGATTTTAATTCTTAACTTTTTCGGCTTTTTATTTAAATTAATTTTAATCATCGTTATTCAAGCCCTCTTAATGCCAACCCGACGGCAACGCCGAACAGATGGCTTTGGTTCTCGATAGCTTCGTCTTTAAAAAGAATATGCCTGAACGGATTTATAACCTCTACCGGAATATTCAGTTTTCCCTCTATATCGTTTGACAGGCCCGGTAATTTACTTGAACCGCCCGTTAAATAAATCTTTTTAGGATATTGTTTATCGTTATTCGCCGCAAAATAATCTATAGTTCTTTGAATTTCCGAGGTTATTCTGGATATTATCATATTGAGATAAACGGCGTAATTCGATTGAAAATTGACATCCCTTTTGCTGATATCGCCTGTTTTTATATTTTCTGCTTCGTTAAAATCTATCTGAAATTTTTTTGATATCTCCTCGGTAATATTTATTCCCCCAATAGGAATATCCCTTCTAAACAAATTCAAACCCTTTTTAATTACATGAACATTTGTTTCGGATGCGCCCACTCTCGTCAGGGAAACAAGCTCGTCAAATTCTTCGGGATAGTTAAAATTAAACATATTTTCAACGGCTATGCAATCCACGTCCACTTTATACGGGTTCAAGCCGCATTCCTGGATGAGCCCGGTTTGATTATTAATTATGTCTTTTTTTCCTGCGACTATCATTATCATATTGTTGTTCGAATCCGTTCGGGATTCTCCCAAAACGACATAATCGTAAAAAACCTCGTTTATATCATAAGTAATATATTGTTGGGCTTCGTAATATATCGAAGAATCAAGCTCGCCCTCTTTCATTTTCGGCATTTCGATCGTCTTTATAATAACATGCTTGCACGGCACCGCTATAACGACATTTTTTTCTTTAATTCCAAGCCTCGAAAACGAACTTTTTAAATAAGAGGCGACGGAAGCCTTATCGTTTATTACCCCGCCGCTAACGGCACCGCCCGGCAAACTTATCACATCGGAATCCAAAACACGGTATTTATGACCCGACTTCGAAAGCCTTAATACCTTAATCGAATCCGAACCTATATCTATTCCCACGCCGTTTTTTGAACCAAAGCTAAGTTTAAACGCCATATAAGTTTATTACCCCTGTAATTTTAAGACCCCGTTCCCGTTTACCAATTTACTCACTTAATATTATATCGCCATTTTTTAACATTTTATTAATTATCATTACATCATTAATTTTTATAACTATTTTAATGTAAATTATAATTAAATATAAAGATAAAACAAAACTGCTTTTATTGTCAAGTCTTTTTTATTAATTTTATTAAAAATTTTTAATTTATTTTTTTATCGATTTTTTTATTTCAATTTTGGCTTTAAAAATCGTATAATATTTCCTAAAAATTATGGACAAAAACAAAATTATTTCATACTCTCTTTTTGCCGCACTGATAATCCTTTTTATAATCAGACTCGTACTCATAACAAAAATAGACCTGATTCCCGAAGAAACCTATTACTGGCAATGGTCAAGGCATTTATCGCTTTCTTACTATGATATGTCTCCTATGGTTGCTTATACGATAGCCTTGACGACATTTTTCGGCAAACTTAATTCACAGTTTTTCGTGAGGCTCGCGGCGCCTGTTATTTCTTTGATTTTATCGATATATGTATATCTGGCTTTAAAAAAGATTACGAACAATAATCTGCTTTCTTTGCTGTGGGCGGCGCTGTTAAACACAATCCCGATACTTAATGTCGGTTCGATATTAATTGTGTACGGAAACCTGCAAATGTTATTTTTCTCGTTAACGATATTGCTTCTGATATACCTTATTCTAACCAAAAAGGATTTTTATTGGTACCTCATAGGGATTACGACCGGACTTGCGCTGCTCAGTAAATATACGGCGGTTTTTATATACCCTATAATGTTTTTATTTCTCGTTTTAAGCAAAAACTACCGTAAATATTTTTTTAAAAAAGAACCGTATTTAGCCCTTTTAATTTCGCTCGCCCTATTTTCGCCCGTAATAATATGGAATTATCTGAACAATTTTGTATCTTTCAGGCATCTTATGACATTATCGGGTCATTTTGTAAGTTTTAGCGCATTTTTATCGAATCTGTTTTTATTTATTATTTCCCAGATGGGTATAGTTTCCCCGTTTATATTTATAATCATGCTAATATCTATTTTTATAGGTTTTTATCTTGGATTAAAAGAAAATAACGACACATATTTAGCGCTGTCCATATCATCCTTGGCCCCGTTTTTATATTTTATATACCAATGCACAAAAACGACGGTTCAGCCTAATTGGCCTGTATTTTTATATTTTCCCGCCTTTTTATTATCTTTTATTCTGATACTTCGCTTAAACTTAAATTTAAAATCGCAAAAACTTAAAAACTTAACAACCTATTTTTATGCCCTTTCTTTTATGACAGGACTTATTTTTTCATTAATTATATTTTTGGAGCCTTACTATCCGTTGATTAGCATTAAAATAAGCAAAAATCCTATGAGAGATGTATTAGGATGGAAAAAATTAGGGCATTATGTCGATAAGGAACTTGCGGCTCATAAAAAGGACGATTTATTGATAGCGGCAAGGAGATTTCAGGTAGCAAGCGAACTTGCGTATTATGTAAAAGGAAAACCACAGACATATTCGTTTAATTATTTTATAAGAGACAACCAATATGCGTTCTGGAACAATTTTAAAGATAAAAAAGGCCGAAATTTCCTTTACATAATAGACACAAAATACGGCAAAAATATAGAAAGCAAGTTATGCCAAAATTTTAAAAGCTGTACGCTGTTAAAAAAGACAGCGATTACGGATAATCATGAAACAATAAGAACCGTAAAGATTTACTTGTTAAAAGACTTCTTGTATAAAGATAAATACCTGTTTAAAAAATTCTCCTCGAAACAGTTTTAGGATTTTTATTCATATCCGATTTAATTTATCTCTTATTTAATTCCCCTTTTCTCAAAAGGGGTGTCAGTCCCGCCTAAAGGCTGTATCTTTGCCTGCGTTTATAAAACCAACGGTTTTATGCAGGCAAAGAGGGGCGGGGTATTTATAATTAAATCTTTTGCTAAAACCCCTTTTCCTGAAGCGCCTTGAGCGGGTCTGAAATCATATCGCCGAACTCGGCTTCTTTTTTGGAAAAACCAAATGCCAGAGCCATTAATTGCGTTAAATAAACAACGGGAAGTTCCGAATCCTTCCCAAATTTTGCGGCTATCTTAGGCTGATTTACATCCAGCGCGCCAGCGCATTTTGGGCAGATAAGAACAAGGAAATCCGCCCCGGCTTTTTTTGCCTTCGAAAGCGTCTGCGAACATAACGCAAAAGAGGTTTCCTCGTCCTGAACGACATTTCTTCCGCCGCAACACTGCACCTCGTTACCGTAAAAAACGACTTCCGCACCCATGGCTTCCAAAAAATCATGCATAAACCGGGGTCTTTCGGAATTGTCCAAATTAGGTTTTTTATCGGTAAAAGTGTACATCGACGGCCTTGAGTAAAGACAGCCGTAATAAGGCGCCGCTTTTAAGCCTTTTAACGGCTTAACCGTGTTTTTCTTTACCTCATCCACCCCTTTTTCGTTATATAAAAACTCCAGAATATGCCTTGCTTCGCCGTCCGGGGTAAACTCGCCTTCAATTTCACCCGCTTCTTTAAATATAGCGTTGACTTCGACAAGCTCGTTTTTATTTTCCCTTACCCTTGTAATGGACCTGCTAAACTCATGATAGCAGACCGAACATGCCATAACCAGATCTTTTGAGCCAAGCTGCGATTTTGCAAGCATCATATTTCTAAGCGGCAGATACATCGAAACCGCCCCTTTAGATTTCATCTCTCCTATGCCGCAGCAATTATAACCTTGCAGCTCGACAAGTTCTATGCCCATCTTTTTTGATACTAATTTAGAACTGTTATTATAAGCTCTATCTATTGTCAGTAAAGCGCATCCTGGATAATATGCCGCCTGGTTTTCCTTTAATTTTTCCATGTAAACCCCCATTATAATTAATTTTTACCTTAATCCAGTCCTTGCCGCAAACATTTTATGCCTCGCTTCTTTCAAGGGTATTGGCATTTTTTAAATAATTTTCTATCGCCCTTTTTGATTTTCCCCAATTATGCGGCCTGCCGAGCTTTAATATCGAAAAAGCCCTTCCGTCCTTAATCATTTTAAAAATAGCATCCCTTTCCATTTTTCCGATAAGTTCCTTTGTTCTCCCCATCTTTTGCATCGACGAGGTATGAAGCTTCGCCAGGTCTAATCTTCCGTGTCCCAGAATCATATCCTCGTATATCTTTTTAACATCTTCGTCAACTTTCAATTTACTTTCCATTTCTTCCGGGAAATATTTTTTTATCAAAAGCGCAAGCGCCTCCATCATTTCGGCGGGATTTACCTGTTTGGGGCATCTCTGGGAACATTTATAACACCCGACGCACCGCCATGCAACATCAACATATTTTTTCAACTCTTTTAAGTTGCCAAGCTGCATCATATAAATAAATGCCCTCGGATTAAACCTTCTGTATAGCGGAGTCACGGTACAGCTTGCCGTACACATTCCGCACTGCCAGCATCTGTTAATTCTTGAACCGGCAACGGTTTCCTTGACCTCCCGAAAGAAGCTCCTGTCAAACTCCGAATCGACCCTTGTGCGAATAAATGTGTTCCACCTGCCAGAAACATCGACCCCGTCGATAACTAAATTTTTTTCTTCTTTAATGTAGTCGTCTTCGATTAAATGCCTTGCTATAATATGTTCCCCTTTTTCGGCAACCGGTCTTTTTTCTTGCTTTTCTAAAGCCATAAAGCCCTCCAAATCAAATTTTAATAATCACTGAATTATTATTTGAATATTACAGTCGTTACCCAGCCATTCCTAATTCCTGTCTCTGCAACTCCAATTTTTCAATCCCCAATAACTTTTTCATCAATGTAAACCCGTCCGGTACGCCGATAGATAAAGACTTAGATTCGGCATATACCATTTTATAGACATAATCGGCATACATATAACTTAAAAGAATATCGACGCCGTAAGGGGGTTTGATTGCAAAACCATTTTTATTCGATAATTCATAAAGGCAATCTATTTCCTCTTTCATTTCTTTTATACTGAACGGCATGATATAAGGATTTCCATCCCATGTTCTTTTTAAAAAATCAGCCATATAAGGCAAACAGCCCGTTCCGTTATCCTGCCTATAAACCCATGATGTCCATAAAACATTCTTTGCAGGCTCGTAAAAATGTAAAATTTCTAAGGCAATATCTCTCTTAACCACAACATCGTCATAAGAAAATGCCTCTAAAAATCTGCCTATTCTAATTTCGGCCGATTTTTTAGAATCGCCGAGGATAATAAATGCATTGTTCAAGCTATCAAGGCTCACAGTTTGGGCAATCTTTTCCTTATGCCTTCTTATAGAAAATATGATGGATAATATTTTATCAAAACTTTCCCTTTCCTGTTTTCCTTCGCGAATATTCAGCAAAAACCTTTTTATTATTTCCGTTTTTTGTCTTAAAAGAGAGTTAATTAACCCAATTTTATCGTCCGGCAGATTCTCCCTTATAATTTCAAAGAACTTTTCCTCATATCTTTTGTCGATTTTATTGTTTTTTAAAATATACGGCATATAAATTAATGGTTTCTAACAGCATAAATGTAGGCATTCATCGCTGCCGCCCCGCCCTCTATAATGGAATCGGAAATAGCCTTCGGCCCCGTGCATGCGCCCGCCAAAAATATGCCCTCCTTGTTGGATTTAAAAAGCGCCAGCGTAACATTTTGCGGCTTTAAAAATCCGTGCTCGTCAAGCTCAAGCCCGAGCTTTTTAGCCATTTCGGACGACTGAGGTCCGCCTTCCATGCCCGAAGCCAGCACAACCATATCGAACGGAATTTCGAACGGCCCTCTTAAAAGCGTATCCTCGCCCTTGCAAATAACCGTATTATCTGGTCCCGAAGTAATTTCGGCAACCCTGCCTTTAACTATCTGGACATCGTGCTCTTCCATAGCCTGCCAGTATAAATCCTCAAAAAAACCGTAGGTTCTAATATCCATATAAAATATATACACTTCGCAATCGGGGAAATGTTCTCTGAGTTCGATAGCCTGTTTGACCGAAACGGTGCAGCATACCCTTGAGCAGTATTGATTGCCGACATGCCTGTCCCTCGAACCCACGCAAAGTATAAAAGCAACATTTTTTGGCGGCTGTCCGTTAGAAGGCCTGGCGAAATTCCCCTCGCCCATCATTCTTTCCAAATCCTTAATATCGATTACATCATCGAATAATTGATAGGAATACTTGGCATCCCTCGCAGGGTCGAAATGCTCAAAACCGGTAGCGACGATAACCGAATCAAAGGTTTTTATTTCATTCCCGTCAGGCGATTTTATCTGCGCATCGAACTTTTTACCGTTTTCCTTAAAATCCGAAATCTCCGAAGATAAATACACCTTAATATTACTGCTTGTTTCGGCCTTTTTAATCAGCTCGCCTACCACATTATCCGCAGGCTGCATATCCGGAAACAAAAATTTATATTTAAATTTCTTAGGGTTGCCTCCAAGAAATAAATCCCTTTCCGCCAGAGTTACCTTTACGCCCAATTCGGAAAGCATAGTCGCCGCATTCAAACCTGCCGGGCCTCCGCCGATTACCAAAATATTCTCAGCCATATAAAATCCTCCAGATTATTAGGTTATTATTAGGTTATTAGTTCTAACTTAACATTTTTTGACTGTGATTGCTTCGCTGCGCTCGCAATTACTGCCTATTCCGTCATTGCGAGGAGCCACAGGCGACGAAGCAATCTCGTTCTTCTGCTCTTTTTATATTTTTTCTATGCCCTTAAATTTTATTTCGGATACTCGTATAAATTAACGGTCTTTCCCCCTGCTTTAAGCTCTTCCAGATAGGCATTGTATTCATCTTCCGACTTTTTCCAGTCTATCCCTATCTTTTCGCACAGCGGCCTCCAATCCGTCGTATGCCATTGAAGCTGAACAATTTTATAAACATCGGCGCCGCAGGCTAAAGCGGCAAACATGACATCCGCCATAACCGGAACCTGTTCGGTATAGCCCATAGCTTTTCCTATCCACTGATTTTTGTCAAGCGTTGTCGTACAACCGGTATCCTGGGTAATACAGACATCGGAATGAGCCTCTCTAACCATAGGCCTGATTTTTCTATCCATCACAAACGACCTTGAAGCCTCTCTTTCGGTCAGAATATGCCTGAATCCAAAGCCGCAGCAATCGTACCATGTCGAGTAATCGGCAACCTGCGCCCCCAGGGCAAGCGTAACACCGGTGGATACAGCCGTTCGTTTTCCCGCATAAATTTCTTTATCGTAAATGCAGTCCTCCGGTATCATTTTATAAGTGTGGCAGGCCGGGTGAACCGTCGCTATGACATTACTCAGGTCATACTTTTTTAATTTGGCTATTTCAAAACGCATGACATGGACCCATTCGCTATAATGCACGATATATTCGGGAATAACGAGTTCCCTGCCGATTTTATGCATTATTCTTCTAACCTCGTCTCTTAACTCTTTATGTTCGACAAGCAGATTCCGCATTTCTTTATAATCCCCGAATGTAGTAGCGCAATGAAACAACGGAAACAATCCGAGTTCATAAGCCCTGTGCCAGTTTCTAACGGCGACGGCGGCAAGCCCTACCGGATTGGATGTACCAGAACCATGATAATTCCATGCGGTGCACGATGTCTGATTTCTTTCGTCAACATACTCAAGCCCCATTTTATTCATAAACCATAAAAGTGATACGGGATAGCCCGGGATGTTTCCGCACTGCCCGCAAGATTTATGGTGCCACAATTTATTGGTCGGAATCTTTTTCTTCCAGCCAAATAGGGTTTCGGCTTCGATAGGCTTGTTTTCATCCTTTACATGTATAACCTTAACCTCTCCCTTTGCCTCGAGTTCTAAAAGTTCATCATGAATATCCTCGAGCTTTCTTCCCGCAACATGAATATAATCGGATTTCACATTGGCAAGACCCAATCTGTTATTTATTTCAATAGCCATATGTCTCTCCTGTTTAATTTATAGTAATTTATTTTATTTATTTTGCCGTTCCCTTTTTTGTTAAGAACTCCTCACATCATCCACAATATCCTGTATAATTTCATACAGTGAAGGATCTACTGCCTCGATTATCTTGAAAACCCCCGCTTCGTCAAATATATCATAAAGCTCTTTCATGGTTTCGGGGGCAACATCCCATGCAAGATTAGTAACCTGAAGGGTCGGCATCGGAATGGCTTTTCTTTTTACGGCAAGGTCGGTGGAGGCATAACCTATATGCGGACCCCAATCGGGAAAGAAATCCGGCTGAATCATATCGGGGGAAAGTTGATTACCGTAAGCCGTGAGTTTTAAGAGAACTCTCGAGTACGGTTTTAAAACCTTTTTTGCGGATTCAAAGCCCCTTCTAACGGCAATTTCCCTTAGTATAGCGATGATCCCTCCCGGACTGTTGAGAAACGGACAAATCATAGCGCATGTAAAACACTGAAAACATGCCCAAACATATTCATCCATCATTGTCCAGATAAGCTCCGGGTCTTTCGATTTCATTTTTTGAAGAACTATGCGAGGGGAAAAATCGAAAAACCTGTGGGGCGGACAGCCCCCCGTGCATACGCCGCAGTTTAAACATCCCCTAACATATTCTTCGTATCTAAAATCTTTTTTTGCTTCTTCAAAAATCTCTTTTTTAAATTCGAACGGAACAATGCTTACCCCATTTTCATCATATTCCATAAATTACTCCCTATATTTATTGGTTTGATTTTAATTTAATGTGAATTTATCGGTAAAATTTAAAATGGAAATACGCTGACAATTAAATTTTATCTCAATAATTCAAAAAATCAAGTGACTAAAATTATGCCTTGAATGATTTATTTAAATTTATTTGATAAATCTATTTCGCTCCCGCCTATGCTTGTATCCGCGCCTTTTATTTCTTTTAATTCCCCTTTTTTAAAAGGGGTGGCAGTCTGCCTTTAGGCGGACTGGCGGGGTATTTATAAATAAATCAGATACCTTTTTCTTTTGATACCTTTTCTTTTATAAAGTATCCTCGATATCTTCGACCTCATCCGCTTTTTTAGAAGCAGCCCTACTGAACATATTAAGCTCGCGGGATGAGTGAATGATGTCTTCCGAAGACGAATTTGCATGCAAGATTTGCAAATATTGAAGAATGGTAACAAAAAATAAGCCGCCTATCATATTGCCTATGATAGTTAAAGGAACATAAGGATAAAGCCATGAAAGGTATGATATATGAGAACCGGTATTAATAGCGATTAAAATTTCGGATGAAGCGACTACGATGTGGCTGAATGAATTTAAAAAAATTAAAAAACCGACAATCCATATTATAAAAATTCTTGCAAGGGTACCGCTGGATGCAATTAACAGCCATGTCATAAGCGTAATCAGCCATCCGGCAAAAATTGCGCTTAAAACCATTACAAACGGACTTTTACTTATATAACTATTGGCTACGCTATGTATGTGGCTGACGACGAACGATGGCACTAACTGGTTTAGCGAACCTGCGATAGCGAGGGCAAATATAAGAATTCCTGCTACATTGCCTATTAATGTTAATGACCATAATTTTAAAAGGCTGCTAATTTTATTTCTTTTTGCGAGAACGGCGGTAACAGGGACCAAAAAATTTTCGGTAAAAAGCTCGCTTTTACCAATCATTAAAAAGATAAAGCCGATTGGAAAAAATAGCGCCCCGAATATTTTAGAAATATTTGCCCCGACAAAAGGATCGGTTGCGCCTGCAACATAGGAAGAAGCGATTATGCCAAAGGTAACATTCATACCCGCAATTAAGCCCGACATCGACATTTCAAGCCATGTCCTGTTAAGGCGGGTCTGCCCGACCTCGATGGATGCTTTAAAAATCTCGGACGGTTCTTTCCCGCCGGGTTTTTCCGCTGCCCCAATGGCGCCGATGCGGGCCTTTGTTGACTCTAAAATCTCGTTTATCCTTTTTGATAAATATAAAGAATGATGTATCTCTTCGGCAAGATTATTCTCTAAAAGCACTCTGACACCGGGGTCTTCGATGATTTCCAACCCTGCGGTATAATCGTTAATTGCGTTTTCTTCTATTTTTAAATCAATCCTCAGCATGTCTAACGGGGCCGAAACCTGATGGGATGCATCGCTAACGCCTTTTTGCGATTCCCTGATTTCATCGAGCGGTTTTGGCGTGCCGCCAAGCTCGGTTATTTTTTCCCTGATATTGATAATATGCCCGCTTTCCGTCGAGGCAAAGGATTTTAGCGCCTGAACTAATGTCGGGTCTTTAAGGGTTTTTGCCTGCGCCATATACAAATCACGGCCGGCAACCTCGGCGGCAAGGTATTTTTGGAGCAAAAGGATGGCTTCTTTTATTTTCTTTTTATCATTGTCTTTATCGTCATGTTTAATGTATAAATCAGTCATTTGTTTTACATTATAATCCATCGCAGATAATTTTACAACCCAGATTACCCCGATTTACCTTAAATTGACTTCAAAGTCATTATATTATAAAATAAGCATCTATGCCGTTAAATAATAATAACGATAACGCCGGCGCAACTAACGCCCCTTCGACAAAAGGGCTTTTAATTGCCATTCTTTCCACGATTGCCCTCGCGGACTTCGGATTAGGGTTAAATACGGTCGTTCTCCCCCTTTATGCAAAAAGTTTAGGCGCCAGTATAATTACAATCGGGTTAATAATCGCCGCGTTCGGACTCGCCCGAATATTGGTAAATATACCCGTAAGCATAATAAGCAAAAAACTTAAATCCCAATACATTCATATAGGAATGCTGTTTATTTTTCTGGGCGCCGTCGGCTATCTCCTCTCGACGGCATATTACCAGTTATTTATTTTTAGGTTTCTGGAAGGTTTCGGTTCAGGCATTATAAATACTTCTTCGATGATAATTCTTACCAAACATCTTTATATGGATGAAAAAAGGGGGAAGGTTTTAAGCAGGTATATGATAGCAAGAAGGCTTTCGATGGGTTCCGCCCCTTTTTTGGGAGCGGCAGTTGCATTAGAATTTACAGATAAGGCTGCATTTTTGCTATATTCCCTGATTATGCTCGCGGGACTCGTAATTGCTTTTCACAATAAAAAGTTTCTAAATAATATCCAGCTTGGGCATCCGGAAACCTTTGAGAAAGAAAAAGAAAAAACGGACAAAAACGCCGCGGCGATAAAATTAAGCGAAATCAATGAAAACGGCTTCGCGCGAAGCGAAGCGGGTCAACCTAAAGATAAAAATAACCATGATGATAAAAAATTAAACAATATTTCGGCGCAGGCTTCTCCTGAAATCGAAAAACAGGGCGCAATTAAAAGGCATTTACTGCTTCTTCGTAATACAAGCTTTATAGTTTTATGTTTTTTGACATTTTCCTTTTTCTTTTCAAGGATAGGAACGAGAAGAGAACTCGCGCCATTGGTCGGCGCCTATACAATGGGCTTGAATAAAGCAGATATAGGGCTTCTGATTTCGATATCCGCCATAATCGGAGTAATACTCACTTATTATTCGGACAGGGTTATAAATGCGATGGGCATCAAAGAATCGATAATCGCCTCTCTCGCTATAAGCGCTATCGGAATATTGAGCTTTATAATATTTAATAATGTTATCGCATTCGGCGCTTCCATCATACTTTTAAACGCAGGCGGCGGCTTTTCCGGCCCGGCAAGAAACTTGTATCTTATGGATAGCGTGGATAAAACCCGTTACGATGAAGCGATAGGAATATATAGAACATTAAGCGATTTTGGATTTGTCCTTGGGCCGTTTGCGGTGGGAGCGGTGTTTGAATACTTTAATTATCTGTCCGCCTATAGCCTTGTAGCAGTAATTATCATTCTGGCTTTGATGCTTTTCGCCATTTTTGGCAATTCGTTCAAAATTAAATCAGCCCTATGAGCCTTCCGCATACGAACCCTGCGGCAGCGGCAGCCCCTCCTATTAAAACCATCTCCATAGAACTCTTTAATCCGTTAGTTTTTGTAACTTTAGCCTTTGCAAAACCGGCAAAGAGCAAAACTAATATAGAAAGCAAAATGGAAATAACGATTGCCGTAAAAGAATTTCTGGTAAAAAAATATGGAATTAGCGGCGGAACACCTCCCGCTAAAAAAGACAAACCCGTATAAGAAGCAATTTTAAGAGGTTTTTCATAATAATCAAGGCTTATCCCTAACTCATCCTGTATCATAAAATTAAGTAAAACCTTTTTATCAGCCGTAAGCCTTTTAACGATTGGGTCTATTTCTTCTTTAGTAAAGCCCTTATCCGCATATAACTCGTAAATCTCTTCTATTTCGTGGTCAGGGTTTTCCGCAATCTCTCTTTTTTCCCTTCTAATTTCTTTTTGGTAAAATTCGTTTTGGGACTTTGCGGCAAGGTATGCCCCAAAAAACATCGAAACCGTCCCCGCAACAATCTCGGCCATACCGGACATAAGAACTATTTTAGTATTTACAAGCGCGCCGGTAACACCCGCGACAAATCCCACGGTTGTAACTAAGCCGTCGTTTATCCCAAAAACAAACTCCCTGATAAGTTTCCCTTCGGGAGTATGCCAGTCCTCGTTATGAAATCTTTTTAAAGGATCCATTTAAATTAATTGGTTATAATCCCAAAAAGGTATTCGATTTATTTTTTATTCCCCTTTTTTTAAAAGAGGAATTTGTCATTACGAGCATAGCCCTTCAATCTCGTTTTCGTCTTTAATTCCCCTTTTTTAAAGGGGTGGCAGTCCGCCTACGGCGGACTGACGGGGTATTTATAAAATAAATCGGATACCTTTTTGACTTGATACCTTTTTGACTTTTTTTATTATTTAACTATAAGAATCGAGCACGGCAGGGCGTTTACCACTCTTTCGGCGGTGCCGCCGAAAAGTATTTCGGCTAATTTTTCTTTATCCTTTCCCTTATGCCCCAAAATCAAAAGTTTTTTTCTCGTCCCGAGCATAAAATCTATTATCTCTTTGCATGGAACACCTTTCCTGACAATCACCTCAAGATTGGTTTTTTCCTTTGTAAACCTGTAATTTAACCCGCGGGCGACATCCTCGAACTTTTCCGCCAAATTTTTTTCATAATTCTTTATTTCTTCCGCTTTTAAATTTTTTACCGCCTTCTCATCTATAACATATAAAATCGTAAACATCTTGATTATATCGGCAGGCACTTTATTTATGAACGGTAAAGTCCTGAGCGAAAACTCCGAAAAATCGGTAGCAAAGACGACATCCTCAAAAAGATTCTTGCAGGCCGTGCTTTCACCGGTTTTTATCATGCTCGATGAATGAAACAAAACTCTTTTCATAATAAGTATAGGCTTATCGACTTTAATTAAAATATCGTATAGCGGCGAACCGTAAAATGAAAGAAAGCCTTTGGACTTAATATTTGCCTTTTTATCGAGAACGACGAAGTCTATATTCTCATTTTTTGCCTCCTGCGCAATTTCACCTGCAATATCGCCGACCCGTATGACAACGCGAACGACGAATCCAGATTTCTCGAGGTCTTTTTTTATATCATTGAGTTTGATTTCGGCAAATCTCCTTATCTTTTCCTCATCCTCTTTTTTATAAACGGAATAAAGGTTATGCTGAAAAAGCGATGGGTCGATGATATGAATCAGGACTATTTCTTTTAATCCGAGAGCGGAATAACTCGCAAAGCAGCCGAGATTTTCGTAATAGAAATCGCCGAAGTTTATGGCGTAAAGTGCGGTGTTAAGCATAACAGCCCCTCACATGTTTTTTAGTTATATATTTCTTTTCGATGACCTACTTCAAGAATCGTCATACTTTTCTCGGGAATGTTAACGACATAAATTATGCGGTAATCGCCATAGCGGTATCTAAACATTCCTGCAAGATTTTGTTTCAAAGGCTTGCCTAAGCCGATTGGATCTTGCGCCAGGTATGTTTCCACTTTTTCAAATACTTTTTGCCTGACGGATATATCCAATCGCTTTAAATCGTTAAGCGCCGCCTTATGCCAGATTATTTTATAATTCATAATCCAAGATATTTTCTTGCTTCCTCATGGCTTAAGTATTCAGCATTTTTATCGTTAAGACGCTCCAATGCAAGATAGCCATCTTCGTTATCTTCGAGATACTGCTGGAGGGCTTCCCTTATATAAAAACTTTTCGACCTTTTAGTTTTAACAGCCAAATTTTCAAGGCGGTTTTCCAACTCCTCGGGTAGTTTTAGACTTAACATTATATATCTCCTCCTATAAATGTAATATTATTATTACCTATTATTACATTTATTACTTGAAATGTCAAACGATATTTTTCTTAATTTTTTTTAAATTTTTTCAATTTGAATTAGGCAATTCGGACTCGACATAAATGCCGGTACAATTGTTGCCGTTTTTTTTAATGCCGACTTCTGCCGTAACCTCCCTTTCAGTTCCGCCCGCAAAGCCGTTGGAAGTGATGATGTAATAGGTGCAGTTTCCGCCTGTGCTGCCTGACAATGTCAATGTGCCTTCCACGGCGCAAAAGGTCGGAGTATAGTCGGCGCTTGGGGGCAAACCGCCCTGCAAATTGCCGGAAAGATACAGCGGTGAACCAATACTGCCTTCTACCACCGGCGGTAAAACAGGATTTGTCGGACAACCGGAAAGTGGACTACCGGAAAAGGGGTTGGGGTTCTGCTCCAGTTCATACATCGTTATCTCGACCCCGGATTTTGCCGCATATTTCGCCTCCGCGCTCAAGAGATTAGACCTCGAAACAATGCTTCCGCTTGAGATAAGATACGCGAAAATAGACCCCGCCAGCCCCAGAATTACAATAATAATAATCGCCAGAATTATGGAAATACCTTTATTTGAACCAATAACCCCGTTTTTGAAAAATTTTATTATTATTTTAATCATTTTTAACGCATCTTCATAATAAATAAATCGGATACCTTTTTTTTATTAATTATTGGGGGTTTGCAACAATCACGGAAACCCCTCCTGTCTGCGAATAATTCGCCGTATTTGTTATCGTAAAGTTTATATTGCAGGAATAAACCTTCGTTGAAGCGTTTTGATTACAATAAGAAACACTTGGGGGCGGATTGCCTCCTCCTCCACCACCGCCGCAACCGCTCAAAGTAACCGCCGCGCTAAAAATTAATACTGCCAATATTATTCGCAACCGGATATGATGTCGTCGTCCCATTAGTATTCGTAACCTCTTTATTCGTAACCTCTTTATATAAAACATTATTATTTACGCAAAATACCACAAGCTGCTGGATTGCCGTTCCGCTTACAATTACATTTTGATAAAAAGCTGCTTCGTTGCAGGCTGGCTGACCCGTCCCGTCGCAGGTTGTGGTCTGCCCCGCTAAATTGGCGACAACAATAGGGTTACCGGAAGTTTTCGGATTAATCGATTCAAATAACGGACAGTATGCCGACACGGAAGGGGATATTAACGATGTGGGTGTAGCCGCATTTACCAAATTCCTCCTTATTACCGACATTGCATAAGTCATCGAATTGCTCGAATGAAGATAATTTTCGTTCCGTAAATAATCGTTTATCCCGAACATAACGACTTCATAAAGCCCGACCGACAATATGCCTATCAGAATAATTGTCATAACCAGCTCGATAAGCGTAAATCCGCCGTTATTTTTCTTAATATTATTTGAAAATATTATTATTTTCATAAAAGTTTAATCTTAATAATTAGCAAAAATCGTCGAAACCCTCACGGACGGATAACCGGACGGAACATTAACAGGACAACTCCCTCCTGGACTTGAATGCGTCCACCAGGTCTGGACTATAGTTTGAATGTAATCTGTCTTAGGAGGACAACTTCCTGCTGCAATTTTTCCACTGCCAAACGTATCGTTGAAAACAACACAACTTGCGGTTATAACAGTGCAAAAATACTCATTATTTATAGGTGTCGGTCCCTGAGGTGTGGTATAAAAAATTGTGGGGGTAGTCCATGTACCTCCGTTAAACGTCGTGCATACCCCATTCACCGCCCCCCCGTTCCTGCAGTAATTTAATTCCGCCATTATTTGCTTTGCCACATTTGTAGCCGTTTCCTCGTTCACGATATTAACGCTCTTTGCGGAACCGACAATAAAGCTTTCGACTATAGCGCTTAAGGCAAGACCTATAACAATGATAGTTATGACCATTTCAAGCAGGCTGAAGCCTTTTTTATTGTCTATCTTTTTAATGCAGCGCATTTTTTATTAACGATTTATTTTTAATATGTTTAAAATTATATCTTAACATAAAACTATTTTCAATTTACCAAAATTATAAAAATCTGTTATAATTTGAAAATGAATAACATTCGAATAGGATGCGGCTACGACATCCACAAATTCTTAGAGGTTGCGCTTTTTGAAAAGGCCGCCAAAAGGCTTTATCTGGGCGGGATATTAATCGAGGATCATATAGGCGTTGCCGCCCACTCCGACGGCGATGTCATCCTTCATTCCCTTACGGATGCCCTTCTCGGCGCCCTGAGCCTCCCAGATATAGGCGTTCTTTATCCCGACAACCTTAAATCGACAAAAGGGGTCAGCAGTATCGAAATTATAAAATATGCCTATAAATTGGTTCGGGAAAAGGGATATGGATTAGTAAACGCCGATATTACGATTATAACCCAGACGCCTAAAATATCCGCCTATAAAGAGCAAATGGTCGAATCGGTGTCCGCCGCGCTTGGTGTTGACAAATCCCGTATCAACATTAAAGGAAAAACCAAAGAAGGTCTTGACTCCGTCGGAAAACAAAAAGCGATAGAATGCTTTAGCGTCTGCCTCCTGTCTTCGGATTGAATATAAAATTGAATATAAAATAAATTAATAAAAATGAAATCATACGCAATACTTCTTGCCGCGGGAACAGGTTTAAGAACGGGTCTTTCTATTCCGAAACAGCTTGCAAAAATCAAAGATAAAGAAATTATACTCCACAGCCTTGAAATATTTACAAAATCGACTATCAATTTCGACGCCGTCATTATAGCAACCCCGCCTTCCTCTGTTTTCGATTTTAACTGGGGCGAATTTTTTAAAAAAAATATTGCCGGAGGCACTCTAAAAAAACTGCACATAATAACAGGGGGCAGGGCAAGGCAGGATTCCGTGGGTAATTCCATAAAATATTTAGAAAGTATCCTGCCCGCCTCGGAGACGGAAACCGCTATCGTCTTTATTCATGACTCCGCAAGGCCGTTTGTAAAAGATGAAGAGTTAAGTTCGCTGCTGGCCCTAACCGCAGCCCACGGAGCCGCCTTTTTATGTTCGTTGGCTTCGGAAACTATTAAAGAAGTAAGTAAAGAAGTAAATTTTGACAAACTAATATTGTCAAATCCCCTTAAACTTAAAACACTTAAAAGGGATAACTTAATATCAGCAAAAACTCCTCAAGCATTTAAGTTTAACATCATAAAAAAGGCTTTTGACGCCGCCGCCAGAACAAACTTTGTATCGACCGACGACATATCTTTAGTGGAAAATTTAGGCTTGCCGGTCGTGCCGGTACTATCGACAGACTTCAATATAAAAATAACCTCTGCCTTAGATATTGAAATTGCGGAATTGCTTTACGATAAGTTTAAGCCGTAAACCTCACCCTCGTTATTTACTTTTTTTTAAAACAATGCAATAATTGTCGATATAACAAAATAACAAAGATAACAAAGCGGTATTTCATTATGAAAAAATTATTGGCGTTAATCATTATAATTTTATTCCTTCCCCAAGTTCCGCAAGCCGCTTATGGTTTCGGTTATTGCGGCGGAATGCCTTCGCCAAAACAGGTGCTTACCAAGCAGGATAAGCAAAAAGCCGGCTCCGTACTTAAAACCAAAAGTAAAGACAGCATTAAAAATAACTGTATGGACTGCCACTATATGGTTAATTTAGTCTCCAAAATGAACAAGAAACAACGGTTAAAATGGTTCAGGGGAATAAAAGATTTAAGGGAAGTTATTAATAAACTCAATATCAAACAATAAACAATTCTAAAGGTTATATATGGATAAATATTCCTCCCCGGTTCGCGTCCGCTTTGCCCCAAGCCCCACGGGAAACCTCCACATAGGCGGGGTAAGAACCGCTCTGTTTAATTATCTTTTTGCCCTAAAAAACAAAGGCAAGTTTATTTTAAGGATAGATGACACGGATAAGCTCAGGAGCAAAAAGGAATATGAGGATTCTATCGTAAGCGATTTGGAATGGTTCGATATTAAGCGGGATGAATTTTACAGGCAATCGGAAAGAACGGCCGTTTATGAAAATTACCTCAATATTCTTAAGGAAAAGGGGTTGGTTTACGAATGCTTTTGCAACGAGGAAGATATTTTAAAATCCAAAGAATTAGCGATAAGGTCAAAAAAACCTTACATTTATGACGGCAGATGCCTGCATCTTTCGCCCACCGAAAAAGAAGAATTTCGCTCCAAACTTAAAGAAAAAGGGCTTGAACCCTCAATCCGCATAAATATTCTCAAAATTGGATTAAACTTTGTAGAATTTAACGATATGGTTCATGGACGCATATCTTTTAATCCTAAACTGTTCGGCGATTTTATCCTTAAGACCGAAGGCGATAGGTTCACTTACAACTTTGCATCCATAATAGACGACAGCGACCTTAATATAACCCATATCATAAGGGGCGAAGACCATATCCCTAACACCCCGAAGCAGATTTTACTCCTTAAGGCTTTAGGGAAAAGCATACCGTCTTTTGCCCATATCTCGCTCTTATATGGAAAAGACGGCAAAATGATGTCAAAAAGGGACCTTGTTTCCAATATAGATTACTATAAAAACGCGGGCTATCTTCCGGGCGCCATATTAAACTATCTCGCTATTACCGGCAACACCTTCATGGAACATAATGGTAAAACAGGCATAATTACGGGCACAACGGAAAAAGAGATATTTTCGAGCGTATCCGAAATGGCATCCGCCTTTGACATAGCAAGGACAAGGAGTTCAAGCGCTATCTTTAACGAAGAAAAATTAAAATTCGTCAATGAAAAATGGCTCGTTAATACCCCGGCCTACGAACTGGTCAATATTATTGCAGAAAAATTCAGCCATCTTGACGCCGCGCCGGCAGGCCCTTCGGAAAGCCCCAAGTCAATCATAGCCGGGCTTAAAGAGGTATATCAGGCAGAAACATTTTTAAAGATAATAGATTTTTTAAAACAGGAATTTAAAACCGTAAAGGAGATATTAGAAGAATTAAAAATATTCTTTGACGATTTTAAAATAAACATGGATAACATTAAATATAATGGGCTTAAACTTGAGGAATTGGAAACTTTAAAAACAATCCTGCGGGAAAATCTTAAAAATGCGGCAGAGTTTAACGAAATTTCAATTAAAAATGCAATAAAAGAAACTGCCGCCCGCGGCAATAAAACCGTTAAGGATTGTTATGAAACCTTAAGGTTTTTCCTCACTGGTAAATTAGACGGGCCTTCCATTATTAAAATTGCCGTCATCTTAGGCAAACAAAGGGTCATGGCAAGACTGTCGTAACGCCCGTCCATAACCCGCCGTCTAAAGCCTGACTAAACCTGCTCTTTATCGTAATTTATTTTTGCAAATATCATTCTGCCGCTCGATGTTTGAAGAACGCTTGTAACCATAACATCGAGTTCCGAACCGACGAGTTTCATTGCATCTTCGACCACCACCATGGTTCCGTCATCCATATAGGCAATACCCTGGTTCTTTTCCCTTCCCTCTTTGGCAATTAAAACAGTTATTGCCTCGCCGGGAAGCAAAATTGGCCGAAGGGCTTTAACAAGGTCGTTAATGTTTAAGACATTAATATTTCTGACCTGCGCCACCTTGTTTAAATTAAAGTCGGTTGTGATAATTTTTCCGTTTTTTTCTTTTGCAAATGCAATTAGTTTTGCATCAACCTCTTTAATATTAGGGTAATCGATGTCGGTAAATTCGATATTTATATTTTTATCTTCCCTCAGTTCTTTTAATATATCGAGACCCCTTCTTCCCTTCACCCTTTTAAGAGGGTCCTGTGAATCGGCAATATGTTGAAGTTCATGAAGAACAAATGTCGGTATTACAAGAGTTCCGTCGATAAAGCCTGTTTTCGCGACATCGAGTATGCGGCCGTCAATCAGCGAACTTGTATCGATTACTTTATAATTGCGGCAAGGCTCGGATTGAACCTGCTTGCCCTCTATATCTTTTGGATTCAAATGGCGGGCCTTATTGGCAAACCCCCCGATATTCACCTCGTTGCTTACCCTTAACCCGATGATAAGACCGAGATAACCGGCGACAAAATTGACAAAAGCATAGGTTATATAGCCTAAAAGATTACCGGTAAAAAATCCTTTAAACAGTTGATATGTTATATAATTAATTATAAAAAGAGCTATAAAAAGCCCTATTCCACCCGCTAATATCTTTTTGGTGGATATGGATTCCATGCTTTTTTCAACGGTTACGACAATAAAACCTATCGTAAAACCAAATAAAAGCCCGACATAGGATAGAAGGTCGTTGTGCCAGTACTCCTTACCGATTAAATAACCTAAAATTGCCGAAATCAAAACAAGAGATACTCTTACAAAAAGAATCGGCTCTTTATTAAAAATTTTCATTAAAATTCACCATTGAATTAAATCATTTTTTAAAATTCGTTTTAATTTATTTTATATATAAGGCTGATTGCTTACTACCCAGGATTTCGGGTTTTTATTTTTTATCATTTATCACTGAACGAATATCCTTTTTATTTTGTCTTCTACGAATGTCTCCGGCCTGTGCATAACGGTGGATAATTCTTTTATTATTAAATGTTTTGCCTTTTCGAACATCTTTTTTTCCGCAAAAGATAGTTCCTTTTCCGCCTTTAATATATAAAGGTCTCTTAAAACCTCGGCAACCTCAAAAAGGCATGACGAACACAGTTTTACATTATAGCCGTTAAACCGCTTATTCCAGGATTCTTTTCTTGCAAAAGGATTTTTAATGCTTCTGGCTTCCAGTACATCAAAAACCTTTTGTATTTCATTCTCCTTAATCAAGCTGCGAAGTCCAACCTCATGCGCATTTTTCACGGGAACCATAATTTTAGCATTGTTTTCTAAAATCTTAACATTGTAAAAAGAAATGTCCGCCGAGCCGATTTTTTGCACGGAAATACATTCAATAATACCAACCCCGTAGCTGGGATAAAAAACAAATGATCTGACGCTAAATTCCGTTGCGTTTAAGTTAAGCATAATTTAACCTCCTAAAACTTTTAGATTTTTTAAATTTAATAGATGTTTTAGCTAAACACTGCATTATATAGAGTATCCCTTTCGGTTGGGATATTACCAGTCTCTTCAATAATCTTCTTTACCTTTTTAACGCTAAGCCCAGCCGGATTTGTAGAACCTGCGTTATGAGATATTTTTTCTTCCACTAATGTCCCGTCAAAATCATCGGCTCCAAAAGAGAGGGACACCTGGGCAAGATTGATACCTAAATTGACAAAGAAGGTTTTAATATGTTTAAAATTATCCAGAAAAAGCCTGGATATAGCTATCACCTTTAAATCATCGTATCCTGAGGTTAAATTAGAATTTTTAACTGCCGTGTTTTTAGGTTGGAAGGCAAACGGAATAAAAGATTTAAAACCTGCAAGTTCATCCTGGGCGTTTCTTATTGCCTCTAAATGGCTTACCCTGTCTTCATAGCTTTCTTTCACTCCATACAGCATCGAGGCATTGGAGGGTATGCCGAGTTCATGCGCTATTTTATGTATTTGAATCCATCTTTCTCCGCTGATTTTTTGCGGACATAACCTTCTCCTTATGACGGGATTGAATATTTCCGCCCCGCCCCCGGGAAGGCTGTCTAAACCGCTATTTTTTAAATCCAGTAGCACTTCGCCAACCGACAATCCCGAAATTTTAGATAAATAATCTATTTCTACAGCGGTAAAAGCCTGAATAAGAAGATTGGGGAATTCTTTTTTAATGCCGCAAATCATATCAATATAAAAACTGTAAGGAAGCGAGGGGTGGAGGCCGCCGACGATGTGAACTTCCCTAAAGTTATTGGCTTTATAATTGGTTTTAATATACTCAATTATTTCGCGGGTGTTCATAGTATATGCATCTATTTCTTTTCCCTTTCTGTAAAATGCGCAAAAGGCACACTGATTCACGCATATATTGGTGTAATTTACATGAATATTGACGATATAATATACTCTGTTCCCATTGACCTGAGAGTTTTTAAAATTTGCCAGTTCCCCTATGGAAATCAAATCGTTATATTTAAATAGAAATAAAGCATCTTCTACCTGAAGCCTTTTATTATTATAAACTTTTTCTCTTATTAAATCAAAATTTTTATTTTCTATTGCCTTATTCATATTTTGATTAATCATAACCCTTCCATCTCACATACATATCATTATCTATCCCCAAACTATCCAATATTTTACCGGTTATAAAACTAATCATATCGCCTACGCTTTGCGGTTTATTATAAAAAGCTGGAATTGGGGGAAGTATGACGGCCCCCGAATTATTTAATGAGAGCATATTTTTAAGGTGAATATCGTTAAACGGGGTTTCTCTCGGACAAACAATAAGTTTCTTTCTTTCTTTAAGCATAACATCGCTTGCGCGCTCGATTAAATTTCCCGAATTTCCGCAGGCAATTCTCGAGAGGCTTCCCATGGAACAGGGAATAACCGCCATACCTTTAACCTGCTTTGCCGACCCGCTCGCAATCTTTGCCTCCAGAAACATGTCATCCAAAAAAGCAAACCCGTCATCATGAAGCTCAAATTTACTCATGATTTCATCTTTGATTTTACCTGTAAGGCTTATTAAATTTCCGTCCGTATCGAGATTCGCAAACATTCCTAATTCGTCTTTAATTACTTTAAAACCCGGTTTGGAAATTATAAGATAGACAAAATAGGAATGGTCAACTAAGGCCTTAAGAAGGCTGAATCCAAATATCGCTCCGGATGCGCCGGTTATAGCGACAACATAGGACGGCCTTTCGGTTTCGGACTCTAAATTTTCTTTCATTTTCCTTTTAACTTTTCATATTCTAATAATTACAAATTATGACCTGAGTAAAAATTGCCGTACATCACGCTTATAAAAATAAAAACAAAAAATGTCACAGAAATATAACCGTTCATGGTAAAAAATGCCATATCTATATTGTCTAAACTTTTATAGACGAGATAATGTTCATAAGCAAAAAACCCGGCTACTAAAATTATCCCTATAATATATAAAAAGTTAAGATTAAAGATGAAATATAAGGATATTAAGCAGCCCAAGGCTAATAAATGAAATATCCTTGAGATAATTACCCCGTTTTTTATTCCAAATTTTGCGGGAATAGAAAATAATCCGTTTGCGACATCAAAATCATAATCCATTACGGCATATAAAATGTCAAACCCCGTTCCCCAAAAAACTACCGCAAGACCCAGAATTAAAATTTTATAATCAAGGTTTCCCGTTACCGCAAGCCATGTCCCGACCGGTCCTAAGGCCATGCTTATTCCCAGGACCAGATGGGAAAAAAAGGTAAACCTTTTTGTGTATGAATAAAATGTAATAAAGGCAATCACAAACGGGGATAACACAAAACATATAAAATTTAACTCATATGCGGCGATAACGAGAACCGAGTATGAAATGACGCCAAAAACAATGCTATATAGAGCGGTAAGGTCGCCCTTGGGAAGCGTCCTGCCCATAGTCCTTTTATTTTTTGCGTCTATTTTTCTGTCGATTACCCTGTTAAAAGCCATTGCCCCGCTTCTCCCCGCTGCCATGGCAATAATAATCCATATTATTTTATAATAAAAAAAAGGGGCGCCGAAATCCGCGGGATACTTATCGTAAAAGGCAAGCAAAAAAGCGCTAAGGGCAAACGGCAAAACGAATATCGTATGGGAAAATTTGACTAACTCTAATGTATTTTTTATTTTTTTAAGCATTTTAACTTAAACCATATTCCTTCCATCTATCGTTAACCAATTTTTTTATTTCGGCAGACATAACGATGTCGTTCGGCCATCTCCTTTTATAGCCCTCCGATGCCCATTTTTTTGTGGCGTCGATTCCCATTTTGGAACCATAGTTCGGAATATCGGACGCATGCTCTAATACATCGATAGGCCCATCCACAAATGTTGTATCTCGTTTTGGGTCTATGTTATTGCATATTCTCCAGATAACCTCGCTTTTATCCTGAACATTGACATCTTCGTCGAGTATGACGATTATTTTTGTAAACATCATAAGTCCAAGGCCCCATATTCCGTGCATAATCTTTTTTGCATGCCCGGGATAGCTTTTTTTAATGCTTATAAAAATTAGATCATGAAATATTCCTTCAAAGGGTAAATTCATATCCACAATTTCAGGGAATATCTTTTTTATGGCAGGCAGAAAAAACCTTTCCGTAGCCTTTCCTATATAGCAGTCTTCCATGGGCGGCTTACCGACGATGGTAGCCGGATATATCGCATCTTTTCTGTGCGTTATGAGGGTTACATGAAATACCGGATAAAAATCTTCAAGCGAATAATACCCCGTATGGTCGCCGAAAGGGCCTTCGAGCCTGAAATCTTCAGCCGGATCTATATAGCCTTCCAGCACAAACTCCGCATTTGCCGGAACAAGCAAATCGTTTGTTTCGCATTTTACAAGCTCTACGGCATCCTCTCTTAAGAACCCTGCAAACATCATCTCTTCTATATCTGGAGGAAGCGGCGCGGTGGCGGAATAAATCACCGCCGGGTCTGAACCTATAACAACGGATACGGGTATTTTTTTGCCTAATTCTTTATATTTTCTAAAATGCCTTGCCCCGTCTTTATGTATATGCCAGTGCATACCGCACGATGTATCGTCGTAAACCTGCATCCTGTACATTCCTACATTAGTGGAGCCTTTTTCGGGATCTTTTGTAAAAACAAGCGGCAGGGTTATAAACGGTCCGCCGTCATCGGGCCATGTCTTTAAAACCGGTAAAATATCAAGCAGGGGCGGTTTGTCAATAATAACATCCTTACATTTCCCTGTTTTGACAATCTTTGGCATGTAATCGGCAAGTTTTTTAAGTTTTGAGAGGGATTTTATTTTCTCGAAAAAATTTGTCGGTATCTCCGGGTCTATTATCTCCGATACCCTTTTTGCGACATCGTCAAGGCTTTCAACCTCAAAGGCCTGTAAAATCCGTTTATTTGAGCCGAACATATTTATTAAAACCGGAAAATTATAACCTTTGACATTTTCGAATAAAAGCGCCGGTCCCTCTTGCTTTACCATCCTATCCGCTATTTCGGCTATTTCTAAAAACCTATCGACAGGGGCGCTAACCCTGTGTAAATCTTTGTTTTCTTCTAAAAATTTGACAAACTCATGCAGGTCTTTATAGGGCATTATGAATTTTATGGTATTTATTATTTATTACTGCTTGTTATCCGTAATGCTTATATTATATCAAATTAATTAAAAAAATAAAATGATAAAATTACTTTTTGATTCTATAATCGCCTGTTTTGACCGTATATCCGGCATAGTCAAAATATTCTAACAGAGGTATGGCATATTTTCTCGAAACCGCTGCGATTTCTTTCATATCCTTCGGCTCGAGTCTTTCCGAAGATTGGAAAAATAAATCCAGGCCTTTTTTAATATTATCGATTTGTTCTTTTAAATAATAAATATCGTGTTTTACCTTAACTAACTCTCCCTGCTTTGCCATTACGGTAATTGCGTAATTCAACATCTTTTTATTTATTTTAATTTTCTTTTCGAGTTCGTCCAGAGTGGGAACGCTGTTGCCGCTTGACTTTAATAAATTTTCGATGTTTTTAATGACCTCAAGGCATTCCTCAGGTATTTTAAATGCGGCAGGCTCGTTGCCCGCACTCTTAATAGTTATATATCCGTTATCGTTCAAAATCTCTTTTTTCGACAACAAATCGTCTAAAATAATATCGAACAGAACTTCGGAATGTTTATAATGTTTATTAATATTATTCTCGAACAGATGATATAACTCCAGTTTGCCGATCCCGCTTTTTAGGGCGCTTTTTTCATTTTCGAGATTTTCCTTAATTGTCTTAACCAATATATGCCTGCTTATATCAAAATCTTCCTTTAAAATCGCAAATTTTCTTTTATCATCCGCTATTATCCTTCCGTCCCCTTTTAATTTATCTATAAATGCCGTAAAGTCGGGATAGCTAAAATTTAATTTTTTATAAATCTCTTCCAGGTCAGCGCCGCCTGCCAGCCTAATAAAGCTATAAACAGCCTCTTGCGGGTCATCCGAAGCCATTCCTTTGTAAACGCCTTCCGAGGGTTCGTCATAACGATAATCTATAAAAGGGTCTATTATAATTCCTCCGCCTATCGTTCTTCCCGCTCCTGCATCCCTTACGACAAATCTTTCCTTAGACATTGTGGATATTTTATTTTGCAATTTGAATATGGCATATGAATAATTTCCTGGACTTATTTTTTTATTTTCATTTAGAATAATTACCTTTGAGCTAATACTGGTGCTTCCGGTCATAAATATTAATGTTAGATGGCTCTTTAGCTCTTTTTTATTGTCAAAATCATAATAAAACTTTGTAAAAACGGAGTCGGTTGCCAAAAGGCTGTCTTTTGAAGATATTATATCCCCGTATTTTACGCTTTCCTTTTTTATGGAGGGAACATTGAGCGATATTCTCATAGATTTATGCGCCCCGGTTACTTTTTTATTGTGCGATTCCATATTTTTTATCTTTGCGGTTAAACCGGACGGCATTACCTGTATTTCGTCTCCAACCGAAAAACTGCCGTATTTTAAAGTTCCTGCCAGAATTGTTCCAAAACCCTTCGAAGAAATAACCCTGTCTATCGGCAAAAAGACCTTTGTAGATGCGGGTACCGCTGCATCTTTCGCATGCCGGGCATTTATAGCCTTTTCTATCGCATTCTTTAATTCGAAAATGCCCCTGCCTGATTTAATCGATACCTTAATAATATTTTGGGATGCCTTATCGTAACCGTAAGATTTCAAGAAATCTTTTATCAGGGTTTCCCTTTTCGAAATGATTTCGTCGTTTACGGTGTCTATTTTGGTTAAAACAGGTATGACTAAACCTATGCCCAACAGTTTTAAAATAAGAAGATGCTCCTTGGTTTGAGCCATTATGCCGTCGTCTGCGGCAATTACAAGCAGAACTCCATCCATTCCCGTAGAACCGGAAACCATAGTTTTGATAAATTTCGCATGCCCCGGAACATCGACAATTCCGACGGATATTCCAGAAGGAAGGGTTATATTGGCATAACCGAGCACAATACTAATCCCGCGCCTTTTTTCTTCCTCTAATCTATCTGTTTCTACGCCGGTTAAGGCTTTTATCAGCGATGATTTTCCATGGTCTATATGACCCGCCGTTCCCAATATAAAATTTTCCATATGCCGTAATATTATACAACAAAAATGGGTTTACGGGATAAGAAAAAGGTATCCGATTTATTTTTTAATTCCCCTTTTTTAAAAGGGGTGGCGGTCCGCCTTTAGGCTGTATCTTTGCCTGCGTTTATAAAACCAACGGTTTTATGCAGGCAAAGATGGACGGGGTATTTAAAAAATAAATCGGATACCTTTTATAAAATAAATAGCCCGGTCCTTTTTACGGAACCGGGCCACCTTTAGGAGGAGTGATGGAAAGCTTACAGTTTGTCTTGGTTTAGGAAAACTTTATAAACTTTATATATTTAATTATTTAATTTTTAACTTAAAGATTCATTATTCCGAGTATGCAAGATACAATTTCATATTTCCCCTTCTCACAAAGAAAAGGAACTGCTTGGATTTTTCAGCCTGATTTACAAGGTTAACATACTCCTTTATATTATTAACGGGTTGATGATTTATCTCCTGTATTACATCACCGGGCATTATCCCGATTCTCTGGCCTATTCCGCCGGGTATAACCTTTGAGACTATAACGCCGTGATGAACATTCTGTATGCCATATTCCTGCATATTGGAACCTGTTAATGGCTCAACGACAATCCCTAACTTTTTAGCGGAAACCTTTTGAGCTTTTTCGTTAAAAGTATTTTGAGGGCTTTTCCAATTGCCGACCGTAATCATAATAGTTTCTTTCTTGCCGTGCCTTATAATCTCCATCGGAACAGTTTTTCCAGGCTTCATATTTCCCACTAACCATGGAAGCTGGGACATTTCTTTAATCTTTTCGCCGTTAAATTTTATTATAACATCCCCGCTTTTTAATCCGGCATGCGCCGCCGGACCGTTTGGAAGCACCGAAGAAACAAGCGCGCCTTGCGAAGTTTGAAGATTAAATGCTTTCTTAAGCGCCGGCGTTATCTTTTGAATTTCTATTCCAAGCCAGCCCCTCGTGATTTTGCCGGTCTCAAGCTGTGGAAGAACCTGTTTGACAACATTTACCGGTATCGAAAACCCTATTCCCTGGGCGCCTTTAATGATTGCCGTATTTATTCCTATAACCTGGCCTTTCATATTAATAAGGGGTCCGCCGCTATTTCCAGGATTAATTGCGGCGTTGGTCTGTATAAAATCTTCATACGGTCCGCCGATAGCTCTGCCTTTAGCGCTTATAATGCCGTTAGTAACCGTCCAACCCAACCCGAAGGGGTTTCCTATAGCTAAAACCCATTCCCCTATCTGTGATTTGGCCGAGTCTCCAAGGACCGCGACGGGAAGATTGTTGCCGTCGTTTATCTTTAAAAGGGCAAGGTCAACCTGCGGATCTTTGCCTATGACCTTTGCCTTGAAAGTTTTGCCGTTGTAAAGCTTGACATATATTTTGGTTGCTCCCTTTATAACATGATTGTTTGTAATTATATAACCGCTTTTGCTGATAATTACGCCTGAACCGAGGCTTTCTTCGGTATATGTGCTTTGAGGCACATTATGAAAGAAATTGTTAAAAAAGTTGCCGAAAGGGTTTTGTTCGTTGCCAAACGGATTTTGGTACATCTGGAACGGTCCTCCCTTTACCTTTTGGGTTGTTCTGATGTTTACTACAAACGGCTTATCCTGTTTTATCAACGCAATAAAATTACTGGGGCCGTTTTGGGCAGGCATTTCCGAATTTGTCGTCGTATGAATTACCGGCGAAACCGTCTCGGCAGCGGACTTTTTAAATAAATGCAAATTTGCCGTAATTATAACTCCTGCAACTATACCTATTAATACGGCTACGCCGGCGCCGATTATTTTAGAATCAGATTTAAAACCCATAACTTTAAAACCTCCGCTCAGTTATATCTTAAGTTATTTATATATGTAGATAGCAATAATTATGCCAGAATATATTTTATTTTTAATAATCGGTTTAATAACCCATGTTTCCTTGCCCAAATAAAAATTTAACATCTAAGGAATTATATTTTCGATTATCTTTAATTTGTCATAATGACAATAATAATTAATTTTTTATATTAATATTTGTCATTATGACAAATAATCATATTTTTTATACATCTTCGGCTGAAACCGTTACGGCCTTTTCGATTATAACATCGTTTAACCCCTCGTTATAATCCAGAACAATGGAATCGCCGGTTATGATTCCGCCCGAAAGTAAATCCGTGGCTATTTTGTCCTGCAAAAAGGTTTTTATAGCCCTTTTTAACGGCCTTGCCCCATAAATAGGATCATAACCCTCCATGGCTATAAACTTGACTAACGAATCCGTATAGCGAACCCCAATCCCTTTTTCTTCCAATATTTTTTTAAGCCTGTTTAGTTGAATCTCCACTATTTTTAATATATCATCCTCGGTAAGGGCATGAAATATAATTATGTCGTCAAGCCTGTTAAGAAATTCGGGCCTAAAGTAATTTTTTAAAAGCCCTGTAACGCTGTTTTTCATCTCTTCATAGTATTCTCCGGCATAACCCTGTATAATATCGGAGCCGATATTTGAAGTCATAATGACGATGGTATTTTTAAAATCCACCGTCCTTCCCTGCCCATCGGTTAAGCGGCCGTCGTCAAGAAGCTGAAGCAGGACATTAAACACATCTTGATGCGCCTTTTCTATTTCGTCAAAAAGTACAACGCTGTACGGCCGCCTTCTAACCGCCTCGGTTAATTGCCCGCCTTCTTCGTAACCTACATAGCCGGGGGGAGCGCCTATCAGCCTGGAAACGGTATGTTTTTCCATATACTCCGACATATCTATTCTTACTATGTTGTTTTCGTCGTCAAACAAAAACTCGGCAAGCGCTTTAGCAAGTTCCGTTTTTCCCACCCCTGTCGGACCCAAAAACATAAAAGAACCCATAGGCTTGTTTTGATCGGACAAGCCTGCCCTTGAACGCCTGATGGTATTGGCAACACTGCTTATTGCTTCATTTTGCGATATGACGCGATTATGCAGATGTTCCTCTATTAGCAAAAGCTTTTCCTTCTCGCCTTCCATCAGTTTCGTAACGGGAATTCCCGTCCACTTTGCAACAACCCTTGCAATATCGTCGGAATCGACCTCTTCTTTTAAAAAACCACCCCCTTTTTGCATTTGGGTTATCTTCTTGTTTGAGTCCTCTAATATTTTTTCGAGCTCGCCCAGTTTGCCGTACCTAATCTCTGCAACCTTGTCATATTTTCCTTCCCTTTCAAACCTTTGCTCTTCAACCCTTAAGGAGTCTATTTCCTTTTTTATTTCCCCTATTTTTTTAATTACATCCTTTTCATTTTGCCACTTTGCCTTTTTCTGGTTAAAATCCTCTTCTAAATTGGCAAGTTCTTCGTCAATCTCCTTTAACCTCTTTTTTGATTCCGCATCTTTTTCCTTTTTTAATGCCTCCTGCTCGATTTTAATCCTTATAATCTTTCTCTGGATTTCATCGAGAACGGTCGGTAAGGAATCTATTTCGATTCTTAATTTTGCGGATGCTTCATCTATTAAATCGATAGCCTTGTCCGGCAAAAACCTGTCGGTAATATAGCGATGGGAGAGCGTTGCCGCTGCAATTAACGCCGAGTCTTTTATTCTTATGCCGTGATAAGCCTCATACCTTTCTTTTAATCCCCTTAAAATGGATACTGTATCCTCAACGGACGGCTCATCTACAAATATAGGCTGAAATCTCCTTTCGAGAGCGGCATCCTTTTCTATATATTTTCTGTATTCATCGACTGTCGTGGCGCCGATAGCCCTGAGCTCGCCTCTTGCAAGAGCGGGCTTTAATAGATTGGAAGCATCCATCGCCCCTTCCGATTTGCCTGCCCCGACAAGATTATGAAGTTCGTCTATAAATATTATAATTTTTCCCTCGGCGGATTTTATCTCTTTTACAACGGCTTTAAGCCTGTCTTCAAATTCACCCCTGTATTTCGCCCCCGCAATAAGGGAACCCAAATCGAGCGACAAAACGGATTTATCCTTTAAAATTTCGGGAACATCGCCGTCGGCAATTCTTTTAGCCAATCCTTCCACAATTGCCGTCTTGCCGACCCCGGGGTCTCCTATAAGAACGGGATTATTTTTGGTTCTCCTCGACAAAACTTCCATTATTCGTCTAATCTCGCTATCCCTTCCGATAACGGGGTCAATCTTCCCCGATCTCGCAAGCTGCGTTAAATTGACGGTATATTTTTCCAATGCCTGATACTTGTCTTCGGGATTTTGATCCGTAACCCTTGCGCTTCCTCTTATTTCCATAAGCGCTTTTAAAACTATTTCTTTGTTTAAGCCGAATTTTGCAAAAATTACATAAGATTTTGTATCTTTTACATCCAAAAGCGCCAGTATAAAATGTTCGACCGAAACGAAGTCGTCTTTCATAGCCGTTCTATTCTTTTCGGCGGCATCGAACACCTTCTTTAAAGATGTAGAAAAACCTGGCTCCAGTCCTCCTTCAACCGTTGCAAGTTTAGAAAGGGCATTTTCAACCTCGCCTGAAAAAGCATTTAAATCGACTCCTACCCTTTTTAATAAAGAAACGGCAATGCTGTTTTCATCGTAGGTTAAAAGAGCGTAAAGGAGATGTAAATCCGTTACCTCCGGGTTTTTAGCCTCCTTTGCCGCGTTAACGGTCAGTTCTATAACTTCCTGTGATTTTATCGTAAAATTATTCAAATCCACAAATATACCTCTCTTAAGCTGATTATTTTTTCTCGGAAATATACGCCATTCTTAAATCATATAATATATTTTCGACAAGCTTTTTTTCGTTTTCATCGAGATTTCCTTCGGTCTTTTTTGAAAGCATATCTATGGTATCGATAAGATATTTTGCCATATTGACATCCTTTTCATATTTGCCCGTCATAGGATTCGGTATTTTCCCCAAAAAAAGTAAAGCCTGCGTATTTAATGAATAAACAAAGGTGGCAAAATCAGCTTCAAAATTAGTTTCAAACTGCGGCATCTCCGAAGGCTTCTCCGTATCTACGGCATTACCGGAGGTTTCGCTAACCGCATCTCCCGTTTTACCTAAGTTTGGGTCGTTTGTGCCTGCGGTATTTACTGCTTTGTCTTCTGTCGGGGCGTTATTCCCGCCATCCCCGGAATCTTCCGAAAATTTTCTTTTGTCAATGAACTTAAACTGCTTTTCCTGTTTTTCATTCAGGTCAATACCGTCCTTATCCTCAAACATAGTCGGGTTCTTCTCCATATTCTTCTTTATTATTCTTATTATTTTTTGTCGTCATCGTTTTATATTTGCCCTGGACGGCGACGCTTACCTCGCCGTCTATCAAATCGGCTATAAAACTATCGCCGTCTTTCCATTTAAGCGTCAGGGGAACTTTAACGATGTCGTCTATGGAGCGTTTTAAAAATCTTGCCCCAAATTTTGAGCTATAACCCTTCTCAACAAGCCTGTCTAACGCTTCATCCGTAACGGTTAAATCTTTCCCGTGCTCCGACATAGTCTTATTAATCGAATCTATATGCATTTTGGCTATTAGCTTAACTTCCTCCTTTGTAAGAGGCGAAAATATGACAATATCGTCAATCCTGTTTATGAACTCCGGCGAAAAGAAATTTTCGATTTCCTTGTTTATGGTCGTCCTTATAGATTTAACGACATCATGTGATTCTATGAACCCTAACGGCTTCGTAAACCTTGAAAATTCATGGGAACCTAAATTCGAAGTCATGATAATGACCGAATCGGAAAAATAAACCCTTCTTCCCCTGCCGTCCGTGAGGAAACCCTCGTCAAAAACTTGAAGGAAAAGATTAAAAACCTGATCGCTCGCCTTTTCTATTTCGTCAAGCAAAATAACGGAATAAGGGTTATCCTTAACCTGGTTTGTTAAAATCCCTCCCCTTGGCGACCCGACAATGCCGCGGGGCATGCCTATTAATTTGTCCACCGCGATAGAGCCGTCCTTATATTCGGACATATCAACTCTGACAATATTCTTGGGGGAACCGAATAAATATTCTGCCATCGCTTTTGCCGTCTCTGTTTTACCGACCCCGGTAGGACCGAGAAAAAGGAGCACGGCATCCGGCTTGTCAAAGTTTCCTTTGAGCGGTCCTTTATTAAGCCTTATGTGCTTTGCAAGGGAATCTATGGCTTCTTTTTGGCCGACAATCCGTTTTGAGAAAAAGCTCTCCATATCTTGAAACCTTTCAAGCACGTCTCTTTTAATTAAATCTATGGGCATATTCGCTTCCTGGGAAATAACCTGATAAATATTTTCCTTTTTAACGATCCTGTCTTCGTTGTAAATCTCGGCTTTAACGCACCCCGAATCTATCCACCCGATAACTTTATCGGGCAGCCTCAAGGATCTTGAATAGCGGGCGGACAACGACAACGATTCCTCTATTGCCGATTCCTCTATTTCCACATCATAAGTATCCTCAAACCTTCTTTTTAACCCGTACAGTATCCTTTTGGTATCGTCAATCGAGGGTTCTTTGACATTGACAAGCCGAAAACGGCGCGCCAATGCTTCATCCTCCGCAATAAACTCTTTATATTCCGACAGCGTCGTCGCTCCGATTATCTGCACCTCTCCCCTTGCTAAAGAAGACTTTAATATGTTGGCGGCATCGCTTGGAACGGCAATAGCGGAGCCTGCTCCTATAATAGAGTGAACCTCGTCGACAAAAATTATTATATTTTTTCTAGACTTTAACTCGTTGATAATTTTTTCCATTCTATCTTCAAACATACCCCTGAATACCGTACCTGCAACTAAAGAATTCATTTGAAGATTTACGATAATTTTATTTCTGAGCCTTGGAGGAACATTGTAGGGTTCAAGCTCTATCTTTCTTGCAAGACCTTCTACTATCGCAGTTTTACCCACGCCGGGTTCGCCGACGATAATAACGGAATTTGGCCTGTCAACATGACAGAGTATCTCCATAACTCTCGTAATTTCTTCCTCTCTCCCAAAAACTAAGGATAACTTATCCATTATGGCAAGTTTACTGAGGTTTATGGCATGCTGCCTTAATGTGTATGGCAGATCGTATTTCCTTTTATTCTCGTCGCTCCTATTTTTTCTTTCCCTTATTTTTTGAAAAATCTTGTCCGCAATTATCACGGAATCGATGTTAAGGCTTTTAAAAACCTTAACGGGAATAGAGTTAGGCTCCTGAAACATAACCATTAAAAAATCGGTCGAATCTATCAAGCTTCTGCCCGAACTTTGCGCATAATCATAAGCGCTTTTAAATAAATTTCTTGTTTGAATGGGTATTTTCAGGCCTTCTCCGACATACTGCTCCGACGACATCATAAAATCGTTCAACAGCTTTAAAACCTTTCTCTTATCGATTTTTAAATCGGCAAATATCTCGTTTAGGAGTTCTTCGTCCACCACGGTTAAGGCGTAAAGCACATGTTCAAGCCCCAAATAGTAATGTTTTCTCCGCTTAGACTCTTCTATCGATATAGTAAGAACCCTGTATCCGCTTTCCGATAACTTGTCTTCGTAATTATCTAAATTAAACATAATAAGTTTTTACCTTCCATAAAATTATTTTATTCTCCATTTTTGGCCATATTATATATATTATTACATTATATAATTATTATATAATTCGTAATTTTAAAATTCCGTTCGTTTATCTGGTTATATTGTTATTCAATATCAATGCTTGTCAATGTAAAACTGCCTGCCTTCTCTTTTTTAAGGATAACTATCTCGAGCAGTCCTTCGTTAAACGAAGCGGATATGGAATCCCTGCTTATATCCTTCGGCAAATTAAAAGTCCTTTTAAAAACGCCGAACGGCCTTTCCATCCTTTGAAAACTTTCTTCCCCCGAAAGCCCTTCGTGTCTTTTTATTCCGCTGACTTCAATGTAGTTATGCGTAAACTCTATATTAATATCTTCCTTTCTAACTCCCGCAAGCTCCATCTGTATAACAATGGAGTCGGTTGTTTCAAACATATCGGAAATCGGAGTAAAACAATACATTTTTAACAATCCCAAAAATTTTAGTTTCTTTTATGCTTTAATAAATATATGATTTATATTTATAATTATATCAAAATAAATTTTAAAAACAAAACACATTCTAAAACAATTAAATCTAAATTCTTTTAGGCGCTGTTTTAAAACCTATGTTAAAACCCGTTTTTTACAAGTATCTCATAATGGTTGTAATAAATGTAACCCCTTTAATCGGCGGGAAATATGTCTCGACGGCATATGCAGCGTATAATAAATTAAATCCATATATAAGCATAGCGCTAATAACGGTATCCGAGACGCTGTTGTGTTCGCTCTTATTCTACATCGGGATAAAACTGAGATCGTTAAAATCATTAAGTAAATTATTTGCCGCTAAAAAGACTAAAAAAGCACATAACTATGTCGTAAAATACGGCCCCGTTATCGGTCTTTTTGTAGGTCAGATGTTTATCGGAGCGCCGCCTATTGCGCTTGCGCTTGGTCTTATATATGAGAAGAGGAACAGCGAAGGCGGAAGGGTTAAGAATGTATTTTTATTTTTCTTCCTTCCGCTTTTTATCAGTATATTTCTTTATACCATTTTTAATCTCTATTTAAATACTATGGCAATTGTCTCTTTAAAAAACATATTCCATACTCTTTAAATTTTTAGCCAAAAACAGCCAAAACTTATTTGACATCGACTATAATCGTATCGCCTTTTATAGGATATACCTTAGCATCTAAATATGTTTTGACCCTGCCTTTCACGCTTTTTAACAGCCTTATGATGCTCCCGTAATATAAAACTTTGATTTCCACAAAATTAATCGAAAAAGACGATACATAGAGGTTTTTTAAATGTTTTGAATATTTTATCATCAATTTTTGTAATTTATTCGGTTCGGCATAACTATACTTGCCGATAAACCTGATATAATAAACATGGTATTTTACTTTTGGAGAAACCCCGACATTTTTAACAACCATAAACCCTAAACTTTTAAGCTTATTCCTTAACTCCTTTTCCCTAATCGAAACATTCATTTTAATATAATAAAGGTTAAGATAGCTTTTTGCTTTAATAACTTTAAATGAATATATATATTTCATTTCGTTTGAATAAATATTTTTATTTAATATTTTATCATTCTTACTATTACTATTTTTCTTTAAACTAAATTTTTTGCCTGTTAATTTCTCTATGGCCTTTCTTAAAGATAACCCGATGGCCTTTTTTACGGCCCGGGACTGCAAAGCGCCGGCGTTATCTTTTGAAACGACGACATAAGTTTCTACATTTATATTCAGTCCGTAAGCGCTTTTTAAAAAAAAGCTCAAAAATCCGCATAAAAAAACAAATAAAAATAGAATAGGTAAAAATTTATTAAATCTTGTTAATCGCATCTTCAGCGCGCCTCTTATAGCTTGAATTTAGTTTTGCCACTATTTTAAAACATCTTAACGCATTTAACGAGTCCCCGTGATAAAAAAACAACAAACCTTTGTAATAATAAAGCCTCTCCCTATTTGCGCCTTCCCTTTTTAATTTTGAAATAATTTCCATCGATGAATCAAAATACCCCTTTTGCCTATTTATCAAATTGATTTTTATTTTATAGAAAAGATATTCCGCTTTATCTTGTTTTGAATTAGCGAGGCTCTTAGAGGCCTTTAGATATTTAACGCATTTTTCTCTTTTGCCCTGCATTGCATAAATTATCGCCAAATGCAAATCGGCGAAAAAGGGGTGAATGCCGCCGTTAATCATTTCCTTAAGGTAAACCTTAGCGATATCAAGGTTATTATCTTTTATGAGCCTATTTATCCCGAGCATTTTATATTTAAGGCTTGTGAGCGGTTCTTTGATAGCCACGCTGTTTTTTGCAGGGTTATAAGCGCATCCGGAGGCAAAAACAGGCAAAACAAAAAGTAAAAAAACCACTGCCGCCTTCGCGGGCGGGATAGCCCAGAAAATCCTATCTCTTTTCCCCTTAGCCTTAATCATAAGAACTATGAACTATACATTGTTAAATATTTTTTCTTTTAACATGCCGATGTTATCCCCTGTTTTTGCAGAAACGGGTATTACGGCATTCCCCGTTAATTGTTCCAGTTTTGTTTGCAAAAATCTCACCCGCGGGGGAGTTAAAAGATCAATCTTATTTAAAACCACTATCGTCTTTTTTTCACCTGCGCCGATAGAATCTAATATCTTTATGACTTCCTCAGACTTGCGCAAAGCGTCTTTTTGGGTCGGGTCTATAACATGTATTAAAACATCCGAATGAACCGCTTCTTCAAGCGTTGATTTAAACGATTCCACTAAAAACAGCGGCAGGTTCTGGATAAATCCAACCGTATCGGATATTATAACTTTCCTTTTGCGAGCTTCATCGTAAATCCCCGCCATCTTTGTTCCCAGTGTGGCAAAAAGCTTATTTTCTCCGTCACCGCCCCTTTTCGTTAAAGCGGAAAGCATCGTCGTTTTTCCGGAGTTAGTGTAGCCTACAAGGGTTGCCATAGGCAAGCCCTGTTTTTTTCTTGTGGACCTGTGCAAACCCCTCGTCTTTTCGTCCAGCTTAAGCTTATCTTTTATATAAGTAATCCTTTGCCTTACTTTTCTCCTATCGGTTTCTAATTTGGTTTCCCCGGGACCCCTTGTTCCGATGCCTGCGCCTGTCCTTGAAAGCATTATACCACTTCCCTTAAGCCTTGGCAAAATGTAATTTAACATTGCAAGCTCAACCTGATATTTGCTCTCGGCTGTTCTTGCGCGCGTTGCAAATATGTCTAAAATAAGCCTTGTTCTATCGATAACATTTACGCCCACATATTCGGACATATTTCTTTCCTGGGCGGGGCTTAGATTGACATCTATTATCGCCAAATCCGCCGCATCTTGAAGTATCAGCCCTTTAATATCTTCAAGCATTCCCTTTGATAAATAGTAAGCAGGGTCAATCCTTTTAACCGTTTTTAGGACCCTGCCTACATTCACTGCGCCGGCGGTTTCTGAAAGCAAAGCAAGCTCTTCCAGTAAATCGTCGCTTTTTTCTCTCTCTGCACCGGCTCTATTAATCCCGATAAGTATCGCCCTTTGAACCATCTATTAATTAAATTATTTTGTTATCTATTTTTTTCCGTCATCAATATGTTAAATCCGGTATATTATTTAATCTGTTTAACTCTTCTAATTCCTTTGACATAGATTCATCCTTTCTGCCCATTAACAGGTAAGCAAATTTTTTTCCTTTCTCGACGCCCGGCTGGTCGAACGGATTAATCTTAAGAAGCATGCCTAAAATGGGAACCATTTCCATAGACATAAAGGACAACTCTCCAAGCGTAAACTCGTCTATTTTATCTATCGTAACCCTGAATGACGGCCTCCCCAGAGTTGCAAGCGCAAGTTCTACGCCCGTAAGTTCATTAAGAAGAAGTTCGGATAACTTTTTGCCTTTTAAATAACCATATTCTTCAAACCCCGATGGGTTTATTATATAATCTTTACAAAAATTCTTTAAGCAAAAAAAGCCTATCAGCTTATCCTGCGGACCCTGCATATAAAGCTGAAGCTGTGAATGCTGGTCGGTAGCGCCTGCCGCGGGAACGGGGGTCGGCGATGTCAAATCCTTTCCGAGGCTTTCGGCGAAAAGCTGCCTGAACCATCTTGAGTACTCCCTTAAATAATCGCTGTAAGCATTAATTATAAATATATTTCTTTTTTTCTGCTTGTAGTAAAGATAAATGATAGCGGCTAAGGAATAGACGGGGTTGTTTTCAAAAACGCCTTTATTTAATATATTATCCCTGTAAGAGATTGCTCCATGTAAAAACTTGTCGATATTAAGCCCCATCACATAAGCGGGAAAAAGGGTTCCTGCCGTTACAATGGAATATCTTCCGCCGACATTTTTTGCAATATCTAAAGTGGCTATGCCGTTTTCATCGGCATATTGCCTTAAGAATCCGCTTTTTTTATCGGTTATAAACAAAAGATTGTCCTTATAATTTTTTACCGCATTTTCAAGCATCTCTTTAACAATAAAAAACTGGGATACAACCTCGATGGTATCCGCGGATTTCGAAACAAAGCAAAACAGGGTCTTTTTTATATCGATGTTTTGCATATTTTTATGGATATAACACGGGTCGATATTTTCGGAAAAAATAACATTTACCTTTTTATGAAAACCCCCGCCGTTTTCCCCTGCCTTTTCGTTTATATTTTCATTATTATAACTTTCGCGAAATATTCCGCCTGATGCCTCTTTTAAAAATATTGCGCCAAGTGACGACCCCCCCATTCCAAAAACATACAGAGTGTTAAAATCTTTTGAAAACAGCCTATCCGCGGTTTCCTTCACGGATGCAACCATTCCTGCGTCGCCTATCTCGTTATAAAAACCGATATCCCCGTTTCTTCTTAGTTCATTAAGATTTCTTCTTGCCTGAACCAGATCGTTTTCTAAAGAACGAATTTCCATTTCTTCCAGGCCATTTTCCCCGATTGCCGACTTTAAGGCGTACTTAAAGCTAAACTCTATCATTTTTTAACCCCTCCATTTTTTTAACGATGTACTTATTTTTAACATAAAGTACTTCGGCATCCTTTGATTTAAGTTTGCCGTCCATCTTTAAAAGTTTAATCTCTTCCAATATAGAGCCGCATACGGGGCCTTCGCATATGCCGAAGGATTTAATGTCGTTTCCGCTAATTGCAGGCTTTATAAATCTTATTTTATTTATAAATTTTTCCGCCCACTTTGCGAAATTCAAAGCTAACTCGCCTTTATTATTATTTTTAAAAAAATAAAATAAAATCCCCCCCTCGCTAAACCCTTTAAACATAAGATATATTTCGCTATTTTTTAATTTTAATAACTTATCTTCACATAATTTATCCGCACATTTTTTTTTAACTTCATCCAATTCGGAGAACAGCGAAGCCAAGCTTTTTGCTTCCAGATACATCGATGAGATTGTTTGTTTAATCTTTTCGCCCAGGGCCAATCTTTCTATTGCCGCATTAAATTCGGCCTTATTTAAATGATGCAAAAGTTCGGCAATATAAAATATATGGGTATTCTTACTGGTTTTGCAGCTTTTTGCAATTTTTCTAAAAACCCTTTCGTTGCTTTCGTTAAACCCCAGTTTAGAATAAATTCCCTTAAGAACGCCCAAAGCCTCAAGCCTTGCAAGATATATTTCCGGATTTTTTTCCTTTAACAGAAGGTTTAATTCCGCCGTTATTCTCTTTCCCGAAATATTATCCAAAACCCTGGCATCGAGAGCATTTTTAATAAGGGTTCCCGTATGCCTTTCGATGCTGAATCCAAGCCTTTTCTCAAATCTGACAGCCCTAAATATTCTGGTGGGGTCTTCTTTAAAACTTAAATCGTGCAATACTCTAATTTTTTTGTTTAATATATCGGACAAACCCCCTGCATAATCTTTCACGGCAAGAAACGCCCGAAGACGGCGCGCGCCGATATGTACTCCGCCGGGCAGGCCGGAGCCGTTCGAAGAACCATCCGTATTAAGGCTAAAAGCTATCGTATTTATAGTAAAATCCCTCCTGGAGACATCGTCTTTAAGGCTTGCGCCGCCTATGCTGACGGCAGGCAGAGCGCCGTGATTGAGGTATGTTTCGGTTCTTGCGGAAGCCAAATCAACTTTTAAAGGTTTCTTATTAATTAAAAATTCAACGGATGCCGTTCTAAATCTTTTATGAATTTTTATAGAATTTATTGCGAAACCGATATCGTTTCTTTCCCTTATTGATTCCGCAAATCGTTCGGCGTTTCCCTCTAATACGATATCTATATCGAGACGGGTATCTTGCTCAATTTCTTTTTTAGAAATGTTAAAAACCTTTGAGGATGCAAAACGGGAAGAGGTTTCAGGGTTTATTTTCATGCTGTATATTATAATATCCCTGACAAATCCTCCTATTAAAAAGGAGTTATATCCGATACTTCCGGCCAAAATACCGAGCCTTTTAATTAATTCGAGTCCGTCCCTGCCGTAGCCATATTTATTGAAAACTTCAAGCAAAGAGCGTTTAATTAAATTTTTGTTTAAAGCCATTGCATTCGTAGGTTATTATTTACGGTTAATCCCTTTGATTAAAAAAATTTTTCAAATGCTTTTCCATAATTTCCAGCCTTTCTTCTATATCGGTCTGCGTTATTATTATCCCGTTTTCCACCTTTTTAAAATAGGTGGCCTGCCTTTTTGCGTACTGTCTTGTCGCTGCCGCAATCCTTTGAAATAATTCCTCATCCGTATTAATCTCTTTGTTTAAATACATAATCCCTTCTTTATAACCAATGCTTTTAAACGGCTTTAAATCTTCAGTGTAACCTTTGTTAATTATACCTTTAATTTCGTCTATTAAACCTGCTTTTAAAATAGCTTCCGTCCTTTTTATTATACATGATGACAGATAATCTTTGGAAGGGATTAAAATAAAATACAGGTAATCATAAAGGAGTTTTCCAAATGGATTTTCGGAGAGATAGGACGAAAAAGGCTTGCCCGTAGCTTCGTAAACCTCGTAAGCCCGGGCAATTCTTTGTTTATCGTTAGGCGATATTTTTTTAGCATACGGCGGATCGATTTCTTTAAGTTTTTCGTAAACGGCAGGCGCTCCCAATTTATCGATTAATTCAACCGTCTTTTGCCTGTATTTAGATTTGCTTAATTCCGGAATAGGAGAAAAACCATAGATTAACGATTTCATATAAAGGGCTGTGCCGCCCACAAAAAGCGGTATCTTCCCTTTTTTTGTTATGCCGTTAATTGTGCGCCTTGCATCCTCCGCAAAACTGTGGGCATTATACTCTTCATTGGGACATTTTATATCAAAAAGGTGGTGTTTGACACTTTTTTTGGCGCTTTCATAAGGTTTTGCCGTCCCGATATCAAAATACTTATAAAAGCATAAAGAATCAAAATTAACTATTTCGAATTTAAAGGGGGAGCGTTCCGCTAACTTGAGAGAAGTTTCCGTTTTCCCCGCGCAGGTTATCCCTCCGATGATAACTATTTTTTGAAGATTTGACATGGGCAGAATAAAATCCCGAATCAAAAACAACAGCCTAATTACCGCTACTATTTATCTTTTTCTCGCTGTTTTCGCCTTTTTGCTCCTTTTTAATCTTATACACGGCATAAAAATGGTATATGAGAGCAATTAAAATTCCCGCTATAATGGAGGAAAATACTATTACGGAGATAGGAAGTTTTATAGATTCGAAACCCAAAAATTTTACGCTTACACGCTCCGGATTCTCTGCCGTAAAGACTAATACGACGGCAACAAAAATAATGAAAAGTATCAGATTTATAATCTTAATCATTTGTTTACCTATTGTGTAATTTCAAATCTTTTCGAACTAAAGTTTAATCTTTTGAAACTCGCCTATCAATTTATTATATGTGTCGTCTAATATTTCGGAAACAACTCTCAGTTCCGAACATACGGTATAGAAACTGACATCCCCTTCCCACCTCGGAATTATGTGGAAATGTAAATGTTGTTCAATGCCCGCTCCGGCGGCCTTGCCCAAATTCAAGCCGACATTAATAGCATCGCAACGGTAAACCTTTTTCAATATATCGCAGCTTATGGATAAAAGTTTCATAACTTCGGCGCCGGCTTCCCATGAAAGTCCGTTAAGCTCTTTAGCATGGGTAGCGGGAATAACAAGCAGATGTCCGCAATTATAAGGAAATGTGTTCAATTTTACATATGCATATTTTCCTTTAAAAAGAACATACTTATCCTCAAAGCATGTGTTATCTTCGCAAAAAACACATTCATCTTTTGACTTGTCTCTGACTAAATAATCCATACGCCACGGGGCATAAATAATTTCCATAAATTAAAAATTTAACCCTGCATTATTATATGCTATAAGCCCTGCACCTTTTAAAAAGGTTTTGCCGCCCACATAATCTATAAAAGACTCCACCGCCCTTTTTATAACGGATTGGAATAAATTGGGTTGCTTTCTGACAGGATAAATAATGGTTGGCTTGCCTTTTATGCCGGCTAATACCTTTGCCGCATCAATCGCATCCTCAAAATCGCCGAGTTTATCCACAAGATGATATTTAAGCGCCTGCTGTCCCGAATAAACCATACCATTGGCAAGCTTTTTAACATATTCTATTTTAAGGTTCCTTCCTTTTGCAACGGCATCTACAAACTGGCTATATACATCCATAACAACGCCTTGAAGCTTTTCTCTTTGCTGCGGGGTCATTTCTTTAAAGGGGGTACCGATGTCCTTATATGGACCGCTCACAATGTAATTATAAGATACGCCCACCTTTTTCATTAGTTTATATACATTGGGCATTTCCATTATGACGCCAATCGAACCTGTTAATGTTCCAGGCTCTGCCACTATTTCGTTCGCCGCGGAAGACACATAATAAGCCCCCGATGCGGCAACAGAACTCATTGAAACCACAACCTTCTTGTATTTCTTAAACTTAGTCAATTGTTCATACATAGCCTGGGACGGGGCAACTTCACCGCCGGGTGAATTCACCCTTATTACGACGGCTTTAACATATGGTTCATGTTTGTAATGATTGAGAAGGGATATAAAACTTGACGAGCTGGTTATTGTGCCTGTGAGGTTTATTATTCCAATCGCATAGGGAGAAGAACCAGGCACGACATTATAATTAGACTTTATTTGAAATTTAAATAAAATCAGGTAGATGCCCAGTCCAAAAATTCCGATAAATACGATTAAAAATAACAAGCCGCTTAAAAATGGATGTTTGCCTGCGCTCATATGTTTATATTTGCCTTATTAGATTTATTGATTTTACTTAACTTTGCTCTGAATTAAGAAGCGATAATCCGATTTTTTGTTCGTTAGAATCCACCATAATTATCTCCGCATTGATATTGGAACCCACGGAAATATCATTTTTTGCAATAAAGTTTTCGGGAATCTTTGAATTATGGATTAATCCCTCGATGCCGTCCTCGAGGTAAACAAATATCCCAAATTCCGTAATATTGGATATGACGCCCGAGACCGCCATTCCAACCGAATATCTATCTTTAATATTTTTCCATGGGCTTTCTGTGAGCTGTTTTATGCCCAGATATATCTTTTGCCTTTCTTCGTCGATGTTTAAAACTACGCACTTGACGCTTTCCCCGATTTTGAAGAGCTCCTGAGGGTGTTTTGTTCTTTTTGACCAGGAAAAATCGCTTTGTTTAATGTATGCGTCAAAATTTTTATCTAACTCAACGGATATTCCGAATTCGTATATATTTTTAACGGTGCCTTCAACAACGGCGCCGACGGGATACTTATCTTTTAACTTATTCCACGGGCTTTCGGTAAGCCTTTTTATACTCAAAGAGAGTTTCTTAGTTTCAGGCTCGATGCTCAAAATTACGGTTTTAACCCTCTGCCCTTTTGTCAGAAAGGTTTTTAGATCGACCGACTTTTTGTCCCAACTCATCTCGGACATATGTATGAGTCCCTCGACATCGTCGTCAAGCTCCACAAATGCGCCGTAATCCGTAATATTTATTATAACGCCTTCAACTACATCACCCTGCTTATGCCTTTCAAGTATATCCTCCCACGGGTCCTTAAAAAGTTGTTTATAACCGAGGGAAACCCTGTGTTTTTCTTCATCGTACTTGATAACCTTTACATTGATTTTTTGTCCAAGGCTTAACACCTCCGAAGGGTGGGATATTCTTTTCCATGAAATATCGGTAATATAGATAAGTCCATCCATGCCGCCTAAATCGACGAAAACGCCGTAATCCGTGATATTTTTAACTATGCCCTCGAGCACATCGCCTTCTTTTATATCGGTTAAAACATTTTCTTTTAATTTTTTAATTGCATCTTCTATAACCTTGCGCCGGGAAACTATAACATTGCAATTTTTTTTGTTTACGCTTATAACCTTTAATTCAAGATTCCTTCCCAGAAAAGCATCAAAATCCTTTGTAAGCTTAACATCGATTTGGGAACCTGGTAAAAATGCGGTAACGCCGTTCAAATCTATAATTAACCCGCCCCTTGTCTTCGCCACGACAGTCCCGTTGACTATTTCGTCACTCTCGCAAGCTCTTTCGATATCATCCAATGCGTAAACATTTTTGGCTTTTTCCCTTGAACATATTAAATATCCGGCCTTGTCGTCGTAATGCCCGACAAAAACCTCTATGCTGTCGCCTGTTGAAATAGTAGTAATATCCACATTGCCGCCCGAAGAAAACTCCTCAATTGTGATTATTCCGTCGGATTTATCTCCGACATCGACATAAATATAATTTTCATCGATATTTAAAATCTTTCCCTGCCTCACAAGCCCTTTGCTATTCATATTTTCATAAGAACTGAGTAAAAGCTCGAACTCCGTGGGATTTTCTAAAGATTTACCGTGGTTAAAATTTTGTTTTGCCATAAATATTGATACTCCCTCCTAAAAATTGATAAAACTAATCTACCACATTTAAACAAATTAAGCAAATCTTTTGTTTGTTTTTAATTAAGTTTAAAATTACATAGCTATTTTTTGATTGCCGTCTAATTGCCGTATTGTATTAACCACCTTTTCTATAATCCAATCGGGAGTGGAGGCTCCCGCCGTAATCCCAACCATATCGGCATCTATAAACCATTCAGGATTAACTTCTTTTTCGGTTTCTATGTGATAGGTATTCTTTTGGATAGCCGCACAGATATTTTTAAGTTTATTCGTGTTTGCGCTGTTATACCCTCCGACGACTATCATCACATCGACCTTAGAAGCAAGGACCTTAGATTCATCCTGTTTCAATTTTGTCGCATCGCAAATGGTATTGAAAACAACTATTTCCTTTTTAGCAATTTTAAATATCTCGTTAATCACGGAGCCATAAAAATTAACATCCTGCGTAGTCTGGGAAATTAAAGCCAATTTTTCGGAAACGGGGATATTTTTAAAATCATCCAGGCCGTTTATTATTAAAAACCTGTTTTTATCGGCAAAACTAATTACGCTTTGAACCTCGGGGTGGTTTTTATCCCCGACCATTATTATAAAATATCCGTCTGATGCGGCCATGGTTATATAGTTCTGCGCCTGTTTTACAAACGGGCAGGTGGCGTCGATTATCTTTAACCCTTTTGATTTAAGGCTTTCCATAATATCTGATTTAACGCCATGGGAGCGGATTATGATGGTATTATGGCCGTTGTCTTCAATAGTATCTACAGGATAAACCCCTTTTTCTTCCAAAGATTTAACCACCTGCGGATTATGAATAATCGGTCCGAGAGTATTTAATTTTTCGGATAATTTGCGGGTCTTTGACGCATCGACTGCCATCTTGACCGCCCTTTTTACGCCGAAACAAAATCCCGCGGATGGCGCAACAATTATATTCATAGCCTAAGTGCGGGAACAATATGAAATAACCGGCAATTAATTGCATGTTATTTCATATTGTTCCCCTTCTCCTTTATTAATTTAGAAAGGATGTCGAAAAACCCGGGAAAAGAAGTGCCGATGCATCTTACATCGCGAACCTCGGTCTCTATGTTTTTAAGCAATAATCCCAGAATTACCATTGACATCGCAATCCTGTGGTCGCCGAAAGAATCCACGGCCACAAAACCCTTATTGTTTAATTTTACACCATTTCCGCCAAAAATTAAACCCGGATTTCCGGTAAGCTCGAATCCGTCTTCCAATTCTTTAATTTTAACCCCAAAAAGACTTAAATTAGAAACAATGGTTTTAATCCTGTCGCTTTCTTTTACTCTTAATTCCTTGGCTCCGGTTACTTTAGTAATACCGGCTGCAAATGATGCTATTACCGCAAAAATAGGAAACTCATCTATCATATCGGAAACTAATTCGGACGGCACGGCAACCCCTTTCAGATTCGAATATTTTGCCTTGATAGTTCCAACCTTTTCCAATTTTTCGTCTTCAAGGGTTATTTCTATATTAGCGCCCATCATCTCCAAAACCTTTAAAAGTCCTGTTCTTTTCTCGTTTAACAGGACATTTTTAATGATAATTTCGGAATTTTTATGCAAAATGCCCAGCGCAATAAAAAAAGCGGCACTGCTAAAGTCTCCGGGAACGGTAATCTCAAAAGGCTTAAGCTCGCCGCCGCCTTCCACGGTTATAAGGTTCCCGTCATTTGGATTTTCAACGGTAATACGGCAGCCTTGAAGCTTTAAAAAGTTTTCCGTGTGGTCTCTTGTCGCCTTTTTTTCATATATTACGGTAACCCCTTCCGCAAAAAGAGCGGCAAGCATAATGCAGGATTTAACCTGAGCGCTTGGAACAGGCATTTCATAATAAATCGATTTTAGTTTTCCTCCTTTAATGGCAATCGGAGGATAATTTCCGTTTTCCCGCCCGGTTATCTTTGCTCCCATGAGGCTTAACGGTTCCGTTATGCGCCCCATAGGCCTGGAATTTAAATATTTATCGCCCGATAACACGGAAAAAAATTCGTTTCCGGCAAGTATTCCGGCTATAAGGCGCGTAAGCGTCCCTGAATTAGCGGTGTTAATAATTGTCTTCGGCTCTTTTAATCCATGAAGGCCAACGCCGTTAATTACAAAATCTTTTGAGTTTTTATTGTTTTGAGCGGGCGGAGCGGCGGTTATTACTACCCCAAGCTTTCTAAATGCCGCAATAGTTGCCAGATTATCCCGCGAAAGCGATAAATTATAAACCTTCGAAATTCCGGAGGCAAGGCTTCCTAACATAACGGCTCTGTGGGATATGGATTTGTCGCCGGGAACCTCTAAGGTAGCATTAAGTTCTTTTGAAATACCGGTAACTAACACTCTGCCGGATTTAAATTTAATCAAAAACCCTCCCGCCGGGATTTATATTTTTCTTCTCATGTCGGCTGTTTTTGTGATTATGTTTCTTACGCCTTCCTCGTCGCCCGTTTCCAGAAATCCTTTTAAGATATTCGCAGACACGATAAAATCCTCTAAAGAGGCGATTATATTTTCGTTGTTCATTAAAAATATATCGGTCCAAATATCCGGCGAAGAAGAGGCGATTCTTGTCGAATCCCTAAAACCGCTTCCTATGAGGCTGAATGCGCCATCCCCGTTTTCTTTTTCCTTTTGAATAAAAGATAAAACCGTATCGGATAAGACAAAGGCAATCAGATGGGGCAAATGGCTTGTGTATGCAACGCTCTTGTCGTGAAAATCTGCGGTCGAATAAACGACATTCATCTTAAGCATATTCCAAAATTCAGCAATGGCCGAAATTTTATCGGTACGGGTTTTGTCGGCTAAATCACTGTCTTCCCTGATAACAACGCAATTTTTATCTTTAAATAAATTGAAATCGGCATTTTCCGGACCCGACTTATCGGAACCGCATATCGGGTGAGATCCTACAAAATTTTTAAAATTTTTGATTTCGGCATTATGCGTAATTATGCTTTTAACGCTTCCGATGTCGGTAATAAACGGTGCATTTTCAAAGAAGGTTTTATAGCGGTCAAAAAGCGTTAATATTGCTTTGGGAGTGGTGCATAATATTACTAAGGAGGTTAAATCTTCCGAAGAGCTGCCGTAATACGGATTTTTATGAACATCCGCCTTTAAATCTATAGTATAATCGATAATCCCGTTAGAAAGGCAGTAATCTATTTTTTTTTGAATTATATCATATCCGCTTATTTTTATTTCCGGGTTTGCGGTTTTTACCGCCCCGGCAATGGATGCCCCCATGAAGCCAAGTCCAATGATGGATATTTCTTTAAACATCGGTAAATCACTCCGCTATAGCCTTCGGCTGATTTCCCTCCTTAAAAGAAGGTGGTTTTTATTTTTTCTGCGGAAAATTTAAAATTTCCGGACAAATGGTTTATATGCTTCTGTTAACGGCTCCGGCAACCAATCTCCCCTTGCCGAGCAGTTCGCTAAAGGTATCGTATTTTAAGGATTGGGCGCCGTCGGAAAACGCCTTTTCGGGTGCGGGGTGAACTTCTATCATAAGTCCGTCGGCTCCTACGGCGATAGCGGCAAGAGAAAGCGGTTCCACATAGTACCAGACGCCGGCGGCATGCGACGGATCAACGATAACGGGAAGATGCGAAAGCCTTTTTAAAACAGGAACTGCGCTTAAATCAAGGGTATTTCTCGTGGATGTTTCGTATGTTCTTATCCCTCTTTCACAAAGAATAACATCAAGATTGCCGTTTGACATAATATACTCTGCGGACATTAAAAATTCCTGTATGGTCGAACAAAGCCCCCTTTTTAATATAACAGGTTTTTTAACCTTTCCGACCTCTTGAAGAAGCCTGAAATTTTGCATATTTCTTGCACCTATCTGTATAATATCGGCATAAGAGCATACTAGATCCAAATCCCTTGGATCCATAACCTCCGTTGCAACTAAAAGCCCTGTTTTTCTCCTTGCCTCGCTTAGATATTTTAATCCTTCCTCCCCCAAACCCTGAAAGGTATAAGGGCTTGTCCTCGGTTTAAATGCTCCTCCCCTGAGCACCGTTGCTCCAGCCGCCTTAATATTTTCGGCAATTTCCGTAACATTTTCAAGCGTTTCGACGGCGCAAGGTCCGGCAATTACGACAATCTTATTGCCGCCTATTTCAATGTTCCCGACTTTAATAACCGTCCTTTCTTTTCCTATTTCTTTTGAAGCCAGTTTATAGGGTTTCGATATTCTTATAGCTTTATCGACTCCGGGAAGCGCCTCCGCCTCTTCAAAAAATGCCTTAACGGCATCATCGTGTCCGATGCATCCTATAATCGTAACATCGGCTCCTTCGGATATATGCGGCTTTAAGCCTGCCTGGTCTATTTTATCTAAAATATATTTAACCTGCTGTTCCGTAGCTCCTTTTTTCAACACCAAAATCATTTATTATCTCCCCGTGCTATTTTATTCTTATATTATTTATTATTTTAATTGTTTTTCATTAGCTTTAATGTACTTAGCCAAATTTTTGTTTACCGAATTATTTTACTCTATTAAATTAAATTTGGCAAAAACTTTTAGTAAAAAAACTTTTAGTAAAATTACATAATTTTGTTCAGCGCCTTAACTAATTTAATATTTTCGCTATGCGTACCGATAGTTATTCTGACCATATCGTCATATCCAAATCTATCCATTGGCCTTATGATGATGCCCATATTTAAAAGTTTTTCATATATGCCGGCCGCTTTTTGTCCTTTTAGTTTTACCAATATAAAATTAGCGCCGGTCGGGACAAATTCTATATTTAATCTTTTAAAAGCCGAATAAAGATAATTTTTTTCAACCTCATTGGTTTCAACCACATTTTTAACATATTCCCTATCCCTTAATGCGGCCAGCGCACCTGCTAAAGACAGGGAATTTACATTAAACGGCTCCCTTACCCTGTCCATTAGCGAGATTAAATCCTCATGTCCAATTCCGTATCCAACTCTCAGTCCTGCTAACCCGTACACCTTTGAAAAAGTTCTTAAAACAAGCACATTTGGGAAACCGGCAATATCGGTTTCATCTATCAACGATTTTCCCATGTATTCTATGTAAGCCTCATCGATTATGAGCAGAATGTTATCCCTGACCTTTTCGATGAAACCCTTAATCTTGCCGTTCGGAAAGAATGTTCCCGTCGGATTGTTAGGATTAGAAAGAAAAATAACTTTAGTTTTATCGTCTATCAATTTATACATATCGTCCAAATCTAAGGAATAATCCTTAAGCTTGCTTATTTTTAACTTTAAACCTAATTGTTCCCCTGCAAGGTAATATGCGACAAACGAAGGAAACGGGGCAATCAGATTTTCGTTCCTGTTGCAAAATGTCCTGACGGCTATATCTATTAACTCGTTAGAGCCGTTTCCCAAAATAAAATTTTCGGATTTTAGCTTACCCGATTTAATACCGGCTGCCTTAAAAAAATGAACCAGTTCCTCTTTCAAGTAAAAACCGGAGCCGTCCGGATATCTGTTTAAATTTTTAAGACAGGATTTAATGGATTTGAGCGCCTGGGGGGAAGGACCCGACGGATTTTCATTTGAGGCTAATTTTACTATATTCTTAATACCCTTTTCCCTTTCCACCTCTTCTATGGGTTTTCCGGGAATATAGGGGTTTATTTTATAGATATAATCGGGAGCTTTTACATTAAAAGATTTCATATATAATTTACCTTGTTTTTTATACCGCTTACTTATGCGAACCTGTAAATTTTACCGAAGCCGCAGGTTTTTTAACGGAATAGTCTTTTGGCTTGGCTATCTTTTTTATGTCGGATGCTGTATTTTGAATAACAGCCCTTTCGTAAATCTTAACCCATGCGCAATCCAAATTTTCGTCAACCTCGCATTTATAATTTTTCACCCCGCCGCAAGGACCGTTCAGAAGGCCCTTTGGGCATAATGTTACGGGACAAATTCCGGCAGTTTCGTTTAAAACGCACTTCCCGCACAGAGAACACATTTCCTTCAAAGAAGAGAGATTTTCGATATTGCCCAAAAACATCGTATCGACGCCGGAAATTACCATTTTTGAGTCGTCCAGCGCGTTAACGGCCGATTGCACGCCGCTTCCGCAGGATAAAACCAATATAGAACCGGATTTGGCGACATATTCTTTATTATCCCTGACCGCCTTTCTAACCTTTTGAAGGTGGCACATTGCATCTATCACATAGGTTCCGTTTACGGAGATATTTTTATCCTCCAGAATCTCCTTCATTGCCGTAACTTCTTTTGGCCCTCCCGTCCTCGATGTATCGGAACATATCCCGCACCCGAATATAAAAACGGAGCCGCGGATTTTTTTAATTATATCTTCTAATTCCTTTTGTTTAGTTACTATCATATATTGACCTATCTTTTAGATAACATTGCCGCCTTGACGGTGTTTTCCATTAAAACCGAAACGGTTACCGGTCCGACGCCGCCGGGAACAGGGGTTATTTTGGAAACCTTGCCTATAACCTTTTCAAAATTTACATCTCCGCAAATATGCCCATCAAGCCTTGAAATACCGACATCGATTACAACCGCATCGTCTTTTAAATAGCTATCGTCGATAAGATTCGCCTTTCCTGCGGCCGAAATTAAAATATCCGCCTCATTTGTAAAGCATTTAATATCTTTTGTAAAAATATTAAGCGAGATGACGGTGGCAAGCCTATTCATAAGCATTATAGCAAGGGGCTTTCCTACGATATTGCTCTGGCCTATTATAGCGCAATTTTTTCCCTTAACCGAAATATCGTAATAATCGAGCATTTTAATAATTCCATACGGAGTGCAGGGGTAAAAAGACGAATTTTCCGTAAAAATCTTTCCTACATTTAAGGGGTGAAAACCGTCAACATCCTTATTGGGAGCGATTGCATCCGTAACGGCTTTTTCATTTATATGAAGCGGCAGGGGAAGCTGGACTAAAATTCCGTGGACTAAAGGGTCATTATTTAGTTCCTCTATCTTGTTCAAAAGCTCTTTTTCGGTTAACCTTGCAGGATAAATAAATTTTTGAGACAATATCCCGCACCTTTCAGCGGCGCGTTCTTTATTCCTGACATATATAACGGAAGCCTTGTTTTCTCCAACTAAAATGACGGCGATTAACGGCACTATTCCCGCTTTTTTTAACCCGCCGATTTTAAGCGCTAAGGAAGATTCTAATTCTCTGGCTATTAACCTGCCGTCGATAATCTTTTCTTTAAATTTATCATAACAACTATTATTATTTATGTAATTATTTGATGTCATTAATTTAAGTTTAATTAAATTAAACCGTAGCGGGCAATATTTTCGTCGGCTATCTTTTGTATCTTTTCTATTTCCGTTCTGCCGGCCTCATCCTTAAACAGATGTTTAAATCTTCCTTGAAGTTTAAGATATTCCTCGACGGGAATCTTTTTGCTTATCTTTTTTACGGAAATTATCCTGTCATATTCGGCTTCAAATAAAGGATAAAGACCTGTTTGAACAGCTAATTGCGCAATTTTGACGGAATATCTCGGTTCGTATTTCCACCCTGGAACGCAGGGAACATCTATTTGTAAATATTTAGCGCCCTTTATGGACTTGGCCTTTTTAACCTTTTTTTGAAGATCGACGGGATAACCTGCCGAAGCAACGGCAACATAAGGAATTCTGTGAGCCATGGCAATCTCCGGCATATATTTTTTAGGCCGGGAATTACCGAACGACTTCTTTCCCGAAGGGCTTGTAGTGGTGTAAGCATCTAAAGGCGTAAGGCCGCTTCTTTGATAACCAGTATTCATATATGCCCCGTTGTCATAACAAATGTACAGGACATCGTGGTTCCTTTCGAACATGCCGCTAAGCGCCTGAAGCCCGATATCGGCCGTCCCCCCGTCTCCGCCTTGCGCCATTACAGTTATGTCGTCTTTTTTTCCCATAGCCTTAAGGGCAGCTTCAATGCCGGAGGCTACCGCAGCAGAATTTTCGAAAAGCGAATGAATCCATGGAATTCTCCATGAGGACTCTGGATAGCGTGTTGAAAACACCTCGAGACATCCGGTTGCAGCGGTTGCTATGGTATTTTTACCAAGAACTTCGAGTATCAGCTTGACAGCCATAGATTGAGCGCAGCCGGAGCACCCTGTATGCCCCATCGTAAAAAGCTCGGTATGCGTTTCCTCTTTAGTCAGCATAATTTATTTTCCTATTTTTATTTTATATTTTATGTTTTATTTATTTTAATTTTTAGGGCTTACTTGCGGTAAGCGGAAATCCATTTTTTTAACCGCCGCCATGCTTACAGAAACTGCTGTGTTAAGCCGATAAATTCTCCATCGACATTTTCTTCCTTTTCCGCCCTCAAAACTAAATCGTGTATATTTTTAGGCGTTATATCCCTGCCGCCGAGTCCGATTGTATATCCATTGACGCTGACGGAAGTCATTTTATGCTTATAAAGAGCATCTCTTATTTCCATAGAAAGAATACCGCCTTTGCCAAGCGATATTGCCTTTTCTATCACTATAACATTCTGCGCATTTCGAAGGGCGTCCACAATCTCGTCTTCGGGAAAAGGTCTAAAGGAACGAACCTTCAAAACGCCAATCTTCTTTCCGGATTCCCTTAATTCATCGACAACATCTTTTATGGTTCCAAGTACGGATCCCATTGCGACAATAACCGTTTTTGCGTCGTCTATTTTATAGGCATCTATTAAGGCGCCATGAAATTTGCCAAACATTTCCCTGTACTCTTGGGCTGCCTGTATTATATACCGTTTGGAATTATTGACGGCGTTGGAAAGATTATACCTCGATTCCATATAAACGGAAGGTTCGCCCAATGTTCCAAAGGAATAAGGATTATTTACATCAAGCTTATATTCCATATTTAAAGGCGGAAGATATTCCCTTACCCTTTCGATGCTGTCTATCGTCTCGACAACCTCAAATGTATGCGTTAAAACAAAACCATCGACATTGGCCACGACGGGAAGCATAACATCCGGATTTTCGGCAATTTTAAATGCTTGAATGTGCATGTCGTACGCTTCCTGATTGTTTTCCGCAACAAGCATAATTGCGCCTGTATCTCTGATCGCCATTGCATCCTGCATATCGTTCCAGATGTTTATCGGCGCGGAAACGGCTCTGTTTGCAATAGTCAAAACAACGGGAAGCCTCATGCCTGCAATATTGTATATTACCTCTTCCATATATAAAAGCCCCTGGGAAGCGGTTGCGGTATAAGTTCTGGCGCCGCAAGCGCTGGCGCCTAAAACGACGGAAGCCGCCGAGTGTTCGCTTTCCACCATAATAAATTCCGCTTTCAAATCACCGTCAGCAACCATTTGAGAAAGATGTTCCACAATATGGGTTTGCGGGGTAATCGGATAAGCGGAAATAACATGGGGCTCGGCCATCCTCACCCCGTCCGAAATAGCCATAGAACCTTCAAGAACCTTTTTCATAATATATTCACCGGATTAAAAATTTATTTAAATTAATATCAATCCAATATTAACTAAAATTGATTATTTTTCTACCAGAACCATATCAATATCGTCAACGGGACATTCTTCGGCGCATATGCCGCACCCCTTACAGTAATCCGCGTCATAATCGTATATTTTTGTTTTCTTATCGCCATAGACAACTCCTTCAGGGCAAAAATAGATACAAAGATTGCATCCTGTGCATTTTTCCTGTTTAAACACTGGATTTTCATTTGCAAAAGACCCTGTTTTGTTCGCAAGCGCCGCTCCCGGAAGGGCGATAATTCCAATCTTAAAATCCACTCCTGTCTCCTTTTATGTAATTATAAGCAACTTGAGCGGCTTCGGCATTGAGCTTGCCCAATTTTGAACCGAACCTATTTTCTATTTCTTTTTTAATCGATTCGATGCTGACATCTCCGCTGATTGCGGAAAAAGCGCCAAGTAAAGTCGTATTGGCAATCGGTTTATTTAAAATCTTAAGGGCAATTTTTAATGCCGGAAATAAGACAACATTTTCTTCGCTAATCCCGCCAAGTTCATTGATAACATCTTTTATACCTGCTTCCGAATTTATTAACATTTTTCCGTCTTCCTTGAGCCCCTTATAAACGGGAACAGACTTAAGGAGGGTTATATCTTGAACAATGACGTAGTTTGGGTCATATATTTGATGCCTTGTCCTGATCGGCTTATCGGAAAACCTTGCGAAAGCCTGAACCGGGGCGCCCGTCCTTTCCGACCCGAAAGATGGAAATGCCTGGCAATAATTTCCGTCGTCAAAGAAACTTAAAGCAAGAATGGATGCCATAGTCACAGACCCCTGGCCGCCCCTTCCGTGTATCCTGATTTCTTTCATCATAAAATTTTTCCTTAAGTTGAGTAAATATTTTTATGCAAAATTTACACTATACTATAATAATATAATATGAATATATGAAATGAATTAAAGATTTTTATATCGGCGTTTTAAAAATTATACACTTTTTAAAGCCTGAATGTCAAGAATTTTCAGAACTTTTATATTATTTTTTTTCGAATTCGTCCAGAAAATAAGGAATTTTATCTTCTATGCCGTAAGCCATTATGTGAATGCCATGTACTAACGGCTTCAATTCCCTTGCAATCCTTGCGGCAATTTCAACTCCCTTTTTTGCCGGATCAACGGCGTTCTCAAGCTCGCCTATAAGCGTTTCCGGTATATAAATCCCCGGAATAGCCTTATTCATAAAACGGGCAGTCTTTCCGGATTTCAATATATAAATTCCGGCAATAATTTTTGTATCTTTATAATTTTTATAAAAATCGTAAAATTTATTAAACTTTTCAACGGAAAATACCGCCTGAGTCTGAAAAAAACCGCATCCCGCCGCAATTTTTTTTTCGAATTTTATAAGCTGCGGCTCCAATGGAACCGACTCGGGATTAACGGCGGCGCCTATATAAAAATCGGCAGCGCCGTTAAGCTTATTTCCGTTCATATCTACCCCGCTGTTTAATCCCTTTATTATTTCTATCAGGTTAACGGAATCTATGTCATAAACCGCTCTGGCATGTTTATGGTCGCCAAAAGAAATGTGGTCTCCCGTAAGAGCTAAAACATTCTTTACTTGAAAAGCGGCAGCGCCCAGAAGGTCTGATTCAAGCGCCATGCGGTTTCTATCCCTGCATGTTTGCTGAAAAATAGGCTCTCCGCCGGACTGCTTTATATAAATTGCTCCGGCAAGGGAGGACATTTTCATATTTGCCCCCTGATTGTCGGTAATGTTAAAGGCGGTTATACGATTTTTTAAAAGCTCGTATATGCTTTTCATTTTGGAAATATCCGTCCCTCTTTCGGGAGATATTTCGGATGTATAAACAAATGCACCGGCGGCTAAACTTTCTTTCAATTTATTACCAGATTTAAAATTCATTGTATAAATTTAATATTGGTAGCGGTTAAATATTGTTTGCAGCAGCTTCGTAAGAACCGAGTATTTTTATAAATATCGTATATTCTTCTATCCCTTTTAATGCTTTTTTAAGCCTTTCGTCGGATTCATGAGAACTTACATCTATAAAAAACAGGTAATCCCAGTTAAATTTCTTCGACGGCCTCGACTCTATTTTAGTTATATTAATGTTATTTTCATAAAACGGTTTTAAAATTTTATATAACGCTCCGACGGAATTTTTAATGGAAAATAAAATAGATGTCTTATCATTGCCTGTTTTTGAAGTCTTTTCCCCGTTTGAAATAATTAAAAATCTCGTAAAATTATTGCTGTAATCCTCAATATGGGGGAGCAGTACATTTAACCCGTAAATCCTTCCCGCAACCTCTGATGCTATTGCGGCGGCGCCGTCTTCTTTAGACGCCATAATGCAGGCATCTGCCGTTGAAAAAGCATCGATAAGTTCCGCATCTTTAAAATTTTCTTCCAAAAAATTTCTGCATTGGCCAAAAGCCTGTGGATGAGAATAAATCTTGTGAATCTTTTTAATGCCCTCTTCCTTTGAAAAAAGGAAATGGCTGACAGGAATTATCTCTTCCCCTATTATTGTAACATCGGAATTGACAAACATATCAAATGTAGCGTTTACCATGCCCTCGATAGTATTTTCCACCGGAACGACGCCGTAATTAGAAAGCCCCTTGGAAACCGAATCAAAAACCTCGCTAATAGTTTTAAGCGGAATTAAAGTTCTTGACGAACCGAATCTTTTTATGGCGGCAATATGGGTATAAGTTCCTTCCGGACCGAAATAACCGACCCTTATTTTTGATTCGAGGTCAATGCAGGCAGATATAATTTCCCTGAATATATTTTGCAAATGCTCGTCTTTTAACGGACCTTTATTATGTCCCTTTATATTCCTAAAAACCTCGCTTTCCCTGCCCGGATTATAATATGTTTCACTATTGGAAGACTTTATTTTTCCGATATTTAAAGCAATTTCACCCCGTTTATTAAGGAGCAGGGTAAGCTTTTCGTCTATCTTGTCTATTTCTTTTCTTAAGGCTTGAAGCTCTTCTGTATTTTTATTCATTTAATCCTTATAATCATAATCATAATCATAATCCCTTAATATTTTAATAATATTTTAAAATTTAAGGTATTTTACATAATTTTTAAAAAAAAGGCAAAACAAAGATTGAAGGAACTTACAGGGCTTTTACCGCCTTCGCTTTATTCCTTTGCATTAATCTGCCCGCAATAAACGAAAGAAATAAAAACAGGGCAATAATTATAAAAACAAATCTTATTCCGTAAGCCTCGCCGAGATATGCCAAAAAAAACGGGCCTATTATTCCGCCCAAATCAAAATTGGACTGATATATGGTATTTGCCGCCACTATATCGTTTGTGCCGACCGCCTCCGAAATCTTCATTGTCCCGATAGGAAAAATAAGCGCGTGCGGAATACCAAGCAAAATTAAACTTAAGGCATAAAAGAATATGCCTTTCGATAAAACCATAAAAATAAAAGAAAGGCTTGCTAAAAATATGGAAATATTTAAAATTTCGGTCTTGTTTTTTATAACGCCCCTTTTTGTAAAATATAACAAGCCGAGCCTGACAATTAACGAGGATATAAAAAACAGGGCAAACAAAAGGGTTATCTCGAAATATTCGATATGGAAATTATCTTTAGCATAAACTCCCCCAAATGCCACAATCGAAGCAAAGGAGATGCTAAAGGCCGTATTGTAAAAGATAACCTCCAAAAATCCATAATTTTTAAATAATCTTGCAATGCTGCCGCCCTTTTGAATCTTACCGCTGCCGCTTTCATCGTTTCCCAAAGTTTCCTCATTTTTAGCGGCGGTGTCCATTTGTTCTTTTTTTATTCGCTCCGTTAAAATATTTTTGGCTGTTTTGTTTATTTTGAGCGCAAAGAAAAAAGCGGTAATTCCAAACCCGCAAAGCATAAGATAGATATAGCGAATGCTCAAAACGGAAAGCAAAGCCGAACCTAACAAGGGGCCAAAAACAAGTGCAAGGCTTAACATTAAGGAATATACGGTAAGATTTTTTTCGACATCCGCCTTATCGGAAACCAGATGGACTAAGGATAATAGAAACGGCATAATAATGGCTGTTGCAAAGCCCGATAAAATTACGAAAATTAAAAATTCGGGGAAGGATGTCGAAATAAAATACCCAAAAATTGCAAAACTAAATAAAATTAATCCGGCTATAATAAATCTGGAAATTAATTGCGGTTTTACCCTGATGCTTAAAAGATACCTGACCAAAAGAGTGCTGACGGCGTAGGTAGCCGTTGTAACGCCGATGTAAACAAGATTTACATCGAGGACATACTTAACAAAGAGCGGATTTATGGATTGGATCATATTTGTATTGGCTCTTTGAAGGAGTATGACGAGAAAAACGAAGAAAATAGTAGGCATATTATATTGCTTACGCCTTTTTTTCTTCTTTAATGTAAGAAACTATTAATGAAATAATCTCGTCTTTTGATTCCGTTGCAAAAATATTTTGGGCATGGGCATTGCCGTTAAAAAAGTGGATGGTTTTTGGAGACTTGGTCTGGGCATACATTTTTTTAATGCCTTCCGCAAACTGTTCCCCTTCGGAGCCTAAATAGTGAACGGGGACATCTATGAAATCGACGCCTTCGACATGGACGGGAGATAAAGCAATAACGGATTTTATCTCCGTTGGTTTAAAAAGTTTAGACGCGTTCAAAACAGCGGCGCCTCCCATACTGGAGCCCAGGAGCGTTATGTCTTTTACAAAATCCAGGCTCTTAGCAAAATTAATGGCTCCTATAACATCCTCTCCGTACGCTAAAGGAGACCCCCTTCCCTGTTTTGAATTTCCGTAACCCCTAAAATCGAAGGCTAAGGATGATATTTTATTTTTTAGAAGAGCCTCGCACAGGTCGTAATAACTTTCTTTGTTAAAAACCTTGCCATGCGCCAGTATGGCGATATCGGGATATGAACCGAATAAAGAACCGTAAATATTTCCGCCGTCGGCGGCTTCAAAATGAACTTCTTTAAAGTTCATGGCTATGCCCCCCATTTTCGTTTTATATTAATATTTTAACATATTAATCTATTAATTCAACAACAAGATGTGAATTATTAATATTTAAATATGGGGTGTTTATTTGCCAGCACCTCGTTGACCCTTTTAACTTTTGTTTTACGGGGAGATTTAAGCGCGGCAGGCTTTTTGGTTTTAAACCCGATTTTTTCTATTGCCTTTAAAAACCTATCCATTGTCTTTATAGACTCGGTCTCTGTCGGTTCTATCATAATGGCGCCGTGTATATTTTTCGGAAAGTAAACCGTTGGAGGATGAAAACCGTAATCTATTAAAAGCTTTGCAAGTTCGAGGGTCGATATTCCGTTATCCTCGAGCGCCTTATCGGTAAAAACGCATTCGTGCATGCATAATTTATCCTCAAACGGGTCTGCGCCGTTCAATACCTTACCGAGCCTTTTTTTGATATAGTTTGCGTTAAGAATGGCAATTTCGCTAACCGCCGAAATATTATCGTTTCCAAGAGAAAGAATATAAACGTAAGCCTTTAAAAGGACGCCGAAATTACATAAAAATGGAGCGATTCTCCCGATGGTTTGTCTTTTGTCTTCGCTTAAATTATAATTACCGTCATTAAAACTCACATAGGGTACAGGCAGGTAATCCTTTAGGAACCCCCTGACTCCAACGGCTCCGCTCCCGGGTCCGCCCCCGCCGTGCGGAGTGGAAAATGTCTTATGTAAATTAAGCTGGATTATATCTATTCCCATATCGGAAACCTTAACATTACCGAGAAAGGCATTAAAATTAGCCCCGTCCATATAAACCAATGAACCGTTTTTATGGATGATTTCACTTATCTTTTTAATATCTTTTTCAAAAATTCCAAGGGTGTTGGGGTTTGTAAGCATTATCGCCGCAACATTTTCAGAGAGGTATCTTTCTACATCTTTTGCCTCGATATGCCCGTTTGCGCCTGTTTTAATTTCCACCGGGGTAAAGCCTGCAAGGGCGGAACTTGCTGGATTGGTTCCATGGGCGCTGTCGGGTATAAGTATAGTGTCTCTTTTCTCGCCCTTTAAGTCATAATATTTTTTTATAACCTTTAATCCTGTAAATTCACCGGCGGCACCGGCTTGAGGCGAGAAACTAAATTCATCTAAACCGGTAAGTTCGCAAAGAATGAGATTAAAATCGTGTATTATTTTTAAAACCGGCTGAACAAGGTGGATGGGCGTTAAAGGGTGTAAATTTTTTATATTATCAAGCGATGCTATTAACTCGTTTATCTTTGGATTGTATTTCATAGTACATGACCCTAACGGATAAAAAACCGAATCTACGCACATATTCCAGCTTGAGAGTCTGACAAAATGCCTGACCACGGTTGGTTCTGAGACCTCGGGCAGCCTTGGCGGCTTTTTCCTTATAAATTTTTTATTTATATAATCCTTCGGCGTTTTCTCTATTTCCGAATCTTTTAATCCGCAATCGGGGATGCTTATGCCGTAAACCCCTTTAGACCCCTGGCGAATCAATAAATCCTCATCAAAAAAAAGGCCTGAAATTCCCGGAAAATTCACCATCTTTTACACCGCCGTTTTTATTATATCTTTCGCATTTTCCACATATCTTTCAATGCTTTCGATACCGTTATTTTCCGTTGCAGAGACCAAAATTCCGCTTCCGTCGATTTGTATGCCTGCTAAAATACCTTGAGCCGCCATTTTATTAATAAATTGAAGTGCGGTAATCTTTTCATTTTTAATTCTTAATGCAAACTCGTTAAAAAAATCTCCCGAAAACCATGGCTCAAAAAACCCGGTTTTTAAAAGTTTTTCGTGTAATATATGCGCAAGTTTAAGATTTAAAAGCGATAACTCCCCGAATCCTTTTTTTGAACATAAAGAAAGATAAATAGCCGCCCTAACGGCATTTAAAGAGTTATTAGTGCAAATGTTCGAGGTTGCGGCGCCCCGTCTTATATGCTGCTCCCTTGTCGCAAGAATAAATGTGTAAGCGTCCTTGTTTTTGGCGTCTTTTGTCTTTCCGACAATCCTTCCAGGCATCTGCCTTATATAATCTTTCTTTGCGCCAAAAAGCCCGAGAAGCGGACCGCCGAAATTCATATAATTCCCGAATGAATTTCCCTCTCCCGCAAATATATCGGCATTATAAAAACCGGGGGGATTTATGACGCCGAAACTAAACGGTTCCGTTGAAGAAACCACAAAAAAAGGTTTTGGATTAAAGCTATGAACCTGAGGTTCTAATTCCTCTAAATCTTCTATGACTCCATAATAGTTTGGCTGCTGAATAACCACCGTAGAAACATTATTTTTAAGTTTTAATTTTAAATCGCTTAAATCGGTTTGACCTGTTTTTTTATTGAGCCTGACCGTTTCTATTTTTGCCTTTATATCGCCTATAAATGATTGAATAACCGAAAAATAATTCGGATTAATCCCTTCGGAAATTAAAATTAAATGCCCGGGGCGGGGATTGGTTTCACTTTTTGAATAATTATTACTGAGTTGTCCGCTTTGAGGACCCTGTTCAGGATTTGCGTTTAAATAAAGCCTGAGAGACATTAATACCGCCTCTGCCAGGCTTTCTGCGCCGTCATACATAGATGCGTTTACGACATCCATTCCCAAAATCTCTGCTACCATAGATTGAAATTCAAATAAAGCAAAAAGTGTCCCCTGGCTCACTTCCGGTTGATAAGGCGTGTACGGAGTATAAAATTCCGACCTGGAAATAAGGCTGTCTATTGCCGCAGGAACAAAATGATTATAAACCCCTCCGCCCGCAAAGATAGAAAAAAGGTTTTTATCCGGAAGTTTTACGGCAATATCTTCAAAATAGCGGTATAAAGATAACTCGTCCATTCCCCGGGAAAGTGTTTTTAAATTATTTGCGTCTATTAAAGGAATGTCTCCAATAATTTTCTCGAATAATTCCTTTTTACCCTTTATATTAAGAATGGAATAAAGCCTTTTAATATCGGTTTCGGAATTTGGAAAATAACGAAAATTAGGCATGGGAGGACGACACGAAAGATTCATAGGTATTTTTGTCCATTAAGCCTGATTCATCCGGATGGACAAGCGCTTCCACCCTGGCAATATAACCCGACCCGTATGGATCCGTATTGATTAGTTCGGAAGAATCATTTAAATTGGAATTAACGGAAATAATTTTAAGGGCGACAGGCGCATAAATCTCTGAAACCGACTTTACGGACTCGATTTCCCCGAGCTTTTCCCCTTTTTGATAAGTTTTTCCAACATCGGGAAGGGTGATATATATTATATCTCCAAGCTCGGATTGGGCAAAATCGGAAATCCCCAAATAAAAAATATTATCCGCCTCCTTCGAAATCCATTCGTGGGATTCCGAAAAATAAAATTGGCCGTTAACCGTCATTTTAAACGCTCCTTGCTTAATTTAATTATGTTGATTTGCCCTTTTTGTGAAACGGCGGGTTTACAACCTCAGCCTTTTCGAAATTTCCCCTTATGTCGATAAAAAAGTTTTTTAAAGACGAAGGGTTGACATTGGTATCTGAAATATATGCGCTTCCTATGGGAAACTTGTTTGACGGGCTATAAGTCCCGCTGGCAATACATCCGATAGGCTTAAGATTTTCGTCGAGAATCCTTTGCGCATGCCTGGGTATTTGCTTGCCCGAAAGTTTAAAAAAAATAAGTCTTTTCTCTTTACTTTTAACATTTTTTAGCGCCGCTTTTCCGATAAAATCTTTTGTCCCGGAGAGATATTTTTCAAGGCCGGCGTCATAAGGATTGATAGTTTCGTCAAGCTCGTGGCCGTAAAGTGGCAAAGCAGCCTCGAACCTCAAAGTATCCCTCGCGCCTAAACCAACCGGAATAAGATTTGAAAGATAGCCATGCTTCAAAAGATAGTCCCATAGAATTTTCGTCTCTTTGGCCGGCGCAAATATTTCAAATCCAAACTCCCCCGTATATCCGCTCCTTGAAATTAAAGCCTCGACATTAATATCTTTAAACAGTACGCAGCTAAACTCGAAATGTTTTAATTCCGTAACAGGCTTAGGTTTATATTTTAAATCAAAAAACCCGCATCTTCCAATTTTAATGACTTCATCTACTAAAGGGTATATTATATCCCTTGATTTAGGACCCTGAACCGAAATAAGTCCTATCTTTTCACTAACATCGGATACATCGACATCGTATCCCTTTTTTTGAAATTCGGATTGTTGATAATGAAGCCATGAAAAATCCTTTTGGGTATTGGCAGCATTTACCACCGCCATAAATTCGTTTTCGGAAAACTTAAACACGGTTACATCGTCGATTATCCCGCCTTTTTCATTAAGTATCAACGAATATATTATCTCGTCAGGCTCGATTTTCGAAACATCGGCGGTAAAGACATAATCTACAAAAGCCCCTGCATCCTTTCCCTTGATAATTATCTCCCCCATGTGGCTAATATCGAAAAGCCCCGAGTTATTCCTGACATTTAAATGCTCTTCGATAATGCTTTTGTAATAAAGCGGCATTAAAAATCCGGCAAAAGGGACAATCTTGGCCCCTAATTTTATGTGCTCGTCGTAAAGGGGGGTTTTCTTGTTAATCTCGGTTTCCATTGAAAATAATCCCATTATAAATAAATTAAATTTATTTTTACTTTCGCTTGATTAATTATTATAAATTTTACATAAAAAATCAAGGGTATTTTGAGGTTCGGATTTTTTGGCCGTTAAATTTATGTTGCAATGGAACAAATAAAATTATATAATTAATAAAGTATATAGCGGGGTGGAGCAGTCCGGTAGCTCGTTGGGCTCATAACCCAAAGGTCGCAGGTTCAAATCCTGTCCCCGCAACCACTTAAAACCCAGTAGATAAGCGATTTAAAGCAATATCCTATCTCCTTTAAGACATCATCCTAAAAATTTAGTAAAATTTACTATATTACATTACTATACTACAATTGACACTACACTTTTTATGCTACACAAACGGGGTAAAATCAGTTGGACGACATTTAGCATTAATACAACCGTTATCAATATTTCTGTAGGACCGAAGACAAAAAACTGACCGGAGAAGGCGGCATTCTTATTATATTTATTTCATAGAGACAAGTTTTACGTGTTCACAATAATTTCTGCTCCCATTATATCTCGTAGCAGGTCTTACCATCATTAAACCTTTATATTTATTGGATCAGCGTGTATTCTGCCATTAATCCATAATTTAATCGGATTTTTCAATATTTTTATGTATGGGTTTAGTTTACCAACATTGTAAACTATATATATAAAATATTTATCTCCTTCACCATTATCGTATAATTCCCTTGCAAACCCCCACTGGATACCGCTAATTTTAATAACAGTTTTGTGTTCCGGTCCCTGAATCTTTGATTTTACTTCAATAAATTCTATATCATTATTATTTTTCTTTATTATAAAATCATATCCTATGCCCACATTATCAGGGTTTTTATTTAACCATATAACTTCAATACCATCATTTTTATTTCCGGATATTTTAAAACCTTTTCCATCCTTAATAATACCTTCATTTTTAAACCTATGGTTTTTAAAGAAATAATAAATATATTCCTCCCCCCACCTACCAATATTCTTTTTATCAGTATAACCAAGCAGTTCTGATTTTTCTTCATATTCTTCTTCATTTTCAAATTTTACTTTTTTGTTTGATCCGTTTTCTTTATTTTCTTGCCCATTTAGATCTCTTATGATAATCTTTTCTGGTTCCAATTCTAAGAAATCATAATTAGATTCTTCAGGCTTGCAATCCGGCGCCCATCTGCTATTTTTTATTTTTTGTGGCATATTTTCTTTCAAATCTCTCTCTAAAGCCTCTTTTATAAACTCTTCTATTCTTTCATTACTTACATCATTAGGCGATAAACCCTTTTTGTTCGCATATAATTGTTTAATATTTTCAAAAGATTTTAAATTTCTTGCGGACTCCTTATAATAATTTAAACCAATTGAACTATTTATTCCTTTTTTAAATCCAAGGTTTTCAGCTATTAAATCCAATATCCAATACTTACCTTCTGCACAATTTTTATAGTCATCTATAAGGTCAGCTAAAGAAACTTCAGATGGTTCTTTAAAATCATTATTTTTATCCACAAGCCAAGGTTCTTTTTCAAGTACTCTAACAAAATCCGCCTTAAACAAATTATAACTGTACCAAGTCCTTTTGTTTTTAGGCAACCATAAATAAAATCCGTGGAAAAAATTGTCCATATAAGACTCGTCAATAGACCCTAACCCAACTTCATATTCTTCTTGAAGATCATATTTTTTTGTGATTCTTCCTCTAAAACTATATTTATCCAAGTCATATATATATTCCTGGTCATTGTAATGTTCTGATTCATTATCTTTTCGCTCTTGAGCAATGCCTAATTCTTCAACCGTTTTGAGTATCAATCTCCATAACAATAATGATCCTTCCTGTGTTATATTTTTTAAAAAGTTTTCCAGGCCTTCGTATTTATAATCATGGGTAATCTCATCTTTGGCATAATCATAATAATCCTCTTGTTCTCTGAGTTCTTTTTTAGCCTTTTCAGATAGATTTCCTTCTACTCTAATTCTTCTTGGTAGATCTCTTGTTCCGATCTCCTCTAAAAACAGTCCTAATCGATCGCTCCCAAATTTTCCAAATAATTCTTCAGAAACAAAAAAAACCGCAAAATTATTAAAATATAAATTAAGATCTTCATTCCTTATATAAACCTCGGTGGGTTTTTTAAGAACATGTTCCTTTGTGATATTATTGATAGAAGGTATAAACGGGGTATCAGATAATCGGTTTATATAATCTTTATAATTATCATAATGCAAATTATCACTTTCACCCTTTTTATTAACGGCTTTTTTACGAAGTTTTTCATATTTTGCAAGGAATTCTTCAAACTTTATAATATTATTTCTATCAGAAATTTTATTATTTTCATTGTTCCATAAATCAACCTCATCCGGCTTCCTTAGACCCAAATCTCTTAAAAATTTCAAGGAATCATCATTTTGCAAGAAAACATCTTTTATGGATAAACCATTGAAATTACCAGACGAATTCAAAAAAACTTGTAGTTTTCCATCTTTATCAAATGGCGCAATATTATCACCATTTTCAAGCCTGATTATGGGTATATCTTTTAAGAGCCATTCATTATAATAATAATCTTTAAGCTCTTTCCTTTTTAAAAATACTTATATAAATTAATAAGCCATTCGTCAGACTTTCTTTGTAAAAACTCCTTGCTTAGTTTTGGCAAAAAATTATCTAAATTAATTTCCGGAATTTTTAAATCATTTAAAAAATAATTCCTTAACTTTTCTTTTCTTGTGATATTTAAATCAAGCCAGTCTTTTTTACCGTACATTTCTTTAAGGTCATTTGTATCTAAAAGTCTCGTTATTTCTTCGCAATCGGCTATTATGGCACTATTAGAATCTGTGTATTCCCCATTTAATGTTGGCAATAATTTTTCACCTGATAACAGCTTGCGCTTAACATTTTTGTAAACCTCCTCATAAATTGGACCATTATCCGCTTCACTGTTAACAGGCAAGATATCAAAGAAATTGAAATCAAGTAATCCAGTGTTTTTCACAATCGGGATACTTTTTCCTACTAAATCCCCGGTTGCTTTAAGTATTATCAAATTTTGACTGTCTTTTATGGGAATGTTTTCTCTATTAGGAGTTGTTTTGTAATGGCCCTGGATGATGAAATCTAAAAAAGTTTCTTTTTCTGTAGGAAAAAATACGAATAACTTGGATTGGTGTGGCGTTATTATTTTTTTATTGTTTTTATCTGTTCCTATTTTATATGCCACTTCAATGCTTGAATATTGCTTGCCTATTTTGACGGAATCTGAAATGACAAGATAATCAAGTGGACTATCCTTATCCGAATTCAATATGACTTTTTTGGCTATTTCATTTATAATTTCAGAATTTTTAGAATAATATCCTTCATTATCGGCTGTTTTCCATCTGACTTCCTTGATACTTTTTAAAAAAAGCAGCGTTTCTGCGCCAAGATTGCTTAATCTATTATAAGTTAATTTATAAACTTGGTTTGGCTTATTCAAATCGCTGTTAAAGGGTAGCTCTATACAAGTTTTTATAATCTTTTCTACAGAATCAACTGGCTCTGGAACAATATAATCTTTAATAACAATGCTATAGCCGCCCGAAAAAATATAGGGTGTTCTGGTAATTGCAAAAACGGACTTAAAACCTATGCCAAATTTTCCAATTTGAGTTAAATCATCTTTTTTATTTGAGCTTCCAACCCCCGTTATTTTTTTAATATCTGTAAAATCAAAATCCCGGCCATCATGATAAACTATTAATCCATTGGATTTAAGTTCAAAACTTACCCATGTTGCTTTTGCATCTTCTGCATTTTGTAAAATTTCGTAAATGAAATGTGACGGATCACTGTATAATTTTGCTAGAATCTCAAAAAATCTGATATCGTCTTGATTCTCTCTGAAATTATCCGCTAATTTCTTTCGTCTGGCAATTAGGTCGGTAAATTCTTGATTATTCATATCATTTTTTTCATTAGGGCTTTTTTACGCCGTTAAAAGATAGCAAGTTATGGATAAATATCTTTCCCTTTTTAGAAAAGCGGTTAATTCAATCCCGTGACAACCTCTATCCATAGTTTATTATAAAGGCGGCGAGAACGGTAGGGATTGCAAAGCAGTAATTTAGTTTCTTGCTAAAAAATTCGGGATGGAAAAGCCGCACTAACTTTTATTTGAAAACCTCGTCAAAAAACTGTTTTTTATCAAGGCTCTTTTGCCACTCCGAATGTCTTTTAACGCTTTCAATTCTTTTTTTCTTCGGTATGTTTAAAAACCTGACGGCCTCAACGGGGCCCATTTTTTCAACAAGGGCTTCGATAGATTTTTGAATCAGCATATCTTCTTCCATGTATTTTGCAGCTTTCATTTTAGATCCTCCATTTCGCAAAAACTCAACGGGTTGCCGCACCATTTGACGGTCTCCGTTTCAAGCCTTATCCTTAATAACGATTGGTCGTCAAACGGCCTGCATAAAGCGCAAACATCTATATAAATAAGTTTTTTGCTACTTTCGGCCATACAATAATAAATTTATCAGGTTTTTAATTTATAATTCCTTTATTATTATAATATATTATACATTAATCATATAACTTTTTCTTTGAAAATTATAATAAAAATATAGGCTATAATTAATAAAAAATCAGAGGAAATTATGCTGCCGGAAAATAAATTAGATCAAAATTAAATAATAAATACGCTCAAAACCTATAAAAATAAACACGAAAAAGATTTAGGGCTTTTAGACTTAGGCATATTCGGTTCGGCGGCAAGAAAGGAAATGAAACCCGGCTGGCACCTTTAATTTTTTCTCAATTCCACTCTTGATAATAATATGCAAAAATGTATAAAAATGAATTTAATTTTTTTATATTATATGCTATAATTTTATTAAAGAGATTTCTTTAATAAAAGGAGGCGGCATGTCTAAAATAATCAATATGTCATTGCCTGAACCGTTATATGCGGAAGTGGTTAAAATGGCAAAAATTAAAGGCGTTTCAAGAAGCCGGGTGCTTAAGGAAGCATTAAATATTTATATATCCGAAGAAAAAAGATGGCAGAATATAAGAAAAATCGGCAACGAAACGGCTAAGAAACTCGGCATTAAGGATGAAAACGGGGTAGAAAAAATCAGGGAAGAATATTGGAAAGAAAAGAACAATGCATAAAGTTGTTCTTGATACCAATATTTACCTATCCGCAATATTGTTCGGCAAAAAACCCGAAGAGATTGTTAATCTTGCGAGAACGGGAAAAATCCAGGCTTTAATTTCAGGAGAAATTTTAGCCGAAATAGCGGGAATATTAAAAAGAAAATTTGGCTGGGACGATTTTCTTATATCCGATGTAATTGAAAGCATAAGAGAATATGCCATTTTAATTACCCCTTCAAAAACCGTTAACGCAATAAAATCACATGAACCCGATAATAGAATACTCGAATGTGCCCTTGAAGGAAAAGCCGGATATATAATTTCAGGAGATAAACATCACATATTGCCGCTGAAAGAATACGAAGGAATTAAAATTTTATCGGCATCCGAGTATAATGAACCCATAAATTCGAACAGAACTTTTAAGTTTCTTATTCCATGAACCCGGAAATCTGTTAAAATTTAAAGTAAGAAAACTTAAAAAAAATGTCTTGACTATGGGTGCAGTATAATATAAAACTTAGTCAACATTTATTTAGCCGATATTCATTGGCATCTATATTGAATTAAAGAAAATTTTTAACAAATTCTATTAAAACTCTATATATATCATCAACAATTTTATTAAAAACCTCAGGTTGCGAAATACCTAAAAAACCATTTTCATAATCTATCGGCTTTATCTCTCTGTCAGAATATCTCGTGTAGTTTTGATGCGGATACGTAATATAGCCGTAAAAAGTTGGCACATATGAAAGCTTAAAAACTGTTGTAAATAATGGATCCACGAATTCACATACATCATTTTTCCCCCTTTTTTGGAAAATTTCTTCAGTAACATTCTTTAGGTTTATAAAATTAGAATCTTTATGCAAATCATGAACTATTTTATGTAAACCACGAACTTCTTTTTGTATTTTTTTGATTACCTTTTCTCTTTTATTTAGAATCTCCTCCTTAGAATACTTAGCAATCTTAATTTGTTCAAATTGATTATCAAAAATAATATTAAAAAAATCGTCGTATTTGTATTTATTTTCTGATTTATATGGGGGATTTATTTTATTAAGAATATCATTTCTAATTTCGCCTTCCTTTTGAAAAACCTTTCCAATTAAGCTTTTCATATTATGACTGGAATTCCTGACATTTTCCTTATCTAATAAAAAATAAGCTCTCCATTTAATTAAAAGCTCTAAAGCTTGTTGTAAATGATAGATAGCCAATGATCTTATATTTTTCTTATATAATAATCTTGCGGCTATCAAATTTCTAACACCACTGGCAAATGTTTTGGTGCTAATTTCCGCGTTTATCAGCGTGTAAGGGGCCACAGCTTCAAATATTTGAGCATATTCGCCTGAAACCGAAGACGAAGAAAAGTTATTTTCTTGCTGTTTTACAAATTCAAGAAATTCTTTTTCCGTATTGATAATCATATAATTTATTTTTTCACTAAATATCAGATTTTGCCAAAAGGAGTAATAAAACACCAGTAATAAGCTCGGGACAAAATTTTAAAACTTTTTTGGAAAAAATCCTCAAATGCGTTTTTTTGAATAGTGTAAATTTAATCTTTCAATATTTGAAATCAACAAAAAGCTGCGTATCCCATTTTAATCGAACACTAAAATCAGCAATTAATCTATTTATATTGTTTATATAATATGTAATATGCGCAGAAAGGTGTCCAATTTATTTTTTTATTTCAAATAAAAAATTATAATTCCCATTGCCCCTGAACTTTCCATACTTGATTAAATGCATACCCCTTTTTAATTGCATCAAGTGGCTTAATAAGGAAATCTTCTATTTCGCTGGCCGCAACAGACAACTTTTCAGGTACATGTTTAATGTCCCCCTTTTTCAAAAAAGCCTTCCAGAGAGTCTGGCGGTCTGGTTTTTCATCATAAATCTCTTCGGCGAATAAAGGTTTTTCCTGCGGCAAGGGAGTTTTACGATGTTCAAAGGTTCTTTTTAATGCTTCGGTAAGAGGCGCTCCGTTAAAATCAAATTGGCGCAACATTAGCCATATATCATAAAAATCCTTCATCCGGCTGTTAAGAGACCCAAGTTTGACCATTGCTTCAAATTTTTCGCTAACAACGCTTTCTGCCGGATATCCCTTTAGATGCGGCTCAGGGAAATCTAAAATAACTGGGTAATTGATGATCTCCGGTTTTGGATAAATAATATCACCAAATCCCATGTCGATTTGCATAGGTATCCGTGAATGTTCCAGAAATCCAGTAAATTTTACGCGCACGCCTTCATATTCCGCCTCTTCCGTTATCTTATATCCTTTTATAGTCTTTGAATCAAACACAACCCCGTCCGGCGTTACTGGTTCGTCACAAACATCCTCTATAACTTTCTCGATAGCTGCTATCAGGTTATCGTGATGTGCTAAGAAATCTATATCAAGTGTCGTCCTGCGTTCCGAAATTTGCCATACAGCAAACATCAGCGCGCCCTTTAAAATAAATTTATCTGCATATTTTGAACGGCTGAATCTGTAAAGAAATCTTTCCATCCCGTAATACTGGAGGACTTCGGAAAATGAACGACCGGCTTCTTTTGCTTTATTTTGAAGCCTGCCCTTTATAGAGGCTTGTAAATTTTTGATATCGTTCTTCACAACAGGGTCTCCAATATCGGTTTTATTATATTATCGACACGGCAAATTTTGGCATAGTGCATTATTTCTTTTGGTTTTATATTCTTTTCGGCAACGGCTGTTTTAAGAGCTTCACGCGCAATGTTAATACCGATTTTATTGCGAAATTTAAAACAATCGGCGATAGTTTTTGCAAGACCGTAAATTTTTATTTTATAATCCTTTATTTTATGCTCTTCAATCCCTGCCTCCCATGCTTTGGGATCAAAACGGTAAAATCTCACCGGAGGATATTTGATTTTATAGGAATGCGTCCCTCTGGGGATGGCTATATCAACGTACTTTGGAATTTCGACGGTTGCCTCGTGAAAAGAAAGGGCTGAGATAAGGCAAACAACTCCCTTGGGGGTCTGAAGGGATGCAATAATAAGGTCGGGATATGAACCGATATTATAACCGGTCAGCCTGTAAAGTCCCCTGGCAATCTTCTCTATCTTATCTTCTTTCACAAGAGCATTTAACGAATCGGGGTGAAATCCGACATTTAGAATATCGGAAAACCTGACTATCCCGTTACGGCTCTCGAAAAAGTCTATAAGTTCCTGTGATTTTTTCTGTATCACATTATTACCGTATAATTTCACTACATTTGTCAATAAGTGTATATAATTTATACGATGATGTCAAATATATCTATTGCTAATACTTTTATCGGCTAAATCTGTTTTGGCCAAAGAAGAGATTAAAAGGCATTAATCCATCCTATGATAATCATCCTCTAATCTTACTATATCGTCTTCCTTGAGATACTCCCCAACCTGGGCCTCTATTAAAACAAGGGGGATAAGACCTGGGTTTTCAAGCCTGTGAATGGAACCTATGGGAATATATGTCGATTCGTTGGCTTTAAGAAGTACGGTTTTATCGTCAACCGTAATCAAGGCCGTTCCGCTTGTTACAATCCAGTGTTCCGACCTGTGAAAATGCTTTTGAAGCGATAACTTGGCCCCGGGTTTGACAACAATCTTTTTTATTTTATAAAGGCTTGATTCAAGTAAAACCGTGTAAGATCCCCATGGCCTATGCACCGTCATATGTTGCGCATGGAGTTCCGAATTACTTTTCTTTAATTCCTCCACAACCTTTTTAACATTTTGTGATGACCCCCTTTTTGCGATTAGAAGCGCGTCATCCGTATCGATAACTATCAGATCCTCTATGTCTATTGTCGCAACCATTCTGCTGCTCGACATTATAAGATTATTCTTTGAATTAATATTTAAAGCATCTTTTAATACGGCATTATTGTTTTCATCTTTTTTGAACTCATCGTAAAGCGAATCAAAGCTGCCTAAATCGGACCATTCGATGTCGGCAAGTATAGCTTTTACCATGGGCGTTTTTTCCAAAAGCGCAAAATCTATGGAATTCTCTTCGATATTAAGCATATCGTTTTCCAAAATTCTTAGCATTGAACCGTCTTTTTTGGCATTTTCATAAGCTATATTCGAAGACTCATAAATACCGGGACATATTGCCCCAAGCTCTTTCAGTAATACTTCCGGCGTAAACATAAACATCCCGCTATTCCAATAAAAATTACCGCTCGAAAGGTAGCGGCAAGCCGTTTCTTTATCGGGCTTCTCCTTAAAAAAACCGATAGAAAAAACATCTTCATGTAAATTTATATCGTCTAAAGTGTTTAGATTCGACAGTATGTTTTTATCCGGTACATGTTTATCGTTAATTAAATTGCTTTCACTTTTATTTAAGATAACCTCGATATATCCGTATCCTGTTTCCGGTGACGACGGCTTTATGCCAAACATAACTATATTACCGTCTTTAGCCGACTTTTGAGCAATTTCGACAGCCCTTTTATAAGAATTTTGGTTTTTTATTAAATGGTCGGACGGGGTAATAAAAAGTATATCATTTTTATTTTGATTTTTAACGGCATCGAAACAGGATAAGGCAATTGCCGCAGCGGTATTTCTACCTGCAGGCTCAAGAATAAACCTGTAATTCTTTACCCCGATTTCTTCAAGCTGGTCAAGCGCAATAAAATACTGGTTTTTATTCGTAACAATTAAAAAATCGCCGCAAAAGTCCCTGTTTCGCAAAACCGTCATTTGAAATAAAGACATATTGTCTAATAGCTTATAAAATTGCTTTGGAAAAAATTTTCTTGAAATCGGCCATAACCTTGTACCGCTGCCCCCGCATAAAATAACATTGGTCATAACTGCCTACCTCCCGATCGAATAATAATTTATGCCTATTTCGGACATCTTTTTGGGGTCATAAATGTTTCTTCCATCAAATATAACATTGTCTTTTAAATTATCTTTAATTTTTTTGAAATCGGGCACCCTGAAATCGTTCCATTCCGTTGCAATAATAAGCCCGCAGGAATCTTCCAGCGTTTCGTACATATCGCTTGCATATTCTATTTCTGGAAAAACTTTTTTTGCGTTATCCATCGCGATTGGATCGTAAGCCTTAATCTTTGCGCCGTATGAAAGTAGTTTCGAAATAATCACCAAAGACGGCGCCTCCCTTATATCGTCGGTTTTTGGCTTAAACGATAAACCCCATAAGGCAAAAGTCTTGCCGGAAATATCCCCTTTGAAATATTTTAAAATATAGCTTAATAAGGCTTCTTTTTGATAATAATTAACCTCATCGACCGCCTTTAGCAGCTTAAAATCATATCCGTTTGCTTTTGCGGTTTGGTAAAGGGCCTTAACATCTTTAGGGAAACAGCTTCCGCCATACCCAATGCCCGGAAATAGAAAAGACTTTCCGATTCTTTTGTCGGAACCTATTCCTATTCTTATATTATCCACATTTGCCCCTGCCAGGGAACACATGTTGGCAAGCTCGTTCATAAATGTTATTCTCAATGCAAGCATTGCATTGGCAGCATATTTTGTAAGTTCGGAAGAATTAGTATCCATAAAATATATAGGCGCCCCCGTTCTGACAAACGGCTCGTAAATCTCATCCATAATCTCTTTTGCTTTTGACGACCGTTTGCCGCTATTTATCCCGATAATTATCCTATCGGGCCTCTGAAAATCTTCTATCGCGGCGCCCTCTTTTAAAAATTCCGGATTTGAAACTATGCTAAAATCGTCCGTTTTTTTCCTTATTATAGTATCTATCTTTTTGCAGGTTCCGACAGGAACGGTGCTTTTTACGACCACCGCCTTATAACCGTTGATAGAATTTGCGATGCTTTCGGCTACCCCAAAAACATTAGACAAATCGGCCTCCCCGTTTTCCTGGGGCGGGGTTCCCACGGCTATAAAAATAACATCCGTTTTTTTAACGGCAAAATCCAAATCTTCCGTAAAAATAAGCCTTTCATTTTTTACATTTTTATCGACCAGTTCTTTAAGCCCCGGCTCGTAGATGGGTATTATGCCGTTGTTTAACGAAGATACTTTGTTTGCATCGTTATCGACGCAATATACGGTGTTTCCTGAGTCGGCCAAACAAACGCCGGTAACAAGACCGACATATCCTGTTCCTATAATCGAAATATTCATCTATGAAATAATCCTCCTTCTTTTAACGGTGCAGGCAGAAAAATCGTTAAATGCCGTTTATTTTATATTATGCGATATAAGGGTTGATTTCTTTGAAAAATAAGATATAGATATATATATAAATAATAAATAAAATTAGTTTAATTGTACATTTATATTAAGAAAAAATCAAAAATATTCTTAAATACTCTTTGCGATTTCCTTTGATTTCTCCAATCTTCTCAAGGCTTAAATTAATTTTAATTAAAAATTTTAATTAACATCTTGACTTGTATAAAATAATAAAATATACTAAACAGTAATTATTATTAAGTGGGTGGTATAACAAAATTAACAAATTAAATTCGTAGGAGGTTTTTTATGAACGAATATTGTGAAGAGTATGAAATTGCAGTTATCGGAAAACCCGTTCCGTCATTTGGGGAAATTAATACTTTCGATCCTAAAACAGGCGGATTTGGAAAATTTAGCATAGAAGAGGCTAAGAAAAACAAAAAATGGACTGTTCTCGTATTTTATCCCGCCGATTACACTTTCGTTTGCCCGACCGAACTGCAGGACTATGCAGGAAAACAGGAAGAACTCGAAAAGATGGGCGCGCAAATAATTTCCATCAGCACCGATACCCATTTCGTCCATATGGCATGGCAAAGGGATGAAAAATTATTGGAAAAGGTAAAATTTGCAATGGGAGCAGACCCCACAGGAAAGGTATCCAGAATATTCGGCGTTTATGACGAGGATTCGGGACTTGCTTTAAGAGGCACATTTATAATCAATCCCGAAGGCACGCTGGTTGCATCCGAAGTCAATTTTTACAATGTCGGCAGAAATGCAGACGAGCTTGTCAGAAAGGTTGAAGCAAACATCTATGTTTCAACCCATCCCGATGAGGTTTGTCCGGCAAAATGGCATAAAGGCGGAAAAACGATTAAACCAGGTCCGGCTGTCGTCGGCAAAGTCTATGAGGCATTAAAATAATTTTTATTGCCCTTTAATAAAATCGGCTATGGTGGAGTTATATCTCCTCTCATAGCCGATTTTCTATACCGCATTCCTTAATTTATTTTTATTTTAAGCTGTCCGCAATCTTATTCTTTATATTTTCGAGGTTATATCGTAAACCCTCTTATAAGCCTCTTCAACGCCGCCAAGGTCTCTTCTGAACCTATCTTTGTCAACTTTTTCAAGGGTTATCTTATCCCACAACCTCATTGTGTCGGGAGTAATTTCATCTGCCAAAAGAACTTTTCCGTTTAAAGTGCCGAATTCCAGTTTGTAGTCCACAAGTAAAAGTCCATTTTTATCAAAAAAATCTTTTAGAATTTCATTTATCTTTAAAGCAATAATTTTAGCCTCTTCTACATCCTTGACCTCTCCTAAATCAAATGCCTTAACATAAGTCTCGTTAATCATCGGGTCGCCAAGTTCGTCGCTTTTAAAATATAATTCAACCACGGGGGAAAGTAATTTAACCCCCTCTTCCACTCCCATCTTTTTTGCAAGGCTCCCTGCGGCGATGTTTCTTACCACAAACTCGACGGGAAACATTTTTAAATGATTTACGAGCATTTCCCTATTGGATAATTTCTCGATGAAATGACTTTCTATGCCGTGTTTTTTTAAAAGTTTGAATAAAGAGGCGGATATAGCGTTGTTATATTCCCCTTTATTCATAATTACTCCCTTTTTTTGCCCGTTAAATGCCGTTGCATCATCTTTAAAATAAGTTACCAGCTTATTTTCATCCCCGGGATATTCATAAAGTATTTTCGCTTTGCCCTCGTAAATCTTTTTTAAGCCCTTTTCTTCCGCAACACTGTGACCGCTTCGCTTTCGGCCTTCGGCATCTTCGCCCGCTGAAAAGCCATGCTTTTCAGAACTTGCGGGCGAAGATATATGAAGTTCCTTCGAAACTTTCATAAACCCCCTCCTTAAGTTTATAAATTAAAAAACAAACCAAATCTGCCCTATATTTTAATCCAAAAACGATTTTAAATCAATTTAAATAATGTTAAAATAAAAGAACCGGCAACAGCTTTTAAAATTGGAAGAAAGGAGAAGGTCTTAGTTATTTAACTTTTATATATTATGAAAAACAATAAGGTCTTAGTATATGCATTAATTATATCTCTTATTATACATTCGGCTTTAATCTTGTTTTTATTGGGATACAACAACAAGAAAACCAAAAAATATCATAAATATACAAAGCCTGTCATAGTCGAACCTTATAAATTTATCAAAAACTTAGAAAAATTTAAAATAAAAAACCCAAAATATGCCAGCATTAAGCCGCATTCCGCTTCTAAAAATACAAGGTTAAAAGCCCCTTCGTCTTATAGAAATCCTTCTTATGCGGCGTCTATGGCCTCCAATACCCCGCCTGCGGAGGCTCAAAACCGCAGGATTATGAGCAGTTCTCATATTTTTTCAAATAATCATGAGGTTCAGCCAAAACAAAATCAAAGGTTAAGCAGTCTTTATCCAATGGGAAAACAGTTTTTTAATCAAAACCAGCCGGTTCAAAAATCGGGGATAAAAAATCCTTCCCATGGGGTAAAATCGGCAACCGTAAACCTGAATACGACGACTATAAAGTATGCATCGTATCTTTTACATGTCAAAAATAAAATAGAAAATGTCTGGGAATATCCTGCGAGGGCGCAAAAAAGGGGAATATCCGGGTTGCTCGTTATCGAATTTTCTATAAACAGAAACGGGTCTATTTATAGAGTGAAAATTTTAAGAAGTTCAGGAAAGAAAATGCTGGATAGGGCGGCTGTTAAGGCGATATACGATGCGGCGCGTTATAATCCTTTTCCCCATTACTGGACCATAAAAAGGCTAAACATAATAGGAACCTTCATTTATAGGTTAGCCAATTTTTATCTTTACTAATATAGCGGGTTACTTTAATCGACTTTTATGATATATGGCTTTAGATTAAATTTCTTCGATATTATATTTTCCACAGATTTGGCGCCGGCGTTTGTGGAAAACTTTCCGACCCTGACCTGCTCGTAAACAGCCTTTCCTTTTTTTCCGGAAATGCTTATCGGAACGATATAGGCAAAAAAACCCATAGAGTTAAGTTTATCGGCTAACTTCTTTGCATCGTTATATTTTGAAAGGGCTGCTACTTGAATCGTGTAATATACTTTGGAAGCAAAAGGAGAAGCGGCGGTTTTTTGTTTTACGGCAGGTTTTTTTGTAATATATTTATATATGTAAATAGGTTTTTTAACATACACGATTTTGGTTCTAACCTTAGTTTTTGGTTCTGGAGGGGGGGTTGGCTTTTCGACAGGCTTTTTGGCGGCATTGCCATTTTTTAATGAGGCCAACTTTGATATTGGGGCAAATTTTATATTATCCGTTGAAACAGGGGTCTTTTCTTCAGCCTTTTGGTTTGGGATTATGTTTAAAGGAGAAACCGGGGGGTTGCTCTCCGTTTTTAAAGAAGACTCTTTAATAACGCCCTCTTTTGATTTTTGAGGAGATAATTTTTTTCCCACGAATAATCCTAATGCGAATACTATAAACAGGATTACTAAAAATACAATAACCGCTGAAAGTTTATCCTTTTTCAAATCAGTTTGCCCTATAATTTTTATTATCGTTTATAAGATACAATAAATCTTCAAAACCCGATATTGTCAATGTAATATCCCTGCTAAAATCGGAACAGTTAAAAATCTCTGCCCCCGATAGATTATATTTTTTATTACAAACGCCCCTCCATGCACATACCGCACAAAGCACCACATTTTCATCCATAATATTTTAACCTCTTCTGTTTTTATTTATTATAAAACTAAAAAATATATAAATCAATCGGCAATTAATTCTTGTCAATTAATTTTTATACTATTATATCATATAACTAATAACTAAAAAAAAATAAAAGTATATAAAAATCTTAAATTATTTATTTTATAGTGTCTAATATGTTAAAATAACCAAAAATAATTAATGAAGGAATAATATTAAATAAGAGGGCTTGATTGACTACAGAACTTATAATTAACAAAGATGAATACGAAACGCGCGTCGCACTGATAGAGAACGGTCAATTATCCGAAATTTTTATCGAAAGGAAGTCGGATTCTCCAAAACACGGAAACATATATAAAGGAAAGGTAATGCAGATACTTCCGGGCATTCAGGCATCTTTTATAGATATAGGCTGGGAAAAATCCGCATTTTTATATGCGGGCGATTTTTATGAAATCGATGCGGTTGATTATGATTTTTTTGAGCCGGGAGCGGAAGAACCGCCGCTTAATGAACTTAACAATGATGATGGGATTAGCACCCTTGCGCCAAAACATAAAAAGATTAAGAAAAAGAGAAAAGGCTTGCCTAATATAGATCAACTTTTAAAAAGGAACCAGGAAATTCTTGTTCAGATCGCCAAAGAACCCGTTAAAACAAAGGGCGCCCGCGTTACAAGCCACATATCCCTTCCCGGAAGATTTCTGGTATATATGCCGACGTCTTCACAGGTTGGAATTTCAAGAAAAATTAAAAGCGACGAAGAGAAAAAAAGGCTTAAAAATATTGTTTTAAAATACAGAAGCGAGGGCACCGGATTTATAATAAGAACTGCTGCCGAAGACGCCTCCGAAATCGACATAGAAAGAGACATAAAATTTCTTACCGCCCTATGGAATAATATTTATAGTGACCAGCTCAAAGCAAAAGCTCCCAAGCTTATATTTCAAGATATCAGCATATCCCTAAGGGCATTGAGAGATTTATTAAATAAAACGATAAATAAAATTATTGTGGACGATAAGGAAGAATACGAAAAAATAGTAGAATTTTTAACGATTCAGTCTCCCGAATATACAAACATAGTCGAGTTTTATGAAGGCCCAGTGCCGATATTTGAACATTTCAATATCGAAAAAGAAATAGCGAAAGCATTGAATAAAAAGGTATGGCTTAAATCCGGCGGCTATATAGTAATCGATTATGCGGAAGCCCTTACGGCAATAGATGTAAATACGGGTAAATATGTGGGCAAAAAAAACTTTGAAGATACGATATTAAAAACAAATCTGGAAGCGGCAAAAGAAATAGCATATCAATTAAGGCTTAGAAATGTAGGCGGTATTATCGTAATCGATTTTATCGATATGGCAAGGGAGAATCACAAGGAAAAAGTATATCACGCTTTAGAAAACTCCCTTAAAAATGACAGGGTTAAAACCACCATTAATAAGATAACGGAACTCGGATTGGTAGAGATGACAAGAAAAAGAACGGGAAATAGCCTTGCCAGCGTGTTTTTGGAGCACTGCCCAATGTGCGAAGGCCAGGGCAGTATAAAATCGCCGCAAACCATTTGTTTTGAGATATTTAGAAGTATTCCGGCATACGCAAAAAAGACAAGGTCAAAAAAAATTACGATAACGGTACATTCCCATATAATGAATAAACTGTATGAATACGAAAAAGAACTTAAAGAATTAGAAGCGGTAATTAATAAAAAGATAACGATTAAAATGCAGGATAGTTTTTATCCCGAATACTTCGAAATTTCATAAATTGCAAGATATTCTTATTTATTTTTTTTATTAACATCTTTCTTTTTTTTATGAATAAATTTAAACACTATTTCTCCTTTCTTAATCATGTTCAGCTTTTCCCTTGCCAAATTTGCGACATATTGCTTGTTATGGATTAATTCGTATATTTGTTCGTCTATTTTATAATTACTTTTTTTAATTAAAGTAATTTCCTGCTTCAACTTTTGTTCTTCCGCCCTTAATCTATACACTTTTACTATTCCCTGAAGGCTATAGATCACGAATAACGCCGATAAAAACGCAAAAATAGAACCGGCTATTAATATTGCGTTAAGACTTTTTCCCTTGTTTAATTTCATATTTAAAATATTTCCTTATCCTTAGCGGCGCGCAAAACTCACCGCACATACTGCATCCTGCGGCATCATCCTGATTTTTTAATTTAAATAATTTTCTGGAATATTCGGGGTCTATGGAATACTTAAACTGCTTTTCCCAGTCAATATCCCTGCGAGCCTTCGATATATTCAAATCATCCCCGTTTTTTTTAAGTTTTATCATGTCTCCGACATGGGCCGCGATCTTAGCCGCTTTAACCCCTATTTCGACATCTTCCCCGGACGGCAAACCTAAATGTTCCGAGGGGGTAACATAGCAAAGAAAATCCGCCCCGTAAGATGAGGATAGCGCCCCGCCTATTGCGGAAGAAATATGGTCATAACCGGCCGCAACATCCGTAACAAGCGGCCCAAGGACATAAAACGGCGCTTCATTCGACATCCTTTTTTGAATCTTAACATTGGCTTCTATCTCGTCGATTGGGATATGCCCGGGGCCTTCGACTATAACCTGAACACCGTAATCCCTTGCTATATCGCAAAGTTCGCAATTAATAATAAGTTCCTGCATGTACGCCCTGTCGAAAGAATCATGCGTCGAACCTGCCCTCAAACCGTTTCCCAAACTTAAAACGGTATCATATTTTTTTAATATCTTTAAAACATCTTCAAATCTTTCATATAAAGGATTTTCCCTATTGTTTTCTATCATCCATGCAACTAAATATGCCCCTCCTTTTGAAACAAGGCCCGCATATCTGTAAGATTGTTTTTTTAATCTCTCGAGGGATATTAAATTTAAACCTGAGTGAATAGCCATAAAAGAAACACCGCTTTCGCATTGTTTCTCTATGACATCGAAGACTAAATTTTCGGGCATTTTTATCGGATTTTTATATATATCGATAGCCTCCCTAAATGCCTGATAAAGGGGAACGGTTCCGACAGGCAAGGAGGTGTTATCCAAAATCTCTTTGCGTATAAAATCTAAATCTCCCCCGACGCTTAACTCCATCAGCGTATCGGCTCCGCTATCTTCGGCAATTCTAGCCTTTCTAACTTCTTCTTTTATGTCGATATGATTTGTGGAAGTTCCGATGCTTGCATTGATTTTTGTGGTTAAGCCCTTGCCTATCCCGACAAATTTATCTTTATTTTTATTGTGCAAAATAACTGCCTTGCCGTTTGAAATATTTTCCGTTAATTTTTCTTTCGGAATATTGTCCTTATTAAAGACATAATCCATTGCTGCCGTCCAAATACCTTGTATTGCCGATTCTTTCTCCGTCATATTCTCCATAAAGTTATTAATTGTCCTTTTTAATTTTTGATTTTGAATTAAAATAAAGCCAGATTATTTATTTCATTATCCCGTTAATCCTAATTTTATATCATTTTAGCATTATCTATTATATTTTTTGCGATTAACTTGTTCGAGAAAAAAGACAAATGGACATAACTGCCTATCGCATTTAAAACATTATAACCCTCTTTTTTTAAAACACCGGGGGAAGCCAAACTCTCGCATTCGAAAATTTTTTTAAAAGCGGTCGAATTTTCTCCTGAAGCTGCCTGACCGTGATTGCCATAACCATATTGATTATCCCTATTATCGTTTTGATTATCAGCTATAATTTTAGAATAATGAAACTCATGGCCGTTTACCCTTAACCCCGCATCTCCCAGAAACGATTTTTCTTTAAGGCAAACACTTCTATAACCTAAGGAAAGCCTTGTATTATCCATAGTCACGCCAAACGGCAGTATCCCCAATAAATCCCAATTTTTACTTTTATAGGTAAGGCTTTTGCATAAATACATGAGTCCCCCGCATTCCGCATATATTATACCATTATTTACAAAAAATTTATAAATTTCGTTCATTATGCTCCTATTTTCTGTAAGATTTTTCGCGTAAATTTCGGGATAACCGCCACCTATATAAATTGCGCAGGTGCCTTTTGGCATGGTTTTATCCGATAGCGGACTGAAAAAAACAATTTCCGCTCCAAAATTCTTTAAAATTTCGAAATTAAAATTATAATAAAAAAAGAATGCCTTATCATAGGCAACGGCAATTTTTACCTTTTTATTATTTTTCCTTTTTACGGATAAGCCGTTATTGCTTTCAGCCTTAAATTGTATATTTTTTACCCGCTTTGCATAATTAAAAAACAAATCATTAAAGCCTTCCGATTCTTTCTTAAGGGTTCTTATCATTAAATCTATATCTATATTGCGGAAAACCTCATCTTTTATGTTATTTACAATTTTTTCGAACTTCCCGCCTGCCGCTTCCAAATTTTGTGTAACGCGGGGTACAAGACCGAGATGCCTTTCTTTAATAGAAAAAACCCTTTCGTCATTTAAAATATAGCCAAAAACCTCGATTTCTTTAATATTTTCTTTAATCTCGTTAAATATAATTTCATAATGTCTTGCCGAAGAAATATTATTTAAAATAACCCCGCAAACATAAACCCCCTTTTTATATTTCTTAAGGCCGTAAACAATGGAAGCCATGGTAGATGAAATTCGTTTAGAATCCATTACCAAAACTACCGGAAATTTAAATTTTTTTGCCATAGCGTAAGAATTTCCATCGTATAAACCCATAGCGCTTTCCACGATAAAAGCCCTGTTTTTGTTTAAATCACCCATGCAGGCCGCATCACGGTTAAAAACCCATGAATTTAAAAACTTAACCGGTATCAAAAAGGGGTCGAGGTTTTTGACCTCGGTTTTCACGGCCTTAGATATTACGATTGGATCCAGGAAATCGGGGCCGACTTTAAAAACATCTACCGCATAACCCATCTCTTTCGCTTTATTTGAAAAAGCCATGGTTATCATCGATTTTCCTGAAGAAGACCTGTCCGACGCAAAAAAAACCGAAAACATAAATATATAAATATAAGGATAATTAATTAATTAATTGATTTTATTTTTAATATTTTTAATTTAAATAATTTAAAATAGGACTTTATAAAATCCGTGCAACGCGACCATATAAACGGCTTCCGATATTTTAACACTAAAACCCAGCATGTCGCCGTTAACTCCGCCAAATTTTTTAGCAAAATAAAACGCTACGGCCAGGATAAAAAGGGTTGAAATCAGCGCCGAAAAAATGCCCGCCAGTTTAAAAAAAATATAAACGATTATAACCGTAAAAATGGAGGCGGCAATAAATGTCCTTAACTTTGTTCCTTCGGTAAAGATAGTTCCTATTCCCTTAAAATCCTCAGGCGTATTAGAAAAATAAGACATTAGAACTATGGAATACCTGCCTATAACGGGAAATGTCAACAAGGACAAATAAATAAACCGGAAATTTATTCCGTTAATCGCGATCCACATAATTAATATGTAAAAAATAACCGCAATAATTCCGGAAGTTCCCGTGTTAACATCTTTCATCGCATTATAAAATCTGTTCTTATCGCCGCTTTTTAAGTAAGCAAAAAGCCCGTCCGCCGTATCCGACAAGCCGTCAAAGTGAAGCCCGCCCGTCAAAATAAAAAGAAACAGGAGCGGCATCAAGGCGGAAGCAGGGTCGGGCAAAAACTTATCGAAAATATAAAACGTAAAGGCTAAAATTGCCCCGATAAATAACCCCGCCAGAGGAAAATATTTTATGGATGCCGTTAACTTAGTTACTGCCAAATCATTGTCTTTATCGGCATTATTGTTATTGCCATCAGCCTTATTTTTTTTTCTCAGCCTGAATATTGTTAAAAAGTTTACGGCTTCCGATAAATTACTTATACTTACGATAAATGCCTGTTTTATCCGCCCGTTGGCCATTATTCCCGTAGTCCGTTTATTGTTTAGGTTTCGTTATCTTTTATTTTTTTTATTATTAATATTAACGGAATTATGCACTTGACAAACCGAGATTGGTGAGCATCTTTGTCTGCATAAAACCGTTGGTTTTATAAACGCAGTCAAAGATATGCTGGACTTCGTCCGCTACACTCGCAATGACTGCCGCATGTCATTGCGAGATATCTTTACCGGCGGCCAATAAAAGCCAACGGCTTTTATGCCGGTAAAGATGGTCAGCGACGAAGCAATCTTACATAATTCCGTAATTATTTATTGAGTTTTGACGCAAAAACATTTGCCTCGTCGAATGTCAGCATATTATTATACATATTAACAGCCGTTTCGATTATCTTCATCGCTATAACCGCACCAGTTCCCTCTCCCAGACGCATAGATAAATCGAGGACGGGTTTTTTGCCTTTTATAAGGTTAACGGCGGTTTTATGTCCCCTTTCTTTTGATAAATGGCCCAGAAACATATAATCCGAAACATTGGAATTAAGATTTACGGCTATCAGCGCGCCTGCGGTAGAAATAAAACCATCGACGACAACCGGAATCCTGTTAACGGCGCATCCCAATATAAAACCAGCTATCGCGCCAATTTCAAATCCCCCGACCCCCGCTAAAACATCTATCGGGTCGCCGCCGTTTTGTATGTTAGATTTAATTGCCTTTTCGATAATATCGGTCTTTTTGTTTATTATGCTTGAACTTACGCCTGTTCCACGGCCGCAAACAAGTCCCGGCGGTTTTTTTGAATAAAAACAAGTAATTGCGGAAGACGGTGTTGTATTGCCTATGCCCATATCGCCTGTTGCGCAAAAATCAGCCCCTTTTGCTTTGACGATATCGGATATTTCTATACCCTTAAGAATTGATTTTAAGGCATCGTCATAAGTCATGGCTTTAGCTTCAAATATATTATTTGTTCCCGCCTTAATTTTTCCGTTTATAAAATTGTCCCCCGCCAGCATTTCTAAATTTGCATTTATTCCGACATCCACGACCAGAACATTAGCGCCTGCGGAATTTGCTATCGAGTTTATGGCTGCGCCCCCGCTTAAAAAATTTCTAACCATTTGAGCCGTAACGTCCTGTTTAAATAAGCTAACCCCTTCTTTCACGACGCCATGGTCTCCGGCAAACACGCAAACAAACTTATTTTTTAGATACGGTCTTTCTTCTTCCCTAATGGCAACAATATCTTTAGCAAACTCTTCTAATCTGCCAAGGCTTCCCTTTGGCTTTATAAGCCTGTTAAGCCTATATTCGGCAATTTTATAAAACTTTTTTTTATCCACCGGTTTTATTGAATTAACCAATGAAAAAAGATAATCCCTTTTATTCATTCTTTTATTTATCCGGAAAACTCTAAAAAATTATCGCATCGATTTTAATTCTATTAATTTTATTATAGTTCATAATAAAAAGATAGATATAAAATATTGGACTGCCTTTGAAAGAGCCGCCTGATTTTTATTTCAGTGATACAGGATTCCCCGCAATAATACAGCAGGCTTTGTCCGATAAGGCGGAAAGCTCCTGTTCCATTAATCCGTTCAATTCGATAAACTTTCTAAGATAAACATCTGCCGGCACCATATTGAAGCCGAGCGAATCGGCTACGGTTATAACGGAGCATTTAATTTCCTTGAGGTATTTTGAAAGCCTTAAAACGGCTTCTTGCGCAAAATCAAAATCGGATAGATTTTTAAAGATAGAGGATAGCCACAATGTTAAAGAGTCGATAAGAATTATTCCATTTTTATTTTCAAAAGATTTATAAACTGCGTCTATCGCGGCCGGCAAATCCTCAAAATTTTCATGAACGATAAAAATGCCCGACCTTTTTTCTTTGTGCCTTTTTATTTTAAGAAGCATTTCGCTATCCAAATTTTCAATTCTTGCGGTTGCAATAAAATGGAGCGGATTATGACCCGGCCTCGCAGGGCCTAAATCCGAACTTGGGCTCAAACCGCCGCCAAAGGACGCTTTGTAAATCGATAAAGCCTGTTCCTCGGCATATTTTGATTTGCCCGAAGATATACCGCCTGTTATAAAAATTTTGGATGGATTTACCATTTATACATTATACATTGCAAAATAATTTTTTCTAAATAGCTCCATAAACCGATTTTTTAACTGCCTCCAGATACATCAATGCTTCGCTATCCATACCCAGCACATCCTCAACCTTAGCAAGAGGATTAATTTGTTTAAGTATCGTGTTAGCCAAAAAATAATAGCCGCTATAAAATGCATCCATAAATTCAACCAGTTCCCCAAGTTTGCCTTTATGTTCAACTAATGCACCTTCAATTACCGAATCTACATTTATTTTTTTCAATAGTTCCTTAAACGGCATTCCAAGCGCAACGCTCACAAGAGAAAGCATCCCAACCAAAAAAGCTTTGTCGGCAAGACTTTTACTTATAAACTTATTACATATTGCTTCCATTGTCCTGCCTTTTACTATTGCGCTTTCCAACAGGAGATCCGGCGTTAAATCGCCTTTACTCGAAGCAAGCATTATTGTTAAAACCCATCTGGAAACATTTTCATACCCCAAAAGCACAATGGCTTGTTTTAACGAGGATATTGTCGCGGCAAATCCATAAAAAACTGAATTTATAAGTCTTAAAAGCCTAAAAACAAGAGCCGGCGAAGTTTTAAATAATGATTCTATCTGTTCTATATCCGCATTTGCCTGAAAAGCATTAAATATATTTATCAATATCTTATAACTCGGATCTAAACTCACGGAGGATAAAACGGAAGGTTTTTGAAAAAAATAACCCTGATATAAATGAAAGCCAAGGCTTTTATAAAAATAAAAATCTTCATCCAGTTCCACTTTTTCAGCTAAAAACTTTATTCCGTAATTTTTAAGAAATAGAAGTATTTCTTTGATTTCGTCCTTTGAGTATTGCTTGACATCTATCTTAACATAATCGGATAATCTTAAAATAGGCTCCCATTCCCTGCCGTAAACAAAATCATCGAGCGCAAACCTAAAACCTTTGTTTTTAAAATATTTTATTATAGAAACGGCACTATCGTCTATTTTACTTGTTTCCAGTATCTCAAGGACTATTTTGTCTTTGGGAAGTAAATCTATTATGCCCTGACCCAGAATATTTGGAGTTATATTAATAAACGCTATTTTATCGCTTGTCAATGTTTTAAAACCAGCATCATACATGTTCTCCAGCACGCTTGCGGTAGCGCTTAAATTATCGACTATATCGGCAAAATTTTCATCACTCCTTCTAAAAAGCATCTCGTAACCGAATATACTTTTATTGGCGTTTATTATGGGTTGTCTTCCGATATAAATTGGTTTCATATATTATATCTTTTATCATTTATTACCCAAAAGTCAAATGTGTTTAGAACAATGTGCGTTTGGAACCCTTGTTTAAAAACTTTTTTGACTATGGAGGCATGAATGTTTTGGGCGGGATCGACGCAAATTTGGCACATTGCAATGAAAAGGCTAAAAATGAAGTCCTGTAAAAACTTGATTTTACTGGTAGGCGCGGACGGTCTCGAACCGCCGGCTTCTACCGTGTGAAGGTAGCACTCTACCCCTGAGTTACGCGCCCTTAAAAGTAATATGAATTATAAACAAATTTTCATCTTAAATTTAGTTTAATAGCGTATAACAAAAATGTCAACAAATTATTAAATAACCTTCATTATTAAATAATCTAAACCGGAAAACTTAGGTAAAACCGGCAAAAAGATAAAAAAATCCCGGCGCTATCTTAATTGCATAATGCCGGGATAAAAATTCGAGCCGCAAATTTATCAGCTTTTTATTTTTATTTTCCACTCCTCCCTATTTTTAATCTTCCCTGCCAAAAGATGAACTTATAAATATGCTTTGCTGGTTTTCTCTTAAATTTTTTGTCAAATTTTTAGCTAAAAGCATCATAAATTTAAGCCCAAACATAACATCCTGGTCTTTTGTCAAGGAAATCAATGAAAAAATACCTCCTTTATGATATTTTTCATCGCTTGCTTCGGTTAAGGTCTCATGCGTCGAGCAATCGAGAGCTTTTATGAGTTCTTTTACATCTACATGAGTCAAAAGGACTTCCACCATATCCAAACCTGTTCCGACGGCTCTGTCGATAAGCCCGTCCGTCATCATTCTTCTTGCCGAAGCCACGCCGTTTGCCAGTTCAACAAGGTCATTCAATGTGTTGCTGTCAACAAATCCCTGACCTGCGTCAAGGAGCGGCTTTATGTTATATTGCAATGTTAAGTCGGTTAATTCCGCCAGTTTTTCGGCTGTGCCTGCCATACGCTCAATCATCGCATCCGTGGTTCCCTTGCTAAAACCAGCGGCAAAATCGCCCATTTCCTTAAGTATTTGGATCGTGCCCGACCTCTCGAGCTCGTCAAGCTTTTCAATACCCTTTTTCAGGCTTTCCGACTTTTCGCCGGCCGTTTTTATCATGGAAAGTTGTTCTTCGCCGGAAAAACTATCCAGCATAGAAAGACTAGTTGTGATATTATCAGCCACCCTTTGAACCATTGCATCCGTTGCGCTTTCCTTCTGGGCTTGAAGTATTGCGCTAAATTCATCGAGAGTGTCTAATCTATCGATAATATTTAATAAATGTTCCAAGGCTTGCGGTTTTTCCGTGAGTTTCTTAGTTAGGGCGGCGCCGATATCGATTTTTGAGCCATGCTGAGCCTCGTTTGCATTTTCAGCCATAATTGCCTCCTATTTAATCGTTAAATTAAAGAACACCCATCGGGGTTAACCAGTAAACCTTATTATATGTTAATTTAAACCAGTGAATAAGCGCTGACGGAGCAACGGGATTTGGCGGGGTATTATAATCAAACATAATATATGTTGCTTTGCTTAAACCTGTTTCTATAAAACAGAAAACCTTTCCGTCATACCTGAACGGCGTTAGACCCTCTCTTAACTCGGAGGCAATATTTTCGACGATAATATCCGATTCAAAGTGAGCCGTCGAACCCGCCTTGCTTATCGGAAGGTTTGTCGTATCCCCGACAACATAAACATTTGTTGTTCCTTCCATCTTAAGCGTAAATTTGTCGGTCGGTATAAACCCATTCTGTCCAAGGCCGGAATCTTCAATCACCTGTGCCCCTTTGTGCGGCGGAATCGTGAGCAATATATCATATTTTAAAGTTACGCCCTCTAAACTTGTGATGGTTCTTTTATTAGCATCGACCTCCTTCATATTAAACAAGGTCTCGGTCAAAATCCCGTGCTTTGGAAATGTTTTGGCAGCAAAATGAGCGACGGGTTCAAGTCCGTGGAGTCTCCCTATCGGATAAGTATAAGTATATTCAACCTTATCCCTTATCCCTCTTTGCTTAAACCAATCGTCCAGCATATATGTAACCTCTAACGGAGCAACAGGGCATTTATGCGGCAAACCTATAGCAAGAACAATCTTGCCGCCCTTAAAAGTCATTAGTTCATGGCGAAGCTTTAAACAGGCATCTACCTCATAAAACCAGTGTCCACCCTCTCTCAATCCTGGTATCATTTCTGGAGCAGGCCTTGACCCTGTTGCAATAACCACAATGTCATATTTTATAACCACGCCGTTTTTAAGATGAACCTCATTTTTATCCTTATCGATTTTAACTGCGGGGTGAAGATGCAGTTCAACCATCGGGTCTAGTAAATTCCTTTCGTCTCTGACAAGTTCATCATGGTGCTTTAAACCAAAAAGCATATACAAAAGGCCTGGTTGATAAAAATGCTCTGGTTTATCGGATACCAGGATTGAGAGAGGGTGGACACTGGTTTTATGAGGTAGATGCCTGTTTAAAGCTTCGCCATGAACTAATGACTTTTAAGGGCGGCAAGATTGTTCTTGCTATAGGTTTGCCGCATAAATGCCCTTTTGGACATAACAGCCTCCCTAATTACATTAATTACATTAAAAGTTAAATTAATTTTAATTTAAAGGTGTTTTAGCTAAAGCTCACATCTCTTTAACCTTCTTTGAAAAAATTCTCCAATAGCCCGTTTCTTCGATAACGCCCATAAATTCCTGATGAACCTTGCTTAACCACTCGGGAACATCCTTTGCGCTGCCGGCATCCCCTGAGATTAGTTCTATTATCGAGCCGACAGGCTGCTGCCTCATTTCCTTTATTAACTCCATAAGCGGCCCGGGACAATATGTCCCTCTTGCATCCACAGTAATAGTCGGTTTAATGTCTTTTAAATTTACATCTGCCATAATCGATACCCCCAAAATAAAAATATTTAAGTGTTAAAACAAAATCACATAATAAAAGATATGATATACATATTTATCTATCTTAAAACCGTATCATCGTTAAACTTATCGCTATTTTACGGTTTTAATTACATGTTATCCACTCGTATTTAAGATTAAATTAAAAAAACAATTTAATTTCTAATTCATACGCATGCGCATCATAAATATAAATAAATTAAAATGTAATGGTTTCCGCCCCTTCCATAATCCCCAGAAATGCGGCAAGACCTAAATTATCATCGACAATATCGATTAAATCGTCTTTTTCGATTCCTAAAATATCCATTACCATGGAACACACATAAATCTTAAGGCCTCCGAGCATTTTAGCCTGGTCAAACAGTTCATAAAACATGGCGGCTTTCTTTTCCTTAATCTGATTATAAATCTTACCGCCTGTAAAATTCTTTTTCTCTACATTTTCCTTTAAATAATTATAAACTGCATTCATAGTTACAAAAACAGAAACATCGACGCCGGAAACCGCCGCAACGGATGCAATCATTGATGCTACATGAGATTTTTCATATTCCTCAGAGGCAATTATTATTGCCAATTTTTGATTCTCTGCCATAAATAGCCCTCCTTTTTATATTTTATCTCTATTTTTAAAAAAAAATTTTAAAAGATAAAAATACCGTTTTCTAAGTTTATTAAGTTTATAATGATATGGAATGCAAGATATATACCGAAATCATAATTATTTTTAAGTTAAATAATTCCTTTAAAATCCAGGATTTGATTTTTAATTTTTATAATAAAAATTAGATTTATGACAAATTGTCAAATCATTTATGACAAATTGTCATAAAACTATAATTTGCCGATAGAAAATGTTAAAATGCTTCAAAGCCTGATAAATAATGCCTATTGACAAATTAGGTATTTCGGTTGTAATATATATTATCTCTTATTTTTCGGATTGCTTTTTGCAAAAAGCTTAAGGGGTTTCTTATTTATATAGGTTTATATAGGCGCGTAGCTCAGGGGTTAGAGCACTACCTTGACACGGTAGGGGTCGGCGGTTCGAGACCGCCCGTGCCTACCATATGTTATAAGGTTTTTCGGGCTTAACAATTTCTTCATCATACCCAACTGTCACACAACTGTCACACTTTTTATCCAAAACGCTTACTGCATTCTTAACATGCGCTTGTGATAAATGAGAATACCTTAAGGTCATCTTAATGTCCTTATGTCCTAAAAGCTCTTTAACCGTTGTTAAGTCTATACCTGCCATAACTAACCTGCTTGCGAATGTATGCCTTAAATCGTGGAAATGAAAATCAAGAATATGCGATTTGCGGAGTGCCGTTGCAAAGCTACGCTTGACATTATCGTAAGGCTTTAAGGTTTTAGGGTTATAAAATACATAAGGGCAATGGATATTCCTTACCATACCCGATAATGTTTCGTATAGGGTATTGTTAACCGGTATTTCCCGTCTTTCGCCGTTCTTTGTTTTGTCCAACAGGATTATACGGTTATTTATATCCACCCTGTCCCAAGTCAGGTTAAATATTTCCGATTTTCTCATCCCCGTATTTAATGCCGTTATCACAATCGGCTTTAAATAAGGCTCACAATTAGATATTAACCTTTCCGCCTCTTCATCGGATAAATACCTCAAACGCTTGCTTTCGCCCTTAAGCTGTTTTACTTTTCTGACCCGCTTTAAATCTTCTTCTGTGACCATTTCCCAATCCAAAGCCTTATTAAACATGTGTTTTACAATTGCCGTTATTTTATTGATATAAGCAGGCTTGTAATTTGCTTTTATATAATCGGATTGCAAATTTTCTATCGTCCTATAATTAAATTCGTTTAAAGTCATATTTTTAAACCTTTCTTGCAATTTCGGTATCACATACTTTTTAATTTTATAGGATGCTTGCCTGCCTTTGCACCAATCTAAATAACTTGCGCATAAGTCTTTAAATGTATAAATATTAGTTTTTTCTTTCTCTTGCGGCTCTAATATCCGGCTATTTTGTCCGGTTAATAACTCGGAATGCCTTATGCTTAAAATTTCTTGCGCTTTTTTCTTGTTTTCCGTTTTCGTCGATTCAAATATTCTTTTAGTGCCGACTTTAATATTTATCCACCAAAAACGGGAGTTTGGTTTTCTGATTAGCCCCATAATATTACTATGCACCTCCTTTTCGGGGCTTTCTACCTTCAATGGTATTATACCCTACCTGTTCGATTTTGCAAGCGGAGAGCCAATCTAATATCTCGCTATGGTTGAATCTTACTGCGCCGTTTAATTTGTAATGCGGAATTTTACCAAGCTCTACCCATTGGTAGAGAGTGGAGCTTTTGACGCTTAATATTTCTGATAACGCTTTTATGTCGATTAGCTTTAGCATATTAATTCTTAAAAGTAAAAAATCTTCTTTTTTAATAGGCGATTTTAACGCCTTAAGAGTTAAAATCGCTCTTGATATTCTCTTGAATATCTCTTGAACAGGTATTAAATGTTGTCGTTTTTAACCATTTTAGGTATTAAATGTTGTCGGGCTTGGTATTAAATGTTGTCGTTGCCTTATTTTTCAATGCTTTCCAGTTACCTTTTATCGTCTACACCTTTATCAGCGGATGTCTCCGGCGATATAAAGTATATGCCTTCAATGTCGGCGTGTCTATGATATACTATTCCATTTTCTAATTTTATTTTGAATTTATCATAAAGCAATCCGGCATTGTCGTTTATTTTTTTAATAGTTCTCTGTCTTTGCCGGTCGTCGCTTATTTCTGCTCTTATGTTATATAAAACATCTATAAGTGGCATGTTGAGTTCATTATGGCTTATACAAAACCGGACAAACGCTTGAAGAATGCCGTCATGCAACCGGATAATGTCGGGCAGTATCTTGATATAATTCATATTAATCTCAATATTGAAAAAATTAGCAAATCCCGGGTTAATTACCGCCACATAATAATATCCGGCGCCGCTTTTAAATCTTGATGTTTTTTTAACGGCATTAGGATTCAGGGTTTTACTCCATTTGTGAAAATGAAGTATCCCTTCATGCGCCGTATTTTTATCCGTTTCTATTTCGATTAATGTTGCAACAAGATCGTCCAACTTACCCCTGAGCCATTTATAATTTTTCCCCTTTTGTTCGAGCATTTTAAGAACCGTGTATGGTTCAAAAAACAGTCGAATCTCACCATTACTCATTTTAACAAACCCTTTATTTATTTTTATGGCGGAAGCAATGATGCAGTCAAGAATGTTAATATGAACCTGAGTCATTCGATTGTATTTTTTTAATATAGTTAACTTTGCCCAGTGATTTTTAAAAATAATATCATCCTGCGGACGTTTCGGGGACTTTACTACAGGGGAGAATATTCCTCCCCTGACAAAAGACACTGTCGTATTCCCGACCTGTTGCTTAAATACCGTATTGGGCATAGTAGTCGTCTTTTTGCGTTTCATTATTTTGCTCCTTATTATTATCTTGAAAATTTTGCGCTGTCTTATCAATCTTTTGATATCTGCCGCTCTCAACATCATAAATATAGAGAATATCCGCCGCTTCCTCTCCGATCCTTGAAGGTTTTGCGGGGTGCAATAAGATATATTTTCTCATTTTATCTATTTTTTTTCGTCCTAACGACCATTTATTTTCGTTTTTTTCTGCATCATCCGCAAAAATGATTGCATATAAATAATCGTTGTCGTATTGAACGTTCCCGTCTTCTTTTATCGACTTAAGGAAGACAATATCGTCGAAATTCTGTAATAGCCTTAATTCGCCTATTCCCTGATTGTTGAGCGACGATAACAAACAAAAACAAACATTATATTTAGCCCTTATTTCGTCTAATTTAGTGTATATATAGCTCGTATATTTCCTTAAAAAATCACAAGGTTTATTGTCGTTCGCCTGAAGTCTTCGGGCAAACATCTGTAAATAGTCTATGATAACCAATACTTTTCTATCCTTAAATCTATCTATCGCCGCTCTGATGTCGTTAATGTCCGGATTATGAAGCATGAATAGATTTTCGTTATTTATATTTTTCTTTTTTAACCTGATTGCAAATTCATTAATTCCGCCTTCGAAAACGCAGTATATGCTTACGCAGCCATCTTGTTTAGCGTGAATATCCGCTATTTCGAGCGAAAATTCAGTCTTGCCGGCAGACGTGGCACCGGCAATCGAAAAGATTGCTCCATATTGTATTTTTATTCCGAAGATATTTTTTTCCTGAATCGGTTTTATATGTTCAATTAATTGAGAACTGCTGATAGGTTCTTTTTTTGCAACGTATAATTTTTGAAGTAAGTTTATTAGTTCATCGTAGTTTATTTTATTTTCTTTGAAATCGTCCATTAGAGAAAGCCTCTGCCTCTTAATAGCTTCTTCCTTGATTTCTTCGATATATTTCTCGATATTTAGCAGTCCATCCGGCAACCCCATTAATCCAAGTATATAATCTTCGTGCTCCGTGCCCGCAAAGCTCGTTAAATCGATAGCCTTCTCTGAATTATAAAGTTCCTTTACCCTTGCGAAAATCGCCCTATTCCGGCTGTCATAAAAATCCGCTGGAACCAAAAAGGAAGCCTTTTCGAAGTTTCTATTATCAATTATAATCCCCGCAAGTAATGCTTGCTCAGAGAGAGCGTTTTTTTGTGATTTAATTTGATAACTGTTTATTTTCATAATTAATTGTCAAATTGTTTATTTTTTTAATAATAGTATTAACATATCCCTTTTTAAAAAAAATTATCAGCGATAAATATTCACAAAGAGTGCGAATTTTTATGTCTAATTTATAATAAAAGAAATAACGGAATAATAAGTAAAAAATAGTAAATTATAAATCATACACAATATGTATTTTTCACTTGTAAAGTGTTAATTTTAACGGCTTTTATGCCGAACTTGTTTTCAAAACGATGTATAATCGCCCGAACCATATCCGGCAGTATTTCAACAGTTATGCATTTCCTGCCCAATGCCTCACAGACCATTAAAGTCTGACCGCTTCCTGCAAAAGGATCTATAATAAAATCACTTTCTTTCGTAAAGCTGTTCAGTATATAAGTTAGTAATCCCGACGGTTTTTGCCTCTTATTTGCAATTTCTCGGTCTTCCTCCGGCATAGGCGGCAGAGTAATATCAAACAAATCTTTTATCCCAAAATTTATCGATTTCAAATTAGAAAAAAGAAAAACTGGATAATAATGCGTATAGCCGATTGCACATCCAGAGTGCAAATTCTTCACGTGGCATATTAGAAGCCACTTGTAAGCCATTTCCGTATTTTTTAAAAAAAACTTTATATTATTAATTCCTGGCGCAACTGCAACTATATCTGATATTTCCGTTAAATAATCCTGCATCCATGTGAATTCAGCCCTATCGTAGTCGGCTAACCCTAAATTATAGGGCGGGTCGGCGAAAGAGAAAGAAAACTTAAACAAGCGTAAATATTCGATAACGGCAGGGTCGGTATTGTCGGCACATATTAGTATATGTTCGCCCAATTTAAAGACATCGCCCACTGATACCTCTATGCCACTCAATATGTCTGTATCAGCCCGAGCTGTTGCCTGTGATGCCTTTTTCACTGAATCATGAAACCTTTCCCGCCTCACTTGATAAATCGCTTCCTTGACCTTTTTATTCTTCTCGACGATAATATCTATAACCTTTTTTTTGTTTATCTGGTTCAATCCTTGCAAACATTAATAATTCAGTTTTATTGTCGGCAAGCGAAGTGCTTTTAATTTTTTCTTTAATTTCCGGCGATATGTTTTTCGATATTTGAATAGATTGAAAGATACTTCGTGACGATATGCCGATTTTGTCAGCAGTTGCCTTAGTAAAACTTTTATCCTTAATTTTGAGCAAATTATTGCTATTGCTATCTTTATCCGAAAGTGAAATAATTTCACTTTCGGCGACAAACTGTTTTAAATTTCTTTTTGTAATATTTGCTTTAAGACTCTCGGGGTGTCTAATCTCATGTATCTCTTTTGCACGGCATAGTAAATCCGCTTTTTCAAGCTCCGTAAGTTCAGCCCTTATTAAATTTTCGTCGATTTCGGCAAGTTCTTCGGCGTTATCGGTAATGATATCAAACACATTGCAGGGTATTTCTTCCCAGTCCAATATCTTTGCGGCTTCAAGGCGGTGCAAACCGGCAATGAGGGCATTATCCGCATCGATAATTATCGGATGCAAAAGTCCTATTTCCTGTATGCTATCGGCTAACTCTTTAGCTTTGGAAGCGTTGTATTGCCGGTTTCTTTCATTGATTTTAATTGCCCCAATTTTAACGATTTTTATTTCCATAGTGACCCTTGATATTAAGTCTTTTAAAAAACTTTCAAATTTGCGTTTTAAGGCTTGAAAACAGACTAACAGGTAGAGAACTATTAGCCATTGAGACAAATGCCGTTAAAGTTAAAATGAAAGCCCCTGCTAAAAAAGCAGGGGCTCAACGCTTTCAGTCTTCATCTTCCGAATTTTCGCTCTCTTCAGATTCATCTTCATTTTCTGAGTCGTTTTCATCGTCAGATTCGAGGTCACTTAGTCTTGTTTTGACATCGTCAATAATTTCTCTAAGCGCTTCGTTTTCTTCGTAAAGTTCCCGCTTTGTCGGCATTCTCACCACCTCCCTTTTTGTATTTTTTAAAATTGTTCGATTCATTCAGAGAAATAAACCACTTGCTGTTGATTTTTATAGCTTTTAGCCTGCCCTGCCAGATGGCTCTGTAAGTCGAAAATTGATCCATCTCGTGAATCTTTGAAAATTCTTTTACAGTGAAACTTAATTTTTTCATAATTTTTATTTATTTTCTTTGTTGATGTATAATAAAAAATAAATATACAAATGTATTATAATTAGAATACACCAATCAATAAGACGACCTGAAAAGTTCTATAGTTAACTTGTTATTTTTATTAAAATGCTTATTTTATCTAACATTAAGGCATATATTTTCAAAAATTATGGACGATAAAGCGATAAATAAATTTATATTTCGATTACAGCCTAATTTGTTTTTGACTTCAATAATGCCAAAAGTTCTTAAAGGCTCGTCTTTTGACCCGTATTTTATACAATATATTATTGATAACTTCAGATGTATTTTTAATAAAACCTTAGATAAGGAAGACATAAAATCGATAGATAAACTTATAGAATTGTTAGAAAATATAAAAAATTTAAACATCGAGGATATAATTGAAGAATTAAAAAACAGCCCTAAAAACAGGCTTATTCACAATAAACTTAACCTGTCCCTTGAAAATAAGAAAGATTATATTGAATCAATTAATAAAATTATAAAAGAAAAACCGTATTTGTCAGGATATGTAAATCTAATATACGAAATAGGGCATAGATTCATTTTAGAATATCCTGAAAACGACCCTTGCAGAATGATAGAAGAACAGCCGTATTTTTTAATTAATCATTTAAAAAAGATATATAAAACAGGCGGTAAATTTACCGTAATAAAACCGATAGAGCATGATAAAATCCAAAAAATATACTTTAATTCTCCTGATAAATTATATAAAGACGCAATTAACAAATTAAAGCAAATTAAGACAGGAGATACTTTTAAACTCATGCCTCTAAATTTTTCTCTTGATAAAATCGAACCTAAAAAAATTTTAAATTCGAGGAAAGAGCGTAATGCGGATTTAAGAAAGTTTATCAACTTTCTGGATTTGTATTTAAAGGAAACACTGGAAGATGATAAACAGTATGTGGAATATTACATTTTTATTATATGTATGGTTAGCCCCTTTGCCGATTATGTTGCTAACAGCATGAAATATTCCAAAGAATGTTTAGAACTTTCCATAAAAAAAGCGGCAATTAGTGATAGTGGAAAATTAATTCTCGCAAACTTCAATGTTAATTACGATGGTATTGAATATAATGATGACAATATAGGGAGTAAGCCATCTAAGGAATTTTACGCTTTTTTTAAAAGTTATTTAAAAAACAGTAAAGAATTGAAAAGGGAATATGAGGGGTTTAAAAAAGAATTTTGCGAAGACGAGAAACATTATATGATGGAAATAGAAAAATTCAATTACAAACAGAAGGAAAATAGTTATGAGTCTAAATTGCCTTTTACAAATGGCATTCAAGGAATTACGAGAGAATTTCCGGCAGAAGAAGCCAATAACATTAGTGATTTTTTAACTGAACAAATTCAGTCTTTATACCCTAATGATAAAGAAAATAAAAAAGGATTTCTAATAAAAGATGATTTTTCAGCAATTCCAGTATCTGTCCCAAAAATTCAAGAAAAATTGAAACCTTTTAAATATATACCTGCATCTGAGGTTAATGAATTTCCGCTAACATTTAATTTTGAAGAAAATAATAAATTGATTATTTATTTACACATTATTGAATATTTCCTTCCACCAAATAGATATGTAAAAATATTTAAATTAAAACGGAAACCCCAAAGTTAAAGCCAATAAAAATTATAAAAACCCTTAAAACGCATTTGTGTGCGTTTTTGGGCTATTTTATGCGATGCTGTCGTCAGAGCCTTTATTCATAAGCCTCTGATTTGCGGTTAATAGAAAACCATTAACAGTCCTGAATAAACGCTTGGTTTTACCGTTGTGAAAGATTTTCAAGGCTGTTTTAGGATACAACCCAGCTAATATGGAGTCCCGGAATATAACCTGCCTTCCTGATAATATTTTTAATACCTTCTATATCGATATTGTTTTTGATGATAATATAAACGGCATTTTCATTTAAAACGGCGTCAACCATTTTTATACCGTGAATAGTTTTAATAGCCTCATTAATTTTATCAACGCATTTTTCAGACATCATCCCGCTAACATCGATTTTAATCATTTTCATAACACGCCCCCTTAATTTAGGTTAATTTTACCGCTAAAGTCTGTAAATATCTGCATTAGCGGTGTGCGATGTTAATATGCGTGAATATGATTGTCAAGTAATATAATTTTAAAACTATTAAAAATATTATTATAAAAACGATAAAAAGGCTATTAACGGCTATGTGCTGTAATAATTAATATGCTTAATTATTAGGAATAATAGTCAAAATTACAGTCCAATAAGAGCGAGGAAAAAGTGAGCAGACTTTTTAAACTGATTAACCTGAACAATAATTAAATAAAGCATTTTTAAAATATCCAAAATATAAAAGTTTAGGATAGGATATTTTAAATTAGCCATTATTTAATAATCAAGACCACATTGGGAAACTGTTGTTTCTTAATGTGCCTATAATGTAGTATTTATGCGGGTTTGCTGGTTATAGGCTTTAAATCGCAAATGCGTGCGGTTTTATACTATCTATGCGATAAGACGGCAAGACAAGGGCAAGGCAGGCAAATGCAGTATTTATAAGGGTTGGGATGCCGATTTACTGTTTTTATTTAAAATACTTTGAAAAAGATAAATTAATTATTCCTAATTCTTCCGAAGTATCGCTTGTGGGCTTGTGTGTGGTTGCGATACCGCCCGCGGCAGTTTTTTTACAATGAGAAGTGTTGTTAATTTTTCAGTAAAATTACCGCAGGTTTTTCTTAAAATTTTGTCCGGGCTGAATGACATAAGCCTTTGGGTTCTTGAGCCGTAAGCCTTAACTGTATAATTTTTCCCGTTGATAAGCACGCTTGCTTTAAATGTCGCCTTCATAGGTTCGCTAATAACCAAAGCGGAGATTGGTATTAATATGCCGACAGGATTAACAACCGCCCAGGTAATTGCTTTTCTGAAATCATGAATATAGATAATATTTGAATTTAAAGGCTTTTTATTGACTATCAATATGGCTGCGTCATGGAAGTTTTTATATATTTCTAACCCGATGCAGTTATATATGGCAACTGATTTTTTTGTAAGCGGGGTTCCGGTAAAAAAACCTGAGGTAAAGATTATATCTTGTTTTTTTATGGCAATTTTAAATTTATCTTTACTTATGTTTTTCTGAGGAATTGTAACATCAGAAAATACTGGAGCGGTCGCGCACCCAGTTAAAATAAAACTGCCAATAAGCAATAAGGGCAGTATAATTAAATGCACTTTTTTAGAATAAAATATTTTATATATTGTATTCATTGACAATTTTTTTTAGTTTTCTTATTCCTTTTTATTTACCCAGTCTTTCAAGGGGGGGGGGATACCCCCCCCGTTTTTGCATTTAACCCCTACTTTGCAGATGGACTAAAATCTATATTCTCCTAAAAGTGCAAGCTCTTCCACATTATAATGACTTTTGTAAATTGTTTGGTTGCTGTTGAATAAATTTTGAAAATAGTTATACTCAAGTTTTAAGCCCCAGGCAGATTTTACAGGTCTTAATCTGATTCCTATGCTATAAACGGGGGCTATACCTGTTTTATTTTGCGATGCTGTCCCATTGACGCCAGGTATATTAGATGAAACGCTTCCAGATTCATTAACAAACCAAAAATCGCCGCCAACTGCGCCAAAAACTGCAAAGCCATCATTGAATGGGTACGATACAACCGCCTTTATTGGAATTGTGTATATATAAGCATTAACAGTTTCATTAATATAAAAATTGTGTACAGTATCATCGAGATTTAATTTAAATTTGTAATTGCCTAACCAGTCAAAGCCTGTCTGAAGACTCAAAAATTTATTGAAGCTATATCCAAAATCCAAGTTTGTTCCAACAGTGCTTATGGTTGAGCTTATCGAACCTGACAAATCAGGATCGATAGTCTGCAAGTTATTCCCTAATTGATTAATATCCGATTTTAAGCCGATTATGTGGGCATAACCAACGCCAACACCCAAATACCAATTACCATAAGTGTTGCTTGAATTTTGATTACCTGTTGGATAGCCGTATTTTGACATTTGTTGTGCATAAGAAGGGTTCACTATAAAAATACTTAAAAATAAAGCTATTATAAGTAAAAAGATTTTCTTCATTTTTCCTCCCGATAATTAATGTAAATTAAAGATTTCAATAATTTAATATTCTTGACAGGATTTTACATCTTTAACTTAAATATGTCAATAATTATTTTATGTTTAAGATTATAGTATTTCCTATAAATTGTCTTAATAATAGATATTTAAGTTAAACTTAAATATTGAGAAATTAATTTTATGCCTAAACATAAAAATGCAGCGCTATTTAAACATATCGGTTTTAAGATAAGAATTAAAAGGCGGGAATTAAAGTTTTCTCAAGAAAAATTGGCGGAGATGCTAAATGTTGCATATACTCAAATATATAGCTACGAGACTGGAAAATTCAAAATACCGCTTGATTATCTTCTAAACTTGGCAGAAATTTTTAAAGTCGATTTGAATTATTTCATATCGGATTTTAATACCGGTAAAAAAGAAGCGCAAAATAAAAAGGATATAGAACTTGAGAATTTGGTTTACAAGGTAAAAGAAATTTATAATCTAAAAGATGAGAGTCTAAATTTCGGACTTGAAAAATGCATTGAATCAATATATGCTGTTGTTGTAAAAAAACAGCGTTAAAATAAGATTTAATTAATTATTATGGTATTACTCCAGCATATTCAAATTGGTATTATTTTAATATTATTTAAATATTAATTTAAAATATATATGATGAGTTTTTAAAAGCTGATGTTATAAAAATATAAAAACCTTTATATTTCTATGCGATAAGACGGCAAGACAAGAGCAAGACAAACAAATGCAGTATTTATAAGGCTTGTCTTGCTGTCTTGCCGTGTCTTGCCTATTTTTTAAAAACTTTTTAAAAAAATATAAAATAAAGAATAATTTTAAATTTTTGAAAAAAATTACTGTCACACAACTGTCACACAAAATATCCGAAAGCATAAGAATATATAGAAAATATCGTAAAATACATAATGCCGTCAATCCGTTAATAAATCTATAACTGAAGGTAAAAAGCCCATTTGGTTAATTTTATCTTTTTAGTTTGACACGGTAGGGGTCGGCGGTTCGAGACCGCCCGTGCCTACCAGTAAACAGTAGGCTTTCAGGGTTTTGAATTTTTGACATTTTTTTCAGGTATGAAGAAAGTATGATTTTTTTTATCAAGCATTTTTACCGCCGTGTCAATATGCGATTTAGATAAATGCGCATACCTTAAAGTCATTTTAATATCCTTGTACCCTAACAATTCTTTTACGGTCGCTAAGTCCGCACCTTTCATTACAAGCCAGCTTGCAAACATATGCCTTAAATCGTGAAAATGGAAGTCAAATATGCGGCTTTTTCTTGACGCCGCCGTCCAGCTCCCTTTTAGGCTATCGAAAGATTTTAAGGAAATAAAAATTATTAAATAAATAGCGGACTTAATGAGGTTTTTATTTTAATAGATTTTTTGGCCGCTTGCCTGACAAGATTGACTTCTACGAAAATAAGTAATAATATAGATTAAAGAGCAAAAATAAATATAAACAAATTGAATTATAAATTAAATGAGGTTGAATAAAATGAAAGCAACATTACAGGACGATAAAGTGATTTTGGAATTCAATATAGGCAGCTATGATAAAAATACTATAGATTTTTTAACGAATATCGAGCTGTCGCAAAAAAGCAAGGCTACGGAAGAAGATATAAATATTTTGTCCGAAGAAATTACGGAAACCTGGTGGAAGGCTAACAAAAACAGGTTTATAAATGAAGCCTAAAAGTAATAATAGATACGAATATATTATTTTCCGTCCTTTTAAGCAAAGAAAACAAATATAAATTTATTTTATTTTCTAAAAACATAGAGTTTTATACCTGCAATTTTCTTTTCATAGAAATATTTAAGCATAAAGATAAGATACAAAATATTTCCAACTTGAATGAGGATGAGATTCTATCTTAATTAGAAACTGTATTAAGTAAAATTACTTTTATTAAAGAAGAATTTATTCCGAAAGAAATATTCAATAAAGCCTATCTTTTAACAAAAGACATAGACGAAAAAGATACTCCTTTTGTGGCATTATCTATATTTTTAAATGGCATGCTTTTAACCAGCGATAAAAAACTAAAAAATCATTTAAAACAAAAGGGATTTAACAACTTTTACGAATTAGGATAAATTTATTTTTCGTTCCGGCCGCTAACCTTTTAAGGCAGAGGATGGGTATGAAGAAAGTATGAAGAAATTTTTAAAAAAAGAGGTAAAATATTGATTGAGTTTATTAAACTATGAACATCTCCGCTGTTTTCCCCTCCATCATATTTAAGTAATACCGTAAAAGACAAAAATGTCAATAACAATAAATAATCTGTCAAGGCAAAATAAATAATCTCTTTGATAAATTTGCATTTGAGACATAAAATGGTATAATTTAAAAGGAATGAAAAACTCCGGACAAGCCGTGTTTTATAATTTACAGACATTCATCGTAATTGGAGGCATTACTGTATGATTAACGACAAAATCAATCAGATTTTAAAGCATGAAGGACCTGCAAGCTTCGCCACTTATGGAACCGACGGGGTTCATATGGCGGCCACGTGGAACAGTTATATCGATGTTCTCGATAGAAATACACTTTTGATTCCTGCCGGACACCTTACCAAAACCCAGAGAAACATTGAATCCGGAAGTGAAATCCAGATGATACTCGCCTCTAAGGACATTGCCGGTCTTCAGGGCAAAGGCGCAGGGTTTCTTCTTAAGGGAAATGCAAAATTCGAGGACAGCGGGGCTAATTTCGACCGGATGAAATCACGTTTTAAATGGGTAAGGGCGGCGATGGTTTTTAAGGTTACGGAGGTAACGGAGCTGACCTAAAACGGTATTCCGGATATTTTCTGTTTGCGGAAAGGTTGTTCACCGGAAGCCGGAAGCGCCGTGACCAGAAGATTCCGGTATAATTTACCGCAACCGGACTTGGCCTACCGCCCGACATTTTCTCAAGATATTCCTTTATCTTCGGCTATTTTCCGTTTCTTATATTTTTTATTTTACGCTCAGATTAAACAATCAGGCATTTAATTCCCATGTTTTCCCGCGTTTTCCCATGTTTTTGATTATATCGCTTACAGACACAATCCCAACGAGCCTGCCTTCCTTATCCACCACCGGCATTTTTTTTATTCCCTTTTTCATGAGAATCTCCGCAGCTTTTTTTACGTCCATTTCGGGGGTTGCCGCAATGGCGGGTGAAGTCATGATGTCCTTAATTGTTTTTGCGCCATTCATTTTAAGATGGCGCGGAATCGGTTCGCCGGTAAGATGCCTGATTATATCCCTGAAAGTATGGTCTTTTGCCATACCTGCCGTTGTCAGAATGTCCGCATCGGACACAAAACCCTTAACAATATTATTGGCATCGATAACAGGGGCTCCCGATAGCTTTCTTTCCGTCAAAAAATCGGTAGCCGAACGAATATCCGCATCTTCCAACACCGCGATAACATCTTTAGTCATGACATCCCCGATAGCGGCGTTATTAAGCCTCTCCACAGCATGGTTTAAGGCATGGCGGTAAATCTCCTTGAAGTCTTCGGGTGTAATATCTATATAGATTTTAATATCTTTAAACGCCTCTATAATGTCGTCATCGGAAATCTCCACGCAGTTTTTGTCTTTTATTTCGGACATAAGTTTAAATAATAAGTCTAAATAATTAAGAATAAACGAATTGTGAATTGGGTTCGATAAACAACAAGTGAAGCGATTCTATTATAATTTAATAAAAATTTATGTGATTTTTATCACATTTTTAATTTCCGGGGAGTAAAGCGTTAAATATTACTTTACAGGGTTTACGGCGATAGAAACCCTTAAAAATCCGTCCCTTTTTATAATATCTATTGTTTTAACGACCCTTTTTAAATAAATTCTTTTATCGCCGTTAATAATAATGAGATCCTTTTTATTTGTAACCCTTTGCTTTAATAATGCAGGAAGATTTTGAATCGTCGTCTTTTCCTTGTTAAGAAAAACCGTTCCGTCTTTCTTAAGCGTAACCACAAAATTATGCATTTTTACGGCAGAACCTTGGGACGACTTCGGAAGTTTAACATTTAACCCCTTTTGATGAACCATCGAAAGAGTTACGAATATAAAAAATACAAGAAGAAAAAACATCGTATCAATCATAGGTATTAATTCAATTCTTGCTCTTTTGGTTTCCTGTTCTTTAAAAAGTTTCATATTTTATCGGGTCCCCCCTCCTTTTTTTTAAACTAATTGCACCTTCTTTTTTTCGTTTGAGCTAAAACTATTGTTGTCTTTCAATTCATTTCTTTTGATAAAATTTTCAAATTGCAATACCACAAATTCCATTTGCTTTTTAATCGAAATAATTTTATTTTGAAAGTAATTAAAAAATCCTAAACAGAGTATCGCAATAATAAGGCCTGCCGCCGTATTTAAAAGGGCTAAAGCAACCCCGCCGGTAATGGCCGTCGGATGCGATACCCCTGTTTTGCTTATCACATTAAACGAAACCATAATCCCGATTATCGTTCCAAGAAGCCCTAAGAGGGGGGCCATTGTGATTAATGTATCTAAAACCCACATATACCTTTCCATCTCTCTTGTATGTTTCATGGCCTCTTCAGTCAAGACCTCATCCCTTTCTTCTTTAGTTAAACATAGATTGTTAAAATCGACTAAAAGGAGCGAAGAATATATTCCCGGATGTTCGTTGCAATATTCTTTTGCCTTTTTAAGTCCGTTATCGCTTTTTAAAATACTTTTAATCTCTTCGGTAAAAGACGAACCTGTTTTAATAACGCTATGCAAAAAATAAAATCTTTCGACAATAACGGTAATGGCGACAAGAAGCAATGCAAGCATAACATACATAAGCGGACCGCCGTCAAATAATACTCCTAAACTGTGCAATATACCCATTGTTATATCCTCCTTTTAAGGTTTCATTGATATAAATTATCCATTCACCTTTTAAACAATTTAACAATTTAATCTTGTTTTATCTTCGTTTTAATTTAAAATGTATTTTTATTAGAAAAGTTAACGAATTTCTTGATATGCCCTTCGGAAACGGCATAAACGGCGCAGATATCTTTATGGTTTTAATGGCGGAGGCGTTTAGAGTCCCGTATCGAGATCCTTTTTCAATCTTTTCGAATACCAAGTCTCCATTTCTTAAAATCTTAAACAATACATTTACATATCCTTCCATCCCTTCTTTTCTTGCATAATACGGATAAACCAAATTCCTTACGACCTTTGCTTTTATCTCGCCGAAGTACTTATCCAATATGCTTGCGGGTATTTTTTTGTGCGCGTGGTGATAGGCAACCGCATGTTGAACAACCGGGACAACAGGCACTGCCGGCGCAGGCATGGGAATGGAAACATGGCGAACTTTAAAAGGCGCAGGTTTTATGGATTTTTTAACCAAAACTTTCTTAATAACTTTTTTTATTATAGGTTTCTTATATACTACTTTTTTTATCTTTTTGACGGGAACCACCCTTTTTTTAGGCGGAACCAGGACTTTCTTTTTATGCGGAAGACTGACGACGGATATGAGTAACGGCTTTACCTTTTTTGCAGGCTTTATAAAATGCCCGGCGATAATGGAAATTTCGGCAAAAAGGAGCAAAAACATTATTTCCAGTATTAAGGCTATTATAAACGAATATTTTAATCTTGCATTTTTATTGGGAAATTCTTTTATAATATTTTCCATAAATTTTTTAAAATACGATTATTTACAGTTTGAATTTAATTTACTTTAATTTATTGTATCAAATGAATATTACAAAAATATTACAGTTATGTTAAGTTTTAGTTACAATTTTAAATAGGCGGGCGCCGTAGCAGCCCGTCCGATGTAAAAATTTCCGCAAAAGCCATTAAACATGCAAATATGGCTTTTGCGGATAAAAATTAACCTGTTAAACCAGCTAAGCATCGAATAACCTAAATTAACTTAGATCCTGAAGGCTAAAATTTAAATGACGAGGTAAGAAAAACAAACCTTGGCATACCCGGCAAGTATTCCGCATAAATTGCGTTTGAATTCGGATATGTGGCGACAAATCCCGGAATTGCGCCTGTAAGGTACTTTCTGTCTAAAATATTGTCGATGGATAGGCTAAGCTTCATACCTTTAAGGTCTGCCTCTTTGAGGATGCCTATTCTCTTAAAGTTAAAATAACGGCTTAAATTTAAATTAAACAACCAGTAACCGCCGAGGTGGAACGCGCTTGTAGGATTTCCGTTAATATCTTCCACAAACTGCTCGCCTGTGTATGTTCCCCACAACCTTGCATCTATATTGAAATAGTTTTCATCCAATCCGATATTGGCAAGATGCCTTGGTATAAACGGAACATTCTCGCCCGATATAACATTTCCTGCCGGGCCTGAATAGTTAGAAATAAATTTCCCTGTATTTAACGAATAGTTTGCAAAAACATTCAGATGACGATTGAAATCATATTGCCCTTCAAGCTGTAAACCCTCATATTGGGACCTGCCGCCGTTTGTCTCGTAGGTAATTTCCGTTGTGGTGTTTAAATATGTGCCAAATGTATTGGAAAAGTCTTCTTTATATACATTTGCCGAAAGTTCAAGATTGTCTAATTTGTACCTTGTTCCAAGCTCGTAATCCGTCACATATTCCGGCTTTACTCCGCTTAACGATGTAGTAAAGTTAGTTCCGTTATAAGAAGTAAGCACGGATTCATAAGCAGTATAATTCGGAGCCTTCATCGTTCTTCCGTAAGTTGCGTAAAAATTCCAGTTTGGAAGAAGATTATAACTTAAACCTATTGTAGGTTCTATTTCGGTAAATGTATCCGATACAGTTCCGCCGTATGGATTAATGCTCGGCCATGTTTCGTTTGCCGCAACGGTCATGTCCACTACCTGATATTTAAGGCCTGGCTCAAGAAATAATTTATCCGGGATAATATCTAATTTGTCCTGAGCATAGACCGAATCCATATTCTCCGTGCCATGTTGATTATTTGCAATATTATAAAAAGGTGCAGCCGGTCCATAGGCTTCTCCATAATACGATTCTAATTTATGATATGTTCCGAAAAGGAATTGCCCACCGACCGTAAGCGTGTTCCTCGGAACCCTTATAGTAACAGCTGGAATATCGCCAAACTGTGTTACATCGACGGCTTTATAATGATTGTCGGTTCCGTAGGCAAACCCGGGTGTAAATCCGTTTGCAATAGCCGTAGCGCTGTTTTGACCGTCGAGAAACTGCGGGTCCGGATTGTAAGTAGCGGTAGGAACAGGCGTTAACGACCAGTTTCCGCTGCCGAAACCTAAAGCATAAGGCTGCACGCCGTTAATGTATATGCTTGAAGGTATGTCGCATGATGCCGTGCTGATTCCTGCGCTTGCGGCGCTTGTATGACATGCGGGGTTTATATAAAGATTTTTTGCCATATTTTCATTAAAGTAAAAACTCTTATTATCGAAGTTGAGATCCCTGTTTATATAGGCCTTCCAGCCAAGTATGGCGTAATACTCCTGGTTATAAGCCTGCGCATTTTCAACAGATGTCGGCCATCCCCAGCTATAGCCAAACTGGTCAAGCAGCGGTACCGGAACAAGGTGGGGGTCGTTTGCATAATCGTCATTCCTCATAAAAATGAATGAAATATGCGATCTGTTTTCATTATAAGGCTTAATAAGGGACATATAATATGAGTGGAGCCTGTTGGGGTAAGCCGAACCGTTATACCAGTTGTTTGCATCGTCTCTTGACACCTTCAAATACATCCTGATTCCTTCCCAGAGCTTTCCTGTATTAATACCTACTCCATAAGTCCTTGTGGCAAAAGACCCGTATCCGCCGAATATATTGGCGCTAAATTTGCCGGTTGGCATTAAAGGTTCGTAATTTATCGTGCCGCCGAGGGAATCGAAGGAATCTACGCTTGGATTATTTACGCCGTAATAAATCCCAACCCCGGAAATATCGCCGAGCGTAAACGGAACATTATTCCTGACATCCATATAATTGCTTGAATCTCCGTCAAACATATTATTAATAGGAACGCCGTCAAAGGTTTGGGCAACTTCGCCGGTGCCAAAGCCCCTTAACTCCACACGCGCGCGAATATTATTAGGTCCGCTGGTGCTTGCGTGTATGGAAGGCGCTTGATTTAATATGGTCTCGATAGAGTTCATAGGCGATTTTGTCGCATCGATAGCCCTCTTTTTGATTTTTGACACTGTAAAAGGGGTTCTTTTCACTTTCTTAGCCTTTTTCTCGGCTTTTAATACAATTACTTTGGCATTTGCCTTAGACGGGGCATAAAATACGGCAAATACCGAAATGACAATAAACAGGAACAGCTTCAATTGTTCTCTGTCTAACTGAATCCCCAATCTAATCTTTCTTAACTTACCATCGGAAACTTTCAATTTCATTTCTCTTCTCCTTTTTTGTTATTGTTATTATTTTAAGATGTGATACTAACTATTCTTTAGTATTAATAAAAAAATGATAATGATAGCCGAATTTGCATTTTTATAAACTTATCTTAAAATAATAAAGTTCCGTGGTTGAATAATCTAAATTAAGGTTATTAATGGTTAAATTAAGACTTAAAAAGGATTAAAAATAAAAACTTGGAATCGAACCGGATTTTTACTCGTCGTTGATTATATATATTAACAAATGAATGTTACAGAATTATTACATTTTAGTTACATCTTCGTTAAATTTTATTACGGTTTTATTACAATTTTGTTACAGTTTAACAAAACTTATACATCGCCCTCCAAATCCAAAAGGGACTTGGAGGGCGGAAAAATTAAAACTTTAATGTCATCGTTAAATAAGCCGCTATCGGCATTCCCGGGTATGCTAAAACCGACCCTGCGCTATTCCCTCCAAAATATCCGCCTGCGGTGATATACTCATATTCGTTATACTTATGGTTTAACAGGTTTAAAACCGTGAGTTTAATAATCGCCGCTTTCGGTAAGCCGGCATGCCTGCCGCCAAACGGGATTTTAGCGCTCACTGAAGCATTTAAAACATTAAAACTTGGAATTGTTTGGCCTGACGGCGCCCCCGTAACATCGTCCATGATATACTGTTTGCCTGTGTAGATATCCCATATCTTAGGAGAATAGGCGATATGGCCGATTAAAAGCTTATAATAAGCGCCTAAATTAAATGTCTCTTCCGGCACATATGGAACATTATCGCCGTTATAATTAACTCCGCCTGTAAGATAAGTCGAATACACTGCCTTTTCATAGCTTATGTTTGTAAAAAGGTGGAGATTACCTATGGGGTTGTCGGATGCCGTCAGATTCACGCCGTCATAGTTAGAACTGCCCGAGGCGTAAATCGAAGTTCCGTCGGCTAAAGTATAAGACAGCAGCATATTCGAGAAATGCTCATGATAATAATTAACATTTAGAACAAAATTATTTAATAAATTATCATGATGAACCAAAACCTTGAAGCCTGCCGTGTAATATTCATTTTTTTCGGGTTCTAAGGCATTAGCGCCTATCTGTTGAAACGGGCCTCCGCCTCCGCCCAAATGTGGATTTTGATAAGCATCGGAATAGTTTCCGTAAACGGCAACATTTTTGGTCAATTTGTAATTCACGCCCAATGAAGGCTCTAATTTTTCAAAATATGTAGAAGCGTTTGGCGCCTGTGTTGCGGAATGGCCGGGAATAGTATCGTCATTACCTGCCGGATTTAATAAAACCGCATCGGGATAATACTGCGAAGCATTATTATAGAAGTTCGTCTTAAAGGTAACGAAGTTCAAACCGGGGGTTATCCTTAATTTTTTAAAAAAATGGAGCGTATCCTGGATAAATGCGGACCCAAAGGTTTGATAAAAGTCGCTATACCTGTAGGCGCAAGGATTTGCGATAGTCGTGACTTCGCTTATGCCGCTCGGCTGGGCAGTACAATATGTCCCAAAAGGATTATAAAACGCGTTTCTCGATATATAATGGCTTTTTAGAAACCAGCCGCCGAATTTAATCAAGTTATGAGGATCGTTTATATTAAAATATGTCTTATCCCCGTAAACTTCGTCTTCAGGGTTATTATATTCGTATAAATTTCCGGCGCCTTGCGAAAAATCATTTTGATGATAATGGAGCCTTTCGCCCTCTCTATACCATACCAAATTATGAAACGAAACGGATTTAGAAACTTTAAGATTAAGCGGAGAATAGATTAAATACATGTGGTTTCTGGCAAGCTTATTCCATATATCAAAGGCTAATGAGCTGTAATAACCTGTCGTTTGCTGTGAAAAATATGGACCCGGTACGCTGTTTCCGTTTGGGTAGTAACCGTTAACCGTTACTCCAGGACTTCCGTTGCCGGGATATATCGGGCTTGTCGGTATAAAGGTCGGCCTATAACCCTGTGAATGTGCAATATATGCGCCTAATCCAATGTTTCCGTTGGAAAATACTTTAACTATTTTCCCGTAATACGCATAGTCGGTAGCCGGGTTATAAAACCCGAAACCTGTTCTATAACTGTTTGAACTTGTAATACCTCCGGCAATAACGGCGGAATAACCGTCAATCATGCCTGTTTTTATATTAAAATTAATATTTTTGGTATTAAAACTGCCGTAAGTAAGGCTTAAAGAGCCTCCTGGCTTAATGGAAGGCTGCAACGGAATAAAACCCAATGTTCCGCCAAGGGCGTTATACCACCTGCTTACAGGATTCCCTGGCCCATAAATAACATTAATTCCTGAAATCAACGACATCTCCGGCATTAAAGCGGTTGACCATAAACCTGAACCTGGATTACCCATCGGAACGCCGTCAAATGTAACGGCAATGCTTCCGTCATCGGTTTCTCCAATCAAACCTCCCCACCCCTGCTGTATTCCGTTGATACTAAAACTTCCTCTGCTTGCCCCTGTCGGACCGTATGTTTCGCTTCTAACCCCAGGTATTACAGATAAGGCTTGCGTTGCGCCGCCGACGGGCGACGTTGCCCTAAGCTCGTCTTTGTTCACAATTAATTTGCTTTGGGTCGATTTAAAAATTTCCTCTTTGGTGAATTTTAAATCCGTCTTTTTTAATTCTTTTTCTTCTTCGGTAAGAATTTTTTTTAAGTAAGAAGATTGAATTTCGCCAAGATATATTGGTTTTTTTGAGACGCTTTTTTCCGCCGCCTGGGCAAATGCGGAATGTAAGACAAAAAGGTGTAAAATAAGCTGGATAAAAATGGATATGACAGCAAAAAAGTAAAATACTCGTTTTTTCACGAATCCTCCTGTAAGGTTTTGGTTTTTTTTAATAACGATTTTCTTTAAAAATAATAGACAGTTTCATTTCCTCCCCACCCGCGAATTTATCTTTTTATATAATAACTAATGTATAATTTATTCACGCCGTTTATTTGCGGGTGGGGAGGTTAAAGGGGGATGTCCGCCCGCAAATATTTTTATATTTTAGCAAATGAATGTTACACAATTATGACAATCCGGTTAAAGTTTTGTGATAATTTGGTTACAATTTATTACGAATTATTAAATTTTTGTAATAATTGTGAAAAAGCGGAGGCGGGCAGGCTTTACCCGCCCTCCCCATCGGCATAATATTATTTGATTTTTATATAAATCATGGATTAATTTGTCGATAAAAATATCAGCCTGAATGGCTTGGCTTAAAATATAAATCAAGATAACTTAAATAAAATTTTTGAATAAAAATATTTTATTATTTAGATTTATAAACCTATTTTATTATGGTAAAATATAAAATATATGCAAACATGGCGACGGAGTCTTTATCTTAAATTCGTTTATATTGTACATTATATATACCCGATAGGCGCCTTATGAACAGATGGAAAGATTGGTATAATCAGGGCAAAAGAGACTTTCAAAAAGCAAAGCTTGATTACGACCATCAATACTTTGAGTGGTGTTGCTTTACTTCTCAGCAGGCGGCCGAAAAAACTATTAAATCGCTTGGGCTTAAAAACGGCATAAACCTCTGGGGACATTCACTTACAGAGATGATAAATATACTCTCCGATAAATCAACGGGTTTAGAAATAGATTTTCCTTTAAATATTAAAAACAGCGCTAAAATATTGGATATGTTCTATATACCTTCAAGATATCCCGACGGGTTTTCAACGGGAAAACCCGAGGATTATTTTTTGGAAAAGCAAGCCATGGAGGCTATAAATGCGGCAGACGATATCATCAAATTCTGTGAGAGCATTTTATTTCAATCGTGATATTGTTTTAACTAAATTAAAAGAGATATCCAGCGAGGCTTTAAACATCTTTCCTGAAATAATTGAGGTCAGATTAATCGGCTCTTTTGCCAAAAGCGAAGAGTCCGGCTTAAGCGATATCGATTTATTTATAATTACAAAGTCAATCGAAAAAAATCCCCTTGAACGAATCAGGCCTTATTATATGTGGTTTGCGGAAAAAATAGGAACATCTCTTGATTTGATTGCGGCAACCGAACAAGAACTTCAATCAAACGATAACTTTAAAAAAATGATTAAAAATAGTATATTACTGAGTTAAAATTATAATATCGAGCTGCTTATCTCAACCTTTAATTTATACGGAGTTTAGCTATTATGACCCGTTCATCTTTATTGGAAAAATTAGAAGAGACATACCCCGTTGATTCGCCCAAAAAATACACGGCAAAGGATTACTTCAACCTTCCCGAAGGAAGCCCCTATCAACTAATCGAAGGAGAACTAATAATGACACCGTCGCCATTAACCGAACATCAAGCTATATTAAGAAACTTGGGGGTACTAATAGCCAACCATGTAAAGAAAAATAAATTAGGTTATGTTTATTATGCCCCAATAGATGTCTATCTCGATAACAAAAATGCTTACCAGCCGGATATAATATTTATATCCAATAAAAATAAGGATATAATCAAAAAAAAGGGGGATAGACGGTCACCCTGACCTTATAATAGAGATACTCTCCCCCTCTAACGAATACTACGACATAAAGATTAAAAAAGAGGTGTATGAAAAAAGCGGGGTTTTGGAGTACCTAATAGTAGATCCTGAGACAAAAAGCATTGAGGTATTTAGAAGGACAGGCGACAAACTTAAAACGAATGCCGCTTTAGAAAAATGGGGTGAGATATTGTCGGTTAAAGCGGAGGGTAACGGCATAATTTATATTAAAACGCTGGACTTGACGATAGACCTGAAGGATATATTTACCGAGATTTAAGGCACACCGGCAAAAATTTCTATTTTAAAAGTTCTTTACACATTAGAATATAATCAAAATATACATTTCCCCTTTTTAATGCTTTAGGCCTTAAGCCATACTGCAAAAAACCCAATTTTTTGTATATATGCATGGCTATTTCGTTGAATGTCGCTACTTCCAAAATTAACATTTCAAATTTTGTTTTTGCTTCCTTAATAATTTGACTCAATAAATTCTGTCCGATTCCAAAATTTCTGTATTCCATATTTATATCAATTCCTAAGATACCTATATGGTCGGTTTCATATCCTTTTGCGAATCTTTGAATAGTGGTTATCCCTACAACTTTTTCATCGACGATTGCAACTTTTCCGCAGGCATCGTCCCCCATAATTTTTTTATACAAACCTAAAAAAAAATCTAGTTCTTCGGCTAACGAAGGCGGCTCCCTTTTAACGCTTACCCCAAGATTTGTATTTAATTCTAATTCTTCGTATCTTAAATAATAATTTTTTGCAATATCTTCAAAATCCGTTAATTTAATATCTCTAATGTTATAATTCATAAACTATTAATCCGGCAGTTTTCCTGCAAGTATACTTGCTACGGGTCTATTTTCGCTTTTCGATAATTTTTTGATATACCCCATCACATTCTCATATGATTTTACGCCCTTCGAAGCAATCCACTCCTGTTTAAACTGCTGTGGTCCTGGAACTTTAAAGAGTGAAACAGGTGTATATTGTTCGCTTAAGGAGAGTTTAGGCTGTCGTGTCGATTGCGATGTTTGTGATGAAGCGGACTCCACCGAAGCCTCCCAGCCGCCTTTTTTGCCTAGTTTTAATCTCAATTTATCTATCTTGCTTCGGCACATTCCCGGATTTAAGGCAGGCTTTACTCTCATCGGCATGGCATTAAACGGTGTCATATCCGGCTTATCGGTAAATCCGTTTCTAATAACGGAAGTATTAGCATCCCATTGGGACATAGACGGCAGGTTAAATATAGCCTCAATGGTTTTTACTATGTTTACTTGGGAATACCGGTGCGCAATTATGGCGCCTCTTTTAACATACGGTCCTATCATTAATGCAAATGTTCTGTGGGCATTTATATGGTCTGCGCCGGATTGGGCGTCGTCTTCGGTGATAAATACGAGGGTGTTTTTCCATATAGGCGAACGGCTTAAATAACTTATAATCTCACCGGTTGCGTAATCGTTGTTCGCGACATAATAATCTGGTGTATAATAACATGGTTTTTGACCGGCGGTATGGTCATCCGGCAGCCAGATATAGGTAAACTGTGGAAAATTACCCTCTTTAATCCTTTTTTTTGCAAAGTTTAAAAAAACTTTCGCTCTTGTAGTATCTAAAATAAACCTATCCCAGCCGTATGATTTTAAATCGATGCGCTTTTTCATTGCGCTTGAAATATCGCCGATTCTGTTGCGGGACACAAACTCCCCGAAATCCTCAAAAGATACATTATGTTCAAGCATATCATTAAATATGTATAGATTTTGAGGATACGCTATCCACGGATTGGACCAGTGCTTTAGCGCGGTCAAGCTGTCGTAAATAGGCATATACTTATAATGGTCTTTAATATTTAATTTCCTTAAATCCTGCGTCCAGCCCGGATTTCCGACAAGTCCCCTGCCGGAATAGTATTCAGGCCATGTCCTTTGAACAAAATCGGAATCCGATGCTCCCGTCGTCCACTCATGCCCCTGCGCCGTAACCTCGCCGTCGGCATAAAAGTTTACGAAAAGGGCATAATTATTTGCTAAACTATAAGCATTGGGAAGTTCTTTTTTATTATAAAGGTCAAGACGGGGGTCTGCCCAAGCGCCTGCCCTTTTATAATCGCCAAAGTCCTCATCGAAGGTTTTGTTTTCTCTTAAAATAAATACGACATGTTTTATATGCGACCTTAAGAATTTGGTTATCTTACTATTTTGAGCCTCTCGTTTTAACCTTTGGGACAATAAAAAACCGTTATTCTTTAAAGACCTGTATGTTAAATATTTAATATGTTTAAAGGCATAATTAAGATTTACCTTTTGCACCGCACCGTCCATAAAATCCCCGACCCATTGATAATAAAAGTTTGGACCGCTGCCCAAACCCTTGGCATTAACAATATATATGGAACTTCCGGATGACGCAACGGCGGTAGGATACCATGCAGTAGGGATAAGCCCTATTCTTTTTCCGCTTTTTAAATTATAGACGGCGATATCGTTATTCCCCGCATTGGCAACAAAAATATGACCGTTTCTAAGGGCTATTCCATCAGGATAACTTCCGGGAGGCGCATTTTTATAAGGGGCATCGTTAATGACCTTAACGACTTTCAGGGTTTTTGAGTTAATTTCATAAATACGGTCGTTATTAGAATCAGCGGCTAAAACATCCGGCGTACCTTTAATGTTAATTACGGCGGTAGGATGAACGCCGGCGCCATAGCTGTCTTTAGACAAAATTTTACCCGTATAAACAAACCCTAACTTTTTCATTGTAATTGGATTTATTATCGTAACGCCGTTTGCCCCCCAATCGCTTACGACAAGCCTTTTATCGTTATCCGAAAGGCTTAAGGCAAATGGGTAAGGCCCTGCATTTACATAAGCGGTTTTCCCCGTCATCAAATCAATCCTTGCCGCAGAGTTGGATAAAAGACCAGACGCATATAAATACTTTCCGTTTTTAGAGATAGTAATAAAGTCCGGATAAAAAAGATAGGGTTTTTTAAATTGATGCCCCTGATACTGGTAGGGATACTGATTTTTTGGAAATTTTTGCCATTTAAGAGGATATCTTTTTATAACCGTTAATCTATGATTTATAAGTTTAAGAGTGATTATATCGTTAACACCGCCGCCGGAGGCATATAAAATACCGTTCGGGCCAAAGGCTAACCCTTGAAATAAATCCTGATTATCATTTTTTGCATAAGTAAAAGAAGCCATTGACCTATTAATAGAGGCATTTTTAGCTTTTTTAGGATTATATACTACAACCCCCGGTTCTTTAAATCGCTTAAGCCGTTTGGCTTTATATGCTTTATACCGGGCAATTTTAACGAGAGTTTTTTTATTATATATAGTAATAGTTTGAACAAAGGTTGCCCCGTTCGCCAGTACCGCAACAAGATTATGATAAACTGCAACATTAGTGGCAAAGTTAGCCGTTCCGTTCAAAGTCCCGACGGGGGTTATAATGCGGCCGGTGGGAAGGGTATGGCGGAAGTACAAAAGGTTATGTTTTGTTATAATAACGGGCTTCGATATATCAAGGGTATTCGACTTGCCGGCGCGGTTAAAAGCATAAGAATTGCCTGAAAATAAAAACAATATAAGATTAAAATAAATATATGCAATTAAAATCAACCCTTTTCTCATAATAAGTCCACGATTAAAATTATTTATTTAAATAAACTTCCGGCGCTGTGCTTGATGTGATTAAGGTTTTTTTGTTCCGTTTCCCGCTTTCTTTCTTTTGCCATTTCAAGCGCATTTTTAAACAAGTCATTCGAGGGGTCAATACTCGCCGCGGTATTTAAATCCGCAATCGAGGAATCTAATTCGTTCAAACTATATTCTGCCCTTCCTTTAACGAAGTATGCAAAAGGATTCTTAGGATTATTCGCAATAACCTTGTCGGCTAATAAGGCGGCAGGCCTAAATTTATCTATATTTTCGTACCCCATTGCCGAGTTTAACATCAACATATTGCTTAGATGCCTTTCGCTGGCGTAAGTCAATCCCTTTTTATAGGTGTTTATTGCTTCCTTAACATTGTTTTTCTTCAATAAATTATTGCCTATGAATAGATAATTTAATCCGATATTATTTTTGACCATTTTTATAAACCTGTCTGCCGTTTTTTTATCGGGGGCTTTTTTGGAGCTATTTTTACCGGCGCCGGCTATAAACAAAGCCACAGCTTCTTTAAAATAACGGTTGCTCGAATTATATTTCTTTAGAAACTGCAGAATGTTGCCTGTCAGTTCGAGCGTGTATGGATTTCTATTTTCTTTAAGGGCAATTTGTGCCTCTTTTAAAGCTGAACCGTATTTTTTAGATTTCAATAATTCCAGAGATTTATTGTAATTTGTTTGCCATTTGGAAAGGGCATAAGAGGAAGCAGAGTAAGACATAATTAATAAGAGGGAAAACATCGATGCCGCAAATAAATATAAATATTTTGGTTTCATATAAGTGTTCTAAGCCTCCGAAAATAAGTTAATTTCATATTTATAAATATAAACTTTTATTTTATAGCGGAAAAGGAACTCCCCTTTTCCGCTATAATTTATGCCTTAAGAGAGAGGTATAAGGCCTAAGTCATGCTAAAACTTCACCTGGGCATTGACAAAAACAAACCTCGGCATGCCGGGCATACCCATAGGATAAGTATAATTAACGCGGTTAACGGTATTATAACCTATATACGCCCACTGGTTGTAATTTCTGTTTAATATATTATCGATATTCAGAGAAACCTTAACCCCCTTGAACCGTAAATCTTTTAACGCGCCAAACCTGTTAAAATTAATATAATGGCTTATGTAGCCGTTAAAGACCCAGTAACCGCCGAGATGGTAAATATCCGTGGGGTTTCCGTAGGAATTGTTCAGGTACTGCTGCCCCGTGTATGTCCCCCAGAACCTGAAGCCTGTTTTAAGTATGTTACCGTCAACGCCGATATTCGCTAAATGCCTCGGGACATTTGCTATATGTTCGCCTGACAGGATAGTGCCGTAATTGCCGGAGTAATTTGTCGTGTAAATTGCGGTATTATACGACCAATTTGCAAAAACGCCAAGACGGCGGTTAAACCTGTATTTCCCTTCTAACTCCACGCCTTCGTACATTGAATTTCCCGTGTTATACTCCTCGGAAATGCCTAAGGCTTGGTTATATGCATAGCTGAATGTATTTTGAAAATCTTCTTTATAACCGTTTACGCCGACGCTTAATCCGCTTAATTTATATCTGGTTCCGAGTTCGTAATCGGTAATGTATTCCGGCTTAACCGTTGTAAGCCCAGGTGTGTAAGGCGCACCGTTTAATGTTGCCGCTCCGATTAATGAATAATAAGCGCCGATATTCGGCACCTTTTGAATTTTTCCCCATGAACCGTAAACTACCCAGTTTTTAAGTAAATTATAACTAATGCCTAAGGACGGTTCGAAATAATTATATATGTTTGACACCGTGCCGCCTATCGGATAATAGTATCCCGGATTATCTGCCGCCGTGGTATTTACGGTGTTATATTTAAACCCTGGCTCAATATAAAACCTTTTTGGCAATATGCTTATCTTATCCTGAATAAATACCGTGTCGTTCGACCTTGTATCGTGTTCGTTCCACGCATCGTTATACAGTGTCCCTTGAGGAACATCCGAAGTGCCGTACCAGTATTCCGCCGACCTTATAGTTCCGTATAAAAACTGGCCACCGAATACAATTTTATTACGCGGAACTTTTACCGTAAACATCGGAATATCGCCTATTTCATTCATGTCTTCCAGATAAAGGTGATAATCAGTTCCGTAATATGAATCGCCTCCGCCGTCAGGAAATAAGCTTTCCGGATTATAACTGTTTGTGGAGCTTGGATATACCCAGCTTTCGGGTGTATTAGGAAGGTAATAAGGCTGGACATAAGCGCCGTTAAATGTCGTCGCAATAGGCGAACAAACGCCCTGCTCCGAAGCGATATAATCAGGATTAGAGGGATTATTAAATATCTTGGTTAAACACTGCGGATTTGTGTAACTGACCCTGTCGTAATTATTGGTATGATAAAAGGCTTTATTTAAAAAGGATAAATTTTTATCCACATAATTCTTTATTCCAAGGATATAATATGCCGAAATATCCTTATTATATGAGTTGCTGACACCTGACGGCCAATTAAATGTATTTCCATACTGCTCTTCTAATGGAAAAGGAATGGAATGAGGGGTGTAGCCAGTGTTGTCGTTTCGCATAAATATAAAATTGATATTCGACCGCCCGTCATTATAAGGTTTAACAAGGGATAAATAGTAAGAATTATTAGAATCGGAGGTGTTCTGCATCCAGCCGTTGGAATCGTTTCTTGATGCCTTCAAATACATATAGACGCCGCCTGGAAGTCTTCCTGAATTAATAGAAGCGCCATACTCCGTCGTCGCAAAAGAACCCCATCCTCCAAAAATCGTTGCGCCAAACTTCCTTGAGGGCATCAAAGGATTGAAATTTATTGTACCGCCCAAAGAGTTAAACGAGTTAACGCTGGGATTATTTATCCCCCTGTAAATATTTATGGAAGATACATCTCCCAGCGTAAAAGGAACATTATTCCTGACGGAAGCAAAGTTCTGGGCATTCCCGTCAAATATGCTGTTTAACGGGATTCCGTCAAACTCCTCGGTTATTTGCCCGCCATTAAATGCCCTCATGTAGATGTGAGCCCTCATTCCGTTTGGACCGGATGAAGTTGCATATATGCTCGGCTTTTGACTCAAAATATTTACGATGCCGGTCATCGGATTTACGGTAGCCTTAATCTCTTTTTTAGTAATGTGAGACACGGAATATGCCGATTTAAATAATTTTTTCTTTTCCTCCTCCTTCTTTTTCATCTTTTGCGCTTTAATTGCCGCTTCCCCAAGATAAACAGGCTTTTTAGCAAAAGCGCTAACATTAAAAAATAAAAAGGGGAACAAGAGTATGATGCATACTAATATTCCTTTTATCTGGTTTTTCATAAAAAAACTTCCTCCTAAATTAAATTTTATAGTTAAAGTTAAGTAAGGTATTGAAATTGAACCTGCGTGATTCATGTTGATAATTATAGCAGACGAATATTACAAAATTATTACAGCTCGGTTAAATTACCGTTAAAAATTGTTACAAAATTGTTACAAATATTACAGTTGTAATATTTTCTTCCTATTTCTAATACCACCAATATGGAACGGGGCCCACCCATGGACCAAACGGCGGACCAAAATACCACTGCTGGTTATACCACCACCATCTGTGCCTTGCGCCCCTGATTGCCGCCCGCTCCTCCCTTGCCCTTATCCCTGTTTTGAGCATATAGTTTAATACCTTTGTGCAAACGCCTTGTTTGTGCAGTTTTATTACTCCTTCGGCGCTGAGGTAAAATACCTCCCCGCTTGCCCTCAATCTGCTAATGATTTCATTTTGAGGAATATGATTTTTGCACATAGATACAATCTGGGGGATGGTAAGCGGAGGCGGGGTGGGCTTTGTTACGGCAGCACAACCGGAAACGGCTATACCTGTTATGAAAATTAAACTAACTATTAATAGCAGTTTTTCAAAATTCTTCCAATTCTTCCCTGCTCCTTTCTTCGCCGGTTTCATCGGTCTCTTTTTCATTCTCTATTTCCCCCTCTTCAAAACATGTCTCATCCCGGGCTTCCTCTTCCTCCCTTTCCTCCTCTTCTTGTTCCTCTTCCAAATCTTTTAAATCGGACAATAAATTTGATGCGGTATTATAATATTCCTCGAATCTTTCCGAATTATCCGTGCCCAAAGAAGCCTCCAACAGTTTAATAATACTTTCCGCAAGGTCGATATTTACTTCAATTTCTTCACTACCTTCGCCCGAGCGCTCACACTTAGCGATATAAAATTCTATATGCTTTACGGCAATTCTTAAGTCTATCGCAATTTTTTTCATAATCCTTTTTTTATAACTTTCATCCATTTTCCTTTCATCCGAAATCGCTTTTAAGATAAGATCCGTTTTTTTTAGTAATTCAATACCGCTTTCCTCTACATATAAATCCATGATAGTTTCCTCTATTTTATTTTTATTTTTTTACATTTTTTACATCTTTAAAAACATTTAAGTTTACGAAAGAAAAACATCTTCGAACCCGTTTGCGTACCTGTCCCTGTCCGTTAACGGGTCAAGCCCCCAGAGGTTTTCGACATATTTAAGTATCGAGGCATGCTCATGCCTGACATTCGAGATATATCCTTTTTTAACGAATGGAGAAATGATTATACAGCCCACCCTCATTCCAAGCCCGTAATAATCGACTACAGGGGGTACAACATGGTCATAGAAGCCGCCGCATTCGTCCCAGTTTAAAAATATTACCGATTTCGAAAACAGGGGGCTTTTCCTTAAGGCTTCGACCCGTTTTACGGTATAGCGCATGCCTGTTTTGACATCTGCGGGCGGATGCTCGGAATTTTTAAAATCCGGAACAAGCCAGCTGAACTTTGGAAGCGTCCCGTTTTTTATATCCTCGAAATACTCATGGGCCGGCCTGATTTTATTCCATAACCTTTTATCTTTCATAAAACTCTCGAACCATATGACAGGCACCCAGTGGTGAACATATTTTTTTGGATTCGGCCAGCCCTCCACATATATTTTCCACGATATTTTAGCCTTTTCAAGCCTGTTGAATATTGTGGGAAACTCATAAGGTTTTCTTGGAGGGGCATCGGTTATATGGCCGTTTGATTGCCCTGCAATCTGATAAAGCCTGTTTGGCTGGGTGGGAGCCATAATGGAATGAAAATAGTTCTGGCAGAGGGTAAAGTTGGAAGCGTATAAATAATAAGGGTATAAGGCCTTTTTAGTATTATAATAGCCCATTATAACCTTATAATCGTCAACGGGTTGGTTTATCCCGTTTAAAAAATATCCGTCCATTTTGCCGTTATTGTATATCGTATGAAGGCCTTCCCATGAATGATTGGGGTCCACATGGTCGGGGGTTACATAATTAAATCCTAAATCATACGGCTTGATGCTTCCGCCCATGCCGTCGGTTATTCCAAGCTCCAGTACCCTTTTGGGCTGCCCGTCTATTGTTTCGTCCATCATGCCGAAATAGTGGTCGAAACTTCTATTTTCCTGCATTATTAAGACGACATGCTCTGGCTTTTTAAATTTATTTTGACTTGAGCCTAAGCCGTCCGCATCCGCTTCTGCATCTTTAAGTTTAAAGCCGCTTAAAGCTAATCCGCCTCCTAAAAAACCTAATCCCGTTAATCTTATAAAATCTCTCCTGTTCATGTCTCCTCCGTTATAAAAAGGTTAAAATCATTTTTAAAACAACATCTTATAAATAATAATTTTAGATTAGTATAACAGAGACACTGCCGGTTTTTTATGACGGTTCTGTTAAATTTATGTTAAATTTATGTTACATTTTTATTACATTTTTGTAATAAATTTAGTTATAATGATACCCTATGATTTTTGAACTAGATAAAGCCAAAAAGGTTTTAACCGAAAATAAATCTCTAAAAGCCCTCGGCATCGTGTTCGGGGATATAGGGACAAGCCCTATATATACGATTGCCGTCATTTTTGCCTATCTTAAAGTTACAGACGAAAATGTATGCGGCGTTATATCTCTCATAATATGGACATTAATCCTTTTGGTTACAATCCAGTATGTCTGGTTTGCCATGGGTATAAGCGAAAGGAATGAGGGCGGAACGATAATACTCAAAAATATTATCGAAAAATATGCAAAATCGGCAAGAGAAATAGCATTTATATCTGTAATATCGTATATCGCGCTATCGCTTTTAATAGGCGATTCGGTCATCACTCCTGCCATAAGTATTTTAAGCGCGGTCGAAGGTATAAACTTAATACCTGTTTTTAAAAATGTAACAACGGATACCGTTATTTTTATATCCGTAATAATTACCACCCTTCTATTTTGGTATCAGCATAAGGGAACCGAAAAAATCGCAAAGATATTCAGCCCTGTAATGCTCTTATGGTTTGTCGTAATCGGCGCCTCGGGCTTATTGTCGTTAATGTATATGCCCGAAATTTTATTAAAGGTTATAAATCCTTATTATGCTTTAAATTTTGTGTTTAACGGAAATATCTCCGTAAACCATTTAATTTCCCACGGCATTATTTCCTTGTTCGTGCTGTCCGATGTAATTCTCTCGGCAACCGGCGGCGAAGCCCTATATGCCGATATGGGTCATATCGGAAGGGAACCTATTACCAAAGCATGGTATTTCGTATTTATTATGCTTGTTTTAAATTATACCGGACAGGGCGCTTTTTTACTGAGCCATCGGGCTGATAAGAATACATTTTTCGAAATGCTTTATTCGCAGACCCATCTATTTTACTTCCCTATTTTGGTTTTAAGCATTTTAGCGACTATTATAGCGTCTCAGGCAGTTATAAGCGGCATATTCTCCATAGTTTACCAGCTTATAAACAACAGGATCATACCCCTGTTAAAGATAGATTATAAGTCCAGCGAAATACAATCCCAAATATATATAAGTTTTGCAAACTGGTTTTTATTTATAAGCGTTTTAACGGCAATAATAATGTTCAGAACATCCAATAACCTTGCTATGGCTTATGGTCTTGCCGTCAGCGGAACCATGACCTTTACGGGCATTTTAATAAATATGCATTTTTACCACAGAAAAAGATACTTTATGTTATTTATATCGCTTATAACGACATTTGCCGATATTATGTTTTTGGCCTCAAATTTATTATATAAAACTGCCGAAGGAGGTTATTTTGCATTAATTATAGCGACAATTCCGTTCCTTACAATAATCCTATATACAAATGGGCAGAAAAAACTGCATAGCATATATAAGATGACAGACTTACAAGTGTTTTTAAAAGAATATGAATACCGTTATAATAATTTCACTAAATTAAAAGGAACATCCCTGTTTTTTGCCAGCCTTACGGATAAGGTCTCCCCGTATATCGTCAAAACAATGTTCGACAATAATATAATGTACGAAAAAAACATATTTGTTTCAATAGAAAGAACCGAAAAACCATACGGAATAGCCGACATATTTAAAAGCGATATAGCCCCAGGGCTTAACCAGCTTACCGTGAGCGCGGGATATTCCGAAGTGGTCGATGTGGAAGAAATATTAAAGCAGTACAATATCGACGAAACCGTTATTTTTTACGGTTTCGAAGATATTGTCAGCGTGAACCCGTTCTGGAGAATTTTTGCTTTAATTAAGAAGTTATCCCCCTCTTTTGTAAGATTTTATAAACTTCCTGCCGAAAAAGTGCACGGCGTCATGGTAAGGGTTAAAATGTAAATGTGCGCTTTTTCCAGATAAAATAAAAAACTGGCAGTAAAAACAGATTTAGCAATGTAGCGCTTATCATCCCGCCTATCATGGGAGAAGTGATAAATTTTGTCATTCTCGCTCCCGTTCCGTAAGCAAACATAGCAGGCAGAAGACCCATTATGATAGACATAGCAGTCATAACGATAGGGCGAAGCCTTATTGTCGCTCCCTTAATAACAACCTGCTCAATTTCCGAACTTTCCGTAAACTTAAATTCTTTACTATCGCCTGCTTCCCTGTCCCTTTCTTTATAATAATTATGAAAAGTCAGTTCCAGTATGGAAATCATAACCACGCCTATTTCCGTCGATACGCCCATTACGGCAATGATGCCGACCCAAACCGCGATAGACAGGGTTATATGCATTAAATAAAGATACCAGAATGCGCCGACTAATGCAAAAGGAATAGAAAGAAGCGCCAGCGTCGAAAGGGGAATGGATTTAAAATTAAAATAGATTAAAAGGAAAATAATGAATATGGTAAGGGGAACTATTAGCATGAGTTTATTATTTGCCCTTTTAAGCGATTTATACTCCCCGCTTATAACATAAGTATAACCATTGGGAAATTTAACATATTTCTTAATCATATTTTTAGCGTTTTTAGCCCACAAAACCATATTCGGGGTGTTCAAAGTTATATCAACCGTATCGTCGAGCATTCCCCCTTGGGATGACACAAAAGCAGGCCCTAACTCATATTTTATACTTGCTAATTCTTTTAAAGGAACAAATCCGTTGCCTGTTTTAACTAACACATTTCTTAAAGATTTTAAATTATTCCTGTACAGGTAAGGATACCTGACCGAAAGCGGATAACGGGCCAAGCCGTCATAGATAGTGCTTATCGTTTTGCCGCCTACGGAGGTGGCTACCGCTTCGTTTATACTTTTAAGCGTGAGACCGTAAAAACCCATAGCCCTCGGTTTTGGCTTAATTACGATATAAGGCCTGTTATACACTCTTTCCGCATAGGCGCTAAGCGTGCCTTTAACCATTGAAACCGCCGCCGCCGTCTTTTCGGCCAATTTTTGAACCTCCTTTATATCGGAACCGTATATTTTTATTCCGATAGGCGTTCTTAAGCCTGCCGAAGTCATCTCTATCCTGTTTTTTATCGGCATCGTCCAGACATTTTCAAGCCCGGGTATTTTTAATGCCTTGTTCATTTTATCTATAAGTTTTGAAACCGTCATTCCTGCCGGCCAGTATTTCCTTCTTTTTAGAACGATTGTGGTTTCCGTCATAGCTAAAGATGCAGGGTCGAACGCCGTATCCGCCCTGCCCGCCTTTCCGGTAACTATCTTAACTTCAGGAAATTTTTTAATTATCCTGTCTTCCACCTGCAAAAGCTGCGCCGCATCGGTATAAGAAAGTCCTGGGACAGAAGAAGGCATATATAAAAGCGTTCCTTCGTTTAACTGCGGCATAAACTGCGAGCCAAGCTGACTGTAGGCATAATAGCCGCTGCCCAGAATGCCGAAAAGCAAAATTAAAAAAATGGCTTTATATTTCATAACGAATTTTAATAAAGGCGAATATATAAAAACCAAAAATCTGTTTACCGGGTTTTTTTCAAGCGGCGTTATTTTGCCTTTAATCAAATAAATCATAAGAATCGGAACAAATATAACAGAGAGAACGGCGGCAAAAATCATCGAGAATGTTTTTGTGTAAGCCAGCGGCTTGAATAGCGCCCCGACCTCCCCGCTTAAAAAGAAAATCGGCAAAAATCCGACGGCAATAATAATAAGGGAATAAAATAAGGGCTTGCCCATTTCTTTAGCCGAATCCACAATACATAATTTTCTTGCCTCGTCTTTATCTTCCATGTTTCCGTAGGGGCAAATTTCAGGATGATTTTCTAAAATTTCAAGATGGGAATGGGAATTCTCTATCATAACTATTGCCGAATCCGTCATAGCGCCTATTGCCAGGGCTATACCCGATAAAGACATTATATTGGCGCTTATATGAAGCATATACATCAACAAAAAAGACCCCATAATGGCAAAAGGAATCATAATTACGATAACCAAAGACGACCTTAAATGAAATAAAAACAGCAATATAACAAAAATTACTATTAAAACTATCATCAGTATTGTGGATTTAAGGGTAGAGATAGAGCGGTGAATCAGGGTGTTTTGATTGTAAGTCGTAATTATTTCCGCCCCTTTCGGAAGCGAGCTTTTGAGGGATTTAAGCCTTTTTTTCACCGCGTTGATAACATTTAAAGTATTCGAACCCTGCTGCTTTATTACCACGCCGCCTATTACCTGTCCATTGCCGTTTAAATCGGAAATAGAGCGCGTAGCGGCGGGTACAACTTCTACCGTTCCAACATTTTTGACTAAAACAGGGACATGGTTTGACGATGTTCCGACCACTATATTTCTTATCTGCTCCAGATTACGGAGATAGCCCTTGACATAAATTAAATGGCTTACGCCGGAAGAAGAATCTATTACCCTTGCTCCCATATCCGCATTAGACGCTCTTATATCGTTAATAATCCTTGATAACGATATATTGTAATATTGCAATGCTTTAGGATTTAATGTAATTTGGTATTCCTTATAAAAACCTCCGTAAGTTGCAACCTGAGCAACACCCGGCACGGTTTCCAAATTGTATCTTAAAAAATACTGCTGAAAAGAGTATAAATCCGCAAGGCTTTGATTATGGGATTTATCTATTATCGCATACTGATAAACCCAATCCACGCCGTTTGCATAAGGGCTTAAAACCGGCGTAACTGCGGGCGGAAGCAGTTTTTTGGCCTGAGATAAATAGGTTAATACCTGAGCTCTTGCCCAGCCTAAAGAAGTCCCCCTTTTAAACACGACGGTTACAAAGGATGTTCCATACATCGAACTGCCTCTTACCTCCCTGACTTTTGGAGCGGAAATCAAAGCGGTTTCTATCGGATAGGTTACATGAAGCTGAACTATATTAGGGGGTTGGCCCGACCAATTCGTTTTAATAATAACCTCCTGCGGCGCAATATCCGGAAGCGCGGTAAGTCTTATGTTATACATGGCATAAACCCCGCCCAATCCCAAAAAAAGCATAAAAACAAAAACCAAAAACTGGTTATTTATACAATAATCTATTATTTTATTAATCATAAATATTCTCCGATTTAATAATACTTAACATTTGAAGGGGAATTATTTACATCCCCGGCATGCCGGCCATTGAGCCCGTTGCTTGAGTTTGAGAGCGATTAGAACCGGCAGACATCCCGGGCATACCTGCCATCGAACCGGTTGTTTGCGAAAGATTCGAATCTGCCGACATAAGAAATGTTCCCGATGTAACTATTCTTTCGCCATTCTTCAAACCGGATAATATCGGGTAATAGCCGTCCGCACGGCGCCCGATAGTTATATGCTTCGGGATAAAATACCCTTTGCCTTTATAAATAAAAACAATGGGCTTGCCCCCCGTTATTAATACGCTTGATATCGGCACTGCAAGGGTTTTTTTGCTTCTAAGAAAAATGTCCGCATTCCCGTACATACCCGGTTTTAATTCACCTTCGGGGTTATTAAAAACAAGCCTGACTTCAACTACCCTTTTTTTATTGGACAAATATGGATAAACAAAGGAAACCCTGCTGAGAAATACCTTTCCTGGATAAGTATTAAACCTTACCTTTACTATATCGCCTTTTCTTACAAACGCTGCATCCTTTTCGTAAACCCAGATATTCATCCACACGCGATTTAAATCAGCAAGCTCAAAAAGTAATTTCTCCGCATTAAAGTAACTGCCCGAAAAAATGTTTTTCTTTATTAAGACCCCGTTAATAGGCGAATAAACGGTCGTATCGGTTAAAACTAATTTGCCCGCTTTTAATTCGTTTATTTGGGTATCCGTAATCCCCCACAATTTAAGCCTGAAAGCTGCCGAATTAAGAAATCCCTTAGCCTCTTTTTTTCCAAAATCGAAATTAGATTTTTTCAGTTTTTCATAATTTTTATAGGCAAGCAAAAAATTATTTTCGCTATTTACTAACTCCGGGCTGTAAACGGTAAAAAGAGGTTCTCCTTTATATACCGGCGCTCCGGGTTTATTTACAAAAAGATGCTTAACATAACCGCCGTACTTTAAGGTTATATTTTTTAATAACGGGGTGCTATAGGTAACCTCGCCTATGGTTCTAATTTTTCTTTTTATATCGATTAGTTTTACTTTTCCCACAGTTATGCCGTAAAGCTGCCTTTGCGCCGTATTAACCATTATTCCGCCCTTAGCCATTTTCATTGCAGGCGTATGGCCGTTTCCGGCGGCAACTCCCGCGCTTTTATTTCCGGCAATCCTTATAATTAAAAATGTTATAAGGCTTCCGAAAATAAAAGCCGCCAAAAAGATTAAAATATTTTTAGTTTTCATATCTTTTAAGTTCTCCGTATTTTACTCAATTTATTTTTTTTATCAAATCCTACCAGCAATTAATTCTAAGCGCGATTTATCGATAAAATATTTTGACTTGTAAATATCTTTTTTAAATTCGGAATCGACTAATTTCCTGAAACTATCGAGAAGTGAAAAACCTGTTGATTTTTGGACCCTGAAAGACGATAACTCGGATTTAAAAAGAAGTTTTGCTTCCGGAATATATAGGCTTTTATACAAGCTGTAATTATTATAATCTTCCTTCATATTTTTTAAGGCGAGCCTGATATTTTTTATTATTTTCAACTTAGCCCAGCTAATGTTATAAATAGATGAAAGTTTATCCTTTTTCGCCTTATTGATTAAGGGCATCTGGTAACTGTTAAAATATACGGGAAGCGATAATCCGACGGATGCCGATAGAACAGGGACCATAGAGTACCTATAGCCGTAACCCGCCTTTAAATAAAAATCGGGCAGATAACTTTCTTTTGCAAAATCAAGTTCTTTATTAGATTTTTTATGCAGGTATTTTAACGATTTTAAATCCGGATTAAATTTAAAAGCCTCTTTAAGAATTATTTTGTATTCCGATTTTGACGGCTTAATACCTTTTATCTCCGGCAAAATTGCTATTTTAGATTTAATCAAAGACTCTTTTAAACCCGTGAGTTCGCTTAATAGGTAAATCAATTTTGATTTGGCTTTATCTAAAGAAAACAGCGACGCCTTTAAAGAGGAATCTTCTATCATCGTCCTTATGTATGCAGGGGCTGAGGCTTTTCCGATGCCATATTTCTGCGAGATATAACCAAGAACGATTTTTAAAAGCATTCTATTATATTTTACTACACGAATCTGTTTCTCTATTAAAGCCAGTTCATAGTATTCCGTTTTAACTAAATAAACCGTGTTGACCTTTAATGCCCGCGTTTTTTCTTTAAGCGATCTGTAAGAATATTTATTGATCTGGCTTTTTGTTTCAAGCTTTGAAGGAAAGGGTATCTTTTGGCTTATGCCGAAACCAATATCGCTCATCGAGTTCACGCCTATTCCAGGGTTGTTAAATCCATTTGCATCCGTTAACCCAAAGCTTATAACGGGCTCTGGAAGAGCCCGTGCAATTATAATCTTTTCCTTTTGCCCTTCTGTCTTAATCACGGATGAGGATATATTAGGATTTTTCAAAGATTTTTTTATAAGCATATTTAAAGACAGTATATCCGCCGTTTTCTCACCAATCTTTTTATGCTTATACCCGTAAGATTTACTGAACGGATTAATAAAGATTAAAAGGGCAAATAATATTGAAACAAACATAAATATAAAAGTTTTTTTCATCTGTGATGAACCTCTCTTTTAAATTTGGAGTATTTTTTTCTTTGCCGCCGTGCTTATTTTAAGGATTCGAGATATTTTGCCAATATGCCGATATCCTTTGAAGACATATTTTTAAAAGAAGGCATAACAGCCTTATATTTGACCCCGTTTAAAGTTACAATGCTGTTTCTCTTAAAATGCGCGGAGGGATCGGCTATTTGGGTTGCAATCCATGAAAAACTTCTTACCTGCCCTATATGCGATAGATTAGGCGCCATACCATCGCCGCCAGACCCGTTTATTGTATGGCACATAAAACAGCCTTCGTAACGGAATAAAGCGGGTCCGGTTTTTACGCCTTTGTACTGGGGAAACATCCTGTGGCCCATATTATTCACCCCTTTTCCCGTCATGTTCATGTCGTTGCCCATTCCCATCATGCCATTTCCCATCATGCCATTTCCCATCATGCCATTATTGCCCATCATTCCATTGCTGCCGCCCATTAAACCCGCACCATTGGCGGAACTAAATTTTACCGCAAGTAAATAAATCCCCGTAATAACTAACAGTATTAATAATATTGAAACAATTACCAATTTTTTATTATTAAATGAATATTTTGAATTCATAAGGAATCCCCTTTTTTAATTTAATTATGTTAATTAATTTTTAATTTGCGTGCCGGACAATAACTATATGACACCGCTATTTCAGATATAGGCGCAGGGCAAACGCATATTGCGCAGCATAAACCCATAGCAAGGATGATAACACCGGGGCTTCTCATCCTCGTTAATGAACTATAATTTACTACACGCAAAGCAAAGATTAGATGTTTGGCTAAATAAGATTAGTTTTAGGGGGGTGGGGTATATCGGAAGAAAAATGTGTAGCGTATATCTTTCCCGTAAACGAGATTGTTTTAATAAAACTACCGTAATGGAATAATGCCGGCTGATAAGCAGAGGGTAAATTCTGACATTCTGCACAAGTTATATAAGACTCTAAATTTAATTTATTAGAATGTTGCGGATTGGTTTTCGAAAAAAATAGCGGGCTTGCTTTTTCAATTCCTTTTACCTGCTTTCCCAAGGACTCCCCCATCTGCATAGGCATCCCAACTTGCATCGGGGTCATTATCATTGGAACATTAAACATATAACTGATTTCGGCAGCCCCGATTAGATAAGAAATCGCAATAAGAGCAAGAGGAAAAAACAGAAAAATCTTATATTTTTTATTCAAAAAATATTTATTCATGTTTATATTATATTTATAATATATCTTAAAGTCAATTTTTTTGAAGCCAAAAGTTTTCACTCATCTATCACGATTACTTTGTTTTTAGATTTTAAACCGTATTTTATTGTAATTTTGCTTTTGGGTTTACCATATATTTTAGCAACTTTCTCTATTACCGCTTCGTTAGCCATGTTTTCCACAGGTCTTTCTTTTATCGCAAGCCTTAATGTGCCATCATTTAAGGTCTCATACCCTTCTTTTTTTGAACCGGGCTTAACGATAACCGATATAATTTTTTGCATTTTTACCTATTTTATCTATTCGCTACCCATTATATGGTATATTATAATGAAACGCATTGCCGAAATAAAGCGATATAACCGAAAGATAGTTAAAAAATATCAAAATACCCACCGCAATTAACAAGAACCCGCTAACGATTTGCACTATTCTTATGTATTTTTTAAACCTTTTAAACGCGGTTAGAAAGAGGTTTAACGACACGGCGCTTATAAAAAACGGCAGGGCGAGTCCCATAGAATATACAAATAAAAGCTCGCCGCCCAGGGTTGCATTATGAAGCGTGGCGCTTATGAAAAGAATGGAGGCAAGTATCGGCCCTATGCACGGCGTCCATGCGCCCGCAAAAATAGCTCCGATTAGTACGGAACCTATTATTCCGGCGGGCCTGTTTTTTAAATTAAAGGCTATATCCCTGTTTAAAAACGAAAACATTTTTATATTATTTAAAATTCCGGTAATATATATACCCATAAGGATAACGACGATACCGCTGATTCTCATAACCCATACTGACTTTATAAAACTTGCCAGGGTGGAACTGAACATCCCGAGAAGCACAAAAATTATAGTAAAACCTAATATGAAAAGGAGCGAGTGAAATATAACGGCTATTCTTGCTTTTCTTGCCGCCTCTCTTCCCGCTTTCCCCTGCTTTTCTTCCGTAAGCTCTGCCACCGAAAACCCTGAAATGTAAGACAAATAAGAAGGGATTAAAGGAAAAACACAAGGGCTCACGAATGAAAAAAAACCTGCCAAAAAGGCAACGATGAGCGAAACATTGGGCACAAAAAAACTGCTTTCAAATCCTGACATTAAATTCTCCTATTTATTTATTTTGTTTGTTTATTTGTTATAGATTTTTTTAATTAATAATTTTTATCCTTTCCCCATAATAATTTAAGGCGGAGCTTAATTTCTTTTTCTTTTCCTATGTCCGAGGGGCGGTAATAAATTCGGGAAGGCAGCTCGGGCGGAAGATATGACTGCCTTACAAAATGATTTTCAAAATCATGGGCATATTTATATCCTTTGTGATAGTCCAAATCCCTCATTAGTCTTGTCGGGGCATTTCTTAAATGAAGCGGCACGGTAACGGCGGGAAAGTCTTTTGCGTCTTTTAAAGCCTCCTCTATGGCAAGGTAGCTTGCGTTAGATTTTGGACAGCTTGCAAGATAAGCGGCTGCCTGTGATAAAACAATACTGGCCTCCGGCATACCGATAACATTAACGGCATTAAAACAGCTGACGGCCAGATTTAAGCCTTCCGGTTCGGCATTCCCGATGTCTTCGGAAGCTAAAATTATCATTCTTCTTGCGATAAATTTAATATCCTCTCCCGAATCCAGCATCTTTGCAAGCCAGAATACCGCTCCGTCAGGGTCGCTTCCCCTTATGCTTTTGATGAAAGCCGATATCGTATTATAATGCTCTTCCCCTGTTTTATCGTATTTTGACTTTCTAAGGTATGCTTCTTCTATGAGCTTTTTGGTCAGCATTATCCCGCCCTGAGCGCCTTGCTTCGCAAGATTGACGGCAATTTCGAGGGCGTTTAACATTATGCGGGCGTCGCTTCCCGAATATTGAATCAGGGTATTTACATCCTCTTTGTCCAAAAAAATCTTCTTTTTGCTTAAAACTTCGTCCGTGCTTAATGCCCTATCTATTATTTTGCTTAAATCATCCTCGGATAACGGATTTAAGGTAAATACCAACACCCTCGAAAGAATCGGCGAATTTATTTCGAATGACGGATTTTCCGTAGTTGCGCCAATCAATATAAGGCTTCCTTCTTCGATGGAATGCAAAAGCAAATCCTGCTGGGACTTGTTAAAACGGTGGATTTCATCGATAAAAAGAATTACGGGCTTTTTATAGCGCTTAAAACTAATATTTGCTTTGTCTATAAATTCCCTTAACTCCTTAACGCCTGCCGAAACCGCCGAAATACTGTAAAACTCATAATCAAAGGTATTTGCAATGATACCCGCAAGGGTGGTTTTACCGCTTCCCGGCGGACCCCAGAGTATCATCGAGCGGATAAACCTGGAATCAAGCATGCTTCTTAACGGCTTATCTCTGTCAAGAAGATGCGATTGGCCTATAAATTCGTTTAAAGTTTTAGGTCTAAGCCTGTCGGCAAGCGGCGGCAAAAAATCGCTCTCATTAAAAAAGCTCATATTTGGGGACTAAACCTTGATATTGCGGCTATTCCTTTAAAATTCGTTATATTTCTTATTTGAACCACGAGACTTATCTATGGGGTATTTTATCTCATTTACCTTCATCTTGGCTTCAAATGCTTTTGTAATATCGATATCATATTTTTGAGAAAACCTCAATATAAAATAAAGTATGTCGGCTAATTCGTGGCTGATTTCATTAAGTTTTTCGCCATCATTCATCAAAACACGAATTTCTGCGTCATCTTTAAATCTAAAAAACTCTAAAAGTTCCGACGCCTCGGTTATTATGCCTATGGCAAGGTCTTTCGCATTATGGTACCTATCCCAATCCCTCTTTTCGCAAAATTCCCTTACCGTATCTTTTAATTCGGCAACGGTTGACTCCGAATCATTTTTTAAACAGCTTTCCATTTCGCGAATTTCCTTTTGTTCTTTATTATACCATTTTATTATAATTCTTTATATTTATAATGCCTGTAAATTACAACCGCTATCGAAATTATAACGGCAAACATGCTCAGCACCTGTGAAACCCTGATGCTGTTTCCTAACCATAAACTGTCTATCCTTGTACCTTCCGTAAAAAACCTGGTCGTTCCGTACCAAATTAAATAACCTATAAGTATCTTCCCTGCAACCTTTGGTTTTTTTCTCGAAAGCCACATTAAAAATATGAATCCAAGAAAATCTGGAACAGACTCGTAAAAAAAGGAGGGTTCAAAGTGGGAATACATGGTCAGGTTCTTTGGGTAAGATGCTTGAAAAGGGTATCCCCATAATCCAAATACCAAATGCTTTGGAGTATAGGCGTTTACAGGGCGCATTGCCTTTGCGATAGGCAAACCCCATTTAACGGGATAACCAAATGCCTGCTGGTCTATAAAATTCCCCCACCTTCCGATTGCCTGGCCTAAAAGCAGGCTTGGAGCTAACATATCTATATAACGCCAGATATTTAATTTTTTTATGCGGGTATATAGGTAAAGGGTTAAAAGTCCGCCTATTTCTCCGCCGTATATTGCAAGTCCGCCCTGCCATATATAAAAAATGCTTATAAGGTTTTTTGCATAATACCCCCATGCAAATACGACATAATAAAGGCGCGCAAAAATAATCGACATCGGTATGGCAAATACCATAATATTAATGATGTTTTCGGGATCCTCGCCCCAGGATTTTGCCCTAAAATACGCTATAGCGATACCGACAACAAAGCCAATCCCTATCAAAATTCCATACCAATGAACGGGAAGCGGTCCTATAAATATTATCGGGTCGGGTGCATACCAATTGTTAAAGTTAAACATAATAATTTCCTTTTAATTTAATTTGATTAATTTATTGCCGTTAAAAGCATAAAACAGCTGCCTAAAGCAAATGCTTTAAGCTATAATAAGAAGTGTGCGGCCTAACATCAGCTACTTAATAGATTTTGCAAATGCGTAAGTTCTTTCAAAATATTCGTTTGACAGGCTATTTACCGTTATCATGCCTGCGCCGGAATTTGCCTGAATAAATTTTCCATGTCCTATATAAATTCCCACATGCGAAATATAAGGAGCATAAGTTCTGAAAAATAATAAGTCGCCGGGCTTTAATCTGCTTTTAGGAATATATTTGCCTAATCTTGATTGCTCCAGGGCTGTCCTGGGAAGATGTATATTATCCTTTGCAAATACACGCTGAACAAAGCCTGAGCAATCCATGCCGGCTCTTGTCGTTCCGCCCCAAACATATGGAACGCCTTTATATTTAAATGCGGCATCGACTATCTTTCTTCCGATAGTCAAATTCTTATTTCTTTTGGCCGCATTATATTTAGGGCTGTTAATATTTTTGTTTCCGGTTAAAACTTGAAAAGTCGCAACCTTATAATAATTGTATTTATTATCATTATTGTTATTATTAATTTGGGCTGCCCTATAGCTTTCAGGCACGACCAGAACAGCCCCCTGTCTTATTACATTGGAATACAAACCGTTTAATTTTCTTAATTCGGCAACGGAAGTTCCGTATTTTTGGGCTATCAAAGACAGAGTATCGCCGAACTGCACTTTGTAATGGCCGTAGGTAACGGCAGGGCGATAAGCGGGATGGTTATAACCGCCTGAAGCAACCCTCAGCTTTTCCCCCGGATATATCGTATAGTTATGAAGGCCGTTTAAAGACATTATAGAAGATACCGTGGTGTTATGGCTGTCCGCAATTTGACCGAGCGTTGCTCCGGGTTGAACGGTTACGACTGCCACAGCCTGCGGCGGAGCTTGATTCACATTTTCGCGAACAGGCACGACCAGAACAGCCCCCTGTCTTATTACATTGGAATACAAACCGTTTAATTTTCTTAATTCGGCAACGGAAGTTCCGTATTTTTGGGCTATCAAAGACAGAGTATCGCCGAACTGCACTTTGTAATGGCCGTAGGTAACGGCAGGGCGATAAGCGGGATGGTTATAACCGCCTGAAGCAACCCTCAGCTTTTCCCCCGGATATATCGTATAGTTATGAAGGCCGTTTAAAGACATTATAGAAGATACCGTGGTGTTATGGCTGTCCGCAATTTGACCGAGCGTTGCTCCGGGTTGAACGGTTACGACCGTAATAAAAGAGTAAGCGTTTAAAGGAAAAATACCAATAAAAATCAATGAAAGAAATAAAATAAACAAAAAAAATTTAGCGAATAATTTAGCAAGTAAAGAAAAATTTATTTTATTCATTTAATCTTTACCACCTCATTGGTAATTTTAATAACTCATTTTAATAATTTTAATAACCCGTTTATTTTAATGTTGTATCCGTTTACCGCCATTTCCGCCAATGCGGAAAAGCCCCAAAGGGGACTCCAAGCATGAAGCGTAATGACAAACCGCTTTTTTTATGTATATTACTACAACATAATTAGACATGTCAAGGAAATCAGACAGAAAATTTTTAATATTTAATATTTTTTCCTGATTAACAATACTCCTGCGCGTAATCTGCCAGACTTATTATATAGCTTGAACTATTGTGCTTAAAGTTATTTGCATCGTTAATAAAATATTCGAATGACTTTAATATTACATTTTGGAATTGAATCTCATTCGTCAACGCATAAAGCTTTGCCATTCCCAATAATATCATCGAGTTTGGGGAATAACCGCCGTAATCGATAATCGATTTTTCCTTATGGCTTAGAAATCCTATTTTTGAGCTTTTTATGGTATGCTTTATATCAAAAAACCCGCCTTCTTTGCTGTCATAATAGTTTTTTATAACATGCTCGGCAATTCTTTTTGCGTAAATCAAATACATCGGTTTGGATGTTGTTTCGGACAAGCCTATTAAAGCCAGGATTATATAGGCATTGTCCTCAAGAAGGGATCCGCCCGGCTCGCCGATAAATCTGCCCACATCGCCATTTTTATCAAAAGCATCTAAAAAGGGCTTAATGGATTTTTCGGCTATTTCGTTAAGTTTTCGCCTGTTCCCGTTATTGTCGTTGCAAGGGTTAAAAATCTTGCTTAATTCGGTAATGGAATATATAACATTTCCATTTACGGAGCTATACTTAATCTTATCGATAAACGGCTGTTTTCTTTTATCCCGAAAGGATTTAAGTCTGGATATGGCATTATTATAAAATTTACTTAGAATAATATCCTCTTCTTGCTCTCCCGAACCCACATATAAAACATTTGGAACCACCCAGTTTATCTTAACTCCTGCCGCCCCGCTGCCATTGTCACCCTGCCCCGGTATTCTGCCGCCTTTACCGATATTAAACAAATTTATTACCGCTTTCAACTCTTCGTTTTTTGCAAAAACATCTTTTAGCTCGTCTAAAGTCCATGTGAAAAAACTGCCGTCATCGCCGTCTGCCGCATCGGCATCCATACTGGCATAAAAACCGCCGTTCATTCTGTCATACATGTCGTTTGTGATAAAATCCATTGTTCTGTTTATAGCGTTCAACATAACCTTGTCGCCGGTAACCCTGTAATAATTCAAGTAAACCCTTAAAGCATTAGCGTTATCGCCTGCAAGCTTTTCAAAATGCGGAACTATCCACTTTTTATCGGTGGAATATCTGTGGAAGCCGCCCCCGACATGGTCAAAAACGCCGCCAAAAACCATCTTTTTAAGAGTAAAAGTCCCCTTTGACAGAGAATCCATGTCACGGTTTATCATATAATCCTGCAAAAGCAGTTCAAGCCCTGAAAAATAAAAAAACTTGGGGGATTCGTCGAGGCCGCCGTTTTCATTGTCGAAATGAAGTTTAAATTCTTGCGCCGCCTCATTTAAAAGCCTGCCGGCATATTCCTTGCTTAAACTTTTATCTCCCTTAACGGCTTCGCTTACCCTCCGAATATTAAATATGGAAAATTTGTTTAAATCCTTAAATATCCGGTTATAAAAATCTTTGCTCTGCGAAAAAACGGCCTCTTTATTTTCCCTGTAATATTTTCCGATTTCGGCTAAAACCGATTTGTAAGAAGGCATACCGTATTTCGCCTCCTTTGGAAAGTATGTCCCCCCATAAAAAAAATACCCCTCGTATGTCAAAAATGCCGTAAGAGGCCATCCGCCGTTGCCGCAAAAGGCGCTCACGGCTTTTTGGTAACGGGAATCGATATCCGGCCTTTCATCTTTATCAACCTTAATCGCAATAAAATTCTCGTTTATTATGTTTGCCGTCTCTTCATCTTCGTAAGACTCTTTGTCCATTACATGGCACCAGTGGCACCAGACGGCTCCGATGTCCAAAAGTACCGGCAAATCGTTTTCTTTTGCTATATTAAACGCCTCCGTGCACCATGGATACCAGTTGACAGGCTGACGAGCCGCTGATTTTAAATAGGAACTTTTTTCGCTTTTTAAGTTATTCATTTAATATGCTATATGCTGCGGAGATTAATTTTACGAATTATATCACAAAAATATATTAATTAAAATTATGTAAAAATGCCCAAAATTGCCGATAGAGATTATAAAATATACCCAATGTTTTAGGAACACTGGATTAAAATTTTCTATCGGCAATTTTAGGAAATGATAGTAGTAAAGAAAGCGGGATTTATAAATATACCCCCCTCCCGGTATGAGAGGGGGGTATATGGTATAGAAACAGTTATGTTTGTAATATTTTGCAATATTAACTCATGGCTTTATATAAGAATAACCCATCATTTCATAATGAAGAATGGCAAAGAATCCGTCAGGCGTAATATGAACGACTGGCAGTATTTCATCAGACTTAATACCTAATTTTATCATTGCCACATGACAGGATTCAAACTTTACCTTATGCTTATATAATTTTTCGATAAGAGGCGTCAACTTGTTATCTTTCTTGAGAAACATTTTGACGGCGGGACCATAGGCTACAAAAACCACTTTATACCTTTTAGGATTATAATGGAGTTCCCAGATAATATCATTCATATTTAAAAGGGCGACTTTCCATTTTTTCGGGTTTGGAGATGAAACCTGAAAAACAACCTTGATAACCTTGTTGTTAAAAAAACCGTTATACGATGCCGGAGTTAAAAGAGGTTTTTTTATTTCAATTTTCTTTTTTACGGCCGCAGTAGAAGGCTTAGTAACGGCTGGAGTAGCAACCTTTTCTGAAGGTTTTTTAGCGCAGCCTGTTAAAAGCAGGGAACCTCCGGTCGTAACGATAATTAATAAAATCAACAACTTCACTAATCTTTTCATTATTCCCTCCCATTTTTTATTAAGATTTGGGATCAGCTCCATATTGTAATGATTTTTATGGTTTTATATAGGCATATCCCTGCATTTCTTTTTTAATAATGTAAGCAACCGCGCCTGGATATACCACATTAACAAACGGAAAAAGCTGTTTCTCGTGAACATGCATGGCGAGCATAGTCATATGGCATGCGACAAGATTAACTCCGTAAGTGCTTAGACTCTGAAGCAGTGGATAAAACCTTTTATCGTATTTTTTCATAAATACTTTAAGTCCAGGGCCGTACGCAACTACATCGACTTTATAGTTGATGCCGTGAGCGCTCATAATCTGGACAACTTTAGCGGCATTGCCAAGGGCAAGATTCCATCTTGCGGGATTATCCTGGGTTATTTGAATCACAACCTTCATAGTCTTATTTTTAAAATACGGAAGCGCCTGTATCTTTTTATAGGCATAGGCGTTGCCGCTAAAATATATTAAAACCAGAGTCAAAATGATGAATATGGCTTTAATATTTAGCCAACCCTTTTTAAATAAATATTTATTCATTATTGTCCCCCTTTTCTCCATTTTTTAATAACCATATAACAGCCATTTATTTATTTTTAATAATTTTTAATCATTTGCCTACGCTTATTTTATAGCCCTTTGAAAGCGAATAAACATATAAGTCGAGATACTTCCATGCTTTAGAGCCTATCTTCTTTTTAAATCCTTCTTCTCCGGTGTATATACAGTGATTAAACTGATCCTGCATAGTAATAATTCCGCCCCATTTTTTATATGTGGGATAATAAACCGCGTGGCCTATTACGGGCTTGGTCGGCTTGCCGCCCAGAACGCCTGCTCCCCCGCCGGGATGACAGGAATCGCAGCTAAAATCGGAAGCGCCGAGCGGAGTATCGTAATAATGTTTTCCAAGCGTTAAAGCCTGTTGAACAGTTTTTGGGCGCCTGCACGCCTTTGTGAAAACAGGGCTTGGCGTTGCATTATATCCTTTAATTCTGTAGCCGTTGCTTAAATAGGTTACATAAAGGGTAAGATAATTAAGTTTCTGACCGCTGAGCGGTTTCCCGTTCAAAGCGCCCCTGATACACATATTAAGCTTCTCCCCAAGTGTGATAACTTGATGGTTTTTTGTATCGAATTTCGGAAAAACAGCGGCAACGCCTGCCAAACTTCTTACCACCTTTCCAACCTTTGGAATATAGGTGCCGATACTGTCAACATGGCACTTGGCGCATGAAAAGCCGTTTGTCCCAAGTTTAGAGCTATAAAATTCTGCCTTTCCCAATTTTAAGGCAGCCTGTATTTTTTCTTTAGCAATCATTTTCTTGCTTAATTTTCCCTTTGCAAAAACAGCCCTGTTAAAAAAGTATGATGCAAAGATAACCAGAAAAACTCCCAAAGCAACTAAAATAAATCTTTTCATTTCGTCCTCCTCATAAATAGCGGTTGTTTTATATTAAGGTTTTAAAAATGTATAACCCTGCATCTGCTTTCTGGCTATCTCGACCACTCCCGCAGGAACTACTTTAACAAAAGAAAACAGCGCTTTTTTTGTCAAATGAGCTTTAAGCATGGTATTATGGCATGCCCTTATTTTTAATCCATAAGTAACTAAACTTTGAAGAACGGCTTCATTTTTTTTATCGAATTTATTCATCACCATTCTTATACCGGGGCCAAATACGACAAGTTCCAGCTTATATTTAAAAGAGTTATCTCCAAAAGCGGCCATAACATTTTTTATATTGGCAATAGCAAGCCCCCACCTTGCCGGCTTTGCATAATCGACTTCTATTACCATTTTCATAGTTCTATGTTTAAAAAATTCGGGAAGAGGCAACGGATGTGTATTATAATATGCGGGATAGGAACTGTAAGACGATGGACCGTATTTTAAAGCATAAACTTTAGGCGCAGGCGAGAAAAATAAAATTGAAACCGCGGCAACCATTAATAAACTTAAAAATAAACGAGACTTATCCATTTTTAATCTCCTTAATTTAGTTATAGGTTATATATAACATATCCATTAATTGCTTTCCTTTTATAAAAGGTTTTTGCATCCGTTTAGCTATTTAACTATCGTCTTATCACCCCGCCGTCCTTGAATGCCTGTATATAACTTCCCCTGTTTTAATAGACCTGATTGTTTTATGTTCCCTTATATAGTCTGCGATTACATCGTAAGCCTTTTCTTTTTGCAAGCCGCCTCCAACCATATTACTTAATTTCTGCATCTTTGCGCCGGATGTGATAAGCCAGTAATCTTTATTCGGATTTATAGGTTTGCCGTTTATCATAAAACTTTTAATTCTCTTAGCGCCGTGTTGATTTATAAGTATATGCATTTTAGAATTCGATATTCTTGTGGCGTCCCCGCCCATTTGCAAATAAGGGTCTCTTGCAAAAACATCGCTTAAATTGCTGGATGTCGTCTCAAGGATCTTCTGTCCGCTCAACTTGACCCTGTAAACCTCGGGATAGGTCGTGCCGTATTCTCCGTAAACATGCTCCATAGTGATATGTTCGCCGGGCAGAATCGTTTCGCCCCAGCGCCAGCCGGGGGTGAACACTAACGGGGTGTCGTATTTTTCCATAAATGCCTGCTCTACGACATTATCGACTGTACTGGTGAAGGTCGCCCTTCTGTACAATAAATCTTCGGTAGTTCCAAGTTTTTCATTAAGTATATGTTCGTAGGGCGCATATTCTTCGTCTATGAGCCTGCTTATTTCGGGGTCGGGCTTAATCCAGTTTGTAACTATCGGGATAAGCTTATGGTCGTAATCTACGATTTTTTTATTCTGAACATTTAAATCTATCCTTCCGACAAACTTTCCGTGCGTTCCCGCCTGAACGATTATGGTGTTGTTGATTATTTCGGGAGCGGGGAGTATGTCGTGGGTATGTCCGCCGACTATAATGTCTATTCCGTTAATGAGGGCGGCGAACTTTCTGTCCACTTCAAGCCCGTTGTGGGACAGCACGACGACTAAATCGACTTTTTCTTCGTTTTTTAGTTTGTTTACCATCTTTTGGGCATGGTGCGTGTTTATTCCGAAATCCCAATTTTTAACGAAATGCGCAGGGTGCGCTAAAGGGACATAAGGGAACGCCTGTCCGATAATTCCCACCCTTAACCCGTTGACTTCTTTAATAATGTAAGGCTTAAAGATAAGACCGCCCCATGTAGCGTTGGTAACATTCTGTGCAATAAAAGGAAAATTAAGGCTTTTTATGTTTTCGAGAAGCTGCTTTTTGCCGTAAGTGAACTCCCAGTGCCCGGTCATTGCATCGTAACCCATCGCATTCTGAACGCGGCATACGGCTTTTCCCTTCGTAAGGAGGGCTATGCCCGTTCCCTGCCACGAATCGCCCGTATCGAGCATTATCGTCTTGCCGTATCTTTCCTCCCTTATCTTATTGAATACCGCTGCCATATGCGCATAACCGCCCATAGGACCGTACTGCTTTGCATATTTTACGAAATCGACATATGAACAGAAATAACCCATTGCGGAACCGGGGTTTATATCGTAATAAAGGTTGAAAGAGTCGCCGACAAGATGGCCCGGCCTGCCGTTCATTGCACGGGGGCCGATATTAACAGAAGGTTCGCGATATAACACGGGCTTGAGGTGGGCATGCGAATCGGAGTTCCACATTATCGTAAGGTTTCCTACGGGCTTAAACTTTAAAATGTTTACGGGGTTAACCGCGGCGGCGCCTGCAAAAAGAGCCGCGCTTTTTATAAAATTCCTTCTGGTAATCTTTCGTAAATCCATTTATTACCTGCCTCCTGTTTTTGAAATTTTTTATAATTAAAATCCGGTCTTTACGGAATCCATAATTTGAATAATCTGCTTCGTTACGGCTATGATCGTTTTTTTCTGCTCGGCGTTGTTTTTAAAAAACTTAGAGAAATAAGACGGCAGGAAAGAAATCATTACCGTATATTTACCCTCTTTATAGATGGCAATCCTGCAGGGCATAAACGCGGCATAGTTCATATTGTATTTTAAAAGTTTATAGCCGTCCATCAATTTGCAAAAGTCTATCACTTCCAGGTCGGGAATCTTGTATCCTATTCCTTTTATACCCGTAGATATCGGGGCAATCGCAAGAATGCTGTAGTTTGCATCTTCTATTCCCTGCTTCAGATCGAACAGGGCGCTTTTAAAGCTCTTCTTAACTTTAACGATATAAAAGGGGCCCTTTGGAATTTTTGTAGCGAACGAGTTTACTGGGAAAAAGGCCGCCACAAAAATAAAAAGCGATAAACCGAAAATAAATGCCGGATTGAAAATGGGGGGCATTGTAATAAGCTTTGTAAGCTTTCTTTTCTTCATACTTACCTCTTGGTTTAGATATATACAGTCTTAATATAATTATATGTGCCGCATCTTCATACTACATTGACCATTACGGTTTTTTTATAAACATTATGGTGTGTGTCATGCATAACAAATTCTAACGGGGCTTTTTTGTCCGCCCTTAAATAAAAAGCAAGAAAAGGGTTTGCAGATATAGCTATGCCGTAATCGCAACTGGTTACTAATTTTTTATCGTAATAAATATCGACCTTGTTAATAATCCACATAGGTATTATTTTTCCTGTTTTTGGGTTTTTAACAAGACCAGTATCCATTGGATGTTTTGTTATCGACATAACTTTAAATACCTGGCCTTTTTTTACCTTTCTCGGGACTCTTACAAGAATTGTTCCTAATTTCATATTAAACTCCTTATTAAATATTAATCCTGATAATAATTTTAATTGTTATGGTTAAATATTATAATGCTACAGTTTTTTTCTAGCAGCCGCCGACCGTCACTTTCACGAATTCGCGGTTGCCGTAAAGCGAGCCGTTCGAGTATTCGGTTACAACCTGGACATAAGAATCCTGTTGAAGTTTAATTCTTGTTGCAATAAAAGCCCTGCCGTTATCCGGCGTTAAATAAAACGAAGCAACGCGGGGAACGGGATTATTGAGGTCAAAAACATGAAATGCGCGGATATAATCCCCTTTTTTCATCGGATATTTAGAATCTATCGTGAGCGGAACAAGTCCGCCGTTTTGCGCAAGCAAAGGCAAATGTATCCTTGGAATCATTAATTTTTTATATTCGGCGGAATCCTTTTCCAGCCATATAATTTCTTTCCCCTCAAACTTTTCTAGTTTTGTTTTAATGATATGAATCTTTTTGGCAGGCTTGGCGGCTTTCGGCGCCGCAAGCGCGGTAGCAGCGTCCCCGAGGGCGGAAACTGGAACCAATGCCGCCAGCGTGATTGCGGCAGTTTTCTTAATAAAATCTCTTCTCGAAACATGATCATTCATTTTTAAAATCTCCTTTAGTTTTTAATCGTTAAACTGTTAAGTAAATATAATATAAGATATACTTGATATACTTGCGGTATTTCCCTATTCATTAGATGGGGAGGCGGCAAATTTTCTTAATGTTTCTACCTTATACTTACCACTGCCTATCCATTTCGCTACAAGCAAAAAATCTTTTACATTCCAGTATCCCGGCAAAACAAATATCTTTTTATAAGACGGGTCGAAAAAAATATCGTGCGGAACCCCCGTCACATGAAAAAGCGCTGCAATCTGCGAATCGGACATCCTCTTCCCGTTAAAATATTCCGTCGTCTTATTGCTGTATATATCAACCATGACAGGATGGAAATGTTTATTAATATAACTTATAAAATTCTTATCGGTAAAAACATGCTTATCCATTCTTATGCAGTAAGCGCATGTAGGATAATAAAAATGAAGTAAAAAGTATTTTTTATTCGTCTTATTATGCTTAATGGCGGCGCCCAAACTCTCCCAGTGAATTTTATCCGAAGCAAATGCAAACGGAGGCGAAATTAATGTTAAAATACATAATAAAAGTAAAAATGCCGTTAATAATCTTTTTGGTTCCATAATCTTTTTAAGTTATAAAGAGTTTATTATATGCACAGAGAGCAATTCAAAATTTCCCGTAATAGTAAGTATGCCCATTAAAATTAAAAATATTCCGGAAACTATCGAAAAGAACCTTAAGTAGCCCTTTATTCTTTTGAAAAATACAATAAAATACGCTAAAAATAAGCCCGCTAAAATAAACGGCAGCCCAAGTCCGAGGCTAAAGACGGATAAAAGCTCCGCCGCCCTCGTTAACGATGAGCCGATAGAGGTATAAAGAACGATGGAGGCAAGGATCGGACCCACGCACGGAACCCATCCAGCCGCAAATGCAATCCCCAGAAATAACGACCCCAGTATATGCCCGCCCTTTTTTTTCCATGGAAGAATATTAACCTCCCTGCTTAAAAAACCCAACTTAAATAAGCCGAGGCAGTATAATCCAAAAAGAATAATTACAATACCGCCGACTATTCTTACCGTATTTAGATTCGATTTAAGGAAACTGCTGAATATCGTCGCAGAACCCATGCCGAGGGCTATAAAAACGATGGAAAATCCGGCTACGAAAGCAAGAGATGCGGTAAAAACCCTTATTAAATTAGCATGTTTTTTTTCGGAAGTAAGGGATTCAACGCTGACTCCGCTTATGAACGCAACATACCCGGGTATTATCGGTATGATGCACGGCGAGAAGAAAGCCAATAACCCGCCGAAAAAGGCAATACTATAAGTTAGGTTAAGATGAAACATAAGTAAACTGGATGCCTCCTTAAAATAGTTATTATTGCGAACGATGGTTTAAATTAAATCTTAGTCTGTTACTATGTTGCAAAAACAATGCCATTTTTAAGATAGCGTTAAAATATGAACCCGATATTAATTATGTTCCAAATTAGTCCCAAAAGGAACAATTTTTAATTTTATAATTGTCCCTTTTGGGACAATTAATATTTTTATATTTTATATTTAATAACATTTTATACTATATTAAGTTAAAATATATCACATTTTTATAAAAAAATAAATATTTCATCTCTTTATTTAAGAAGTTATTTAAGCCTGAAAAGGCTGTATTTTTTCATTTTTGTTATTAACTGCTTTCTTGATATGCCAAGCGAAATTGCCGTTTTGGTTTGATTATAATTATTTTTTTTAAGCGCATTTTTAATTAAATTAATTTCGACTTCGTCAAGTTTTATGTCGCTCTCATCCGAACCGATTAAATTTTTATATGTTTGAATCTGTTTAGAAAACATGGTCTTGGGTAAATTCGGCGGCTCGATAAAATCCGAAGTAGCCACAACAACCGCTCTCTCGATAATGTTTTCAAGTTCTCTTATATTTCCGGGAAAATCGTAATCCATCAAAATATCGACCGTATCTTTTGATATGCCCTTAATATTTTTCTTATTAACGGCGCTATATTTGGAGGCAAAAAAATTGGCAAGGGGAGGGATGTCGTCCCTTCTTTCCCGCAGCGGTGGTATTTTAAAATGTAAAACATTTATCCTGTAAAAAAGGTCTTCCCTAAACCTTTTTTCGATAACGGCTTCTTCTAAATTAACATTTGTAGCGCATATAATTCTTGCATTAAGCTCTATTTTTGAATTAGAGCCGAGCCTTGAAAATTCTTTCTCCTGTATTACCCTGAGGAGCTTTGCCTGTATTGCAAAGGGCATTTCTCCTATTTCATCTAAAAAAAGCGAGCCGCCGTTCACAATCTCGAATTTACCTTTTTGCGTAAATGCCGCCCCCGTAAACGAACCCTTTTCATGCCCGAATAGCTCGCTTTCCATAAGGCCTGCCGGGATAGCGCTTAAATTTATCGGTACAAAATCCCCTTTTCTTTCCGAAAGGAAATGTATTATCTTAGCTAAAACCTCCTTGCCTGTTCCTGTTTCGCCTGTAATCAGGACATTTGAAACCGATTTGGAAGTTAAAACAACTTCTTTTAAAATTTCTTCCATTTCATTACTTTTAAATATAAAGTCTTTCTTAATTTTTTCTATGTTTTTATCGTAAAAACCGCCCTCAATCTTTTCGGGGCTTCTTTTTTGCAGGGCTATTTTTAAATTGTAGGCAAGCCCATCGATATCGACGGGCTTCGAAATAAAATCGTCAGCCCCGAGTTTCATGGCATCAACCGCCTGCTTTATAGTCCCAAATGCCGTAATTACGATAAATATTACATCTTTATCGATTTTTCTTATTTTGGACAAAAGATCTATCCCGCTTATCCCCTGTAATTTTAGATCGCAAAGTATAATATCGTGCCGTTTTTCGTTAAAGAGGTTAAATCCTTCTTCCGCACTCTGAGCGGTATCGACAAAAAAACCGTGGTTTGAAAGATTTAAGCTTACCGTCCTTAAAAGATTTTTTTCATCATCTATCAATAATATTTTCTTCATTTTTAGGTACCCTAAAGGCTTTGGGAATTGCAACTATAAATGCAGTTTTATTATCTTTGCTGTAAACATTTATAGTTCCCCCGTGAAGTTTAATTATACGCATAGATATCGGAAGGCCGAGCCCCGAACCATTTTTTTTGGTCGTAAAAAACGGCTTTAATATCTTCTCGATATTTTCTTCCGGTATAACCTCGCCGTTATCGGTAATTTCGATATTTATAAAATCATCTCTTAAAATCGTTTTTATTTCGATAATTTTATTCTCGGAATTATATGTTTTATCCATTGCATTTATTATTAAGTTTGTTATAACCTGCTTAAGTAATTCCGGGTCCCCCTTAATCATGGGCAAATCTTCTTGAAACTCTTTAATTAATTTTATCTTTAAATTGCCGATTTCTAATTTTAATATTCTTATCGAATCATCGATTAGTTCATTTATATTTACTAAAACCAGTTCTGGATTTCTTTGTCTGGAAAAACTCAAAAAATCGACGGTCATTTTATCGAGTCTTTTTACTTCGTTATTTATTATATTCGTAACCTCTAATACGAGCTTATTTCTTGTTTCGTGAGATATATACGCATTTGCGGAAGAAATAATATATATGGCATTTTTAACTTCATGCGCTATATTAGCCGACATCTCGCCCATAATCGCCATACAATTTAATTCGCCCTTTTCTTTATTTACTAAATCAATCTTTTTGGTATATTCCTCTATCGACAATGCCATCGAACTAATCGCATTTATAACGCTTCCAATCTCGTCGTTTAACCTTTTCTTAAAACTTATCTTATAATTGCCGTTTTTTATCTTTTCGATATTTTCCTTTATCTCAAATAAGGGCTTTGTGATAATAACCGTTATAATATAAAACATAAAAAGCCCTAAAGCTATAAAAACGAGCGCTATCAATGAAAACCTGACTCCAACCCAAAAAACGCGGCTGTCGGTGGCTTCAGCCTCTTTTTTTAAATTAAATTTAATTGCAACAAGCCCCAATCTTTTGCCGTTATAATTAATATTTCTGATTAAAATAGACTTATCCCCGTTTTCTTTATCATGATTTGTCGTTCCTGTATAAGCAGAAATCCAGCCTTTGGTATCATGTGCGGCATAAATTTTCCCGCTATTCATTATTAGCTTCCCTTCGGGATTATATATTGAAATACCATTAATTACGCGATAATTTTTTATGTTGGAACTTAAATACTTTTTCAAAAATTGAATTTTATTGAAGTATAAAGAGTATTGTATTTCCGAGGTTAATATTCTGGCTATCCTTGTATTTTTTAAATAATTTCTGCCGGACAGTGTTTTATAAATAGTGTAAAGAAAGATAGCATCGCTTATAAAAATAGTGAAGAAAAAAATAGCAAAAGCGCTTATTAATATTTTCCATTTAATGCTTAAATTGTTAATAAAATGTTCCATAATTATGGCGAATTTATAGATATAACGGCACCTTCGGGGGCGGGATTTAGGGACGGAAATGTTGCCTGAATCTAATATGGTTATGGCGGCACTGCCAATTATAAACTATTATATTTATATCATATTATTTTATTTTTAATTCCCCTTTTTTAAAAGGGGAATGTTTTGCCCCATGCTTTACATATATAACGAGTATCTGCCTTTAATTCCCCTTTTTTAAAAGGGGTGTCAGTCCGCCGCGGGCGGACTGACGGGGTATTTATGGGGTATCTACATTATAAACAGCATTATAAGCCTCTTCCGGCGCAAGCCCTTCATGAACGACCGCCCTTACGGCTTTAATCATGTTAACCGGCCTTTCCGATTGAAATATATTTCTGCCCATATCCACGCCTGCCGCACCGCACTTTACGGCATTATATGCAAGCTCCAGAGCCTCCTTTTCGCCCGTCTTTTTTCCTCCGGCAACAACCACCGGAACGGGACAGGTGCTTATTACCTTTTCAAAATCATCGCAATAATATGTTTTTACGATGCTTGCCCCTGTTTCCGCCGCAATCCTTGAGGATAGAGACAGATAACGGGCATCCCTTGCCATCTCTCTTCCGACGGCCGTTACCGCAAGAACCGGAATACCGTACCTATTTCCCTCATCGACTAATTTTGCAAGATTTATTATTCCCTGTTTCTCATTTTTGGACCCGACAAATATAGACAAAGCCACGGCGCTTGCATTTAATCTTATCGCATCCTCCATGGAAACCGTAATGTCTTCGTCTGAAAGGTCGTCTTTCAATATGCTTGTCCCTCCGCTAACCCGCAAAACAATAGGAATATCGATGCGGGCATCGATTTGATTTCTTAATATGCCTCTTGTGAGCATCAGCGAATCCGCGTAAGGCAAAAGCGGCGTAATAGCGCCTTTAACATCCTCAAGTCCGCTCGTGGGACCCATAAAATAACCGTGGTCTATCGCAAGCATAACCGTCCTGTTATCCTCTGGCTTAATGATTCTCGAAAGCCTGTTTTTTAAACCATAGTCCATACACCCTGCCCCCCATTTGAAATGAAATAAATAAATGTAACAAATAAATCGGACACCTTTTATATTATGCCTTTTATATTATATAAAAATACGTTTATTCAAAATTTATTTTGTGTTAAACAATAAAACTTTTTTAATTATGTTACTAATTATATCTTATATCATAAATCGGATACCATTTTTCAATTTTTCGGACAGCTTTTTTCGTCCAGTTATACGGGTATCGCAAGCATAATTTCATTATAATTCACAAAGGGAATAACACGGTCTTTATCGGTTTTTTCTTTTTTAAGTTCCACAAGCCCTATTCTAACAAGCATATCTAAATCCTGATTAACGTTTTTTAAATTTCTTCCCAGCATCCCTGATAGTTCATATATGGATTTAGGATGCTTTTCTTTGATTGTTTTAAGAATTAAGAGCCTGTTGTTCGTAAGAACCGACCTTACGGCATCTATAGATTCAAAATATATTGCCTCTTCTTTCTTAACTTTTTTGCCGGATTCAAGTTGTTTCCATGTATCGGCAAAATTTTCGAGGCTTTCGTTTAAACTTTTTATGCCTATATTTATTTTTTTTACTTTCATTGTTTGCCGCTCCTTATTTTTTCGATAATACCATAAAAATCTTTAATTAATTTATCTACACTTTTAAAATCGTAGTTGTATTCTCTACCTTTATAATGCTTATGGTCGCCTTTGCCCTCGGCGTTATCGAATCCCAAAATTATTTTGCCGTTTTGAATATAGACGAGCGAATATTTTAATCCATGCGGCTTATCGTCCGAGTCCGGCACCCGCCATATCTTCATCTCGACAATATCCCCGTTAGGATAGATATTCTTTTGACGGAATAATAATTTAGCTCCCATATTTATATGTATTTATGTTCTTTTTCCATTATATATGGTATAATATACCATATATTTTTATTTGTCAACATTTTAAAATCTAAATTCTAAACATTATATTAAAGCGTATTACGGATAAAGCCGGCAAATGCGGGCGGGATTGGAATATAAAATAGATCTGTCCCCTTTATTAAGCGTGGGCTGTCTTTTGGCTATTAGAATCCATCTGCAAATAAGTTATCTCTGACATATTGGCTTTTTCTTTTGCATGCTCTATGGTCATGCTGACTATGTTTCCGCTTTCATCCGTATCGATGTAAAGATTTTCTGATATCTCTTTAGTTTCCATAACAGGTTTGTCGGAAAATTCTATAAATGCCGTGTCCGTATCGGAAAAATATCTTATTTTCATTGTTATTCCTCCTTAAAATTTCTATCAAAAAAAGCGTTATGGACGGTTTCGCCGTCTTCCAGTAAAATTATCCTCAAATATTTTTCAACTTCATTAATATATTTCCATTTTCTTATCCTTCCGTCCTTCTGAATTTCAATTTTTTGAGGATATTTGATAGTTTCCAATATCCAGTCATCCTTAATAATTTTCCTATCAGGCCGTTCTTTTGTAAAAGCAAAGTAATCAGTGTGTTTAAATGCCCTGGATGACATGGTTGATTATTGAAGTTATGGAACAATTTTATTTATTTTTTTATTATACCACAAAAAATAATGCTTTCATAACGGGATTTTATGAGATAGGAAAGAAGGAGAAAAAAAGCGGAAGGGCTTAGAAAGCCGCTTCCGCTTTAATTTTTATTGCAATTGCAATCACAACCCTGCGTTAGCCGGATTAGAATGCAAAGTCAAGACCTGCGCCAACTGTATTGTCCTCAGATTTATTGGTGAACAAATATCCAAGGTACAAATGAGCGTTGTATGCCAGGTTGTATTCGGCATTAATGGCAAACGCATCCTTTATGCCTTCGTTGGTGCAGCCGTTGGATGATGTATATGTTCCTGACTGATAAAGACTGGCGTTGGAACAACTGGCTCCAGGATTATTACCATTATAGGCTTCCTGCGCATCTTTATGCGTCCAGCTGTATGCCGCGTAATCCGCAGAGAGCATTAAGCCATTACCAATTTGCGGGAATAAATATCTGCCGTAAACTTCAAATGTATCATAACCGTTTGAATTCTGGGTATTGCCGTTAAAAGTAATACCGTTAGGACCGTAAGGATGGTTATCTCTTTGCTGCATATAGGTTAAACCAAGTTCATAAATATCGTTTGCAAGGTCAACATCCACGCCATTAACCTGAACACTGGTATTCCAAGCGCCAATGGCTGCGTTATAAAGCGGCTGGGATATTGAGGCTCCGTAATACCCGAACTCAAGCTGACCCATCGGGATTGGAGCATATTCTTTTAACTGGTAAGAATACTCCATTGCATTGCTTACGCCCGTGGTGTTTGAATTGGCATTCACGGTACTTCCGCCTGCATCATTAGTAACGCTTACTTTATACCACAAATGATAGCCCGGCGTTCCGTAAAGGGCAAAACCCGCGTTTCTTTTATGAATTAAGTTACCGGCTTCAGTGTCATAACCGACTGCTAACCCCTGGCCATTCTGCACAGGACCTGCGGTAAGATAGAAAGGCGCCTGTCTATAAAAGTACGGGGATGCGGTTGTTACCTGGCCTAATTTTAAATTAAACAGGTGTGATGGAAGACCAAAACCAGTTCCGAGCCCGTTTAAAGATGCGAAAACCTGCTTTAACTTTACATTACCGCCGACAGTCCAGTGTGTATAAAAAGAAAGCGAATCCGCAAGCGGGGTGTAAAGCTTAAATGCGCCGCCTGTAACTATGGCGCCATCAATGCCAAAGGCATCTGTCTGCTGGGGAATTGCATTACTTACATTTTCATTCGTATAATGCTGATAGGTAATTATACCTTCGACCATTATCGGAACCGGCCATGGGTTCGGAAGACTCAAACCTTCGGTAATCTGTGTTGCGTCGGACGGAGTTCCGTTTGTTCCGGGAAGCCTGAAGCCGTTTCTCCAGAACGCTCTTCCGAACGGGTTAAGGTTCGGGAAAACCGTGTGGCAAACTGCGCATGAAAAATGATACTTTTGAGCAAAAGCCGGAATTGCGTTTGCTTTTTTCGGCGCCATAGCGAAAGAAAGCGCTAAAACAAACAAAGCAACCATAGTTATTACCAATTTCTTTTTCATAACTTTCCTCTCTCTTAAAGTTAAAATTAAAAATTAATAAAAAAACAGAACTAACAAACATTCATTAAACTGCAAATCCCCGTTCATATGCTCTGCGGGGACGACATGCTTTAATCTATTTCTCCCTCTCCACCTCCTTAAATTAATAAAGATTTTAATTTATTTTCCAGATTGCATTCGCTTTTTAACCGTTTCCGTTCCACACATACGCCCTGCATCGAAAGGCTTAAAACGCACCGTTATGGGCAATATATGATTTAATATATATAATATATATACTTAAAATTACCCTTTGTCAATACTTAAAATAAAATATTTTTTTGGAATTATGTACTTGGCAAACCAATCCTTAGTATTTAGCATAATAACCGCGAGATTGGTGAGCTTCGCTGGACTTCGTCCGTCGCTACCCATCTTTACCGGCATAAAAGCCGTTGGCTTTTATTGGCCGCCGGTAAAGATATCTCGCAATGACGGTATAAGGAAGAAAAAGGTATCCTTTATTTTTTAATTCCCCTTTTTTAAAAGGGGTGGCAGTCCGCCTTTAGGCTGTATCTTTGCCTGCGTTTATAAAACCAACGGTTTTATGCAGGCAAAGATGGACGGGGTATTTATAAAATAAATCGGATACCTTTCGCTATTCTATTTTCTAACATAGACTACATATTCGGGAAGGTTTATTTCATAAGACAGGAACTCGTGGTTGGTTTTTTTGCAGTAGCTTTTTAAATCCTCGACTATACCCTCGTCCGAAGCCACTACCTTTAGGACGGAGCCCTCGGGTATGTTTTTAAACTCCTCCTTCACCTTTATGATAGGCATCGGGCAGGAAAGTCCGAATGTATCAAGTTCGTAATCGTAATTCATAACTTCACGAGTCCCTTGTATTCTTTATATATTACGCATGCTCGAGCAAATCGTGTTCGCTTTCGTCATGTTCCGGTGTTTCGACCCTGCCGAGCGGACCTTTGCCCGCCTTTCTTGCCTTGTAATCCTCCACGGCAAGATGAAGCGCATCCGCCGCAAGATTGGAGCAGTGCATCTTAACGGGAGGAAGTCCGTCCAAAGCCTCGGCAACAACCTCGTTAGATACCCTTTCCGCCTCTTCGAGCGTCTTTCCCTTTACAAGTTCGGTTACCATCGAGCTTGTTGCGATAGCCGCTCCGCAGCCGAATGTTTTAAATTTTATATCGTCGATTTTATCGTCTTTGACTTTGATATATATTTTCATTATATCGCCGCAGGTCGGATTGCCAAGCTCCCCTACCCCGTCCGCATTTTCGATTTCTCCCACATTTCTTGGATTTTGAAAGTGATCCATAACTTTTTCCGAATATACCGGCATAATGCTGCCTCCTTATTTTATTATTTATATTACTTTATATTAAATTATATGTGTTATGTAAATTAAGCCATACATTACCAAAAGCCAAGTTTCACACTTGCACGGATTGCATCCTGTTTTTCATAACTTCTTCGTAAAGAGGGGACATCTGCCTTAATTTATTCACCACCGGCGGAAGCTCCTTCACAAAATAAGCGGCATCTTGCAGCGAATTGTCCTCGCCCAGAGAAATAAGCAGCGAGCCCTGCGCAAGCGCAGGGTCAACCCCTATAGCGTTTAACACATGGGACGACTTTAAAATTTTGGATGTGCAGGCGGAACCGCTTGCGACCATAATTCCCTTGTTATTAAGCCACATCAACATAGATTCGCCCTCGATGTATTTCACCACAAAGTTTAAATTATTAGGTAGCCTTTTTTCGGGATGCCCGTTAAGATACACCTCGTAGAGAGAACCTAATACCCCGCTTGTTATATATTTTTGAATAGGCAGAAGATGCGCGGTCCGAGCCTTTAACTCCTTTTTCGCCAGTTCGCACGCAACACCGGCGCCTGCAATGGCAGGAACATTCTCAGTACCCGCCCTTCTTCCGAACTCTTGAATGCCGCCGTCTATTAAAGGCATTATTCTGGTTCCCTTTTTAAGATAGAAAAGCCCCGTTCCCTTTGGACCGTAAAACCTGTGCGGTGCGGCGGAAAGCATATCGACGCCGAGTTCCTTGACATCGGTTTCAATAAAGCCGCATGAAGTATTTGCATCGGTGTGCATATATGCCCCGGAGTTTTCATGGACTATCTTTGAAATTTCTTTAATATCCTGAATAGTGCCTATTTCATTTGACGCATGCGTTATGCTGACAAGAATCGTATCCTTTCTTAAGGCGTTTTTGACATCCTGAGGGTCAACCGAACCGTATTTGTCAACAGGGATTTCGCTGACCTCGAAACCAAGTTTAACCAGAGCCTTAACGGCATTTAACACGCTAAAATGCTCGATTTTAGAAACGATTATATGTTTCCCTTTATCCATTCTGGCAAAAGCCGTTCCTTTAATTGCAAGATTGTTGGATTCCGAACCGCTCCCCGTAAATATCACCTCGTTGCTTGCTGCGCCTAAAAGCTCCGCCGCCTGAAGCCTTGCCTTATTGAGAGCCTCTCTCGGCTCGTCCCCCAATGTGTGAATGCTCTGGGGATTGCCGTATTCCTGCATAAAGAAAGGCTCCATTGCATCCTTTACCTCAGGCCTCATTTTTGTTGCCGCAAAATGGTCAAAATTTATTATCTTCATTTTTGCCTCCAAATCTAAAATATAAATTAAATTAATTAAAATAAAAAGATATCCTAAATACCCCGTCCATCTTCGCCTGCATAAAACCGTTGGTTTTATAAACGCAGGCAAAGATACAGCCGTTGGCGGACTGACACCCCTTTTAAAAAAGGGGAATTAAAGACGAAAAGGCATCCGCTTTATTTTATCGATTCCTGTGTACGCAGGAATGACAATTCACTTTCTTTAAGTAAAACATACTTTACTAAATTAGTCAAGTATTATTGCAAAAAAATTTGAGGGGGTTCGCCCCCCCTCAAAAAATCTAAATACCCAGTCATTTTGCCTTAGGGCAAAATGACACCCCTTTCAGAGAAAGGGGAATTAAAGGCAAAGGCATATAGGCTGCGATATCTTTGATGATTCCCCTATTCCCCTTTTTTAAAAGGGGTGGCAGTCAGCCGCAAGCTGAATGCCGGGGTATTTAAAAAAAGGGTCTGATTTGTTTATTTCAACGAATCCAGATAAGACGCAAGCTCAAAAAGCTCTTTTTTGGAAAGCATCTTGTGGTCGGGCATAATAGCCATATATGTTTTGCCGTTTATCTTAACCATGGAACCGGGTTTAAAATGCTTTGCCGGTGTTGCAATTTGAACCTCGAGCCATTTAATAGAATGTTTAAGAGCTCCTTCTTTCGAAAGATCTGGGCCGACATTACCGCCCTTGCCGTTTATTGCGTGGCAGGCAAAGCAATCGATGCCGTTTTTATGGGAATGAATGAGTTCGGCTCCAAGCTGCGCGGCCGATAACTTAACCGGAGCAGTAATTGCATGAACGACAATATAACCTAAAACAATGACAAGAACGATAAAAATAATCGTAAAACCCTTTTTCATAAACCCCCCTTAAATAATGTTGATTTTATTTATATATCGTTAATAATCAAATTTCATCAAGGAATTAATAGTATATGGCTTTAATTTGCCTCTTCCGTTTAAAAACGAAAGCTCGGCTAAAAACGCCGCATCCGCCACCTCTGCGCCAAACTCTTTTACAAGGTTGATTGCGGCAAGAGCCGTACCGCCGGTTGCCAAAACATCATCGGCGATAATTACCCTGTCCCCCTTTTTTAATGCGTCTTTATGAATTTCAAGCGTTGCGCTTCCGTATTCTAAGTCGTAGCATAAAGAATTGCACTCGTACGGAAGTTTGCCCGGCTTTCTAACAATTATTACACCCGACCCCAGCCTGTAAGCAAGCGCAGAACCCACCACAAAACCCCTTGCCTCTATGCAAACGACATAATCAATCCTTTCGTTTAGATATTTGTTTGCAAGGCTATCGATGGAAAATGCAAAAGCCTTGGGGTTTGCAAGAAGGGGCGTTATATCTTTAAAATTAATCCCTTTTTGGGGGAAATCGGGAATCTCCCTGACAAAACCCTTTAAATCATTGATTGAATTGACGACATTTAACTTATCCATAGTTTTATCCATAGTTTAAATTTACCCCGACTTAAAAAAAACTAAACTATTATACAATATCATAAAATGAAATTCAAATACAAAAACAATACCAAAAAGGGAAATTAAATACCCAACTTAAAAATTGGGGCATTACTTATAAAGCCCAAGCCTGAGCCTTATTACCGCGAAAAAAGCCTCAAAAATAATGCCGTTCGACATCTTGGATTTACCCTTAGTTCTTTCGTAAAATATTATGGGATATTCCTCTAAGCCGCAGCCCGCTTTTTTTATCCTGTATTTCATCTCGATTTGAAAGGCGTATCCCCTCGAACTGATGCCGTTTAAATTTACCTTTTTAAGGCAGTTTACATCATACATATTAAAACCGCCCGTCAAATCGCCGATTTTAACTCCCGTAACCAATTTGGCGTAAATATTTGCAAAATAGGAAATCAAAAGCCTCTTCATACTCCAGTTTATTATCCTTATCCCCCCGATATATCTTGAACCTACAATCATTCCGCACTTTTGAGCATTCATAAGTTCAATAAAACCGATAATCTCATCCGGATTATGGGAAAAATCGCAATCCATCGTAATAACATAATCGAAGCCCCCGTCTATGGCAAACTTAAATGCCGCAACATAAGCCGTCCCAAGACCTAATTTTTTTTCCCTCGAAATAAGAAACAGATTTCCTCTGCCAATCCCAATAAAACCCTTTACGATTTCCTGGGTTCCGTCCTGCGAATTATCGTCGATTATTACAAGGTTAATAACGGCATTCAACCCTTTAACCGTTTCATTCTCGTTCAAATTCAGAACCGATTCTATCATCCTTCCGATATTTTCTCTTTCGTTATATGTCGGTATCGCAACAAGTATTTTCATATGTTTAATTTAAATTTTGAAAAAAGAAATTTATTTATAAATACCCCGTCATTTTGCCTGAAAGGCAAAATGACACCCCTTTCAGAGAAAGGGGAATTAAAAGCAATTTCTATTTATCGGCTGCGATATCTTTAATGTCACCCGCATTCCCCTTTTAAAAAAGGGGAATTTAATAAGATTGAGATTAAAACATCCTTTTTTTGATATGCCTTACAGCCCTTTTCGCGTTAAAATCTTTCATTAAATACAGGTAATAAACCCTGACTGGTCTAAATTTAATGTAAATATCCAGCCTGCCGATTTTTTTTATCGATTTAAAATCCTTCTTATATATCCGCACCGGATTTACCATATATTTATTATCCATTATAAAAAGGGCATTTTTTCCGTTTATTTTGTTTAAATTTTGCCACAGGTCGTATTGGTTTAAAAACCCCGATATATTATAAATATTCGCCGCAGGCTTATAACCCCCGTAATATACTAACTCGTCCGCAATGGCATAATGGTGGGTCAGGATGAAAAGCGGATGATAAACCGCCTCATATCCCTTATAAACAATACCGATATATTTTGCCCCTTTCCCCCACCCGAAAAGGTCGTTTGTTATGTCGGCCGTTTTGGGTTTTCCCGGTATGTGGGGAATCAATGAAAAGAACCAGCGTCTTTTAAGGCTTTTCTCCTTATCGATATATCTTATTATTTTTCCTATTGGTATCGAATTATAATATATTTGATTGTATAATACAAAACTTAAGAAAAAACCGGAAAAGAGCGCAAAATACACATATGATTTAGCAGCCTTAGATTTGAATTTTTCCAATAGCTTCGTTTGTTTTCTACTTTTACTAATCCTATCCGCAACATATCCCATAATGGAAAATGCCGGCATATAGCCTATATCCGGCCAGTGAACGAGTATTCTGTGGGAATATCCGTTTACGATGAAAAAAGCCAGTATAGGAAGAGACAGGCAAACGGAGTACAAAAAGCCCCCGGCAATATCCGCATTATCTATAAAGGGGTCTAAATCAGACCCCTTTATATTCCTGCCGAACCATTGCGAAATAAATTTTAGGGAATAAACGAATGTTCCGATAAGAAACAGGTAGATGAACGGCGTAACCACTAAAAATTGTCCCAGCCACCCTTGCATAAATAAAGATATTCCGGGTTCCGGGCGCGAAAAGCCGTGCGAGAGCTGAAATTTAAAGGATATAAAATTATGGGTAAAATTCCAATAGATTACGGGCGAAAAAACGACAATGGCGGCGGCAAGAGCCAGATACGGATAAAAAGTTTTTAAAACGGCTCTATTTTTCTTAGAAACCAATAGATATAAGAGAATGGAAGGGGGGATTAAAGCGGCGGTATATTTGCTTAAAAATGCAAGGCCTAAAAACAGGCCTGTAAGCATCCATAAAATCAGACTATATTTGCTCCTGTTTTTGTTTTTATGCTCAAGGGCTTTATAAAATATAATCAGAAAACACAGATAGAAAAACAGCAGGGATGCGTCGGGCAGCATCATAACGGATAGGACGGTGCTAAATATTACCGCCGATAAAAAAAACAAAAAAGCAAAAAAAGACGCCCTTTTATTTTTAAAGAGCATATATGTAAGATAGTATATTAAAAAGCCGTCGAAAAACGAAAAAATAACCGCACCAAGCCTGACATTAAGCTCGCTTTTTCCCAAAAGCCCCGTAAAAAAATAAATAACATAGCCGACGAACGGGGCGTCGTCGAGATAACCCAATGACGGTTTTAGCGACCAAACATAATAATGGGCTTCATCATTGCCCAGGTTTAAAGTGGAGGCAAGGTGCAGATGAACGATAAATGCAAGTATGGATAATAAAACTAAATAAAATTCGTACCTGTACCTATCGTAATATGTATTAAAATAATCCAAAATTTTGTCTGTTGCGCTTTTCAATGCGTAAGGCTTCCATTACATAATTAAACCGCTCGTTTAATTCCAAAGATGCATCCACGGTTATAAAGCAAAAACCCCGCGTTTCCGTACGATTTTTAAGTGATGACGAGTCTTGAGGCTCAGGCTCCTCGAATACCTTTTTCTGGTTAAGATAAACCGAAACATCGGCTTCCGAATATTCTTTCGCGAATTTCCCTTCCCCGCCTCCGTTCCCCTTTTTTAAGTCCCTGGCGGCATTTTTATTTGCCGGATGTCCGGACGACCGCCTGTCTTCAAGTCTTTTTAATATAACATGCTCTTTATCTCCATATATTTTAGAGTATATAACGACAAAATTACAGTCTTTTTTTTCAAAATAGCTAATAAATTTTTCCCTATGCTCTTTTTTTAAAAAGGTTGCGTCGAATATTACGCTTTTACCCTCGTTAACCCCCTGCGCCCCCTCCTGAAACATATTGTTATAAACCGTTTCGCTTGCCTTCCTGCCGTATTTAAATATTTTATCCGTAAAACCAAACATTTCCTGCCTTAATCTATCAGATTTTATGTGTTTAGCGTAAAAATAGTTTGCCAGTAAATTAGAAAGATTAGTCTTTCCGCTGCCGGACAATCCGATATTAAGAATGACAACGGGTTTGTTAATACACTTGATATAAAACAGGGCTAAACTTAAATGTTTTAAGCCTCCTTCAAGCCTGCCTGAAAGAAGGTCGATTTTGGTTCTTACGACGGACCGGTATGCCTTAAAAAAAGGGATTATAGAAGGTTCGTATTTTTCATACCCTTCTATATCTTTTTTATAGTTGAAAAATCCCTTATAATAATCAAAAAATTCTACGGATTCGTAAAAAAAACCGTGAAACTCGAAATCCATAAGCAGGAATGCAATATCTAAATATAAATCCTGATTTCTAAACTTCTCGTTAAACTCCACGCAGTCCATCAAACATACGCCTTTAACCCCTTCCCTGCCGCCCACGGCAATATGTTCCATTCTCAGGTCGCCGTGAAGGTCCCTGATGAAGCCGTTTTCGATTCTGGAGTTTACAAACTCGTTAAACATCCCAGATTGCAAAAACCCATTGTAAAACTTCTCCGCATAGTTCAAAATATCAAAAAAACTTCTTATATTTACCTGTCCCTTCGGAGCGTCTTTAAAACTATCAAGAAGTTCCCTGACAGCTAAAAAATTATCGTCCCAGTTCTCCTTGTAGACCCGGGTTTTACCAAAGCCGCTTATCCTTTTTGAGGATTTTGCGTTTTTATGAAATAGATAAATTCTTTTGGCAACCTTTTTTAAAACAACCAATTTATTAAATTTATAATTTTCAACGCCGTTTTTATTAAACGAATCCAATATATTATTTAAAAACCTTTCGTCAGCCGCATACCTCATTCTTACAAAAACATCTTTTAAGAGCCCGCCTTTAAAGCCGATAAAATAACTGCCGCCGTTTTGCCTTAATTCCTGCAAATCTATATAAATGCTTGAGCAAGCCCTTCTGTTTAAAGAAAGCTCACGCCTTGCAAAAAATATTCTTTTTTCTAAGGACGAATAATCGACAAATCCAAAATTAACGGTTTTTTTTTGCTTATAGACAAATTTGGGTGTTATAAAAACGCGCGATATGTGGGTTTGGGTAACGCGGATTAAGTTTGAATGGATTTTTTCATATTTCGATATAGCGTTAATAATTTTTTGGGTTTCCTCGGGGTTAGTTCTTAACATTACCCCTCCATACCTGCTTCCTCTGCCATTTTTTTAAGCTTTTTTAACGCCTTAACCTCAATCTGCCTGATACGCTCTTTGGTGAGGTTAAAAATTAACCCTATCTCGTTAAGCGTTCTCGGCTTTTCATAGTTAAGCCCGTATCTTAATATTATGACCTTTCTTTCTATATCCCCAAGCATTAAAAGCCATTTGTTTAAGAGTTTTAATGTTTCTATTTTATCGAGCATATCAAAAGAGGATGTGCTTTCCTCATCTTCTTTTATAATATTTGCGAGGGCTAAATTTTGTTCGCCGTCCTGATTTTGCGGAAAGGAGGTATCTAAAGAATAAACATTTCCGATAAAACCTAAAATCTTTTCAAGCTTTTTTTCCTCGATTCCCATGTGTTTTGCAATTTCGCCCATATTCGGCTCTCTTTCCAACTCGCCCGTCATCTCTTTCGTCGCCCTTGAATATTTAAAAAGGTTTTCGGAAATATGTATAGGAAGCCTTATAAGCCTGCCTGAATTTAATATGCCTCTTTCGATGGACTGCCTTATCCACCATATAGCGTAAGTCGAAAACCTGAAACCCTTTTTAGGGATAAATTTATCGACAGCTTTCATAAGGCCGATATTTCCTTCCATAATCAAATCATCGAATGAAAGCCCTCTCCCAAGAAATCTTTTTGCCACATTGATGACAAGCCCAAGATTAGATTTAATCATTAAATCTCTGGCTTCTTTGTCCCCTTCCTGAACTTTTAAGGCGAGTTCATACTCCTCTTCCTTTGTTAAAAGAGGGTTTTTTTTAAGATATTTTAAATATTGCCGGGATATAATATTATCATAAAACGGCGGTGTGGAGGCTTTTTCGCTGTTTTCCGAAACTACAGGCTTTTCTTCATCTTTATTAATTTTTGTTCTCGACATTATAAATAGTAAGATAAAAGATTATAATTATTTATAATAATACAAATATAATAAAGAAAACCATATATGGAAGAACGGTCAGGATTTAAAACCATCCTTGCCTATAAGCCTGACAAAATTTGCAGGGGCAATATTATTAGAATACATTTTACCATTTTTTTTTTCTATTACAAAGATATTTTGCGAACCGCTCATTTCAAGGGGCATAACCATTATGCCGCCCTCGCTTAACTGGGCGAAAAGCGCCTCGGGAACATCGGGAGAACAGGCTGTAACAATTATTCTATCGTAAGGGGCGTATTCCTTAAACCCGATTGTTCCGTCTCCGATAATAAATGTCACATTATGAATGTTAAGTTTTCCAAGAATATCCCTTGCCTTTAAAGATAGTTCCCTTATCCGTTCTATCGTAAAAACACTCATGCAAAGCTTGGATAAAATCGCCGCCTGATAGCCCGAACCTGTTCCTATTTCAAGAATTTTATGGCTTTTATTTAAACAAAGAGACTGCGTCATTAAAGCAACAGTGTAAATACCGGATATTGTTTGATTATGGCCTATGGGAAGCGGCGCACCCGTATAACTTAATTCTTTTAACGATTCCTCGACAAATTTTTCCCTCGGAACCGTTCTTAACGCGTAGAGCACATTTTTATCGGTAATTCCCTGCGAAACAAGAGCCTGTTCGGTAACCCTGCCTGCGGAGTTTTTAAAATTTACCATAAAATTTATAGGTGTTAAATTTATTTTATAAATACCCCGTCAGTCCGCCGTGGGTGGACTGACACCCCTTTTAAAAAAGGGGAATTAAAAACGAAAACTAGATTGAAGAGCTATGCCCGCAATAACAAATTCCCCTTTTAAAAAAGGGGAATTAAAGACGAAAACGGGATTGAAAGGTGAAAAGGTGTCCCATTTAATTTCCCCATTCAGGATTTAATATTATAAAGAAAATCGATATTTTTTAATTTTTCCATTGCTTTATAATTTGTCATATCGAGGTGTATGGGCGTAACGGAAATAAGACCGTTATGGACGGCCTCGTAATCGCTTCCCTCCACATCTTCGAACCTGATATTTTTACCCCAAATCCAGTAATATTTTCTCCCGCGGGGGTCTATCTTTTCGACGACAAAGTCCTCGAAATAACGCTTTCCCTGCCTCGTAACAAGATATTCGAAGCTGTTTTGCTTATTTATTATCGTTTGGGGTATATTCACATTGAGCAGTGTGTATTCAGGCAAAGAATGCTTATGGACGGCAGAGGCAAGATTAGAAACAAATTCTGCCGCCTTTTGGAACGATAATTCAAGATTGTCTTCAAGAGAGGGGTCTTTCGGCAGATACCCGCCGCCCTTATTTACAACTAATGAAACGGCTATCGACTTTATCCCCATAATAGCCCCCTCCATTGCCGCAGACACGGTTCCTGAGTAGATGACATCGTCGCAAATATTGCCCCCGTAATTTATACCCGATATGATTAAATCAGGCTTGGACTTTAAAACGGAGTGAACGGCAATGTTAACGGCATCCGTAGGCGTGCCGTCAACTGAAAATATATCCGGCTTGATTTCATTAACTCTTAACGGCCTGTCTATGGTTAAAGAATGTGAGCTTGCGCTTCTTTCTCTATCGGGAGCGACAATTACGACATCGGCAAACTTTTTAAGCTCTTCAAATAAAATATTTATACCTGTTGCATAAACCCCGTCATCATTTGAAAGAAGTATGTTCATTACTATTTTTTTCTCGATAACAAAAGGGACTTAACGGAATTAAGTTCGTTATGAATATTTTTTATAAGCTTAATATTATCGTCTTTTTGAGATGATTTTGCTTTTATCGCCTTTTTTGCCCCTTCTATCGTAAATTTTTTATTATACAAATAATCCTTTATCAGCAAAAGCTTTTCGATATCGGATTTTAAATAAAGCCTGTGAGAGCTTTTGGATTTATGCGGCTTTAAGAAATTGAATTCCGTTTCCCAGTATCTTATGACATAAGGCTCAATTTCTATTATTTTTGCAACTTCCCCAATTTTATAATAAAGCTTCTCATCCACCGGATCCATTTTTATATTTTTTATTTATTTTCGATTTCAAGACAACCGAGGACTTAAACTTTAGCACCTTTCTTTCGCTGATATAAATAGGTTCGCCTGTTTGAGGATTCCGGCCCTTCCTTCTCTTTTTTTCTTTGATGAGAAAGCTTCCAAAACCGGTCAATTTAACCTGTCCGTCTTTTTCCGCTTCCGATTTTATAAAATCAAAAAAAGAGTTTACATATGTTAAGGATTCGGCAGAGGACAAGCCAACCTTACTGCGAATCTTGTTCGTTAAGTCTGATTTTGTTAAAGACATTTATTATCAAGGCCCTCGTTTATAAGGTTTAACTTGGGGGTAAATTTAATAATAAGTTTTTAATCTTAATTGAAGGGTTTAATTATAAATACCCCGTCATTTTGCCTTAAGGCAAAATGACACCCCCATTCCCCTTTTTCAAAAGGGGTGGCGGTCAGCCGCAAGCTGACCGACGGGGTATGTAAAAAAGGGGAATTAATTGGATGTTATTTCTTTAACCAAACCGGAAAACGCAGCCGGATCGGTTAACGCAATTTCAGCCAAAACCTTTCTGTTTAAATTAATCCCTTTCTTATTAAGCGCATTAATAAATTTTGAATAAGATATATCGTTCGCCCTGCATGCGGCATTAATCCTAACTATCCATAGCCCTCTGAACTGCCTTTTTTTAACCTTTCTATCTCTATAAGCGTAATTAAGCCCCTTTAAGACAGTTTCCTGCGCCGACTTAAAAAGCCTGCTTCTTGCGCCGTAATAACCCTTTGCAAGTTTTAAAACTTTTTTATGCCTTTTTTTTGTTAAAACCCCTCTTTTTACCCTTGACATTATTTAACTCCTTTTATTATAAATAAGGAACAAGCCTTTTGATATTCATAGCGTCAACCAAATTAACGATGGCGCTTTTCTTAAGTTTATTCTTTCTTTTTCGAGCCTTTGAAGTTAATATATGGCTTTTGTTAGCCTTATAATGAACCACCTTTCCGTTAGCCGTAATCTTAAACCTCTTCTTTGCTCCCCTGTTGGTCTTGATCTTTATTTTTGCCATTTTAGAACCCCTTAAAATAATTTTAAAATAAATACCCCGTCATTTTGCCTTGAGGCAAAATGCCACCCCTTTTAAAAAAGGGGAATTAATAATATATTTTGCGATAAATAGACTGGCTTATTGCACCTTTTTTGCTTTAACCGGAACGATTACGGTGCTAAATGTTCTTTTAACATCCGGCTTAATCGGGAATTCGGGAATGCCGAATTCTTTAATATCTTCTATGACCCTTAATATTACCTTAATTCCTAAATCGGTATGCACAAGTTCCCTGCCTTTAAATGTAACGGCTAACTTTACCTTGTTTCCCTCTTTAAGAAAGTTAATTATATTTTTTAGCTTAAACCTGTAATCATGCTCATCGGTATTGGGTCTAAACTTAACCTCTTTTATGTGGACAACAACCTGCTTTTTCCTGGCTTCCTGAAGTTTTTTGCTTTGCTCATACCTAAATTTGCCATAATCCATTATCCTGCAAACGGGAGGCACGGCATCTTTGGACATTTCAACCAGGTCTAAAGATTTTTCCTTTGCAAGTTTAATAGCGGCAAATAAAGGCATTATTCCAATCTGTTTACCTTCCTCGTCTATAACCCTGACTTCTTTTGCCCTGATGCCTTCGTTGATATCTGTTTTAATATTTTTTTGTATGCGAATCTCTCCTTTATTTATTAAATTATAGTTTTAAAATTATTGCATAATTCACGCTTAGTGTCAAGAAAATTTAACATATCGCTATGCCGTTCGTTATGCCATTTTCGCATATTTACTTTGCGGATAGTTTGTCCTCAAAATATTTTTATAATAATTTTCCGTCTTCTTATCGTTTAAGTTTCTATAGCATACCGTTAAACAATATAAAGTCTTTGGAATAACAGGCGTACCGGGGTACTGTTTAAGAACGGCCTTAAATATGTAAGCGGCAGGTTTCCAAAGGCTTGCGTTAAAATAATAAAGCCCTGTAAAAAAAGTGTTTTCGGATAAATCTATATTTATCATTTTAATATATTTAAGAGCCTTTTTAGAATATTCCGAATAAGGATATTTCGATACTAACTCTTCGAACATAAGCTTGGCGTGCCTTAAAGGGCTCTGGGTTCTCCCAACCGCTTCTTTCCTTTTGTAATATGACATGGCCGCATAATACATAGCAAAAGGGGTATATTTAGAGTTGGGGTGGAGGCGGATAAAATCCATATAAGCCCCCTGCGCCTCTATAAACTTTCCTCCAAGATAATAGGCATCGCCAAGCTTTAACTCCGCCTCTTGTGTATTGTGATATGTGGGATAGTTTTCGATAAGGGCTTTAAAGTTTTTAGCCGCATTGGAATAATCATGTTTCCCTGCATAAAAAAGGGCTTTTTTGTAATAAACATCGGGTGGCAGGACAGGTTTTTTGACATTTTTAGCGCATCCCGCTAAAAGGATAGAAGATGCCATAGATATTGTTATTGCCATTATAGCTATAACCGATAGCCGGTATATTTTACTTTTCATATTGCTCCCCATTAAAATCGTTCATATAAAATACCTTGCTGCCTTTGGAAACCGCCACTTTTATTTTAACATTATAAAGATAATCGTCAACCACTATTTTTAAAGGAATCCTGACCCCGCCCTTTGGGATATAATCTTTAAAATAGATAGTCTCGAGCATCTTTTTATGTTTTACGACGGTAATTTTTTTAATAAGGTATTTTCTGTCAACATAAATATAATAAGCATTATTATGGCCGTGACGGCCGCTGCCTTTTTTATGGTATTCAAAAAAGAATCCGCTGCCAGTGTTATAGAAAACATCGGAATTCTTGATTTTATAAAGGCTGTTTAAATTTAAAAAAATTCTAAACGCCCGAAAAAGCTTTTCATGCAAAAGCCTTTTTCCTTGATATTTTTTCCCGCGAACAAGAAAAAAAACTTTATCTTTGCCCTTGATTATTTTAGCATAAAAAAGCTGGTCGCCGTACATGTCGAGAATGGTAAACTTTATATATTTGTCTTTAACATATTTATAAAGCCCTGCTTCCTCGAAGGGAAAATAGCTGCCATACGCCGTTATTACAAATCTTCCGGACATTCCTTTAAAATTTTCATAATTCTTTGCGAGCCCCGTTAAAACTTCTTTTTTGGTTTTATAGAGGGTGTTAACGGGTTTTTTAAACTTTTCGGTTTTTTTAATATAATAGCCACATCCGCTAAAACCTAAAGATGAAAAAATTAAAATAGTAAGAATAGCGGGTATAGTTATATATTTTAGCTTTAAAGATTCCAAAATTTTATTAATTTAATTTTTATAAATATCTCCTTTCTCGTCTATTACCAATACCTCCGGCGCGTTAATGTCTCCTCTGGTAATATCCGAAAACTCAATGTACGCCTGCTCAAAATTGTCGATATTATAAAGCTTGAAACTCTCCCTTTTAAGTAAGAACTCCCTTATTAAACCCTCGACCGCGGGCATTCCCGAACCCAGCCTTCCGTATATTTTTACCATATTGTTTTAGCGCGCATAAAATTTCTACGAGAAAAACTGGTCGGAATTGAATTCCGACCAGTTTTTCTACTAAGCCTGGATTTTATGCAAAAATAAATCTTTCAGGACTTTTTCCAATATTTTTTCGATTTCGTTAAATTTTGAAATATCAGTACTGCCGCCCTGGGCAAAGTCCCTCTTCCCCCCGCCTTTTCCGCCGACCTGCCCGTTTAGAAGTTTAACTATTTTAGATGCGTCTATATTACCTTCGGCGGAGCAGATATAAATTAACCTCTCTTTATTAATTAAAGAAACAAAAATCACGGCGCTGTCCCCCCCGGGAAAATCCCGCCTCGATTTTAATATGTTAATCAATTCCTTAAGATCGTCCTGGGATGAATCTTCGAATTTAGAGATTACGCAGGAGGCAGGACCGATGTTTTTAAATTCTCTAATAAGCCTTTCGGATTCAAAGGTGTTTAGCTTTAACTTAATATCGCTATTCTCCTTTTTTAAATATTCGTAATCATAATAAAGATTGATTATTTTATTATACACATCCGGTTTTGAAGCGCCCAAGAGCGAGGCGATATTATTCAAGTTGTCCTCTTCGATATATAATTGGTTTAAATAGTTGTAGCCTGTAACCGCTTCAATCCTTCTTATACCCGAAGCAATGGAAGACTCGCGCATTATCTTAAAAAATCCTATCTCTCCGGTTCTCGACACATGCGTTCCCCCGCAAAACTCCTTCGAAACATCCCCCATCGAAACGACCCTGACCGTATCCTCATATTTCTCGTCGAAAAAATGAAGCGCCCCTGCATTAAGCGCGGATTTGACATCAAGCTCTTCGACTTTGACCTCTAAATCGGAAAAAATATATTCATTCGTCAGGGATTCCACCTTGCGCAATTCATCGTCCGAAATAGGCTTTGCCTGCGTAAAATCAAACCTCAATCTTTCCGAATCCACGGACGAACCCTGCTGGACGACATAACTTCCAAGAACGGTTCTTAAAGCGCTCTGTAAAAGGTGTGTGGCGCTGTGATTCGATGCCGTTTTTTTCCTGTTCTTTTTATCGACCGTAAATCTTGCCGGGGCCGGTGCAGTACATTTACCGAATATCCTTCCGTAGTGCAATATTATGCCGCTTTTTGTTTTAAAGGTATTGGAAACCCTTAAACTTCCGTCTTCCCATTCTATTATCCCCTTATCCCCCGACTGGCCGCCCCCGTCCGGATAAAACGGGGTGGCATCGGATATTGCATAGCAGACATCGCCGTCTTCCAGCCTCCCCGTTAATTCACCCGATTCATTCAAAAAACCAAGGATTTTGCCGTGAGCGTCAAGATTGCTATACCCTGTAAAATTTGTTTTTGGAAAACTTAAATCGATATCTAAAATGTTAAATTTCTCCTTTTTTTGTTTTGAACCGCTTTTCTGAACATTCATAAGTTCATCGAATCTTTTTAAATCTAAAGACAGATTATTTTCCGATGCGATATCTATGGCCATATCTAAGGGAAAACCGTTAGTGTCGTAAAGTTTAAAGATAAAGTCGCCCGGTATAATTTTCTCCCTGTTATTTTTTAATTCCGATATTTTTTCTTCGAGAAGTTTTAAGCCGAAACCGACCGTATCGTTAAATTTATCGTACTCCTCGGACATTATCTTTTCAAAAACCATGATACCGTCTCTAACCTCGGGATAAAATCCGCCCATTGTAATTACGACGATATTTCCCAAATATATTAAGTTTTCAAGTGTTAGATTTAGCTTTAAAGAAAATCTGATAAGCCGCCTCATTATCCTTCTAAAGACATATCCTCTGCCTTCATTTGACGGAAAAACCGATTCCGCGGCCAAAAACATCGATGTCCTGATATGGTCGCTTATCACTCTGACGGCTGTATCGTAATTTTCGTCGCCGCCGTTATACATTCTGCCCGTGATGCCGTCTATCCCGCTTATGTACGGCTTAAAGACATCGGTGTCATAATTTGATTTTACATTCTGTAAAACCCTCACGATTCGTTCTAGCCCCATGCCAGTATCTATCGACGGTTCAGGAAGCCTTGCAACGGAACCGTCCCTTTCTTTGTTAAATTCCATAAAAACAAGATTCCAAATTTCCAAATATCTCCCGCAATCGCAATTTATATCACACTCTTCATGACCCGACTCGGAATAACCCGTATCAAAAAATATCTCGCTGGAATAGCCGCACGGACCCGTTTCCCCCATCTGCCAGAAATTCGAATCGTCTCCAAGCTTATAAATTTTACTTTCGTCAAATCCGATAATATCTCTCCATATCGAATACCCCTCCTCATCTTTTTTGTGAACTGAGACATAAAGACGATTTTCGTCCATCTCCAGAATGTCTTTTAAAAATTCATAAGCAAAGCTCACGGCATCCTTTTTAAAATAATCCCCAAAAGAAAAATTTCCAAGCATCTCAAAAAAGGTATGATGGCGGGAAGTCCTGCCCACATTTTCCAGATCGTTATGCTTGCCGCCCGCTCTCATACATTTTTGGACTGTTACTGCCCTTAAAAACGGCGGTTTAACCTGACCCGTGAAATATTCTTTAAATTGAACCATGCCGGCGTTAGTAAACATAATGGACTCATCGCCCGCGGGAATTAAAGACGAGCTTGCCACAAAGGTATGCCCTCTTTCCTTAAAAAAGTTTATAAATATCTCTCTTAATTCGCCTGACAGTAAATTTTTCATCGGTAAAAACCCTTGACCCTTCTAATCGGCTGAACTTATATTTAAAATGTTTTCGATAACATTAGAAGAAAACCCTCTGCGCTGCAAAAAATCATATAACTTTTTTTTAAATATCAGGTCGTTTTCTTTATATTTAATTAGCGAAACCGTTTTTTTGCTTAACGCTTTGACGGCTATATCCTTTTCTTCGTCTTTGGTGTAAAATTTATCGATAAGTTCATCCGCGAGCTGCTTATTTATTCCTTTTTTATATATATCATAACTTAATTTTATTCTTCCGATAAGCTTCCTCTTGCCGCTTTCTATAAGCCTCTCGGCGAAGGTTTCATCGTTTATATAGCCGTATTCCCTTAATTTTTTGACCGCCTTGCTTATCTCGCAGGTTGAAAATTTTTTTTTAATCAACTTTTCCAGTATCGATTTTTCCGAATAAGATCTTATGGAAAGAAGCTTAAGAGAATAATCCAAAGGCGTCCCGGTTGTTTTTAATTTTCTTTTAGATATATTACTCGAAGGTACTTTCAACTCTTGCTACCCCAAACGGCTGCCTTATTGCTTAGAGACAAAGACCCGGCCATACCTTCATCCGTTGCGTTTACGCCGGATATTAATAATGCAAGGTCGTTTGGCGAAGTGGATTGCGCCAGCGCATCTTCATAAGTAATCAAACCTGCCTTATAAAAGTTATAGAGGGATTGGTCAAATGTCTGCATTCCATATTGAATATTGCCGCTTTTTATATAGTCCCTAATGCTTGCCGTCTTATTTTCATCGGCAATGCAGTCTTTTATCGTCTCCGTTCCAACCATTACCTCGATGGCCGGAAGCCTGCCTTGCTTATTAGCCCTGATAATAAGGCGCTGCGATATTACGGCTGAAATTACCGACGCAAGCTGCATTCTGACCTGTTTTTGCTGGTACGGCGGAAAAGCCGCGATAATTCTGTTAATGGTTTCCTGCGCATCGAGGGTGTGAAGCGTGCTCATAACAAGATGGCCCGTTTCGGCCGCCGTTATCGCGGTCTCGATAGTTTCAAGGTCCCTCATTTCGCCGACTAAAATAACATCGGGGTCCTGCCTTAACGCTTCCCTTAAGCCGTGCGAAAAGGAATAAACATCCATACCTAATTCACGCTGGTTTACCACAGCTTTTATGTCTTTATGCAAATACTCTATCGGATCTTCTATCGTTACCATATGAACTGCTTTATTTTTGTTAATATAATCTATCATTGATGCAAGCGTAGTCGATTTCCCGCTTCCCGTAATACCCGTTACAAGAACAAGTCCTCTTTCCTTTAGCGCAATAGATTTGATAACTTTCGGAAGATTTAAAGAATCGAAAGAAGGAACGCTAAACGGTATGTACCTCATTGCCACGCTTAGGGAATTTCTTTGGGAAAATATATTTACCCTGAATCTGCCGACATCGGACAGGCTATAAGCCAAATCCACATCCCTGTTTTCCTGAAACACCTGAAGCTGATGTTTATCCATCATGCTAGATGCAATTTTTTCGATTACATCCCGCGACAATATGCCAAAACCTTCTTGACGATAAATTTCCCCGTCTATTCTAAATATAGGGTATGAATTTACCTTAAGGTGCACATCGGATGCCCTCATATCTGTAGCTGTTTTCAAAAGCTTTTCTATAAAAGACGGCTGTTCGCCCATAGGTATTCTCCTAAAGTTAATATTTGCCAGAAGCCGGAAATAATATTTTTTATTTATATATTTACTTAAGGTTAAATTTTCCCATAATTTTAGAATATATCTCGTCCCTCAAAGCAGGATTATTTTTAAGCGTTTCCTTAGCCGCTTCCCTTCCTTGCCCTAACCTTTCCTTGCCGTAGCTAAACCATGTTCCCGCCTTTTCTATTATGCCGTTATCCGCCCCCAAATCGACCACATCCCCCTCAAGCGATATTCCGCTGTCATATATTATATCAAACTCGGCTTCTTTAAACGGGGGGGCAACTTTATTTTTAACGATTCTTGCTTTTGTGCGGGAACCGATTACCTCATCCCCTTTTTTAATGGAACCTATTCTCCTTATGTCTATTCTTACCGAAGAATAAAACTTCAGGGCGTTTCCGCCTGTCGTAGTTTCCGGAGAACCGAACATAACTCCTATTTTCATCCTTATCTGATTTATAAAAATAACGGAGGTGTTAGACTTTGCTATTGCCGATGTGAGCTTTCTTAAAGCCTGCGACATCAGCCTTGCCTGAAGGCCCATATGGGCATCCCCCATTTCGCCTTCTATTTCGGCCTTTGGAACAAGCGCCGCAACGGAATCTATGACCAGCACATCTACCCCGCCCGAACGGACAAGCGAATCCGCAATTTCTAACGCCTCTTCACCGGTGCTTGGCTGAGAAACCAATAAATCGTCAACATTAACTCCGATTTTTTTGGCATAATGTAAATCGAGGGCATGCTCTGCATCGATAAAAGCGGCAATCCCTCCTTTTTTTTGGGCTTGAGCGACAATTTGAAGCGTAAGGGTGGTTTTACCGGAGGACTCCGGGCCAAATATTTCAATAACCCTGCCCTTAGGTATTCCGCCTATACCCAGAGCGATATCAAGGGATAAAGACCCCGTCGGAATGGCTTGAATATTTTCGGCAGGCGGCTTGCCGCCGAGTTTCATTATGGCGCCTACGCCAAACTGCTTTTCTATTTGAGAAATGGCTAAGTCCAAAGCTTTAAGCTTTTGCTCGTTTACAAGCTCCTTAACCTTATTATCCCTGTTATCCGCCGATTTTGAAGACATTTTAACTCCCCTCTATTTATTATATAATTTTATATAATTATTATTTGATTAAATTATAGGCAATCCAGATTGAGCTTTTATTTAAAAGTTATAGCTTAAAAAGAAAATAATATCAAGTTAAATTATGGTTAATATTATTAGTTTAGCGTTCTTCCTTTATCAGAGACAAAGGGGTTCCGCTAAGCAGCCTGTAAATCCAAAACAAAGCCATTTTTGCCGTATAAGCCTTAATATCCAGCCTCGAGCCTGTAAACAAATATTTCCTTACTTCTTTTACTTTGGTCGAGGATAAGGCTATAAAAACCGTTCCCACCGGCTCATTGTCGTGCGGGGTTTTAGGTCCCGCAAAACCTGTTACCGCAAGACCGATATCGCTTGAAGCCTTTTTTCTCACCTGATTTGCCATCTCCATAGCGCAGCTTTCGGAAACCGCCCCCTCTTTTTCTATAATACCGCTATCCACCCCCAGTATATCGGTTTTGGAATAATTTGAATATACTACGCCGCCATAAATAAAATAGCCTGATGCCCCCGGTAAATCGGTAAGTTTATTGGATATATAACCCCCGGTCAAAGACTCCGCCACGGCAATGCTGACCCCTTTTTCCTTAAGTAAATACGAACAGACTATATTAAGCTCGTCGTCGTCATAACCGTAAAGATATTCTTTAAATATGCCAAGGACTGCCGCATCTACCGCTTTTATATTTTCGTTAAGTTTTTGCGTTGAAATCCCGTTTATATAGACGCTCAAAATAATCTCGCCGAAAGAATATTTAAAATTAAAATTATATTCCGAATCGTTCTTTAATCTTACTAAAAGCCTTTCGAATTCCTTTTCTTTTAAGCCAAATAGCTTATATTTTCTGGATTTTATAAAATAATTAATTCCCAATTTCCCGAGCATTTTTCCCAAAATATGGCTTTTGAACATGTTGACGGCGTTTTTAGGTTCAAGCGGCATAGCGGCAAAAAATATAGGCTCTGTCAGATAAAAACCGGAAATTCCGGAGTTTTGATTGGGAATAATAAAAGAATTCTCCGGAAAATAACACGCCTTTTCATCCGAGGGGTTTAACTGCTTTTTATTAAATTCATACACAAGTCTCATTAAATCTGCGGCATCCTTGCTTCTCGCAAGCCCTTTTTTAAAAACCTCGGCGGCGATATTTTGAGTAATACAGGCATCTTCTTTCATTCCGCCGCAAACTATAACAAATGAACCCTCCGATGCCATATACGACATTACCTTGTAAATGCTGTCCCTTTCGGTTTGGGGAAGTACGACAGCCTCTTTAAATCTAAGGTTATAGTGTAAAAGCACCTCCGATAGGCCTTTCAGGGCCTCTCCTGCGTCAACAAAATTATAATTATCCGCTATGACAAGAATCTTAATATTAATATCCATCTATTTTTATCTGCCTCAAAGTTAAAAATTAAATACCGGCGGTTAAAACAATTATAAACCTTAAAATAATTGCCGAAAATATGGCGGCAACGACATCGTCGAGCATTATGCCTAATCCGGAGCCTATTTTTTTATCCACATACCTGACGGGAAAGGGCTTTAATATATCAAAAAACCGGAACAGCAAAAGCCCTGCAAACGCGTAAAGAATCGAAAAGGGCGCCCAGAATCCGCCCATCATGGTTATAAAATACCCCAAAACCTCGTCAATCACAAGGGACGGCGGGTCTTTGACCCCTATTAACTTTTCCGCTTTAGAGGAATAATACACCCCCGCAACAAAAATAAGCAGGCAGATTATTATATATTCATATGGATTTAACAGCCTCATTAACGAGATATATATAATAAAACCGGCAATAGAACCCGCCGTTCCCGGCGCGTAAGGGAATAAGCCGGCATAAAAAAAAGTTGAAATAAATATCGATAAATTAAATTTCTTTTGCTTTTCCATAATTGTATTATTATATCTTTCGCACTCCCCTAACCCCTCCCATTAGGGGAGGGGAATGAGGGCATCCCCTAACACATAAAAATCATGGGGACTGGAATTTATACCTTCTCATTTTTATATTTAAAAGTATCGCAACCGCCGACATATCTACGATAATGGATGTTCCGCCGTAACTAAAAAACGGCAGCGGAACACCGACGACCGGCAGCAGGCCAATCGTCATATAGATATTTATTACCGTATGAAGCGCAAGTATGCTGAGCGCTCCGGCCCCAAGCAAAAATCCCTGTAATTTTTTTGTCTGATATACGATTTTAAATCCCCCTATTATGAGTATGAAATATAACGCGATAAGAACTAATCCTCCGAGAAAACCAAACTGCTGGGAAAATGTGGAAAATATAAAATCGGTATGCTTTGCGGGTAAAAAATTTAAGGTGCTCTGGGAACCGTTGCCGAACCCGTCCCCAAAAAGCCTTCCCGCTCCAACCGCAATCTCCGACTGTATTATATTATAGCCTGCTCCCAAATAATCTTTAGCGGGATGTAAAAAAATCAGTATCCTGCTTTTTTGGTACGACTTTAAATGAAACCATAAAACAGGTCCTAAAAAAAGCGCTATACCCGTTAAAATTAAAATAGCGCTTCTTTTAACGCCTGCAAGGTAAATTATGATAATACCGACAAAAAAAACTATTAACGCCGTCCCTAAATCAGGCTCTTTAGCAATTAACAGCGCGGGCAAAAGGATTATAATAAACGGGATTATTAATTCCTTAACTGAATAACAATTTCTGTTTTCATAAGAGGTTAAATATTTAACAAGGGCGAATACCAATCCAATTTTCATAAATTCGGACGGCTGAAACGAAAGCATGCCAAGAGAAATCCAGCGGGAAGCGCCGTGAGTGATTCTGCCTTTTAGCAGCACGGCTATTATTAATATAAATATAAATCCGTAAATATAATAGGCAACTTCTATAAGGGTGTTATAATCGATTGATATAATTGCAAACATCAGGAAATAAGCTATTATAAGCCAGATAATCTGCTTAATCGCATAAGGGTCAAAAAAGTCTTTATGATTTACGCTTAACGACCCGTAAAGATTTATAATACCTATAAAAGAGATTATAATAACGGTAAAAAATATTACAAAATCAAAATTTTTTGCATATTCGTTATCTAATAATTTCATAAATCACCCTGCCCTAACCCCTCCCGTCAAGGGGAGGGGAATAAGGAATTAAAATCTTGTATAGATAAAGCCCGGCAACTTGCTTTTACTCTTAACCTTGCCGTTAACTTTTTTACGAACGGGCGGTTTCCATAAGCCTTTTTGTTCTAAATATTTTTCAACTATTTTTTTAGCTATAACCGCCGCATTTGCGCCAAGAAGATTTGCATGCATATCCAAAACGACGACGGCTATTTTTGGATTTTTAAGCGGGGCAAACCCGACAAACCAGGCATTATCCCTGTATTTTCTCGGTATCTTTTTAATGTCGTAAATAGAATAGGTTTTCGATATGATCTGTGCCGTTCCAGTTTTTCCGCAAAAAGTTATACCGTTAATTCTGCCGTTTACCGCAGTTCCGTAGTCTTTGTTTACGACATCGCAAAGCCCCTTTTTTACCGCCGTTAAATAACTTTTTTTAATATCTATATGTTTGATAAGTTCCGGCTTCATCTCTTTTAAAACCATGCCGTTCTGTGAAACAATTTTTTTTAATAAATATGGCCTGTATATATTTCCGCCGTTGGCGATGGAGCTATATGCCGTTAAAAGCTGAATCGGGGTAACAATATCGTAGCTTTGCCCGATAATTGCCGAAAGGGTGGAACCTTTATACCAGTGCCTGTGATATATTTTATAAACAAGCTGCCTTGTCGGTATAAAACCGGGGTTTTCATCGGGCAGGTCTATTCCTGTCTTTTTTCCAAAACCAAGCTTAAACGCATAACTTGCTAGTTTATCCATGCTTATTTTTACCCCCAGGGAATAGAAATAAGTATCGACGGACTCCGCAATTGCCCTGTAGAGATTTATTTTAGATTTCTGGTTGGGGTTCCAGTTGTAAAAAACGGCATTGCCCAATTTAAAAGTGGAACCGGAATAAATTTTTTCTTTTGGCGTTATTAAATGCAAAGAAAGGGCTGCTAAAGCGCCTACCACTTTAAAAGTAGAACCGGGGGCGAGCGCATTTTGAATAGCCTTGTTTTCTAAAGGATGCTGGTCGTTTTTTATAATTTTATCCCAACGCTTTTGACTGATGCCTTCGGAAAAGTAAAACGGATTAAAAGAAGGTGTGGAAACCATGGCAAGTATTTTTCCGTTGTTTGGGTTCATGGCAATTACCGCCCCTTCCCTTTTTTTCATAAGTTTATACGCAAGCCTTTCGAGCGGCAAATCAAGAGTCGTATATAAATTTGCCCCCATAACAGGCTTTTCGATAATAATTTTGCCGATAGGCTCGCCATGGGAATTTACGACAACCCGTTTTTCCCCGTCCTTGCCATGCAAATATTTTTGATAATAATATTCAAGTCCAGTTTCGCCGAGAATATCGGAAGAATTAAGATAATCGTATTTTTTTTCTTTAAGTTGATTTGGCGAAATAGGCCCGACATATCCAAAAATTTGAGCTCCCATTTTCTTATAAGGGTAGTGTCTTATTGGAATCTTTGCGATAAAAAAACCCGGTAAAAATAGCTTGTTTACCTCGAACCTCGATAACTCTTTAACGGAAATATTACGCATAAGAATGATTGGTTCGTAAGAGGGTAAAAACTCCTCCTTTTTAACCGTTTTTAAAAACTTATTATAATTTTGATGCATTAGCCTTGCTAAAAATATTAATTCCGGCTTTAAATCTTTTACATGCGCAAGAGTAATTGCAATGTTAAACGAGGATTCGTTATCTACGAAAATTTTACCGCTGCTTGAAAGTATATCGCCCCTTGGAGCCGTAAGATATATAATTCTGGTGGCATTATTCTTTGCCAATTTATAATAATAGCCGCCCTTGATTATTTGCAAATAAAACAATCTGATAATTAAAATGAAAATTAATACCGTGAATATGATAGCTAATAAATTAATCCTGTTTTTCTGTCCTTTTAATATTCCATTTTCATTATAAAATGACGACATATTACATTTTCACCAAACTTTTCCTTTTGTTCTACCGTTTCTATACGCATAAAATTTTTGACAGTTCATCGTGGATAAGGCCGTTAGACGCAAGTATTCTCCTGTTATAAATATTAAGCGGTTTTTTGCAGAAATCGCTTACGGCTCCCCCCGCTTCCTTAACCATCAAGCTCCCGGAAGCCATATCCCACGGATTTAAATTGAGTTCCCAATATCCGTCGAGAAAACCCGCAGCGGTATAGCATAAATCGAGAACGGCGGACCCCAGCCTTCTAATCCCTCTGACGCTGATAGAAATATCCCTGAAATGGTCAAAATTGTTATCCGGGTTTGTCTTTTTATCGTAAGGAAATCCCGTCGATAAAAGGCTTTTTTCGAAACAATCGCTTTTTGAAACATTTACCTGTTTCCCGTTGAAATATGCCCCATGCCCCTCATAAGCATAAAAAAGTTCCTTTAGAACAGGATTATAGGCACATCCCAATACAATTTCCGAATCTACTTCAAGCGCTACGGAAAAACAAAAAATAGGAACCCCATGGGCATAATTGGTGGTTCCGTCTAAGGGGTCTATAATCCATTTAAATTTAGTTCCGTTCGAAATAAGGGTGTTTTCTTCTTCCGCCAAAATAGAATGGTGCGGAAATGCTTTTTTAATGCGGGAGGTGGCTAAATGCTGAGAGGCAATGTCAACCTCCGTAACTATATCCACGGGCCCCTTATATTTAATGGAATGTGTTTTTCTGAAGGATTTAGATATAATTTTGCCGCAATCTTTTGCAAGCGATATTGCAAAATCCAAAAATTTTTCCATATCTATTGAATCAGAGCCGGGTCTTAACATTAGGCGCGGCATGAACCTCTTTGATATTTTCCGTTTTTAATATGGGCTATGTTGTGTAACCTTCTAAGTCTATCGCAACATATTTAAAACCGGTATCCTTAATCTCTTTTATCAGGCTGTCTATCTGCCCTGAATTAACAAGTAACGCCACATGTTCCTTGGGCACTTCTATTTTAGCAAGTTTACCGTAATGACGAACCTTAGCCTCTTTAAAACCATTTTCCGCCAAAATCTCTTCCGATGCGGCAATCATCTTAATTTTATCATGCGTTATTATGTTCCCAAACGGTATTCTTGTCGCAAGACAGGTCATTTGAGGTTTATCCCATATGTCTATGCCAAAAAATTTCGATGCCTGCCTTATATCCGACTTGCTAAAATAAGCCTCTTTTAGAGGAGACAAAATATCGAATTCCTTTTCGGCAAGTATGTCGGGTCTGCCTTCTACCCTCAAAGCATCGTCCGCATTGGTTCCAACCGCCGCGCCGTATGTTTTCGGGATATAAGCCGTTATCGTTTTAAACAGCGAAAGTTTACAAAAATAACACCTGAGCCTGTCATTTTTAATATAAGATTCCTCTAAAAATTCCGAAGTTCTTACGACTATGTGTTTTATTTCAAGTTCCTTAGCCCTTTCTTTACAAAAACTAAGCTCTTTTTCGGGAATGGCAAAAGAATTTCCAGTAATAGCGATAACATTTTTATTGCCGAGAACCCTTTTCGACATAAATAATAAAAAAGTAGAATCGATTCCGCCGCTAAATGCAACGGCAATTCTTCCTGTCTTTTCTATTAACTTTTCGAGATTGTTTATCTTATCTTTTAAGATATTCTCCATCTCAGAAATTAAAGGCGGCAAGCGCTTTTTTATTTATCTTGATGCTTGTTTTCGATTCAAGATAGTTTACATAATTATATAAAAATTCCTGCTCCTTTTGAAGCGCGTATGCCTCCTTTTGCTTTAACATTGCATTCTTTTTATTTTTACCGCCCTGTACGGTTACATACTTCGGAAAATAAACCTTCGAAACCTTAATTACGGCAAACCCGGATTTCACGGGAAAAATCCTGCTTATCACGGCATTAACCGGGGTTGAAAAGATAGCCGCAGGTACATCTTCATTCAACCCGTACTTTTTAAAATAATTTGATTTAACAAGGTCGATTTCGGAATATAACGGGGCAGATTTTACGGTTCCTTTAAATTCTTTTGCCAACCCTTTAAAATTATTGTTAGATAAAATAGACCTCCTTAGAAAACTATTTGCGTCCTTTTGAGATTTAAAAATCGCAATTTCAAAAGCAACGGATTTATTGTCTATCCTGTAATTGTCAAAAAACTGTCCGTCAACCATACTGAAAGACTCTTCTATTATTCTTCTAATGTAAGATCTTGCTATTTCAGATTTATAAGTCTTTTCGAAAGCAGACGGAGTGGTGTGGTTTGCCAGCAAAACGGAATTGAATAGTTTATTGCTAAACTCCCCGTTTTTTTGGAATGCGGGAAATAAGGCGATATTTCTTGCTATAAAACCTTTAGAAACATAAATTCCAAATGCAGCCGTTTTCGATTCAAGAACTTTATCCGCGATTAAAGAGGATAGCGCCTCCCCCGATAAGTTTAGTTCTTTTAATTGTTTTTGGCTTAATTTATTGCCGTATAGCCGTTCATATTCATTTTCAAGCGACCCGTAATACCTGTTAAATTCATCCATAGAAATTCCTTTGCCGCCCACGGTGGCAACATCCGAGGGCGAAACTCCTCCGCCCGTCCCGAGGATGTAAGGAAGAAAGCTAAAGCCCACGACAAATAGCACGCCTACAAGGATTGTAATAACCTTGCCCAAGGCGGAGGCATAAAATTTTCTTAAAAAATCCAGCATAATGGTTTAAAACCCCTTAAATATTTTATCTATTTTTTTGTCCCGATTAGCGAAGTGAACGCAAATACTGTAAGTTTTATTTTATACGGCAATACAATTTTATGCAAATAAAAAATGAAATATGCCTGAAATCTAATCAATGCTAATCAAAAATTATTTTATTTCTTTTTAAAAAAATTTTGTAACCGAACTTTTTAAAGACGAAAAATACCAGCGGAGAAATTAATGAAGTAGTTATGGATGCGGGAAGGCTGTATAAAAGAAAAAAATTCAAGAAATTAAAATGAATGCCGATGGAGTAAAAAACTATTAAAAAGAGCATGAGATAATAAATTATGGACGAGAAAAAGGTTATTAAAATCTCGTTCATAGAATTTTCTGCCGAAACTTTCCGCCATAGAATATAAGAAACACCGTAAGAGACGACGCCGGCAAGCGAGAAAACCACCGGATTCAAAACGGTCATAGAACCGTAAATGTAAAACAACAGATAGGCTAATATGGCGCCGGGATAGACATCTAAATATGCCGAAATATATATTAAAGCTATAAGGGAAAGATTTGGGAAAATGCCGATTTTATTAAAATTATTAAAATTATTTGTTAATACTAAGGATATTAGTATTAAAAACAAGGAAAAACAAAATATGTAAATATATTTTACCGTATTATTCTTCGACAAGGACATGTTTGGCATTAAATAAATTTTTATGGGGTGTTATCGTTATTCTTTGGAATATTTTATACCCTTTTCTTTTTACCGAAGACACTTTGCCGACATTTATGCCCGAGGTGAAAATCCCTCCTAATCCCGAGGTTAAAATTTCATCGCCCACGTCGACTTTTTGGGAATTAAACACAAACCGCATTTTAAGATAACCGTTTCCAAGCCCCTGCGCTATGCCAAGGGTTCCGGTATTTGCATCCACCACGGAAAAGACGCATTTAGGATTGGTAACGGGAATAACTTTGGCATTATTATTTCCTTCGTAAACAACCCTTCCGACAACGCCGCTATAAGAAATAACCCCGTCTCCCACTTTAACCCCGTCTTTCTTCCCTTTATCTATATAAAGGCTATTCCACCACCCTTCTATCCCGTGAAGGGTAATGGATGCAGGGATGGATTTTTTGGATATGGCGTCTTTTAAAAATAAAAGGGATTTAAGTTTTTCATTTTCTATCTTGTAAGCCCTGTATTTGTTTAATTTATATTTAATGATTTTTATTCTGGCTTTAAGTAATTTATTATCGCTTTTGACGGACAGGATATTTAAATAATTTTTATATAATTTCTGGGAAATATTTAACGGATAATCGACCACTTTATATATATTATATAAAGAGTTATTTATAAAATTAGAAAACAAACCGCCGAATTTAAAGCCGCTGATAGAGAGGATATATAACGAAACGGATATTGCAATTATTACAAGCAGGACTATTACATCCTTATATTTTTTAATTCTTACATTTTTAAAAAATTTTCCCACAACTAATTCTCAAGCATTATATCTTTTAACACATTAATGTCGTTTAATGCCTTGCCTGCCCCCCTCACGACGCATGTAAGCGGATCGTCGGCTATTATGACGGGAAGCTCGGTGTGTTCCCTTATAAGTACATCGATGTTTTTTAAAAGGGCTCCTCCGCCGGCAAGAACGATTCCCCTGTCAACGATGTCCGACGAAAGCTCCGGCGGTATATTTTCGAGGGTGGTCCTTATTGCATCGACTATCTGGCCTGCCGGTTCCGATATTGCTTCCAGTACTTCCGACGATGTTATTTCGATAATTTTAGGTATTCCGCCGACCAAATCCCTCCCTTTTATGTTCATTTTCGATTCTTCCTCGACGGGATAGACCGTTCCTATCGTCATTTTTACAAGCTCGGCAGTTCTATCCCCTATAAGCAGGTTATACTTTTTCTTAACATACTGTATAATGGCATCGTCTATCTTATCGCCCCCGACCCTGAGCGATTTCGCATAAACTATGCCGGACATGGAAATCACGGCAACCTCCGTCGTGCCTCCCCCGATATCGACTATCATGTTGCCCGCGGCTTCCGTAATCGGAAGCCCCGCTCCAATGGCGGCGGCGACTGGTTCTTCCAGAAGGTAAACGACCCTTGCTCCCGCGGCTTCCGCAGATTCTTTAACGGCTCTTCTTTCGACGGCGGTAATACCCGAAGGGACCGCCACGATAACCCGCGGCCTTACCATAGTCTTTCTATTATGAATCTTTCTTATAAAATATTTAAGCATGGCTTCGACAACTTCGAAATCGGCAATCACGCCGTCCTTCATGGGCCTAATCGCAACAATGTTTCCGGGCGTTCTGCCAAGCATTTTTTTAGCGTCTTTTCCCACGGAAAGAATCTTTTTGTCCCCTCGCGAATCGATATGAACCGCCACAACGGACGGTTCGTTTGAAACAACGCCTTTGTCTTTAACATAAATAAGCGTATTTGCGGTGCCAAGGTCAACCGCAAGGTCGTTGCTGAATAAGCCGATTAAATTGTCAATAAACATAACATACCCTCTTTATCATATAAAATAGAATTTTTTTTGGTTTTTATTCAAATATCTTTTACGATGTTATACTATCTTCTCTTTTTTGGCAACAAAAAAGTTAATTTTGCTTTTTAATGCCAGTTTTGCTAATATGGATAGCTATGGAAAAGATTTTGGTTTCGGATATAAAAGAAAATCAAAAAGTCGAATCTATTTTTCTTGTTAAAAGCAAATCCCGGGCTGCCGGAAAAACGGGAAAACCTTATATATACCTCAAATTAGCCGATAAAACAGGTGAAATTAAGGGTTATATTTGGGATAACATCGAAAAATACAATGAACTCTTCGATGCCGGAGACTTAATTAAAATAAAATCAAAATCGACTATATTTCAGAATGAACTTCAGCTCAGCATTTCGGAACTGGAAAAGTTAGGCGGGGAAGACATAAGCGAAAATCTTCTCAGGCTATTTTTAAAATCAACCAAATATGATATAGATGCCATGTTTTCCGAACTTTCAAATCTTTTAAACGAAACCCTGTCCGATGAATATATTATAAAACTCGCAAAAAAATTTTTGAACGACGAGAATTACATTAAAAAATTAAAAACAATGCCGGCCGCAAAATCCATTCATCACGGCTATATAGGGGGGCTGCTCGAGCATACTTTGAGCATGTTAAATATCGGGATTTTTCTCTCGAAACACTATGAAAAATATGTAAATAAGGATATCCTGATTGCGTCCATTCTCCTTCACGATGTCGGTAAAATGGAAGAGTTAAGCAATAAAAATAATATAACCGAATATTCCGATGACGGAAAACTATTGGGACATATAGTTCTTGGGGCAAACATTATAGATAAAAAAATCGACGAAATTCAAGGTTTTCCTAAAAATTTAAGGACGCTGCTGCTTCACTCCATTATATCACATCATGGGGAATTAGAATTCGGTTCGCCAAAAAGGCCAAAAACCGTCGAGGCTCTTTTACTTCATTTTATAGATAACATGGATGCAAAAACAAATCAATTTATAGATGCGACGGAAGGCCAGAACGCGCCCTGGAGTCCATATTCAAAACAGCTTGACAGATACTTGCTAAATTCAAAAATATTTTATTCGCAAAAATTAAAAGAAACAGATGACGCACAGAGGGGGACGAAGAGCGGCCTTAATGGTTATCCGGATGCCGAAGAAGAAAACGGCGGCGCCGTAAAGGATAAGGACGGCGATAATAATTCAAACGAAGTATTTACCGGCGAATTGTTTTGACTACCCTACATCATTATACTTGCGAAGCTTAAACTGTACGCCCAGGTTATGGGCAAGGCTTTCGACATATGAAACATCGAGTCCCGGTAAATCTACGGCGGTTGCGGTAACCTCTTTTATGTATTTTTTTGATTCTTTTATGAAGGAGGTAACCTCTGCATAAGCATTCACCCCTTTCCTGTTTAAATTTGGAAGACAAATCTTATCGTAAAAATCGCTGCTATGGGCGTTAAGGCTGATACTCACGCTATCTATAAGCCCTTCTAATTCATGCGCAACATTCCGGTTATAAACGGCGTTGGCTAACCCGTCCGTATCGAGCCTCACTTTTATTCCTCCGCCTTCCTTTTCTTTAATAGCCTTCGCAACGGCCTTAAGGGTTGCTAACCGCAGCGTCGGTTCCCCGAGTCCGCAAAACACCGCCTCGTTAAAATTATAATAATGAAAAACGGACGAAATAACCTCCGAAGCAGAGGGTTCTTTTTTTAATTCAAGATTATAACCCCGGACATTGAAATTATTTTGCCCGTTTTGATTTTGATATTTCGGACAAAAGGAGCAGCGGTTGGTGCATTTATTTGTTAAATTTATATAAACCGAGTTTCTAATTTTATAAGCAACGGCGGGATAAAAGCCTTGCACCCCGCCAATGGAAAAAAGATTTACGGTGTTTTGCACCGTAAGCTCATCGAATCTTTTTTGTTCAATCCCTTTTAATCCCGCAATCTCCTGCAAGACAAAACGAACATATGACGGCTCGTTCCTTTTACCCCTAAAAGCCTGCGGCGCAAGATAAGGGCTGTCGGTCTCCAGCAAAATCTTTTCGTCCGGAATATTCTTTGCTATTAACCTGATATTTTCATTTTTTTTATATGTAATATTTGCCGAAAAAGAAATAAAAAAGCCAAGTTTTATAAATTCCATGGCAATGTCTAAATCGCCGGCCGAAAAGCAGTGTATAACTCCGCCAAAAAATCCTGCCGGCGCATTTATATAGCTCTTTAAAATACCCAACGCCTCCTTATAGGCATCCCTTATGTGAACTATAACGGGAAGCCTGTTGGTTAAAGCAAGCTCTATCTGAAACCTGAATAGTTCTTCCTGCAATCTTTTGATTTTATTAATATCTCCGGTTACGCCGCCGTTAAAAAAATAATCAAGCCCAATTTCGCCCACGGCAACAATCTTTTCCCTGTTATTCGAATAGTAATTTTCAAACAATTTCAGGATGTCCTCAAAATTAGTATAAGGACTTTTAGGATGAACCCCGAGCGTGGTATAAATAAAATCACGGGATTTGACAATATCCATGGTTTTTTCTATTCTTTCGTTTTGAGCTAAAGAACCTATGGAAATGGCGTGCGTTACGCCGTTTTCGCGCATTCTGTCCAGAACGGATTGAAAATCGCTTTCAAAATCCCGCATTTCTAAGTGGCAGTGTGAATCTATCATGTATATTTATATATTTACTATCTTTGGGAATAAAATATGCTTGTCTTCGCTAATTTTATGACCGTCTTTAAACAATACCCGGTGGCTGCCAAAAATATCTTCTGGAGCAACACGGGATTTAAAAAATGCAAAAGCCTCTATATTCAATATCTTGTTAATTCTTGCCGCCGTATCAGGCATAAACGGGTATATTAAATATGATATGCAATATATCGAAACAACAGCGCTTCTTAAAATTTTATATAAATTTCTTTTGCCTTCCGGCGAAGAGATGTTTATTTTCCATGGAGCGCTATCGTTTATATATTTATTTACCATATTGATAAATTTAAAGGTTTCTTCCAAAATCCTTGCAAAATCGTAATTGTCGTATCTTTCGTTCAAGGCAGAGGTTATATTGTAAACCGCTCCGCTCAAATGTTCGTCGATATCCCCCGCTTCACTGAAATCCGGCAGTTTGCCCTCCGTATATTTTTGAAGCATGGCAGTTGTCCTTGAAACTAAATTTCCCAAATCGTTTGCAAGCTCCGAATTATATCTTGTAATGAAATTATCCATATTAAAATCGCCGTCCAGGCCCAATGTTACCTCTCTTAAAAGATAAAACCTTAAGGCATCCGCTCCGTAATTATTTATCAAATAAACCGGGTCTATAACATTGCCGAGGGATTTTGACATCTTTTTATTGTCCATAAGCCACCAGCCATGAGCAAATATTGTTTTTGGAAGCGGCAAATCTAAAGCAAAAAGCATAATGGGCCAGTAAACGGCGTGAAATTTAAGAATATCCTTGCCCACGATGTGGTTTGCGGTTTTAAAAAACAAATTAAAATCGTTATCCCCTTTCTTCCGAAACTCTTCGAAGCCTATCGCCGTAAGATAGTTTAAAAGGGCATCGAACCAGACATATATGATATGTTTATCGTTCCCCGGAACAGGAATGCCCCACCTGAAAGATGTCCTTGAAATGCTTAAATCGTTTAACCCTTCTTTGATAAACGATAAAACCTCTTTTTTTCTAAAAGGCGGCTTAATAAATTCGGGACGGCTTTCGATATATTCCACAAGCCTTTTTTCATATTTGCCCAATTTTAAAAAGTAACTTTCCTCTTTGACCCTCGATACCTGTCTTCCGCACTCCGGACAACTGCCGCCTATAAGTAGCCTTTCGGTCAAGAAGGTTTCGCAGGGAGTGCAATACCAGCCCTCAAATTCGGAAAGATAAATATCCCCCTTTTCCATTAACGCCGAAAATGCAAGTTGAACCGTTTTTATGTGGTCTTCATCGGTAGTTCTAATAAACCTGTCATAAGATATGGAAAGCATCCCAAAAAGTTCTTTAAACTTGACATGAACGGTATCCGCAAGCTCTTTTGGGGTTATACCCCTTGCATTTGCTTCTTTTTCTATTTTTAACCCGTGTTCGTCCGTCCCGGTCAGAAAAAATACCTTATAACCGGATAACCTTTTGAATCTTGCAATAGAATCGGCGATAACAGTTGAATACGCATGGCCGATATGGGGTTTATCATTCACATAATAAATAGGCGTCGTAACATAAAAATAGTTTTTATAATTATCTTTATTTGCCATAACTTTATTCTTCTTCACTCCTGTTTATCCGGATTATCGTTATACGGGTCAAAACTGCTATGGTAAAAAACATCGCTGCTCTCCTTTACCGTTTTGCAAATATCCTCATCGGGATTTAGCGGGTCAAAAGCAAGACAGCATAAAAGCCTGCCGCAATATCCTACAAGTTTGCCCGCATTCTGGCATTGAAGTTTTGTAATTTTTGAGGCTACATAATTTAACTCCTGGCCAACCGAGCTGCAGCAGCATGCCCTTCCGCATACGCCTATTCCCCCCAGAAGTTTACATTCATCCCTGATATTAATCTGGCGCATTTCGATTCGTAAATGAAATTTTCCCGCAAGTATTTTTACAAGCTCCCTAAAATCGACCCTTTCTTCGGCGCTATAAAAAAATATAAGTTTGTTTTCGGAAGGCAAATATTTAACCTTAAGGAGTTTCATTATAATTTTAAGATTGTCTATATTTTCCTTGCAGAAAGAGAAACCCTCCGTTTCGATAGGATAAAATGCAAACCTTTCTCCCGTTTCGAAACTGTAAATTTTTCTGATTATCCTGGGCGTGGTTTTTGGGTCTTTATCGGCAATTTTAATGTCTTCCGCAACCGTCCCCAAAAAAATTCCGCTATCTTTCTCGACAAGCACTTTATCATCGAGCTTTAATTGCAGCGCTTTTGCATTAAATTCCTCTATATTGGCTTTTTCGTGTATCTTTACTCCTGCTATTCTCATATTTATAGTATATATCTCCTCGACCTTTGATCATTTAAAATTTAAAAAAATTAAAATTACCGCAATATATTTTGCGCTAAAAGATCCGAAAAATAGGCATCCATACCGATAGTTTTATTTAAATTGTAACCGGTTTTATCTATATATTCCGCCGTTAATTCAATCATATTTAATAATCTTTGCGGCGTAATTTTAGAATCTTTTATAAATTTTTCGATATCTTTGCAAATATCTATATTATATAATAATTTTCCATTTTTTGTCATGCGATAAATATAAATATCCCTCAAAATGAACAAAAATATCTCAAATAATTCGACCTTATTTTCGTTATCTTTATCTTTATTCTTTTCGTTCGAATTTTTTAAAACCCTGTTAAACTCGTCCGACATATCATACCCAAGCAATGCCGAATTGCCGTAAAAGGGTTCGTTAAAAATCAGCGTTAAAACCCTTTTTCTTGTTTCAAAATACTGGCCGCTTGCAAACTTTTCGAAATTTGAATAACTGCCTTTCGCAAGCCTTGAATAAACCGTCAAAATATCGTCCGCCGTTTCCGTTAATTCTGCCTTAAAAGCGCCGAATAAAACCTCGTCTGGAATGGGTTTAAAAGCAAGCAGGGAACATCTCGAAATAATGGTCGGCAGAAGGCTGTTTATGTTCGATGAAATTAAAATAAAAACGGTCTTATCCGGAGGCTCTTCCAGAATTTTCAAAAGGGCATTCATTGCGTTTGGGTTCATTGCCTGCGCATCGTCTATTATGACAAACCTGTGCCCCTCGAATGCCGGGGTTAAACTTAAAAGCGAGTTAACCTGGTTAATTTTTTCAATTTTTATTGAATTTCCCGCAGGTTCCACAATTATCAGATTTTGGTTTGTTCCGTTTAATACTCCCTTGCACGAAGGGCATTTTCCGCAAAAATACCCGCTTAATGCCTTAGCGTCCGTGGTTTTATGGCCGCCCGGTTCCTCATTCCCGGAATCTTTGGAATTTTCCTCTTCGAAAAGAGACAAAGCGGGAGGATTTTCGGCAATTTGGTTAATCCCGTTAATCCCGGCACGGCCGCCCGTGAAATATGAGTAGTCTCTGCATAAAACGGAAGCGGCAAACGATATTGCGACAAATCTTTTTCCGATATTCTTTTGCCCGTAAAATAAAAGCCCGGAGGGTATCCTATCGTTCACAAACAGCTCATTTAAGAACCTTATAGGTTTTTCATGCCCTATTATATTAGAAATGCCGTAATCCATATATATAATCCGTAAATTTTATATTTATCCCGAATTCGAAAAATTAATATAGGGTATTAATTAATTTTATAATATCTTTGACTATCAGAGCCGCCGTATCTTTTGCGGGAGCGGATGCGTCGATTTTTTTAATTCTGCTTTTAAACCTGTCTGCAAGATATATATAATTAGTTCTAACCCGTTCGAAAAAATCCAGAGGTTCGCTGTCAAAACCGTCAAACTTGCCGAGCCTTCCGTTTAGCCGCTTTAAAGCATCCTCCGGCTTTAAATCGAAAAGATAAGTTCTGTTTATTTCAACATTTTTTTGCCTGAGAACAAAATCGTTTATAGTCAAAATAAGCTCTTCAAAACTTTTATCGTTTTTACCATTTGGATAAACCGCCTGATAAGCATATGTGGAATCGATAAACCTATCGCACAATATAACATCGAAATCATTTAGTTTTATTGAAATTTCGTCTAAATGGACTATTCTATCCGCCGAAAATAAAAATAACGCCATAATGGAGACTGTTTTTTTGCTCAATGTTTTTAAAAAGGATAGGTCGATATTCTTCCCTGAGTCTCTCCCGATAACAATATCTTTGACAACCGTTCCAAGATAAGCGCCTGTCGGCTCCTGCGTAAGTAAAACCCTGTATCCCGCCTCCCTTAAAGAACCCGCTATCAGATCTGCGGCGGTGGTTTTGCCCGACCCGTCTATACCTTCGAGCGTTATAAAAATTCCCACGATAAATTCCCGTAATTATGCTATAATTAAAAAGTTTACATAAAATTCAAAGCCATATAATAACACAAAAATTAAAAAAATATAATGGGGCGGCAAGGTTTTACATTTATGGAATTAGATTTATTCGATTATAAATTCGACGAAAAATTGATCGCAAAATATCCGCTTAAAAATCGCGACGAGGCAAGGCTTCTTGCGGTAGATGTAAAAAATTTTAAAATGGAGCACAGGAAATTTTACGACATAACGGATTATATAGATAAAAACGATGTTATTGTAGTCAATAACTCCTTTGTCAAGAAAGCGAGAATCTTCGGCAGAAGAAAGGCGGGCGGAAAAGTAGAAATATTTATCACGGAATTTCCTTTTAACATATCATTTCCGCTTAGACTGAACGCCCTTTTAAAATCCCATAAAGCCATTAAAGAGGGTGAAGAAATATTAATAACCGAAGAAAATCAAAATAGCGAAGCCGAAGGCGGGCCCAAAATTATAGTTTTAAAGAATTACGGAAACGGAAATTACGATATTCTGATAAATAACAAAGAAGACAGCGATTTTATTTTCGATAAATGCGCGGAAATACCCCTTCCTCCCTACCTTAAAAGGAGTCCCGAGAATATAGACGAGTCGTACTATCAAACGGTTTACGCCGATAATTTAAGCGGTTCTTCCGTTGCGGCTCCAACAGCCGGACTTCATTTTACCGGCGAGCTGATAAATAAAATTAACGGAAAAGGTGGAATTTTTGCGGATGTTTCTTTAAATATCGGGCTTGGAACATTTATGCCCGTCAGGGAAAAAGACATAAGCAAGCATAATATGCACCCCGAAACTTATACGATTTCGGAAAAAACGGCCCGTTTGATTAACAAAACATTAAAATCGGGTAATAAAATCATAATTACGGGAACATCTTCGGTCAGGTGCCTCGAATCAAGTGCGGATAGTAGCGGAATTTTAATTCCCGCCGCAAAAAAAAGGACATCTTTGTATATCCGCCCCGGCTATAAATTTAAAATAACAAAAAATCTTATAACAAACTTTCATCAGCCAAAATCATCCCTATTTATTATGATTTGCGCCTTAATAGGCATAGGCAAAACAAAAGCCGTTTACGAAGAGGCTGTAAAAAACGGCTATTCCCTTTTTAGTTACGGCGATGCCATGTATCTATATAATATTTAATAATATTTAAAAATTAATTTTTTTATTATATAATTCTTGACGATGTTTAAAATAATTAAAAAAGATGAACGCACGAGCGCCAGAATAGCCGAGCTTTCCACTAAAAACGGCATTATAGAAACGCCGGTTTTTATGCCTGTCGGAACAATAGGAACGGTAAAATCGCTATCCCCTTTCGAAATCTATGACGAGGGTTTTAAGGTTATGCTCGGAAACACTTACCATCTTTTTTTGCGTCCCGGCATAGACATAATAAAAAAATTCGGCTCTTTAAGAAATTTTACAAGATATAAAGGAATGATTTTAACCGACTCCGGCGGGTTTCAAATTTTTAGCCTTGCCAAATTTGCCAAAGTTGTGGACGACGGGGTTTCATTTATGTCCCATATAGACGGAGAGACGCACTTTTTTACCCCCGAGCGCGTCATCGGGATACAGGAAGCGTTGGGTTCCGACATAATGATGCAGCTGGATGTATTCTCCGGACCCGAAGCCTCGAGAGACAAGGCGGAAAAAGACCTTGACATAACGATAAAATGGGCGGAAAGGTCGATGTCCGCAAAGAAAAAGGACGGCAATCTCCTTTTTCTTATATCCCAGGGCAACTTTTTTGAAGACCTGAGGGAAAAATCGGCCAGAATCATGTCGGGGTTGGATGCCGACGGTTATGCGATAGGCGGGTTAGCTGTCGGGGAAACAAAAGAAGTTATGTTCAGGATGTTAGCCTCGTCGGTATCAAATCTTCCCGAAAATAAGCCAAGATACCTTATGGGCGTCGGAACGCCGGAAGATATTATAAATGCGGTATCTTTGGGCGTAGATATGTTTGACTGCGTAATGCCCACAAGAAATGCAAGAAACGGTTTCGTGTTTACATCCTCTGGTACCCTGAACATTAAAAATTCTAAGTATAAATCCGAAACTGGACCGCTTGACCCGGATTGCGGCTGTTTTTGCTGTAAAAATTTTAGCACCGCTTATGTAAGGCATATCTTTATGACAAAAGAAATATTTTCGCAAAGGCTTTTAACACTGCATAATCTTCATTTTTATCAGAATCTAATTGTAAAAATAAGGCAATCGATAAAGGAAAACAGTTTTCTTGATATGTTAAACAAAATAAATATACAAAAACCTTCATCTTTGTTTTGACTTTATTTTAATTTAAATATAATATTAATAAAATCGAATAAAAATTTATAAAATCAAAAGGAGGTATCAGGGCTTAATCTAAAACTTAAAACGGCATTAAGCCTTTAAACTATTATGGAAAATTTATCCAATCCGTTTAACCTATTTACCGTAAAAAATGCCTATGCAGCGTCCGCTGCCGTCTCCGGACAGGGCGGCTGGGAGAGCACATTATGGAGTTTTGCCCCGTTAATCGCTATCGTAGTTATCTTTTATCTTCTGGTAATATTGCCCCAGCAAAAAAGGACAAAAGACCATAGGAAAATGATAGATTCTTTAAAAGTAGGAGACGAGATTCTTACCAACGGCGGTATTTATGGCATTATATCCGGAATAGCGGAACAGGTCTTTACAATAGAAATAGCGAAAGACGTTAAAATCAAAATTGCGAAAAATGCAATAGCGACAAAGACTTCCAAGTCATAAATGGGCTTCGCAGGCCCTGCGGCGCCTATTATTTTACAAAAATTAAAACCATATATTCACAAATTCACAAGGAAAACCCGATGAAACCTGTTAAAACCAGATTAATTTTAATAATTTCCCTTATAGTTATATCTATTTTTTCGGTAATTCCCTCGATTTATCCAAACACGCCGGGCTGGTGGAAAGCCGTCATCGGTAACGCGGAGATGCGTTTAGGACTCGATCTTCAAGGCGGCGTTTACCTTGTCGAAAGAGTCGAGACCGGCAAAGCCGTAAAAGAAAAACTTTATAAGGATTATACGGATATAAAATCATTCGTTGAAAATAAAGGCTACGGCAAAGATGCCGTTAGTTTCGTAGATTCACATATAAAAATTAAGGGGAAACTTTTAAAAAATACACAGGAACTGGTAAAATACCTTGCGGAACATCACCCTTCCCTGCAGCTCATGGGCGATAAAATAAATTTTAAAGAACCGGCTCTTTCAAAATATAAAGAAGAGGCTGTGAGCGGCGCCGTAGAGGTTATGAGAAACAGGATCGACCAGTTTGGCTTAGTCGCTCCAAAAATTGCCAGACAGGGCAAAAATTTAATAGTCGTGGAACTGCCCGGCGTCAAGGATGTTAAACAGGCCGTTAAGCTTATAGGAAAAACTGCAAGATTGACATTTAAATTAGTTGACGATAAACACAACCTGCTGAAAGCATTAAACGGAAAAATTCCAAAAGGAGACGAAATTCTCTACCACACCACCTATAACAAATTTTCCCATAAAACAACAAAAAGGCCGTATCTTATAGAAAAGCCGATTTTAATGAGCGGGGCCGAAATTTCAAGCGCAAATGTCCAGATAAACCGTTACAATCAGCCTATTGTCGAGGTCGCTTTAAATTCGGACGGGGCAAAAAAATTTGGGGATATAACTACAAAATATACGGGCAAAAGGCTTGCCATTATACTCGACGACAATGTAATATCGGCTCCCGTTATAGAAGAACCTATATTGGGCGGAAACGCTTCTATTTCCGGAAGATTTACCATGGCCCAGGCGAGTAATCTCGCAATAGCCCTTCGTTCAGGGGCATTACCCGCTCCTGTAAAAATAATACAGAATGAAACGGTAGGCCCTACTCTGGGAGCAGACTCTATACATGCCGGCATACTTGCCGCCATTGTCGGAACTATCTTAGTTGTCGGATTTATGGTATTTTATTACAAACTATCGGGATTAATCGCAGATTTTGCCCTTATCGAAAATGTATTATTTCTTATGGCCGCCCTATCCTTGTTTGGCGCAACTTTAACTCTTCCAGGCATAGCTGGAATAATTCTTACCATAGGTATGGCGGTTGATTCGAATGTCCTCATTTTTGAAAGGATAAGGGAGGAATTAAGAGAAAATAAACCTGTGGTTATCGCTATCGAAAACGGTTATAACAAAGCATTTTTTACTATTTTAGATTCCCATGTCACCGCTCTTATAACTGCCGCCGTTTTATTTTACTTTGGTTCAGGTCCGGTAAAGGGCTTTGCCGTAACATTATCCCTTGGCATTATTATAAATCTGTTTACCTCGTTAGTCGGCACGAAAGTTATATTCGACATTATATCGAACAAAAGGGAACTTAACAAATTAAGTATTTAACTCAAGGAGTTTAGAAAAATTGGAATTTATAAAAAACACAAATTTTAATTTTATCGGCAAAAAAAAATATTCGTTCGCTTTGTCGTCTATTCTTGTAATACTTGGATTAATCGAACTGATTACGATGATTTTAGGCATGGCAAAAATCGGAATAGATTTTACCGGCGGGCTGTCTTTGCAGCTTTCGTTTAAACATAAAATATCCGTCGCGGATGTTAGAAGGGAACTTCTGGCAAAGGGGTTTAAGGATGTAAAAATCGTAAAAATAAAAGGTAAAAACGATATTATAATTCAAACCAAAGCGGTAGCCAGGGATTTAAATAAATATACGGATGAAATAAAAACAACTGTACAAAATGCCTTTAAAAACAATCCATCTAAAGTATTAAATAATGAAATGATCGGTCCCTCCGTCGGTAAAAAATTAGCTAAAGACGCTATTGTCGCAATTATAATATCGATTATTGCAATCATACTTTATATAACATGGAGATTCGAGTTTAGATTCGGGCTTGCCGCCGCTGTCGGTCTTGCCCACGATGTCCTTGCGCTTATGGGAATTATTTTTATTTTTCAGAAAGAAATAACCCTTCTTGTTATTACGGCGATTTTAACTGTTGCGGGTTATTCCCTTACCGATAAAGTCGTTGTTTTTGACAGAATCAGGGAAAACTTAAAAAAAAGAGCGGAGAAATCGGAGCAAATTAATTTAAATGACCTGGTAAATAAAAGTATAAACGAGGTTTTGACAAGAACAGTCGTTACATCGCTTACGGTAATCTTAGTGGTTTTATCTTTGTTTTTCCTCGGCGGCATAGTTCTTCATGACTTTGCTTTTACATTATTATGGGGGGTTTTAATCGGGACATACTCTTCGATATTCATCGCAAGCCCCGTAATGATTATGTTGCATGAAAAAGAAAATAAGCGGAGCTTAAAACATTATTCTTCGGATAATAAAAAAGATTGAATTATTCGGAACACAAATTTAAAATATGATATGCAAAAAAATTATGTTGAAGAATATATAGAAGAATATCTAAAAAAAACATTTGCCCAAATATACCCGGCCGCTTCAAACACCACTGTTGCATCTTTAGTCCTAAAAAGAATTAATTCCCAGTTAAACTTCGATCCCTTTTTTTCGGAAGAGTTTTGCAAAGATAATCCCGCCAAAGCCTCCATAGATGACTACTTAAATAACTTCGTATCCAACTATTTAAACCCATCCCTAAAATCCTTGAGCGACCCTTTTCTAATTAAAGACATGGATAAGGCCGTAGAGCGTATAACTAAAGCGTTAATAGAAGATGAAAACATTTGCATTTATGGGGATTACGATGTGGATGGAATAACTTCGACATCTTTTCTTGTTTCTTTTTTAAGGGAAATAAAAAACCTGATGAAGGCGGGCGGGGGTGACAACACTATTTTTTATAAATTGCCGGACAGAATAAAAGACGGCTATGGACTTGGAATAGAGCCGATTGACGAGATTTATGATTTCATAAACCAAAAGGGCGGCAAACCTCTAACCCTGCTGATAACCGTCGATTTAGGCATAACGAATGTTAAAGAGGTATCGTATGCAAATTCAAAAAATATAGATGTAATAATATGCGACCACCACGAAATCCCCGTTAAAATGCAAACTTCCGAACAGGACGACAAATCATTATTTACGGAAAGCGAGGGCGGCGCTGTTAAGGAAGAAGAAGCATGCTTCGAGGAAATTTTGCCCGATGCGCATGCGATACTTAATCCCAAGCGAAAAGGCGATAAGTTTCCTTTTAAACTTTTACCCGGGGTCGGCATTGCCTTTAATTTGGGGATTGCATTAAGAAAACGGTTAGTGATAAACGGTTTAATTAATACCCGCCCGAACGAGGTTCGCACCGTGCTAAACCTTAAGGATTATCTCGATATCGTTTGCCTCGGCATTATAGCGGATATTGTTCCTATGTATGGAGATAACAGGACGTTCACATATTACGGATTAAAGAAAATTAACGGCAGCCCCAGACCCGGTATAAAGGAGCTTAAGAGGATTTGCGGCCTCCATTTCGACAATGTTAACGAATCCGATGTTGCATGGAAAATCGCCCCGAAAATTAATGCGGCCGGCAGGGTCTCCGACCCATCCATAGCCGTTGAACTTTTAACGCAAAGAGACCCCGAAGAAGTCTATAGGCTCGCTCAGGAATTGGAAGCCGCTAACAGAAAAAGACAGGCGCTAGAAGACATTTGTTTTAACGAGGCAATAAGCCAAATTAACGAAAAAAACTTAAAGGAGGACGGTGCTCCAATTCTCATTTTAAACGGGCAGTCGTGGCATCCCGGCGTTATCGGAATTGTTTCGTCAAAATTAGTCGACTATTTACAAAAACCTGTTTTACTTCTTACCGGTTATAAAGACGGCGTATATATCGGATCTGCCAGGTCCTGCGGCAATATCGACATTTATGCGTTTTTAAAAAATTATGAATCATTTTTTGCCAAGTTCGGAGGGCATAAAATGGCTTGCGGGCTCACAATAAAAAAGGGGCAGGCTTTCGACGGCTTTATGTCTCACATTTCCAAAAATGCCGCCCGAATTCCCGAACTTAGCGTTAATCTTAATCCCGATTATTTAAATAATTCCGCCCCCGAAATTAATAAAATTCTTGATTACGACGAAGAAATCGATTTAAGCGCCGCCTGCAAAAAAGATTTAACGGATTTAATTAAGCTGATGTCCCCGCATGGACCCTTGAACGAACAGCCAAGATTTTTAATCAGGGATATTACGCTTTTAAATATTAATAAAAGAGAGTTTAAGAATAAAAACGCAAATTCAAAAAAAAACGGCTTATTTAACTGTTATTTTACGCTTAATATCGAATGTTCCTCCGGCAGAAGCAATATAAAACCCAAGGCATTTTTGTTTAATAAAAGCAAAGCCTTTATGGGCGCCTTCGGGAAGGTGATAGAAGGAGGAGGCGATAAAAGCGGTGAATATGAGACTGCGGAAAGTATTTTCGGCGCCGAAAATAAAGATAAGGGTTATAAAAATAAAATTCCCGTTGACGGCATTATATTCGAATTTTTTAACGGATATATTAAAATACTAAATTTTATTTAATTTTTTAATTTTTAATTCCATTTTTGTGCATATGTTTTTTGCAAAATTTTTTACGGCTATCGAGATTGACCATGAGCATTTTAAAATACTTGAAGTCGTAAAAAAAGGGCGCGGCTACTTTCTGAACAATTTTGTCAACGCTAAATTTCCCGGCTTAAATCATGAGGATATTAGCGGGGTTGCTATTAATCTTAGCAAATTAATGAACGACAACAAAATAAGCAAAAAAAATGTATTTGCGAATATTAACGATAATGCCGTTCACAGCTACAATTTCGAGCTGCCCGATATGCCCCGGAACGATTTAAATAAAGCGGTGGAATATGAAATAAAAAAGCTTATTCCATTCCCTATATCTTCCTGCATATTCGATTACATATTTGCCAAAAACGGTTCAACCCTCAACATAACCGCATTTGCCTCTAAGGCGGAAGATATAAATAACTTCAAAGAAATATTTGCAAGCGCCGGTATTAAATTAAAGTCAATTGAATGCAAAACCGCTTCAGTTTATAATAACATTATGTTTTTAAGCAACAATAAGGTTGACCATTTATTGTTGTGCGATATCGGCGAGAAGGCGGCAAAAATTGTTATTGTCAGGGATAATGCGGTTAATTTTGAAAGGACGATAGAAGGAATTAATCTAAAAGATCTAAATGACGACGAATCGGCACTTTTAATAGGAGATGAACTAAAAAAGACCGTAGATTTTTATTTTGCGGGAAAATCTATTGCTCCGATAGACAGTATAATACTAACCGGCATTTATTCCGAAAATGAAGGTTTTAACGGCAAAATAATGTATCTGATGCGCCTAAAAACATATTCTATTTCGATTATCAGCCTGTTAAAAGAAAGAAAAATATTTTTATCGAAAAGGTTAATAAAATATGATATAGACGAAAACTATGATTTCTTTAAGCCTCTCGAAGAAATGTGGGCAACCTTCGGCCTGATCGTTAACAGATAAAAATGAAAAAGAAAAATTGGAATAAAACAAGGATTAATTTATTACCGGCTGCCGATAAAGAAAGGTTTATAAAAAACAGGAAAAAGGCAATAATACTTTCTATAATTATCGCATATGGATTTTTTATCTTTTTGCTGGATTTTACGGCATACCTTGAAAATAGCTCAAAAAGAATTTATATTTCGAGGCTAAACCAAAAACTAACGCTGATGAAAACCAAAAATATTCTTAATAAATCGCTTGAATCGGCAATAAATAACAGAAAAAATCTTAGAAACACAATCAAAAAAAGGATTTTAATCATAAAAAATCTCGAGAAACTTAAGGTCGCATGGAATAAAAAGATAGGACGCATGGTTCAGGCATCGCCCGCGGGGGTTTGGATGAGCGGACTATTGCTTCAAAAAGGCGTCATTACGATAGACGGAAACTCTATATCCCTCAATGGAATATCTGTATATATGGATAGGCTGAAAGCAACGAATATGTTTAAAAAGATTATTTTAACCGATGCGGGCAGAGAAATTATCGGAGGAAACACCTTTTACCGCTTTCAATTGAAAGCAACTTTAACCGCGGTTATAAAATAAAAGAACAAAAGCAAAAGCGAAAAATGAAATTATCCGAAGAATTAAAAAAAATTCCGGGCTATTTAAGGACAAATAAAATAGCCGTCGTTATTTTGATGATATTTGTGTTTATATACCTTGTAAACCAGGATTTATTTTTAAATAACATGGGCAGCGCTTTGAAAACAAATAATAGCGCTATAATAAGGCTTAACGATAAAATTAGAACATTAAAAAATATAACCGTATCTTTAACGAATGAAAAACAGGGCTTGTCGAATCTTGAAAACCAGATAAAAAGCCTGAAGGCAGAGTTAAAAAAGGAGGGGGCAAAACTCCCAAAAACCTTTATGGTTTCAACATTAATAAAGGAGATTTCCGAAAGCGCCCCGGCATCGAACTTTATTATCGAAAAAATATATTTTGGAAAACCGGTTAAAACCTTGGGCGTGACTGCCCTGCCGGTTAGCATTTCAATTGTCGGCGGTTTTAATAAGTCGATAAAATTCGTTAAAAATATAAATTCGTTAAAAAGAATTTTTGTAATAGATTACATATCCGTTAAAGCAAGTAAAAAATCTTTTCCCGATATTAAAGCCGATATAAAAGGGGCTGTTTTTTCTATGCAGGATTAGGAGCCGGGGCGGGCTTTTTCTTAATCCGCCATATAATAGAAGATATTAAAATGCTTATCTCGTACATCGAATATAACGGAATCGCTATAAAAAACATCGTAACTATGTCGGCATGAAAAGCGGCAATAATAAGGCTTAATAGGAGAGCCCATTTCCTGTATTTTTTTAAAAAATGTGGTTTAAGTATGCCGGCTAAGGAAAAAAGAGCCGATATTAACGGAAGCTCGAATATCAGGCCGAATATAAGACTCAACCTTAATGCAAAATTAATATAATGCGTTAAATTGATAAGGGGGGATAAATTAGGGCTTTGATAGCTTAACGAAAAGTTAATAACGGCAGGCCAGATGTACAAAATCATAAATATCATCCCCGCAATGAAAAAGAGCGTCCCGAAAAATAAAAAAGGAACAAGATACATTCTTTCTTTCTTTAACAAACCGGGCTTTATAAATTGCCATATTTCAAAAAGTATGAATGGAAGAGCGAGCATAAATCCAAGGATAAGGGAGACCTTGACCTGCATAAAAAACGGCTCCAATGGCCTTGAATAGTGTAAAATATGTTTTACGAATTTCTTCGGCGTTTTATTTAAACCAAAGGTATAATAAACGGACGGGGCATCCTTTTTGATTAATGTCTTTGCTTCTCCCGATAAATATGTAATATAGGTCGGCTTGTTTAGAGGAAGTTCTATAAAGTCAATGGCGGTATAAGACAGGTGCCACGAAAACCCCATTCCGATAACAAGGGCAATAAAAATATAAATTATCCTTTTTCTTAATTCCGAAAAATGCTCCAGAAAGGCCATCCTGCCTTCCTCATTTTTGGCGCTCCCGCCCTTCCCGTCATTGCGAGCGGAGCGAAGCAATCTTGCATCCCCGCTTTTTTCTTTTTTTATATTATCTTTTATATTATCCTTCATCTAATTTACTATTTTAGGGGATATAAATACCATTAACTGCTCTTTAGAGATGGTTCTATTCCTTGAAGAAAACAGGTATCCGATAACAGGTATGGTGGATAAAAATGGAACGCCGTTATTGGAATGGGATTTATCGGTATATAAAATTCCCCCGATAACCAAGGTGGAATTATTTTTAACCACGACGGTGGTTGTAACGCTTTTATTGTTGACAGCAGGAAATCCGTTTACCTCTTGTCCGAAATTGGGCTCGGAATTTGTAACGGTAATTTTTAGCAGTATATTATTTTTACTTTCGACTATCGGTGTAACGGTTAACGTAAGCCCGAGAGTGATAGTTTGAAGCGTCGATGTTATAGGCTGCTGGGCTATAACGGTCGTACCGCTCGAAGGCGTCGAAGACGACGCTCCTCCCGAAGCGGTATAAGCCACATAATATAATGTAACACCGGAATTTATCGTAGCTGGTTGGCCGCTTACGACGGAAACACTCGGAGAGGCGATAATCTTATCCCATCCTAACTGCTGCCCTGCAGAAAGTTGCGCAGATATAAGCCCAAAATTTTGCCATGCCGTTCCGATACTTATATTTCCATAATTTGATCCTGCAGCCGAGGAAACTGCTCCTGAAAACCCTGTAGGGCTTCCTAACGTGCTGGTGATTGTATTTGTATTAGTGCTTATTTGCGGGGTAAAAGACCATGCTACGCCTAAATTCCTGACAAAATTATCCGTCACATCCACTATCCTTGCATTTAAAAGAACGACCCTCTTTTTGACATCCATGCTTTTTATAATTTGCCTTATTTTTTGAATATTCGAGGGTATATCGTAAACAAGTATCGAATTTCCATGGGGGGAGGCATAAGCCTTTGCCCCTGCCGGTAAAACCGGCGTTAAAACGGGTAGAACATTTTTAGCCTGTATGTATTTTAAATTTATCCTGTAATCGACATAGCTGTTTGCGAGCGAAGACCTCGGACCGATAAATAAAATTCCGTTACTGACGCTATAACCTAAATCCCCCGCCTTAAAGATAATGGATAAAGCGGACGGCAGCGGAACCTTTCGTATATGCAATGTAACATATCCTTTTACCGCACTGCTTAGAACATAATTAAGATGAAATTTGTAGGCTATTCCTATTATCAGTGGCCTTAAGGGAATATTGTTGCCCTCTATTGTAATTCTTTTATCGGGCAGCTTAATTCCGTTAATGCGGGATATACCGTAAGAATCGTTATAATTGTTAAAACCAAAGGAAAATTTGGCAGTTATTAATATTATTAATATGAAAAAAACAGAGATAAAAAAAAGGGCTGCAATAATATGCTCAGGTTTAATCGGCACATATTTTTTATCCGTTTTCGGTAAATTATTTTTTAAATCCTTCATACCGTACTAATAAAAGTTTAACGATTTTTCCATTTTCTAATTGAATCATAACGGCTTTGGACGATATTCCGACAACCGTTTTTCCCATAATCTTCGAACCTATATAATAAGGCTTATCGTTAATTATTGCAACATTTTTATTTGGATTTGAACTGCTGACTATTGCCTGAAGGGTTATGCCGTTTAGCGGATTTTCCATGCTTTTATATTGCTTCGGTTTGAAAGGGGATATAAAGGGGTTTTTCAGCCCAAAACAAGTTCCCGTATTTATAAACTGCGATAAAATTACAGCTATAATAACAATCGAAAAAATCGAAAATGAACTTCGATAACCTTTGTTTTCCTTTTTCATCTTTTCGTTAATTAAATGTGAGATAAAGAACAATATGAATTATTATAACAAAAAAATTGAATCAGGAATTAGATTTTTTATAAAAAGGCCATGCTTCGAAATTTTTATAAAATTTTAAAGCATGGCCTCCGATTTTTTTTATATAAATTTAAGATTTAATCAAGATTTCTTGACATAAAACTTAAACTTTCCGCCCTCTTCCATCGATTCTAAAAGTTCGTTGCCGGTTCTTTTACACCATGCCGTCATATCGTTTTTAGAACCAGGATCAGTTGAGATTACCTCTAAAATCTGCCCTGAACTCATCGTATCGATTTCTTTTTTGGTCTTAACAATCGGCAATGGGCATGATAAACCGCTTGCGTCAAGAGTTTTGTTGGGGGATACTGCCATAATGTTACCTCCTTAGGAATATACATTTTAATTTTTAAAACTTTTTTAAGTTTATTATTTATTTCCCGAAAAGTCAATAAAGTTTTTAAGTCTGTCAAGCCAATTTAGAAATGTCCCCTTCTTACCAATTTAGAAACCGTTTTTGTGTATGTTCTGAACGGGATTAGGTTAGAAGCGATGACGAGGTTTTAAAATATTGAAATTCCATTTGAGTATTTGTGTTTTCTAACTTCTCTTTTGTTTCTTTTGGTGTTTCGAATAAATCGGGCTTTTCATTCAATTCTTTTAATCTCTTCTCGGAAATTTTTACATATTTTTCGTTTATATCAATTCCAATATAATTTTTCCCAAGCTTCTTTGCCGCTACCGCCGTTGTCCCGCTTCCAATAAATGGGTCGAGCACAACTGCATTCTTTGAAAAAGCGGATAGTTTAATTAAATATTCACAAATTGCCAGCGGTTTTACGGTTTTGTGGTCGTTATACTCTCCTTTTTCTTTCTTTGTCGGTTTTGGCAATAGAAAAGCCTTGTCAATCAGTTCATTTATATTATCGACTGTAAAGACATTTGCGGGATACATATTATTACCAATCTTGATATTAGTATTCATTAAACCAACCTCGTGCTTCAACATATTATTTAGATATGTTTGGTCAGCAGGTTTTTGAGCCATCGCAATTGGTTCAAAACAGGATTTTACTTGCGGAGTTTTCCAGCCGTTCAATTTTTCTCTAATTTTTTCTTTTTCTTTCTCGCTTATATTCATCTTTTTAATAAAATGGTTTATACCCATTGCTTTGGCCTGATTTTGGGTATAAAGCCACATAAACACGTCCCTTATTTCAAAACCCACATCATCAATTGCCGAAGCCATTCTATGATAAAGCCTTGGACTTGAAAAAGAAAAGAAAAATCCGCCCGGTTTTAATACTCTAAAAATCTCTTTTGACGCCTCAAGATACCAAGAATAAAATCTTTTCCCCTGTTCGCGGTCAAATTTCATTCCAGCGGGCAAAGACTTGACGGTGTGATGATATTTAACGCTCGATACTTTTTTATCTTCCCAATTGTTATCCATCTTGTCTAAAAAATAAGGCGGGTCAGTTAAAACAACGTCAATAGAATTATCCTCAATTTGAGGAAGCAATTTTAACGCATCTGCCCAGATAATTTTATTTATGAATTGGTTATTTTTCATTTTTTAATTAGGATTTTTTCTATTAAATTCATTATATAATATTTTGTAAATCTTTTCTCTTACATCTTTATCAAAATTTCTAACGAAATTTGCGTTCGCCAATTTTATCACCCTTCCCTTATTATCATAAACCCATCTGTTTCTGTCGCCTCTATTACATTTCTGGCACTGCGGAATAATATTGCCGGCAACTAATGGCTTGTTTGGGTCCATATGTGCTTTTTGTAAAATTGTCTTTGTCGCCGGCCAATGAAAATGGGGTTTCCCTTCTTGTGAGCCACAAGTGGCACAGCGAAAACTGTATTTTTCTTTTATCTCGTCCCAATTATCAGTTTCTGAAATTCTATGCCCTTTTTTAAATCCTGGATAAGGTTGTTCTAATGTATAAAGTTGATACAAACCTCTTTTTATTTTTACAACAATGTTATCGCGTCCACCGGCAATTATCCACCATCCTGCTTGCGCACCTAGATGCCTTGCTTGTTGAACGTCATTTGTATTCGGATAATAACTTCTGACAAATTTTGTTAATTCTTCTTTGCTAACTTTACGAGTATTCGGATAATCATAAGCAAGATAAACCAAAACGAGGGCATCTTTTGTAAAATTGCCCTGTGAGTCATAAAGTTTTGGCAATTTTACGCCGAATTGCTTCAGATATTTTTCGTAAAATTCGCAAATCGTTTTATAAATACTCTCTATAGATTTTTTGTTTAAGATAAGATTGTCTAACATAATTTTATTTTATTAAATCGCCTATTTGTTAATCTTTTAAAATCCATTAAAAAGGTCATTCGTGTTTTTATTTTTAAGGTATTTTATTATAAACTTACCGGATAGTAAAGAAAAAATAAAATAAGGATGCTGCTCCGGATTACCGCTTCTTATTTTGATTTTCTTGTTCCCTTGTTTTTTATATTAGCAATCTGGTATAATATGCGCTATGAATTTAAGCATACTTATATTTATAGCCGTTTTTTCCGTAGCGGTTATCGAACTAAGCGAAGTGGCGGCAATAATATTCGTCGTCGGCGAAGATGTCGGCTTATCGAGCGCTCTTGCCGGCGGAATAACAGGATTTTTCGGCTCATTGCTCATTCTTTTTATAGGCGGCATAACCCTTATAAAATCCGTTCCCATTTCCACCGTCAAATTAATAATAGCGGCTATCCTTCTTACCATAGGACTGTATTTTTCTTATAAACTGCTCAGTTTCATATTTTATATGACGCCGTTTTCGTCAAAATTAGGAGGAAAACCGCTTTTTAAAAAGATGGAAACCGCAACCGTTGCGCATAAAAAATGCTCGCCCCACTCCTTCTTCGTTGCCTTTAGCGCGGTTATAGTGGAGGCTTTCGAGGTCGGCGTGGTAGCCGTTCCGTTTGCAATTACGGACAATCAATGGATTTCGGTAATTTCCTCGCTTGTTGTCAGCTCCTGTCTTATTTTAATCTTATCTTTGCATCTAAGAAAATACTTTAAGAAAATTCCCTCGCACTGGATTAAAGGAATAGCATCTGTTTTGCTTATTAGTTTTGCAATTTATTGGGGTTTCCAGGGTTTAAAAATTAAAATAGAGGACGAAGACTTAATTTTAATTATCCCTATGGTCGGCGGGGTTTTATTTATATTTTCATTATTATTAGATAAAGTTGGGCATAAAGTTAAAAACAAAAAGGATAATTTAGCGTGAAAGCGCCTTGAAGTTTTTTACTTCTTTGGATGAGGACCTGCCGCTTTGCCCTTAGCCGGAAAATTTAAAGTTATAACTTCCTTTTCTTTGCCCAATTTTCCCAGACTCTTTCCGTTATAATTCAGGCGGATTCCGCCCGCATTTCCTATTTTAATCCTCATGTCTTTTTTCGCCTTCCATGTTTCGACATCCCCGGGATATAACATATAAGTCTTTTGCCCTTTATCGTCTATCCTGACGGCAACCCATGTTTTTTTTATCACGCTTCCTTTTAATATAACGGCGTATTCTAAAATACTTTTTTTTCTTTTATTTAAACTATTGCCTGGAGCAATTTTTGGGGATAAATGAAATGAAGTGACAGTTAAACCCCGATGCCGAAACTTAAAGAATTCAAAAACTTTTAAAGACGCAAAAGACAAAATTATAATAAATATGCCGGCGGCTATAGTTATTAGAATTCTTTTTTTAAATTTGTAAGATTTTTGCTTTTCTTCCTTAAACCTCATGCCTACGATATCTTCGATACTTTTATCCTTGAAACCTTCTTTAAGCTGCGGCTCCAACAGGCTGAAAGCGTATTCCTCATCGGCGCCTACCGTTTTGCCTATTAATTTAATGTATCCTTTTAATATTTGCGGCGAAGAAAACAAAGAAAAATCATTTTTCTCGATAGTTTCGATATATTGAGGTCTTATTTTTGTTATTTCGGAAATTCTGCCATAAGTCAGACCGCTTTCTTCTCTTTTTAATTTAAAATATTCCCCTATCGTTTCCATAAGTTGTAATATTTTAATTAATTAATGGCGCGATTTAATTTTTTTTAAATAATCAAGCGATTTTACTCCAATCTCGTTGCTCCCGTACTGTTTGTAAATAGAATCAAAGATTAATTTTGCTTTATTATATTTTTTAAGTTTAAAATATATTACGCCCTCTTTATATTTTGCAGTGGAAAAAAATGGAGCAAGGCTTAAGGCTTTTTGAAAATTAAATAAACTGTGATTTAATCTCCCTTTGATAAAATAAAATTCTCCAAGGTAATAATAAGTTAGAAAATATCCCTTGTCTAACGACTCTGAAATCAATAACAATTTTTTTGCCTTTTCTAATTTATTTTCCTTAATGTAAATTCTTGCAAGCTGGGTATAGCTGTTATAAGGCTGGTTATAAAACGGGTTTTTCAATGCCATTTTTAGGTTGATTTTAGCCGTTTTATAGTTATGTTTTTTTATGTAAATAAGCGCTAAGTTATAATACGCATCGGAAAATTTTGGGTCCAAACTAATCGCCCTTTTAAAGTTAATTATAGCTTTACCCTCCCTATGGGTCATCATATAAACCATTCCGATAGCATTGAAATTTTTTGCCGAGTATGGATTCGATGCTTTTGCTTTAATAAATTCCTGCATTGCCTTTACATAATTTCCATTTTGATAATACCCGGCGCCAAGCCTATAATAAAGGTTTGATTTAAGTTTATTTGTTTCGGAAACCTGGGACAGCCCGCAGCCGTACAATACGGCGGATAAGCCTGTTATTAAAAGGATTATATAAATTAATTTGAAACGATTATTTAATTTAAACATAATAAATAATAATAACATTAATCAAATTAAATTTAAAGCGAAAGCTCTCCGAAATATGTCATATCCCTAAACTTTTTAAACCTGTCCTTAATCTCGCCCATTTTTATCGCCAATAATCTATTTACCGAAAAATCTTCGACGGCAAAGGAAGCCATAATATTTCCGAAAACAAGGGCCTTTTTTAAATTTTCGAACGACATATCGCCGGTATTATCTATATACCCCAAAAAACCTCCCGCAAATGAATCTCCGGCGCCGGTCGGGTCTTTAATGTCTTCTAAAGGATAAGCGGGAACAATAAAGAAATGGCTGTCTAAAAACATTGTGGCGCCGTAAGCCCCCCTTTTTAAGATTAATATTTTTGCCCCGAAATTATGTATGGCTTTAGCGGCTAAAAATATGGACGACTCGCCCGTCAAAAGCCTTGCTTCCGACTCATTTATAATAAAAATATCGGATTTTTCGATTACTTTGATAAGTTTTTCTCTTTTTCTTTCAATCCAAAAATTCATAGTATCGAGGGCAATCAATTTTGGCGAATTCATTTGGCTTAAAACATCAAACTGAATATCGGGGTCTATGTTGGCAAGAAAGAGTGCGTCATTTTTAAAATCATGAGGCACTATCGGCTTGAAAGAAGAAAAAACTCCAAGTTCCGTTTCTAATGTTTCGGGGTCCGACAGGTCGTACCCATATCTCCCCTCCCAGTGGAAAGTAGTTCCTTTTTCAGTCTTCAAACCGGTAATATCGATTGACCTGTCCTTAAAAATATCTAAATATGCTTGATTAAAATCTTCGCCTATTACGCCTATTATTTTTACATCCGCAAGAAACGACGAGGCTAAAGAAAAAAACGAGGCCGAACCGCCGAGAATGTTCACCATCTTCTTAAACGGCGTTTCTACATTATCAAGAGCTACAGAACCAACAACAGTTATAGCCATTTGCCACTCCGCAAAATTAACATAAATTATTTTATTAAATATTACTTCCCATACAAATTAAAAATAGAAAGCCTTTCCAATGTCCTTTTCGGAACATCGTTTTTTGCGGTAACTACCGCCTGTTTAAGGGACGACCCGCACCCGCACTCCCTTTCTTCAAAGTTCATTGTCTTAACCGCTTCTTTAATTATATTTTTAGCCTTTTGGGCGTTTTCGTTAAGAATTTTAAGTATCATATCGGCGCTGACATTGTCTTCCTCCTCGTGCCAGCAATCGTAATCCGTCGACATAGCAATCGTGGCATAACAAAGTTCGGCTTCTTTGGCGAGTTTAGCCTCTGTCGCATTTGTCATTCCTATGACATCGAAATTGCTGTTTTTGTAAAAAAAAGATTCCGCTTTTGTGGAAAATTGCGGACCTTCGATGCAAAAATATGTCCCTTGAGCATGGTAAGGTATTCCCAAAGATTTACATGAATTTATCACGACTTTTCTTAAGTACGGACAAACGGGTTCGGCCATCGAAACATGTGCCACCAAACCATCCCCGAAAAAGGTGTTCTTTCTGTTCTTTGTGAAATCGAAAAATTGGTCGATAATAACCATATCTCCCGGCTTAATACCTCTTTTAAGGCTTCCGACCGCGCTAACGGATATAATTTTTTTAACCCCGGCCGCTTTAAGCGCATAAATATTTGCGGCATAATTTATTTCGGAGGGTAAAATCTTATGTCCTTTTCCATGTCTTGGGATAAAGACAAGCTCTTTCCCGTCTATCTCCCCGAAAACCAATTTATCCGAAGGACTGCCAAACGGCGTGTCAAAAGACTCTTCTTTTACATTTTTTAATCCGTCCATATGGTATAATCCGCTGCCGCCGATTATCCCCAATATGTCTTTACTTTCGTTCATTGCTCATCTCCCTTTTATATGCTTTATTATAAAATCTTTTTGTTTTTCATATAGCAGACTAACCGTTCCTTTATATTATTTTCGCCTTCCCTCACAATTATAACTTTCTTTTTTTCGATTCTTATTATCGTAGATGCGCCCCCTGTAAGGTCCCCGCCGTCTATCAGCACAATTTTTTCTTCAAATCCCTTAAAAACCCTTTTTATGCTTCCTACATCCGTTAAGCCATCTTCTCCCGAAATATTTGCGCTTGTCGCAGTTACCGGAAAATCGATGTTGTTAAACAGGATTTCGGGAAAAGGATGTGGAGAAATCCTTGCCCCAACAAATTCAGAATTGGAAGTAAACAAATATTTGCCGCTTATTTTAGACTTAAAAAGTATAGTTAAAGGTCCCGGCCAAAATTTTGAAATAATATCCTCTTCCTGCCTGCCGACATAAGCTATATTAATCAACATATTTAAATCTTTAACTAAGACGGGAAGCGGTTTTACAAAATCCCTTCCCTTAATATCATAAATCATTTTTACCGCAGCATTGTCAAGGGCATTAGCGCCTATTGCGTACGATGTTTCGGTCGGATAAATCAAAATGCCTGATGAACTTAAGTATTTCCCGAGAGCTATATAATCATTTTCGGTTAAACTGTCCTGGCTATATATTTTCATTTAATCTTCTTCTCTAACTTAAGCATTATTATCATTATTATCTTGATGGGATGAAACGATCAAATAAACCCCCGAAAGAGTAATGAATATTCCTATCCATCTTAACAGCGGTATGGATTCATGAAGTGTAATCGCGGCAAGTATTACGGTTAAAATAACCCCGATGCTCACAAACGGATATGCCGCCGATAAGTCGATTTTTGATAGCACGCTAATCCAAAAAAACATCGATATTAGATATAAAACAATACCTATAATTACAAATTTATTCGTAAAAATAATAAACAAAATTTTGATAATTTTCAAAAATAAGCCTGAAGACGCATCTGAACCTATTACGGTTAAATGGATATTTTTCTTTAAGCCGCTCATCCCGTATTTCATAAAAAGTTGCGCAAAAACCCCCGTAAAAATCGAAACTGCCAGATTAAGATATATGGAAGGTTTTAATTTAATTTTTGCCATAAATTTTATCCCCGGCGGCTTAAAGATAAAAACCCGGACTAAAGCAGTCCGACTTTAAATTTAGTTCGTTATCTTCGAGTTCAGTTCGTTATCCGCCAAAGTGACGGATTCTTCCATTTCTTTTCTGTATTTTTTAAGTTTTTCGGTTAAGGTTGTATTATTAATGGCAAGAATGGAGATTGCTAAAAGAGCGGCATTTGTTGCCCCGCTTTTACCGATGGCGGTAGTTGCGACAGGAATGCCCGAAGGCATCTGGACAATGGACAGCAAACTATCGAGGCCGTTTAGAGCGGAAGAATCAAGAGGAACGCCGATAACCGGGATTACGGTTAAAGCAGCTATAACTCCGGGGAGATGAGCGCTCATCCCTGCCGCCGCTATGATTACCTTGACCCCGTTTTTTTCGGCAGATTCTACCAGCCCGATAGTTCTTTTAAGCGACCTGTGCGCGGATGAAACATGAATTTCGAAGGCGGCATCAAACTTTTTTAATATTTGAACCGCCCCTTCCATCTCGGTCAGATCGTTTTTAGACCCTACGATAATTAAAACTTCCATATCGTCTTCCCTCTTGTTATTTATTATTTATTAATTCTAATTGCCTTCTGTGGCGCAATGAGCAAGCGGCAAGGCTTTTATTTTTTCGTTACCGGCGATTGAACGCCATAACCCTGCTTTGCGGCAAGATAGCCTGTGGTTCCCGCAAGACCGCCGACAAGCAAAAGCGCGCACCCTGTCAGAAAATTCATCGTAAAAAAAATTAAAAATAATAAAACCCAAAATTTCAATCTTTTCATTTGAAATAAATGTTTAAAATTAGTAAAATTAATAAAATTTTTTTATATTCTACTACATAATATTTTAAAATCAAAGGAAAATTTGCTTATGTCCAAAAAAAGATATGCCCTTATATCCGTTTATGACAAAACAGGTATTGTGGAGCTTGCAACCCACCTAGAGATAGCCGGTTATACCGTTATTGCAACGGGAAATACTTATAATGCATTAAAATCTTCGGGTCTCACGGATTTAAAAAGAATAGACGAGATAACAAATTTTCCCGAGATAATGGATGGAAGGGTGAAAACATTGCATCCCGCTATTTTTGGAGGAATTCTGTCGATCAGGGACAATGAAAACCATATAGAAGATATGAAAAAAAATAATATAAACCCCATAGATTTCGTTGTAGTAAACCTGTATCCGTTTAAAGAAATGAAAGATAAAGATATAACATTCGAAGAAAAGCTTGAGTTTATCGATATAGGCGGCGTCTCTTTAATAAGGGCGGCGGCAAAGAACTTCAGGCATGTTTCGGTAGCGACAAGCCCCGCTTACTACCCCGATATAATAGAATTTCTTAAAAACAAACAAGAAATACCGGTAGAGATTAAAAAGGTGTTTGCGTACGAGGCGTTCAAACTTACGGCAGAGTACGACAGTGAAATTTCCAATTTTTTGGGTTCAAAAAAAGAAAAAAGGGATGAATCTTTTAAGGGAGAGTTAAATCTAAATCTTAAAAAATTATCGCCTTTAAGATACGGTGAGAATCCTCACCAGAAAGCCGCATTTTACGAGGCGGAGTTTGAAGAAAACTTAAAGGGGATTGCCGCGGCAGGACAAAAGAGGGACGATTACCCCGCTTTCAAAAAGATCTCGGGAAAAGATATTTCATATAACAACCTGTTAGATATAGATTCGACTCTCAATATAATAAGGGATTTTTATGCCACGGACGATTGGTTCTCCGTAATCGTGAAACATACCAACCCTTGCGGAGCCGCATTAAGTAAAATATCTTTAAAAGACGCATTCCTTAAGGCAAGAAAGACCGACGAGATTTCATCTTATGGAGGAATAATAGGTTTTAATAAGAAGGTGGATAAAGAAACCGCCCTCGAAATCAAGCCGTTTTTTGTTGAAATTATTTTAGCCCCGGGTTATGAAGGGGATGCCCTCGAAATTTTAAAATCCAAGAAAAATACGATAATCATCGAATATTTTAATGATTATATTCTTAAAAAAGAGAAATTTTCTTTACGAAGCGCTTCGGGCGGGGTTCTTGTTCAGGAAAAAGACGATGCGCCGGAAAATATGCTTTCTTTTAAAACGGTTACGGATAAAAAGGCGGACGATTATTTATTAAACGACCTGATTTTTGCATGGAAGATTGCAAAACATGTCAAATCCAATGCTATAGTTTATGCAAAAGACTGCGTTACTATGGGTGTCGGGGCTGGGCAGATGTCGAGAATAGACAGCGCTAAATTTGCCTACCAAAAAATGAAAGATTCTTACGGGGATGTCAGGGGTTTTGTTATGGCTTCGGACGGATTTTTTCCATTTAAGGATTCCGTGGAATATGCGGGTAAGATAGGGGTGAGCGGGATTATAGAACCCGGCGGTTCCATCAGGGATGACGAGGTTACCCGCGAGGCGGATAAATTAAATATCCCGATGATATTTACAAACATAAGGCATTTTAGGCACTGATTTTATCCCTAAAATTGCAGGTAGAAATCATTAAAAGTATCGCAATATTTTAAGAGCACTGGATTCCCGCTGAAGCGGGAATGACACCCGACGGGTAAAATGATAAATCCTCGCAGAGTCATTCCTGCGAAAGCAGGAATCCAGAATAAAAATTTCTACCCGTAATTTTAAATTTTAGTTAAAGGAAGGGTGGCTAACAACATATCTATGAAAATTCTTATTATAGGTTCGGGCGGAAGGGAAAGCGCCATAATTCATGCCGTTAAAAATTCAAGGAAGGGCGCCGAAGTGTATTGCGCTCCCGGCAACGGCGGCACATCGGATAATGCCGAAAATGTAATGCTCAAGCAGGATGACATAAGCGGTCTTGTTAATTTTGCAAAAAATAACAAAATAGATTTAACGGTAGTAGGTCCGGAAATACCCCTGTCTTTGGGGATAGTTGACGAGTTTACGGCAAACGGTTTAAAGATATTCGGCCCAAATAAAAAAGCATCCCTTTTGGAATCATCTAAAGAATATGCCAAAGATTTCCTTAAAAGGAATTCCATAAAAACAGCGGATTACAGGTCATTTACGGATTTTGCCGGCGCATCGAACTTTGTCATAAAAAAACCTCATCCTTTAGTTATTAAGGCGAGCGGGCTTGCCGCCGGAAAAGGGGTTTTTATTTCGGGCAGCGGCGAAGGTTCCAAAAGTATCTTGGATTCTATTTTTAATAAAAATATTTTCGGGGAAAGCGGAAAAACGGTCATTGTCGAAGATTACTTGGACGGCTTTGAGCTTTCGTATATGGTAATTACAGACGGTATTTCTTATAAGCCTCTCGTTACCAGTATGGACTATAAAAGGATACTGGATGGAGATACCGGCGAAAATACCGGGGGAATGGGGGCTGTCTCTCCTAATCCGTTTGTTTCAAGAGATCTGGAGGATAAAATTAATAGAACCATAATAGAACCTACTCTGGAAGGGCTTAGGAAGGAAGGCGTGGATTATAAGGGCGTATTATATGCCGGGGTTATGATAAAAGGCAGCGATGTTTATGTTCTTGAATTTAATGTCAGGTTTGGGGACCCCGAGACTCAGGCAATACTTATAAGGCTTAAATCTGATATAATAGATTTATTTCTAAGCGTGATAGATGGAAATTTAAAAGACTATAAACTTGAATTTGACGATAATAAATCTATTTGCCTTGTTTTATCGTCTCTGGGTTATCCGAAAGATTATAAAACAGGTTATGAGATTTCGTTCGGCAATTTGCCGAATCTAAGCAGGGATAACGGCATGGATTACTACCTGTTCCATGCCGGAACAAAAAAAGTAAACGGAAAATATTACACCGACGGCGGCAGGGTTTTGAATGTTTGCGTTAAAGGCAAAACGGGGGATATTGTGAATAAGGCTTACGATATCGCAAAAAATATAAACTTTGAAAATAAATATTACAGAAACGATATCGGAAAATCGCTTTTAAAATAAAATATTAATATTATATTCATGGAACATTTAATAACCGAAAGATTCAGCGATGCACAAAGGCTTTTGGGGCTGACAGCCTCAAACATGGAAATTATTAAGGCGATAAACGAAATATCCGGAGCCATCACCTGCGCCTATAAAAGCGGCGGAAAAATTTTTATTGCGGGGAACGGCGGTTCGGCCGCCGACGCCCAACACATAGCCGCCGAACTTGTCTCGAGATTTTATAAGGAAAGAAAGGCGCTTCCCGCAGAAAGCCTTACCGTTAACACTTCCAATTTAACCGCGATTGCCAACGACTACGATTTTTCCAGAATATTTTCGAGGCAATTAGAGGCAAACGGCCGCAAAGGGGATATATTTTGGGGCATATCGACATCGGGAAACTCAAAGAATATAATATCGGCTATTATAAAAGCTAAAGAACTGGGTATGAAGATTATCGGTTTTACGGGAAAAGACGGCGGTGAAATGGCAAATATGTGCGATTTTATAATAAAAATTCCTTCCAAGGACACGCCGAGAATACAGGAAAACCACATTCTAATCGCCCATATTATATGTGAGATAGTCGAGCTTGCCTTTGCATAGGTCGTTCGCTTCACGGGGTAAATCAAAATCGCGCAAAAAAGGCTAAAATAAATAATGGATGCTTTTAAAGAAAACTTAATTTCGCTTATTACATCGTTTATTAGAGAAAAAAATAAGCAGGATATTGATAGGGAAGAGGCCGAAAAACTTATTAAAACCCCGCCGGATGCTTCTTACGGAGATTATTCCGTCGCCTCTTATTATCTGGCTAAATATGGTTTTAAAGGCAAGACCGGGGATGTCGCTTCGGAATTTCTAAATTATGCGCAGACTAATTTTGAGCAAATAAAAGATTTTTTTAGCAAGATAGAAATAAAAGGTCCCTATGTCAATTTTTTTGTTCATAAAGAAAAATTTATCAGGGTTATCGTAGAAGATGTTTTAAAACATGATAACGATTACGGAAGAAGTCTCCCCCGCAAACCTGAAAAGGTTATCATAGATTTTTCGTCCCCGAACATAGCAAAGCCTTTTGGAGTAGGACACCTGAGGTCAACCGTTATAGGAATGAGCCTTGCCAATATTTATGAATTTTGCGGATATAATGTCTTAAAGATAAACTATCTTGGCGATTTTGGAACCCAGTTCGGCAAACTTATTACCGCATTTTGTCGCTACGGCGATATCGATTTTCACGAATTCGAAAAAGATCCCATTAAGGCTTTATACGGACTCTATGTGCGGATTCATAAAGAAGCTCAAACAGACTTAAGCCTCGAGGAAGATGCAAGGCTTAACTTTAAAAGGCTGGAAGAAAATATATTAAAATATAGGAGGGCGCTGGAAAAGCATTTAGAAAACTTGCAAAACAGCGCGAATATTCAGAAAAAAGAAGACGAATGTCCGGACATAAAAATAACCGCCGAAAATAAGAGCGCCTTTTGCGGAACTGGTACCGGACAATATGACATATGGAGGCTTTTTAGGAGCTTAAGCATCGAAGAATTTAAGCGGATTTATAATTTAATCGGAATCTCCTTCGATGTTTACGAAGGGGAATCACAAAGCGCCGAATTCGCTAATGAAGTTGTGGAAATACTTTATAAAAGCGGATTGGCTGCCGAAAGCGAAGGGGCTATAATCGTGCCCCTGAAAGACATGAAAACTCCGGCGTTAATTGCCAAAAGCGACGGAACATCCCTTTATCTTTCGAGGGATATTGTTACGGCGGTATTAAGAATGGCAAAATACAATTACGATAAAATGATTTATGTTGTCGGCTCGGAACAGTCACTGCACTTTAACCAGCTTTTTAATATTTTTGATATATTAAGGGATAACAAAGATATACCAAACAATAACCCTATTTTTCAAAAATATGCCTCTTCCGTAAGCGGCAGGCTGGTTCATGTGAAATTTGGCAGAATAATCGGCATGTCAACAAGAAAGGGCAATTTAGTCTTTCTGGAGGATTACATCGACGAGGCAAAGGCAAAGGCTATGGAAAAAATAGCCGGGATTGCGAAAGATGACAAATTAAGCCTGGAAATGCCGCCTACCGCAAAAGTTAACCCGTCTTATGAGCAAAAAGAAATCGAGGATATCGCGCTTAAAGTCGGCCTTGGAGCGGTTATTTTCAACGACCTCAAAACCCGCCGTAATACCGACGTCAATTTTAATTGGGATAATGTTTTATCGTTCGAAGGACAGACGGGTCCTTATCTACAGTACACGGCGGCAAGGATAGGCAGCCTTATCGACAAGCTTGGGGGATTACCGGAAAAACCGGCGGGCGCGGAAAGCGAGGGAGTTTACCGAATACGCAGGGAAGACGAAGATTTCAGCGACATATATAATATTGCAAAGCAGATATCCCTTTTTGGGGACAATATCCAGGGCGCCTTAAATTTGAACGAGCCTTCCGTAATAAGTTCATATATTCTGGAATTGGCATCCCTTTTTAACAAATATTATCAAAATTACAGGCTGCTCGGCCGGGATTACGAATATATCAAGCCCCGCCTTTATCTGCTGGCGGCAATTAAGATAGTTTTAATCAATGCTTTAAAACTTCTTTGCATACCGATTCTTGAAAGAATGTAATTTATATGGCATATGGCGGTAAAACTAAAACAATGAACCTTGAAATAAAAGACCTGACCGTAAGATTGTACCCAAAAAAAAATGCCGGCAGACATATAAATGTGGTCGATTCCGTAGATTTATATGTAAACGGCGGCGAAATTGCGGCCGTTGTCGGGGAATCCGGGAGCGGCAAATCGTTTTTAGGGCTTTCCATTATGAGATTAAACCCGCCCGATGTCTCCGAAGTAGTTTCCGGTTCCGTTAAAATAAAATGCCCCGGGGAAAAAGAGGAGTTAGACATTATGAGGCTAAATCCGAAAAATCTCCCCTCTGTAAGGGGAAGGTTGGTGTCGATTGTATTTCAAGACCCTAATACCTCGTTAAACCCTGTCATTAAAATAGGAGAACAGATTACCGAGGCAATATTTGCCCATAAAAAAATAGGCAAACCCGAGGCAAAAGAAATTGCAATTTCCTATCTTAATCGTATGAACATCGACGGGAAGGCAAGGTTTAACGCATACCCTCATGAATTATCGGGGGGCATGAGGCAGCGGGTTATGATTGCAATGGCCATGGTGCTTAATCCCTGTTTTTTAATCGCGGACGAACCCACCACGGCGCTTGATGTTACCACATCCTTGCAGGTTTTAAGCCTTATCGAAAAGATAAAACTCGAATCGAATCTTGGAATTATTTTTATAACGCACGACTTAAGCATTGCAAAAAATATATCCGATAAGATTTATGTGTTTTATGCAGGGCAGGTGATGGAATGCGGAAAAACGGAGGAAATTATGGATAACCCTTTGCATCCCTATACCGTTTCCTTAATTAATAGCGTTCCTTCTTTACCTGCGGATTACATGCCGAAACAAAAACTATTTACGATACCGGGTTATTTAACAAAAGATGATTTTACGGAAGGAAAGTGCAGGTTTTATAGCAGGTGCTTTAAAAGAGATAATAATTGCTTAAAAAACATTCCCTTAAACGAGATAAGCAGGGGCATGTTTGCCAGGTGTATTAAGGTATAACTCCTTCGCGCGGAAAAATAAAGCTAACATAAAAAAGGAAACCGGTAAAATAAATAATAAAACTAAGCAAAATATGGAGAAAGAAATAATTTTAAATGCCTTGAATCTCTCAAAATATTATAAATATTATAAGTCCGTATTCGATATTAAGAGAGATGTTATTAAAGCGGTTGACGACATAACCTTCGAGGTCTTTAGAAATGAGATTTTTGCGGTGGTCGGGGAAACAGGCTGCGGCAAATCGACTCTTGCTAAATTGGTTGCCGGTTTAATAAACAAGACCTCCGGAGATATTTATTACGATGGGGAATTATTAGATTATAAGGATAAAAAGAAAAACTTTAGAAAAAAAATCCAAATAGTTTTTCAGGACCCGTATTCGTCGTTAAATCCAAAAAAAAAGATATATAAGATAATTTCTTATCCCGCCGTTAAGAACAACATTATCAAAAAAAGGGATAGGCTTGATTTTGCCGCTTCTTTATTAAAGAATGTAGGGTTAAGCGAAGAAATTCTACACAGCTATCCTTACGAATTATCCGGGGGGCAAAGGCAAAGGGTGGGAATAGCAAGAAGCCTTTCCGTAAGTCCTGAGCTTCTAATTCTCGACGAGCCCGTATCCGCTCTAGATATGTCCATATCGGCGCAGGTGTTGAATCTCCTTATGGATTTACAGGCGCATGATAAGATGAGCTACATCTTTATAACCCATGATTTAAAGATAGTAAGGCATATTGCGGATAGGGTTTGCGTTATGTACGGCGGAAAAATAATGGAAATTTCGCCGTCTCAGGATTTTTTTAAAGAACCTGCCCACCCTTATTCCAATATCCTTTATAATTCGATGCTGCCTTATAATTTCAAAAAACAGTTAAATTTTACGGGTTTAAACGGAAAAAATGCGGGTTCAGGCTTAATTAGCAAAGAAAAAGGGATAGAAAAGGGGTGTGTGTATTTTAAAAAGTGCTACGCTTCAAAAGAAATATGCGAAAAAAACGAACCCCCGCTAAAAGATGTCGGGGATAACAGAATGGCAAGCTGTTTTTTTCCTTTTACTCATCCGGGTCTTTAAATGTGCTATCCTCGTCCATCAGGGATAAGTGTCTAAGGTTTTCGATATAATCCTCCGTTGCCTGCATCTTGCCTTCCTCTTCGGCGCGGGATTGGCAATTTATACATAAATTGGAATAAGGAATTACTTTCAGCCTTTTTTTTGATATCGGCTCTCCGCATTCATCGCAAACCCCGTATGTTCCTTCTTTTATTTTAAGAAGGGCGTTGTCTATTTCCCTTACTTTTTTCCTTTCCCTATCTCCAAGCATATATGAAAGTTCACGATCTCTTTCGTTTGACGCAATATCATAGTTATCCCCCTGGTATTCGGAAGAATCTTTTGACGAACCCTCTTTAATGCTTGCATCTATCTCCTTAAAAATTGCCCTTTTCATGAGGGTCAGGGTTTCCTTTATTTCCCCTAATTCTTTATCCGAAAACACGGTTGAGGTTGGGTGATTTTCAATTTCATTCTCATTAGGCGTAGTTGCGTCTTTATCTTTTGCCGAAGGCGCCTTTTTTGCCGGCGTATGCTTATCATCTGCTATTTTTTTATTTTTCATTTTTATTTCTCCCACCTAAAAAAATTTTACTTTTTAAAAATGTTGAATTAGTATATATTTAATAAAATGTAAAAGCAAGTCTAAAGTGGAGAGTATCTGGCTAAAGGGGTAAGTTATGGAATCCGGGAGGGTTTATGAATACGAATATGATAATAAAAAAGAGGAAGGGATAAGGACGCCTTATCAAATAGACAGGGACAGGATAATTCACTCCGGCGCATTCAGGAGGCTTCGCAACAAGACCCAGGTTTTTGGGGTTTTTACTCTGGATTATTATAGAACAAGGCTGACGCATTCGCTCGAGGTTTCCCAGATAGCCCGCTCCATTGCATCTAATATAAACAAAAAATATGGTTTAAATATCGATATCGACCTTATCGAAGCAATTTCCCTTGCCCATGATATAGGACATCCGCCGTTTGGGCATGTGGGAGAATATATTTTAAATGAAAAACTAAAAGAAATTACCAATGGAGAGCGCGGTTTTGAGGCGAATGCCCAGAATATTAGAATACTTAACTTTCTCGAAAAAAAGTTTTATGACAAAGATAATAATAAAATATACGGCCTAAATCCGTCTCTAAAGACGATTGACGGAATATTAAAATATAAACTGCCTTATTCTTTGTCGGATAAATCAAAACATTTTATATACGACAACGATATTTTTATACTGGAACGGCTTCACGGAAAAAGCTTTATAGAATTTATAGAAAAAAATTTTCATTATATAAATAAACATGAAAATAAAAATATTAAGGAAGAATTTTTTGAGGCTTCAAGATGCTTAGAATGCCAGATATTGAACGCTGCGGATGACATAGCGTATGCAACGCACGATTTAGAAGACGGGGTCGAGTCTAAACTTATAGGCGTGGAAGGCCATTTAAAAGTCAAAAGATATTTGGGGCAGAGCAAGTTTTTTACCGCGGATTTAGCCGGAATAGAGTCCGGGATAGATAAATTTTTTAACGGCCTTAAGGATATATTCAAAGCTTTTAATGACGACAGCCCGGCAGGGAGCCTTCGTAATCGCGAGCCGGCGCAGATTCATGCCGAAGGCAACAGGTACCCTTCCATGTGCCAAATTAAGGTAAAAGCCGATTTAAAGGAATTTTTTTCAAGATACATATCTAAATTTATTTTAAACATAGATATAGAAGACAGGGAAAAATATATCGGCCGTGGCAAAACCGATTTAATTAAAAAAATCCCGCTCGATTTTAAAGACAACTCATATAAACATAATCTTATCTGGAAAAATGAGGTTAATGTCGAAATCAAGGCGCTAAAACAAATTTCATACAGGCTTGTTATGGAAAACAAGGATATACTGTTAAACAGGTATAAGGTTAAAAACATTATAGAAAAGTTATTTTGCGTATTTTCGGATAAAAACAATTTGAAGCTTTATCCAGATGATTTTCAAGAGTTATACGAAAATGGATTTTACGATGAATTTGGAAAAAGCGGCTTTTATGTAATGTGCAGCGATTATATTAGCGGCATGACGGATATATACGCTATTAAGCTGTACTCGGCGTTATTTGAAGCCAAAAGTTTTCCCGGCGTTTCTTCTTATGTCGAGTCGTAGCCCCATTTAATGCGCCTTTGAAAAACAGTGGAAATTTGGTATAATTTAATTGTAGGAATTAATATATGGATTTAACGGGCAATTATCATATCCTATTTTAATTCTTATGCTTATTTTAAAACATTTTAAAACAAAGAGGTAGGCAATATGATAAACATACAAACTAAAAACGATATTCAAAATATAGCGGAAAAAGATAAGTATTTATGCGAGGCCTGTCCTTACATCTATGATCCGGAAAAGGGCGACCCCGAGGGCGGAATCGCCCCTGGAACGCCTTTCGAGGATATACCCGACGATTGGCTATGCCCGATATGTAAAATGGACAAGACCCATTTTGTAAAAATATCGTAAAACGACCCTCTCTCTCCTCCCTCTTTATGGGAGGGGGGATAATTGATATTTTCTAACGCGGGATTAAAGGTTAAATTATCGTTTGCATTGCGATGATTATTATGGTATCATTTTTATCGTTATCTTTAATACAGCATTAAAAGGAGACGGTTAATGGCGAAATCCGAGGAACTTGCGTTGCCTAAATACCAATGTGATGTTTGCGGATATATTTATGACCCGGAAGTTGGAGATTCCATTGGAGGAATAGAACCGGGAACGCCGTTCGAAGATCTTCCCGACTACTGGGTTTGCCCCGTTTGCGGCGCCGATAAGACCCATTTTCAACATTTTACGGGATAAAAATTTATCTTCTTGACTTTATATTAAAATATATTAATATAAACCTAACATGTTTAAAATATCGAAATTCAAATTATTTAAACAAATACCGTTCCTCATTACAATATTTTTGTTTCTTGGTTTGGCATTTTTAAACAATGCCAATACGGAGGCTTATGGTTTTTCCTATGAAAATTTTGTCAAAACCGTTAATAAATATCGTCAGGAAGGCAACCCAAACGCAAATGTTACAATTATCGTGTATTCGGATTTTCAATGCCCATGGTGCAGAAAATTTGAAGAAAAAGACCTTTCTTATATAATTAAAGATTATGTTAAAACAGGGAAAATTTTCATCGAATATCGCGATTTTCCCCTTACGCTGATTCACCCTTACGCTTTTAAGGCAGCAGAATATGCGGACTGCGCTGCATTTCAGGGGAAATATCTGAGGGTAAGAAGCCTCCTGTATCATTACCAGAAAGATTGGAGCACTGTTGGAGATTTATACTATTTCCTTAAAACGCATACAGAGGGGATTATAAATCTTAAAAAAGCAGAGTCCTGCGTTAAAAGCGGATTAGCCAAAAGGCTTATAAAAAGCAATATGGCTTCAGGAAGCAGGTTAAAGGTAAGCGGAACCCCGACTATTTTCATATACAAGGGGCTCATTCTCTATAAAAAAATCGTGGGATACCGCCCATACCCCCGGTTAAACAAAATACTTAAAAAAGCGGTAAACTAAGACAGCTAACCTATATATTCCCCGTAATATAAATATGTTTATCCCTGCTGTTATCGGGAATCTTCCTGAAATCCTTTATAAATTTGGAAACCAACATTCCCGTTTTAATAAGCGCTTCTTCTATTTTTAAACCTTTCGCAAGATATGCCGTTAAAGCTGCGGAAAAAGCGCAGCCTGTGCCGTGAATTTCTTTATCTAATTTAATCCTTTCGCTGATGGAGACAAAAAATTTATTTTCCGAATCTAATAAAACATTATATATTTTATTATCATTCAAATCTGGCTTAATATGCGACCCCTTTATTATAATGTTTTTAATCCCGGGCATGCTTTCTTTAATTCTTTTCGCCGCCTTTTTCATTCCGTTTAAATTATCGATCTTTTCTCCGGAAATTAATTCCGCCTCCATGATATTTGGAGTAATAACCGTTGCAAGTTTAAATAAAGGCATTAAAAAATCGGGATAATTACTATGCTTCATTGCAAGCCTTTTATTAGAGGTTGAAATATACACGGGGTCTATTACGACAATCTTAACCATATATTTTTTTATATATTCGCTTAATATCAGGCTTTGCTCTTCACGGGCTATAAGACCTGTTTTGACGGCGTCAACTTTAAAATAATCGAAAACGGCTTTAAGCTCCTTATCGAAAAAATCTCCCGACGCGGGTATTATCCCGTAGATGTTATCGGGATTTTGCGCCGTCATAGCGGTTATCGCCGACAGGCCGAATATTTTAAATCTCGAAAATATCTTGGTATCCGATGTTATTCCCGCCCCGCCCGAACCGTCAAAACCCGCAACCGATAAAGCCTTTATCATTTTTTCACCTTTTCACCGGCTTTGGCCAAGATTCGAAATCCAGCTCATCTTAACTTAAGCTTGTAATCCCTTATGCCTTTAAAAATCTTCATTACGCCTTCCGCGCTTCTCGTATTTAAAATATCCGCCTTTTTTGCCCAGCCCTTTCTAGCGGTATTTATTCCGTAATTGGCGAAATCAATGCTTGGAACATTGTGGGCATCTGGATTTATTGCAATTAGCACCGATTTTGAAATTGCCTCTTTAATGTGCCTCCAATCGATGTCAAGCCGCTTGGGATTGGCGTTTAACTCGATAATAGTTCTATATTTCGAAGCGTAATCCAATATTTTTGAAACATCCACGTCATACCCTTTTCTTTCTAAAAGCAGCCTCCCCGTCAAGTGCCCTATCATAGTCGTATATGGATTCTTAATAGCATTTATAATTCTTTCCGTCATCCGGGCTTCGGGCATATTAAATTTAGAGTGGACAGATGCTATGACAAAATCAAGCAAGGAAAGCGTCTCATCGTCGTAATCTAAGCCGCCATCCGTCAGTATGTCGGATTCTATCCCTTTAAAAATTTTAATTTTGCCCTTATATTTATCGTTTAACCTGTCTATATATTCAATTTGAGATTTTAAATTCGACCTGTCAAGCCCGTTAGCATAATAAGCGGAAACCGAATGGTCAGAAATTCCGACATATTTATAGCCGTTTTTCAAGGAAGCCTTTACCATATCTTCTAAGCTGTCTTTTCCATCGGTATATGTGGTATGGACATGAAAAATACCCTGCAAATCCTTTTCGGAGGCAAGTTCCGGGATGCCGCGCTTTAAGGCGGCGTCAATCTCGCCCGTGCCTTCTCTTAATTCGGGAGGAATAAACTGCATTCCAAAAACATTATAAAATTCGACCTCGTTTGCAACCTTAATTTTATTGGAGGCATTGCCTGTTCCTCTATCTCTAAATATTCCGTATTCGTTTATTTTATAACCGTTTTTTTTCTCCAATGTCCTCAACTCCTCATTGTGAAGCCTGGAACCGGTAAAGTGGTGAAGCGCATATACGAAATCCTCATCCGGAACCATGCGCAAATCGACATGGATGCCGCTTTTTAAAACAACGCTGATTTTGGTCTCCCCCGTGGATTCGACCCTTAAAATCTTATCGTAATTTAAAAATCTTTCCGCAAAAGCCTGATTATCTTTTCCCTTAACCGAAGCAACAATATCGATATCCCCCACCGTTTCCATCTTCCTTCTCAATGAACCCGCTATCATAATAACATCCGCAAGTTTATAGGGCGTATTTTTCAAATAATTTACAAAGGCTTCCGCCTCTTCCCGGGCAAAAACATATAAGAATCTCTGGCTGAATGTCCTGTATTCTTCGATAGATTCCTTTAAATTTTCTATCGTTTTTTCGCCAAAACCATGTATTTTTGCCAGTTTATTCGATAAAATCGCATCATAAAGGTCGTCTATGCTCTTTATATGAAAATTCTCATATAGCATATTTGCCTTTTTTGGCCCCAACCCCCTTAGCTTAATTAACTCCAATATTCCCTGTGGGATTGAACCCACAAGCTCATCGTAATAAGCAAGATGCCCCGTCTTTATAAGTTCCTTTATTTTTAAGGAAAGATCCTTCCCGATTCCCGGAATATCAGTTAAACCGTTTTCCCCGGACATATCCGAAAGATTTTCGCTTAGCTGGTTAATAACGCGCGACGCATTTAAATAAGCGCGTACCTTGAACGGATTTTCCCCTTTTATTTCAAGAATCTCGGCAATTTGCTCGAAAACCCCCGCGATTTCGCTATTTGTCATAATATTCCAATTTTGACGGCATCTTATTAATAATATCTTTAATAACATTGTAAAATTTATTGTTATAATATATAATAAAAGGGCAAAAAGAAGCAAATAAATATAAACTATAATAACTATAAATATAAGATACTCTATGGGGCTTTTATATAATTTTATTCAATTTATTTTCAGCGCTTTAAATTTTATTCTCTGGGCTTATATGTGGGTAATCATAATAAAAGCTCTGCTTTCCTGGGTCAATCCCGACCCATATAACCCGATAGTCCGGTTTATAAACGATATTACTGAACCGGTTTTAGAAAAAGTAAGAATAATATTGCCGTTGGGAAGGGCTATGGCTTTTGATCTATCCCCGATCATAGTAATTTTAATAATATATTTTCTTCAATATATTTTGCGTTATGTGGAATTTTACTATGTATTGCCTTTAATGTTTACAAATTATTTACGTTAACATTCATTTGTTTAAGAATTTAAAAAACAGGGGGATGGTATGGAACTTTCTCCATTAGAAATCAGGTCCCAAAAGTTTTCGAAAAAGATTAAAGGATATGATGTAACCGAGGTCGAAAATTTTCTTGACATCGTGTCGAAAGACTTGGAAAAGCTTTACGGGGAATACTACAACTTAAAAGAAGAGCTTGTCAAGAAGAACCAGGAGATTGCGGATTATAAGGAGAAAGATAAGTCTATAAGCGAGGCGATTCTCATGGTCCAATCAGTTTCAAGCGACATAAAAAAAGCGGCAATTTCCGAAGCCGAAAGCATTAAGAATAACGCTCTTATCGATGCAAAAAAAATAATAGGCGGCGCCAATGCAAAATATATCGAAATAGTAAATAATATTAATGATTTATTAAATAAAAGACTTATAATAATCAGTTCTATAAAAAATCTGCTTTCCACAAATATTAATCTAATCGAACAGGAGGCAAGAAGAAAAGTCGAAATTTCTTTTATTCCGGAGCAAGCAAAATTTGAAAATGCGGGTAATATTGAAAACAATAATGAAAATGATAATGAAAACAACTTAAAAGAGCCTGCGGAACCTGTATCCGCTCCCGAACAAAAAGCCGAAAAAATTCAAGAAAATATAGAACAGGAACACGACGAACTTTTTGAAATGGACAACGAGATGCATAGCGATAACAAACCTGAAGAAAAAAACATAAGAAAAGATTTAGAAAAAGATTTAGACGAATTATTGAAAGGCGTCAACAAATTTTCCATTTAAAGCCAGTTATGCGGCAAAGCTGTTATTATACCGAGAATAACCATTACTGCGCTTAAAAGTCCCACTACTGCAAGCGCAGGTTTTGAATAGGCATAATCCCCAAGAATTTTTTTGTTTCCCGCAAGCGCTATTAAAAAACCCAAAACAATGGGAAGAATAAATCCGTTAAATGTTTCCACATCCACCATTATAGTGACAAGCGGAAGTCCGGGAATAAGAACAAGCATAGCCGCAATAAAAATTAACGCAACATATACGAAATAAAAAATTTTTGCCTCTTTAAATTTGTGGTTTAGACTGTGTTTATACCCCCATGTCTCACCCGCCGCCCATGTAAAAGCCATGGAAACCACAAAGGCGGCAAGCAGGCTTGAACTGTAAAGCCCTATTGCAAAAAGAAGCCCCGCATATTTCCCCGCCAGAGGTATTAAAGATGTTCCGATTGCTTGCGCCGTCGAGGGTTTAATGCCCGCCTTGAATAATGTAGCCGCAGTCATAACTATTACCGCAATCATAAGAATCTGCGTTGCTATACTGCCAATCAAAGTGTCCGTTTCGGCCAGCCTGACATCTTTTTTGCATAAATTTTTATCTACCGTCGCGCTTTGCTGATAATAAATCATCCACGGCATTATGACGGCGCCGGCATTTGCGGCGATAAGCCAGATATAATCCTTATTATTTAACGGCTGCTTTGCAAATAAACCGTTAAAAATTATTTCATGAATATCGGGATGCGCAAAAATTGCAGCCGGTATAAATACGAATCCCGATAAAGAAAAAATAAGAGCTATATTCTCGGCTTTTTTGTAACTTCCGGTAAAAACCACAAAAAGCAGTATTAAAAAACTAATTCCAACCGTATAAACCTTCGGTATTCCAAAGATTTCCCCGCTTGCGGCAATTCCGGAAAATTCGGTTATTAACGCGGAAAAGACGACAAGAAAAAGTGTTAATGTGGCAAACATGGCCCACTTTTCGCCGTAAAACTCCCTTATAAGTTCTCCATGCCCCTTTCTGGTAACGCAGCCAAGCCTCGATGTCATGGACTGAACAAGATAAAGTATAGGAATTAAAAGGATTTGAAGCGGTATTAATTTATATCCCCAGTTAGCCCCCGAAACACCGGCCGTTGTGATAGAACCTGCATCCATATCCGCTATCATAACAATAAATCCGGGGCCTAGAACCTTAAAAAAATGGAGCGCCCTGTAAAAAATTCTTTTATATCTATATCTGTGTCTTTTCCTGCTTCTTTTTCCCCCTCCGCCTTTTTCCGTTATATTTTCTTTAGCGCCGATGCTTTTTATCACCCTGTTGTCCATTAAATTTAAGAGCTCCTTATAAAATTTTCCCGCAGGGAAATTTTCTTCATTGGAATAACTTGCAGGATAAAATACATTACTAAAATTGTAATGTATTTTCCCTTTTAAGTATTATATAATTATTTTTATTTGTCAAGAAAAAAAAATTTAATATAATTTGGTAATTTTTTTTATTTGTGGTATACTTTTATTGTAAATATTCGATTTCACCTTGTCGCCGCATATCATATAATATAATTTTGAAATTTTAAAGGCTTAATAAAATTTAACTTAAAAAATTAAAAATGAAAATACTGCTTATTCAACCGGATAATAAAAACACTATCGGACTTAACAATGTTGCTTTAATCGAGCCGACAGGCCTTGAAGCAATTGGCGGAAGCCTTTTGAAAGACGGCCATAATGTTCATATAGCGGATTTAAGGGCTGTAAATCGTGACGCCGATAAGTATTTAGAAGATGTAATAAAAGAATTCAAGCCCGATGTTTTTGGCTTTTCATGCTCATTTACCCCCGATGTTTATAGAACGATAGAGCTTGCAAAAAGGGTAAAAAACGACTATGGGGCAAGGTTTGTTTTTATCGGCGGACATCATGTTTCCGTTTATCCTGTGGATTTTAATATGAAAGAAATCGATGCAATAGTTGTAGGCGAGGGCGAGCAAACCACTGTCGAACTTATAAGGGCTTTTTCCTCGAATACTCCCTTATCTTTGGTTAAAGGCATTATTTACAATGAGAACGGCAATCAAATAAAGACCGAACCCCGCGAATTGATTAAGAACATAAACGAACTTCCGTTTTTTGCAAGGAATCTTACCCGTGAATATAGAAAAAATTACTACCTCGGCATAAGAACATCGTTAGCCTGCCTGGAAACCGCAAGGGGCTGTCCCTTTAAGTGCGATTTTTGCAGCGTCTGGAATTTTTACAGGGGTTCTTACAGGTCTAAGTCCCCCGAACGGGTTGTTGCCGAACTTAAAGAAATTAAAGACGATTATATTTTAGTCACCGACGATAACTTTTTTAGCGATGTTAAAAGGGCTAAAAGAATAGGCGAGCTTCTAAAAAAGGAAAAAATTCATAAATTATACACAATTCAAGCACGAAGCGATACTATCGTTAAACACCCCGAACTTATTTCCCAGTGGAAAGAACTGGGGCTTTCCAATATCTTTATAGGTTTTGAAAGCATCGATGACGAAAGGCTTAGCAGCATTAACAAAAGCAACTCTTCCCTTAATAATGAAAAGGCTTATTACATCGCTAAAGAGCATGATGTGGCCGTCACGGCTTCATTTATAGTTTCCCCCGACTTTACAAATTTAGATTTCAAAAAATTAATCGATTTTGTAAAAAGGCTTAAGATAAGCGTTCCCGCTTTTTCGGTTCTTACGCCTCTTCCCGGAACCAAGCTGTATGATAAACTTAAGGAAAAGTTGACAATGCTCGATTATAATTATTTTGATCTTTTTCATCCCGTTTTAGACACTTATTTATCTAAAGCCGAATTCTTTAAAGAATTTTCGAATCTTTACAAGGCTTCATATAAGTCCCTGAATTTAAGGGCCAACGATATCTTATTCGTTATAAAATATCTCATAACGGGCAAGATGCCTTTGAATCATATGTTTAAGCTAAAGAAATCCATGAAATTACTATCGACTCCATCCACATATGAAAAATGTTTGCTTGTGAATAATGCAAGTTAGCCTGACGCTCCTCGTTAAAACTTTCAAAGAAGCCGTTTTGTAATGCTTTATAAATTAATGCAAAATTAATTATTGCAAAATTATTTTTCAAATATTATAATAGTTTCTTTAAATATTTGCTTACTTTTAAGGAGGATTTTATATTGAAGAAGAAAAATTTTTTAAAGGAAATAGAACATCAGTTTCCCAAAAAATATGAAACCGTCGTTATTCTCAATCCCGATATGGAGGAGCTAAAATTTAACCAGTTTTTGGATAAGGTTAAGGAAATAATATCGAAAAACGGCGCAGAATTTTTAGATTTTAACGATTGGGGAATCAGAAAACTTTCATATGATATTCAAAATTTTAATAGAGGAAAATTCGCGGTAATACATTTTTCGGCTAAGGGCCCCTTTATTCAGGAACTTGAAAGAAATTTAAAGATTATAGAAGACTGCATCAGATTTCAAACCGTCGTATATACAAAAAACCTTGAAACCGTTAAGGAGGAAGTGGTAAATGAATAGGCCGCCTCACAAAACTGCAAAACCGGCAGGGACACATTTTATGCGCAGAACATACATGAGAAAAAAAGTGTGTAGATTTTGCGCCGATAGAAATTTAAAAATCGACTATAAGGATTCCAAACTTTTGAGAAATTTTGTTACCGAAAGGGGAAAGATAATGCCCAGAAGGATCACGGGTAATTGCGCTTATCACCAGAGAAGAGTTGCAAAAGCAGTTAAAATGTCGAGAATTGTTTCTATAATGCCATATACATCTGTTAATGTTTAAGATTAAAACCTTTTTTTCAGGTTTATTATTATCGTTTTTACTTTTTTTATTTTTAACTGACGGGGTATATGCCGGGGGTTATGCTATTATAAACCCCTTTTTATATCTATATTTCAGCATTACTTTAATATTGCTGTTTAGAATTATCGGCGCAAAGTCGATTATACCGATATCTATTGCAGCATTTTTTGCAGTTTTATTTTTACCTTTCGCTCAAAACAGCGGTAAATTGCAGGGTTATTTCAGCCATCATTTCGGAAACGGCTTGTTTATATTGGTATTAATAATTCAGTTATTAGTGTTTATTGTAATACCGTACATTTTTTCTATTTTAATTTCAAAAAAAATTAGTCTGGCAAAATCGATTTATTATCCTGTATTAACCGTATTTTTTATAATTTTTGTTATTACGATTGGCTATCTATATTATAATAAAATCGACATTCATTCTTTATTAAACCTTTATTCTAATACTATATTAAAAAATATGCTGGGTGTTTATAAACAAATAGGCTTCACATACCTTACGACTGCAAAAATGCGGCCGATAATTTTAAAATTGCTCACGGATGTACTATTGCTCCTCCCGTCCATAATCGTAACGCTTTCATGGATGGGACTCTGGTTCAGTTTTATAATGCTCAGAAAATTTTCTAAGAAAAAACCTTCGGATTTTTTTAAAAATAATGAAAATTTATCCCTATGGAAATCGTCCGATTTTTTTATATTATTTTTATTATCGGGCTTTATAATTGCAATATTTGCGAGCGGCATATATAAATTTATAGGATATAATATAATTTTTCTGGCGTCGTCCGTTTATTTAGTTCAGGGATTAACGATAATATCTTTCTTTTTTAATAAGCTAAATTTAAATTTATTTTTAAAAACATTGACTTACGCCTTAATTATTTTATTTAATAATCCATTGGTAATTTTCGTTATTTTTATGGGGATATTCGATATATGGTTTAATTTTAGAAAAATTGAATTAAATAAAGGGGGTTCTAACTGAGATATGAAGGTAATACTCAAAGAAGATATTCAGGATTTAGGCGCAATGGGTGATATGGTAAATGTTGCGGATGGGTATGGAAGAAATTTTTTATTACCCAAAAAACTTGCCATTCCCGCCACCAAAGTTAACATTAAAACGGTGGAGCATGAAAAGAGGCTTATTAACAAAAAAAAGGAGAAAATTCTTCGCGAGGTTACGGACATTAAAAATAATCTTGAAAAAGCGGAGATTAACATCGCCGTCAAGGTAGGGGAGAACGATAAGATATTCGGCTCCATAACCTCTATGGATATAGAAGATAAGCTCAGGGAAATCGGCTTTAATATCGATAGAAAATCTATTATGCTGGATAGTCCCATAAAAGATTTAGGTATCCAAACAGTTAAGATTAAGCTCCATCCTGAAATCATAGCCGAAATTAAAGTCGATGTGGTTCCAGAGTAAAGTCTGAAATATGGCTATTAAAAATAAAAAGATACCTTTTAATAATAACGGCTCGCCATCCTTAGAAGGTAATAACCTTAAAATTGTCCCTCCAAATTCTTTGGAGGCTGAGAAGGCTTTAATTTCCTCCATACTGATCGATAATTCCCAGGTAAATTCGGTACTGGGAAGTATTATGCCTGAAGATTTTTATGACACGGTCAACGCAAGGATTTTCAAAGTGCTTATATCATTGGGCGAAAAAGGCGAACCCATAGATATAATAACCATCTTAAATGCAATACAAAAAGAAAGGGATTATTCGCAATATTTTTCGGGTTTTGATTTAAGCGGCTATTTAACGACATTGTATGAAATGCCGGCAGGCCTTTTTAATGTTGAGCAATACGCAAAAATAGTAAAAGAAAAATCTATATTAAGAAATCTGATCGATGCATCCAATAAAGTCAGGCAAAAATGCTATGAACAACGTGATAATGTTGACGACATAATCGATTTTTCGGAAAAAACTATTTTTGATGCCACGGAAAAGGATTCGTCAAAAAATTATGTCGAGGTATATCCTTTAATAGTCAACTATTTTACAAAACTTTCCTCTAAAAAGAATGACGATAGCGATATTACCGGAATACACAGCGGTTTTCAATATCTCGATGAACTAACCAACGGCTTCCAACCCTCAGACCTGATAATTATTGCGGGAAGGCCTTCCATGGGAAAAACCGCCCTTTCCCTCAGCATTGCCAAAAATATTGCCGTAAAAAAAGTTCCCGTTGCGTTTTTTTCTCTTGAGATGTCCAAAGAACAGCTTGCAACAAGGCTTTTGTCTTTAACCGCAAAAATCGATTCTTCCATGCTAAGGAGGGGGAGAATTCACAATCCCGACATCGAAAATATACATAAAGCGCTGGAAGTGCTCGAGGATATTCCTATTTATATCGATGACAGCGCGGGTATCACCGTTACCGAGTTAAGGGCTAAAACCCGCAGGTTAAAAAGGGAAAAGGGGGTAGGGATTGCAATCATCGACTATCTCCAGCTTATGAAAGCCTCGCCTAATATTGAATCCAGGGAACAGGCTATCGCCGATATTTCACGTTCTTTAAAAAGCCTTGCAAAGGAGCTAAATATACCGGTAATTGCCCTATCCCAATTAAACAGGATGGTCGAGTCGCGTCAGGATAGAAAGCCGCAGCTTGCCGATTTAAGGGAGTCCGGCGCCATAGAGCAGGATGCCGATTTGATTATGTTCGTTTATAGAGAAGAGGTTTATAAAAAAGATACGGAAAACAAAGGCGTAGCGGAATTAATTATCGGCAAGCAAAGAAACGGTCCGACGGGTATAGTAAAACTTTCTTATATCGACAAATACACATCTTTTGAAAATCTTGCTTACGAGGAAAACGGCTATTTTTAATTTTCAAAGAGTTTAACCGCGCTTTAATCCTGCTGCTATACCTGCGGCGCCCACAATGCCCACGTTTTTGCCAAGCACGGGCATTACTATTCTAAGATGCGATGTAGAAGCTTTAAGCGCCCTTTTGTTAACCTCTTCTACGGTAATATCGAATAAATCTGGAATACCCTCTATCACGCCGCCGCCTAATATTATCATACAGGGATTTATTAAATTTACAACGGTTATAACCCCGTCCGCTAAGTAAAACCCTGTTTTTTTAACAATCTTAATTGCATTATCGTCTCCGTTATAATACGCTTTAGCAATAGTTTCGGCGCTAATATTGCCCCTGCCCCCCGCTATCTTAATAATTTCCCTAAAACCGGCCCTGTCCTTTAAAGCCATTTCCTTTGCAATCTCTGCGATCCCCCATCCGCCCGCATAAGCTTCCAGACAGCCGTTATTGCCGCATGTGCATTTTCTGCCCCCGGAAACTATTACAATATGCCCGAGCTCGCCGGCGGCATTTGAACAGCCGGAAATCAACCTGCCGCCCGTTACAATCCCCGAACCTATTCCAGTGCCGACAAAAATACACACAAGATTGTCTTTGCCGGTTCCAGCCCCCCATTTCCATTCGCCGTAAGTAATAGCGGTTAAATCGTTTACGACAATGGCGCGGAGTCCCGTCTCCTTTTCCAATATCGTTCTTAAGGGAACATTGCGCCAATTTAAATTAGGGGAAAATAAAACATCCCCCGTTTTTTCATTTATCTGCCCGGCAATACCGACGCCGATTCCATAAATAGCGTATCTCGTATTTTTTTTTAGAAAACATTTTAAATTTTCCGTTATGAATTTAACCTGTTTTGAAGGCGAGGCCCGCCGGACCGGCGTCTCGTTAAGAAATTCGCTATGGAAAGGTTTAAAATCTTCATCTATCACGACACCGCTTTCATCCACGATGCCGAGCCGAAGATTCGTTCCGCCGATATCCGCTCCAAGATAATATTTTTTCATATGGACATACTATTCCGCCAGCCTATTTCCGCCCAAAGACGCTGCAGAAAGATATTATTAATCGATTTCAACCTTCTTGCCTGAGTAGTAGCCTACAATTCTGTTTCTCCCGCTGTTTTTTGCCTCATAAAGAAAATCATCCCCTACTTTTAACATGTCGTCAACGCTCTTAATGTCCTCATCCGGCAATGAAGCAACGCCGATTGAAACGGTAATCTCTTTTTCGAGCGGGGTAAATTTGAAATCCTGTACCATCTTTTTTATCTTTTTCGCCGCTTCGAGCGCATTTTTAAAATCGGTTTGAGGTAAAATTACCACAAACTCCTCTCCCCCGTATCTTGTGGCAATATCGATATTCCTTGTATTTTTCTTTAAAAGACTTCCTAATTTTGCCAGAACTATGTCTCCAACCTTATGCCCGTAAAAATCATTGATAGGCTTAAAATTATCGATATCTATCATTAATATTGACAGATTGTTATTGAATCTTTTAGCTTTATCGAATTCTATTTCCAGCGCTTCATTTAGTTTTCTCCTGTTATAAAGCCCCGTAAGCTCATCCGTTATGCTAAGTTCATTAAGTTTTTCATGTAATCTTGAATTATCTAAGGCTACCGAAAGCTCTTTTGCGGCATGTTCTAAAAATGATATATCTTCCTTATCGAAACCGTGAATGCTTGAAACGGTTAAAACGCCGATATTTGCGTCCCCTACATAAAGGGGAAACCATGCAATATCCTTTGGAAATACTTCGCAAAAACCGTAATCTATCGCTTTTCCGGCTCCGCCGTTCTCCAAAAGCTCATCTTTTAAAATAACCGCATTTTCCGGAATATCGTGAAACCATACAGTTTTCTTTTTTAAAAGACAATGCCCCGGAATTCCCTCATCTGCCTTTATTTTATTGGCAACAAATTTTCTTATGCCGTAAAATTTCCACGGAATTAAAAAGCCTTCCGAATTATCGCCGTATGTACCGATATTGCCGTTTTGGCCGGTTAAGACAGGTTCCTTTTCATAAATATATATAATGCCGGATGAAAGATTTAATAACTCCTCTAAAATGTTTAAAGCGGAAGATATTATCTTCTCGAAATCCAACGAGCCGACTATAAAATCGGAAAAGATATTATATTTCCGCATCCTTTCTTCCCTATCCTTGACGGTTTCGGCCATTTCGGTAAAGCCCTTGCCGATACTTTCAAATTCATCGTTTGTTTTTATTGCAAGTTTTGTATCAAGGTCTCCTTCGGTAAAATTTTTTATAGCCTTCGTTATGGCAAATATCGGATTCAGGGTATCTTTCGAAGCAAAATAAGATATAATGAAGGACATAATTAAACCTATAATAATAACTAACACGGCATAAAAAGCGGTTTTCCTGAAAATAGACAGGTATTCTTTGTTTGAAATAAAAACGGCGATAGAACCTATCACCTTACCGTCTATATTTTTTATAGGGTGAAAGGCGGCAAAAATATCCTTGCCGCCATAGTTCATCTCTCCGATAAAATTTTTCCCGCCAAGAATTTTTCTATGTATGTAATCGGGAAGTTTTGAACCTATCCCAAAAACATTTCCCGGGATTTTTAATGTTGCAAGACATACCTGCGTATTAAACACGGAGGCAAAAACAGCCGTATTTAGGCGGTATTCATTATAAATTGTTTCCGGTAAGTAAGCGTTGTCGTTTAAATTAATGAGTCCGAATATCGAACCTATTGCCTTGCCGTTATGTATAAACGGAACGACGGTAACCAAAAACATATTAGACTCGTCGTGCGCAATCTTAATGCCCATTCTTGTCAACACAATCTTTCTAATTATAGCGGTTTTAACAACAGGAAAACCTGTATGAAAAACATTAAAAATCATTCCGCCCAAAGACGGCTTAAATCCAAGAGCGCCGGAAGTCGAGGCTAAGAGACTGCCTCTGTTATCGGTAATTCCTATATAGCTTGCAAAACCAAAAGCATCCTTGTAAGATTTAACTAAACTGTTTATAAAAGGAATATCTTTACGCGTAATTGCATTAATTAAATAGGGGTTATACGAACTTATTAAGAAAGCATCCTTGAGCCGGTTTCCCTGGGAATAATAAATTCTTTGGGCGCCGTTTAATGTGATTTTAACTTTATTTAAGCTCGCTTTTTTTGTTTGCTCCTTAAAAATAAATGTGTTGGCAATTGCAAGAAGCGTCAGTGGCAATAAAACGGCTAAAGAAAATGAAAGCACAAGTTTCTTTTTGATGCTCATTTTGGGCCTAAAGCCAGTTGAATATTCGATATCGGACATAAAAACGCGTATTATTTTGTTATTTTTATGAAACTAACTATCTTTTTATAATTTTATTAAAACTATTGCAACAGCAATTTTTTAAATTTTTTCCATCCCGCATTGTTTCGCTGAAAAGACATGCTTTTCAAAACATACGAAACAATATATCTTGCTAAAAACGAAAAACTAAGCCTATGGGGCAAGGCAAGCGGGCATGCGAAGGTTGAGATTAATCCTTTATTAAGCTTATAGCAAACTGTTTTGCAGTCCTGCCAGAACGCGAGCCTTTTATGATTGCAAAATTAATTGCGTCTTTTCTTATTTGACCCATGTCAATACTAGAGATTTTAATATCATATTTCTTTAAGTACATTTCTACTATTTTAAGGTAAACTTCCCGGTCAAAGCTGTAAAGCCCGTACGTCAAACCAAATCTATCGCTTAAAGAAAGACCTTCTTCAACCTCTTCTTCAGGATGAATAAAATCTTCATTCGGCGCGCCCGTTGAAAATTTTTCCGTCGTAAGATGGCGTTTATTGGATGTGGCGTAAATAATTATATTTTCCGGAAGTTCATCTAATCCGCCGTCGAGAATGGACTTAAGCTTTTTGTAAAACAGGGAATCCGCATCGAAGGCAATATCGTCAAAAATTAATACAAACCTATAAGGTTTTGTTTTAATAATGGTGATTAATTCATAGATAAATTCGGCGGTGTCTTCCACAATCTCGATAAATTTGACCTTGCTTATGTACGGCTCTTCGCCGAAAGATTTCGCAATAGCCCTGATAAGGGAAGACTTCCCCGTTCCCCTGTCGCCCCATAAAAGCACATTGTTGGCGGATTTACCCGATGCAAATTTAATCGTATTTTGAAAAACATCCTTTATTACATTATCTATCCCGATGAAATCGGCCAAAGACAAGGATTTAGACCCTGAAATACCTTTAGGGGAAAGATTGGTTATAGGTTTTAAAATACATTTATTGTTTACCTTAAAAAATTTAAAAGAGCCGTAGCCTTCAAAATCTTCGGGGGCATATTTTATCATCTCAAACTCGTAACCCTGTTTGCTTAAATCGCGCGATTTATAACTGCTATATATTCCCGAAATTAAATCGTTTGTTTTTTGAATTTCCTTGATTAATAAAGAAAAAAAATCCCGCGCGTCAATTTTGTCTAAGGGGCTATAATCAAATTTATCCATTTTTTAGTTTAATGTAAAATATTTATTATAATAATAGAGGCGGTAATCTGAGCTTGTTTTTATTTAAAAGAGGCATTTAATTTTATAGAGCAATAAGAGGAGCACATGGAACAAACCTTGTCGTCTTTAAGAGGCAAAGAAGCCCTCATCTCTCTTGCTTTTTCCGGGTCTATCGAGCTTTCGTACTGGGCTTCCCAATTCATCGCGCGCCTATTTTTACTCATATCGATGTCTTTTTCCATTGCGCCTTTCACGCCTTTCGCAATATCTCCGGCGTGCGCCGCAATCTTAGCCGCGATAACGCCTTCCTTAACATCCGCCGCCGATGGAAGCCTCAGATGCTCCGCAGGGGTAACATAACATAAGAAATCGGCGCCAGCGCCGGCAGCTATTGCGCCGCCTATAGCGCTTGTGATGTGATCGTAGCCAGGGGCTATATCCGTCACAAGCGGTCCTAAAACATAAAACGGGGCGCCGTTGCAAAGGCTTTTTTCCAATTTTATGTTTGTCTCCACCTGATTTAACGGAACATGCCCGGGGCCTTCTATCATAACCTGCACGCCTTCTTCTAAAGCCTTTTTCTGAAGCTCTCCAAGCGTAATCAGTTCCGAAATCTGAGCCCTATCCGTTGCGTCGGCAAGGCTTCCCGGCCTTAATCCGTCGCCGAGGCTTAACACAACATCATTTTTTTTTGCAATCTTTAAAAGCCTGCCATATTCTTCATAAAGCGGATTTTCCCTGTTATTTCTTATCATCCACGAAGCAATCAGGGATCCTCCCCTTGAAACTATTCCCATAATTCTTGTCTGCCGGTTCATCTTTCTCACGGCTTCCAATGTTAACCCGCAGTGAACGGTAATAAAATCGACGCCTTCTTCGCACTGCCTTTCGATAACTTCAAAAAGGTACTCCGGGTCAAATTTATTTATACCTGAACCAAAATCTGCGGCGCCGGCCCCTATTGCGGGCTGGAATGCTTCATATAACGGAACGGTTCCTACGGGCACGCACGAGTTTTTAATTATCTCGCGCCTAAATTCCACAATATTTCCTCCCGTGGATAAGTCCATAACGGCATCCGCCCCGCTATGTATTGCCGTAAACAGTTTTTCCAATTCCGTTTCGATATTATAATTATCCCCGGACGAACCGATATTTGCATTTACTTTTGTTTTCAAACCTTTGCCTATCGCAAGCGGTTTTATGTTTCTGGCGCGGTTTTTCGTTATAACGGTATGGCCGTTCATTATATCCATGCGAATCTCTTCGGCTGAAACACCTTCCGTTTTAGCGCAATATTTCATTTCATCTGTTATTATATTATTTTTGGCAGATTCTATTTGATTCATTTGATTCATATATTTTCCTCCGATTTTTATATTATATCATTCTTTGCATTTTTTATAAACCTTTTAAGAGCGGGGGGGTAAGGGATGACGGGATAAAAACAGGATAAATATTAATATATTTTATATATTTAATTTATATATTTAATTTAAATTATTAGATAAAAATTTAACGGCATCATAAATATTGTCTGCCTTGAGAATTCCTGATTGAACCGCAATGTATTTAGCCCCTGCATCCCTAATCTTACTTATATTGCCCCCGTTAATGCCGCCCAGCGCAAAAACAGGAATATGCGCCAAATTTACCGCCTTCTTTAGCAAATCCGTCCCCTGTTCGAAATCCTGATTTTTAGTTTTAAAAATTGGGCTGAATGTTACAGCATCCGCCCCGGCATCCTGTGCCGTTATTATCTCTTCGATAGAGTGGGAAGAATAAAATACCTTAAGATTTTTGATTTTTTCTTTAACGGCGCTAATCGGAATGCTATTTTTGTTTAAATGAACACCATACGCATCAAGAGCCGACGCTACATCGACCCTGTCATTTACAAAAAGCTTCACATCCCTGTATCTATCAATTATTTTTTTAATCTTTTCTCCCAATGCGATAAATTCTCTGACGCCGACATCTTTTTGCCTTAGTTGAAAAGCTTTTATCCCGCTGTCAAAACATTTATTTAAAGCCTCTAAATAATCTTTTTCGCTCGCAAAGAAATTTTTATCGCCGATTAAATAAATATTAAAGTTCATATAACCCCGCCTATGCCTCATAAAGCCTTATTAATTATACCTTTTGGATTATATATTGTCAATTAATGTATTTTTAAAGTTAGCCAGGATTATCAAATTAAAAAAATTAAATTGACAATAATTAATATTATCTAATAATTATTATTAAATTTATCTTGCATTTTATTTTTTTTATGTTAAAATCAAAATAATAGCAAGTAATCTAACCTAAATTAAAACTTAAATAAATTTTATTATGGAGGTATCTTATGAAGTGGAAATGTTCCGTTTGCGGTTATATCCATGACGGCGACTCGGCGCCCGATGTTTGCCCAAGGTGCGGGGCGCCAAAAGAAAAATTCGAGCGGGTAGCTGCCGATATCGAGCAAATTATCGACCGTTCCAGAAAAACAAATCAATTGCACATGGATTTAACCCATCTTCTTACAAAGGCGCTGAAAGTTGCGGAGGAAGGCATCGAAGACAACCTTGACCCCGGATGCCTTAATGTATTTCAAAAAGCAAAAAAAGCTGCATGGGAAGTCAGGCAAATGTCAAAAGCAGAGATAGCAGTCCATATCAACAAACAAAAATGGGGTTAATAGCAAAGTTTACAAAACCTATTTAACCTTAGCAAATCTTATAGACAACATTACAGATTTTAGCCCCTTTGCCTTTAAAAAATCTTAGGTTTAGGGGCTAAGGTATTTGTTAATCCCTCCCCCCCCCCCTTTTTTTTTTAATTCAATAAAAAATAAATTAATGAAAAAAATGAAATTAACATATTGCTATTTTGATATATTTTTGTTAATATACTTAGGATAAAAACTGCAATATTTTAATAATTAATAAATTTATTAAGTTAAGGGAGGAACCAAATGGAGGACAACAAACATTTTGTCAGAGTAATGTGGGTTGTGGTTGTTATCAGCATTATCGTTATAGTCGGGCTGGGCATTTTTGCCGCAACGGGGCTAAACTACTCTTTCCCTGATTTAACCAAAATACTTCCTTTGCAACTTTAAAAGATGCCTGATAAATTAAGTTAAATTTTAAAGTTTAACCGGTCTTCCGAATATACAAACTTTTTTGAGCCGCTAGCTCAGCAGGTAGAGCACCTGACTTTTAATCAGGTGGTCGTGGGTTCGACCCCCGCGCGGCTCACCACTATTTTAAACACTTTCAAGACATTCGTTTTTTTGCTTTTGTTCCTGCGGTAAAGAATCGGTAAAGTTTTTTTCTAAAACCTTGACGGCATTAGATATATGACTTGCCGCCAAATGAGAATACCTTAAAGTCATCTTGACGTCTTTATGTCCTAACAGCTCCTTAACGGTCGTTAAATCTATTCCGCCCATTATCAACCAGCTTGCGAACGTATGCCTTAAATCGTGAAAACGAAAATCAAGAATATGCGATTTTCTTAAAGCGGCCGTAAAACTCCTTTTAACATCATAATACGGCTTTAAAGTTTCCGGATTATAAAAAACGTATTCAGTTTTAAGATTTCTAACTACTCCGGAAAAGGCATTATAAAGAATATTATTTATAGGTATTTCCCGGCGTTCGCCGTTCTTGGTTTTGTCCAGGAGAATCACCCTGTTTTTTAAATCGACCCTGTCCCAGGTAAGTCCCAGAATTTCTGATTTTCTCATGCCGGTATTTAACGCCGTTATAACGATAGGCTTTAAATGATTGTCGCAGTTATTAATAAGCCTCTGCGCCTCATCTTCGGATAAATACCTTAACCGCTTATTTTCCCCTTTAAGCTGTTTTGCTTTCCGGACCCGCTTCAAGATGTCCTCGTTTATCATTTCCCAATCGTAAGCTTTAGTAAACATTCTTTTTAATATAGCCGTCAGCCTGTTAGCATAAGCTATACTAAAGTTCTGATTAATCCAGTCTGATTGTAAAACCTCTAAATCCTGCATTGAAAAATCGGTTAACCGAGTATCCTTAAATCGCTTAAGCAATGTTTTAACGAATAATGAGGTATCGTAAAAGGATTTAAGCCGTCCGTCCGTAAATTCCAAATACTTATCTGCAAGCTCCGAGAAAGTATAATTATTTATAGGTTCTCGTTCCTGTCTAACCGGCTTGCCGGTCCGGATTTGTTCTTTAAGCTCGATGACCCAGCGGTCGAAAGTTGCCCTGGCTTCCATTTTTAAATTTGTGCCGGAAGATTTAAAATAAGTTAAACCGTTTACGGTTTTACTCATCATAAAATTATTGCTGTTAGCTTTTTTGTAAATGCCCATTCGTTCACCCCCTTAAACGACATTTACAAACGCTTACTTTTCGGATTAATAATATCATAGCTGTTTTGATTAATCCAAGTAATAATTTTATCCTTATCGAACCTTAAAGCCCCGCCTATTTTTGTATAAGGAATGGCTTTACGATAGACAAGTTTGTAAATGCTGTTTTCGTTCATCGATAACATTCCGGCAACATCTTTAATTTTTATCAGCATAATATTTTTTTTAAGAAGTTTTTAATAAGTTTTTTTCAATTTGCCTTTCGTATTTCGTCTTTGCTTTTGTCTTTGGTTTTTGCCTCTGTCTTTGCCTTTGCTTTTGTCTTTCGCCTTTCCCCACTCTCACACGCTTTTAGTAGGGTGGTCGGGAAGTTTGGCTTTTCAAACCTCCCGACCACCCTACTAAGTGAGAGTGGGGAAAGGCGGGGGTTCTTGGGTTTTTATCCGCCGTTAAATTTCCATAAATACCCTTATAATTAAATTTCATAGAAATTATAAAGGTATTTTTTATCATCTTTTTGTTATCCGCCGGATAATTTATTTTCTTTTGTCGTTCTTTTTGCAATATTTCCGCCTGCATTTTGATTGCCTTTTGTATGTGTTTTTTATTTTCTTTTTCAGGATAAATACTTGTCAATGTCCTGTATAAATTCATTAAATTTAATATATTCTATTTTTTCTTTCGTCTGATTTCTTATAAGTCTTTCTTCTAATGTTCCCCCTGCTTCATATCTGTCAATTTGCATGATTTTTTTCTTTAGAGTTTCCGGGTTTCCGCTTGTCAAATATATTAACTTTTTTATATCTCTGCTCGTCTGCAACTGCGACAATTTCTTTGCATACTTTGAAACATTTTTATATTCAAGTTCGATTTCAAAACCGATTAAACCGTCATCTTTTTTAATGACAACATCAGGGATAATTTTAAGTTCGGGATATTGCGCCTTGCAAGTTAAATCTATTTCATAATCGATGTTTCGGCTCGTTAATAATGCGCCCGTTTTTGCGATAAGAAGGTGATGATTGAAGTTATAGATTGACGATGTTTTAATTTTACTTAAAACGGGTTTTTTAAATTCCACCGGCATATTCTGGGCTAACCAGTGCTTACCCCGCCCCGTAATAGCATAAACCGGTATTTTTATATTTATCGAATCGATTTTTTTTACATACCCGAATTTAATAAATTTTTCTAACCTTTTGTATAAGGTTATACTTACCGGATTTATTATATTTAAAGCCGTAAAATCAGCATATCTATGTTTATATAAATAAACCAATATCTGTTTATCCCTATCGCTAAAATCAACCCTTTTATATGCGCCCATTATTTAATTTCCTTTTTTTTATTTATTTCCTCAAATAGAACTAATAATCTGTCAATCTCCGATTCGATACTTTTTGATAAATCAAATATGCCGTCGTCGTCATATTTAAACTTAAATTCCTCGAAAAAATCGCTTATTTTAAGAACTTTATCGATGTCTTCTTTTTTAATTTTCATAATTACGCTCCCTACATAATTTTTTACTCGAGTGCGGAAACTGTTTCCGCACTCATTATTTAATTTTTATACCAATACGCTAAATCGCATATAGGAAAGATAACCGCCGTTAAATCTCTTTCTATTACGGAAACAAAAATCTTGCGCTTATATTCCTCATCCTCGATGTCGTATCCGTCCTCATCTTTTTTTACCGGCAATTCCGGCAAAACCAAAGCTTTAGAAATAAATATTATTTTTTCTACCAGCTCTTTTTTTGTTTCCGCTATGAAATTAAGGACAATATTGTCCGCCCTGATTATTACCCTGTAGCTTTCTTCCTCGAAACCGTTATGCTTTACTTCTGTTTTCATTTATCACCTCTTTTGATTTGTTAATTCAAAAATAGATTTTAAAATCCTTTCTAATTTGCGTTTTAAGCCTTTGTCTAAAAGCCGTTAAGGTTTATTACCTGATTAAGATTTAAGGGGGCTAATTTTGCTTATCAGCCCCCTTGTTTTCTTTCGCCTTAAAATGCTTATGCGCCAAATCTACTATATTTATGGCAATTCCCAAAACAATATAGCCTAATGCGTCATTATAATTTTTAATAAAATAATAATATAAAATAAAACCTATTATAAAAATAGATATGATGTTAACCCGGTTTTCCTTAAGATAGTTAATTTTATTCTTCATCGCTCCCCCTTCTTCCATACGGTCTTGATTTTCTGCCCCCTGCCGCTTCTGCGGCATGCCTTGCGCCGGTATTGCTTGAAGCCGCCGCGTGTCTTGCCGCAGTCGAGCTTGCCGCTCCCGCTCCGCCTCTTCCGGCAAGTTTAGCACCAATATTACCGGCAAGACCGCCGCCGCTTACTCCCGCCGCTCCTAATCCCGCAGACGCTCCGGCGGTTATCATGGATATTGTCGCATAGCTTGCGATAGAGCCTAAAGCCCCCATTCCGCCTTGATAAAGTTTGCTCGTAAGATACGGCGTTAAAATTATAAGAATCACTAAAAAGGTGTAAATTCCGGCTACAGCCATAGGGTCTAAATTTTGCAAAGACGGATATGTATTGCCTATAGATAATACAGTATTAAAAACTTGAAATAATATCGCCGAAACTATAATCCAGCTCATAACTTCGATAGTGTCCTTTATCCAAGCTTTAAGAAAAGGTCTTAAAGGCGGTATCATAGAAAGAGAAATCGTTATCGGCCCAATTAGATATAAAAAAGCAAGGAGTATATACCGTAGCCATTCTAAAATCCACACCGCAATTGAAGCCAATGTTAATGCGGCGGTAGAAGCAAAAGCCCCCATTGATAGAGCCAAAAAATCTATGAACGGATGTTTCCAGTTAAAAATATTTTTTAGAAATAATCTTAATTCGCTTGTCGGCATAATTCCGTGGGCTATGCCTTCGATGACGGAGTTAAGCCAAAGAAAAATAGTATTATACATAACCAAAATAGATATGATGAATATCATATAAAAAATTTCCTTCATATACCCTTTTTCTTCGTTAAGATATAACCTTATAGCCATAGCAAATAAAAACATTAAGAATGAAAATGGCAATATCTCGTTTTTAACAAGCGGGATGATATTTTTATTCATTATTTTCCCGAATGTTGCCGGTATAGTGGCGCTTACCCCTATTTGCGGATATTGCTTAATTGTGATATTAGTTTGTCCCGTATCCGCATAAGCCTTTTGCGCTATACCCGCAGTTATTGCAAAAGTCAAAATCATTAATAATAAAATTAATTTTTTCATCTCTCCCCCCGTCTCATAGCATTAAAAAGTTTTTTATTTAAAATATCGCCTTCATGATAGACAACATTTTGGGCATTTAAACAGTTTTCATAAGCCTTTGAAAGACTAAATTTTTCTGATTGTCTCACAGACGCTGGTATTTTCTGACATGCGTCTAAAGTAGCTTTAGCCTGTTTTTTATGCTTTTCATAATATTTATAGGAATGATAATTATTAGCCGGATTGCTTTTAGCGCACCCGGATAATGCTAATCCCGTAAAAATTACCCCTGCGATTAAAAACAATTTTTTCATAATCTCACCTCATTTTTTGATATGTTAATGCTAAATATATTTTAAAATCCCTTCTAATTTGCGTTTTAAGCCCTTGTTTAAAAGCTGTTAATGGTTTTATACCTGCCTGTTAAGATGTATTATTAGCTTCTTGCTTATTTTTCAAATAACTTTCAAATTCGTTATGGCTTTTAGCCGGCGTATAAACTATTTCCCTTAGGCAATTATCGGTATAAAACGCTATCCTGCCGCCGATATTTAATATTTCCTTTATTCTTTCGCCCTTAAACACCAAAAAGCCTTTGTATTTTTCATTAAGCCCTTGTAAATCCGCTTTGAAGCCATTAATATTATTTCCATGTGGAAATTCGGAGTATGACCCCCTTTCGAGGGTCCGAATTAAAAGTCCGACCGGATTCCTAATCGTCTGTCCGGAAAATGCTTTCTCGATATACTCCGCCGCAATTACCGCCTTTTTTCCGTTATTTTTTATTAAATTTCTGATTTGTCCCGGGTCGGAATTTTGAAAGATTTTTGTTTTTTTGATTTTTGAAATTTCATCTTCACACACGACTTCTTCTTTTTGTGTGTGTGGTTCTTTTTCTTTTAATGATTCTTCTTTATCCTTTACATTATTCTTATTATGGTGGTCATTTAAGGCGTGCCTTATTTGAGCGTGCCTTAAATGACCACACGAACGAGATTGGCTATTATCAAGGGTTTGTGGATTTAGAGGTTCTTCCCCGATAAATTCTTTATAAATTTCTTCGTAATTATCGTTCAGTGATAAAATCCGATATTCTACGCTTGAAAATACTTTGCCTTTTTTCGTCTGCTTCCTTAGCAATAATTTTGCGGCGATTAACTGGTTAAGGTCAAAATATAATTTTTTCTTGCCTATTTTTGTTAAATCCACTAAATAATCTACGGAAGGATATATATTTTCTCCGAAAGACCGCAGTATAATATATAAGCCTAATTCTTCCGCTGATAACGACTTAGACCGGATTAAATCGTTCTCGACCCAGGTAAACGGAGTTTTGATTTTATTAGTGAATTTTATTTGTGAATTTTGCGCTGTTTCCATTATTTTAAAAATTCCCTTTTAGCGTTTTCGTAATTTTCGTCCGGAAGCAAAACTTTAAAAAAATAAATCCGCTGGGTTCTACGGTATTTTATTAATAATTTCTTCTCTATAAGTTTATCCATTAACCCCTTAAGCTTGTCTGTTCCGCAGTTTCCGAGCTTCGCCAATTCTGTTATGTTATGGAATATTATCGATTTATCGGAAATTGCCCATAACAGAAAATATAACCCCACTTCTTCAAAAGAAAGCCGCCTTGTCTGTAGTAAGTTGTCTATCAGGGTAAAATCGACCGGCATATTTTCAAATGTTAGATTATCGGCGTTATTCATTTTCATCATTTTTTAATATTTTAATATAAAATATATTTTAAAAAACCTTCTAATTTGCGTTTTAAGGGTCATTAAGGTTTTATACCTGCCTGTTTTTGTCCATATATTCGTCAATATCTGATATTTTAAATACATATTTTGCGCCTAACTTAATGTGCGGTATTTTTTTTTGCTTTATTAAATTATAAACCTGAGGTCTGCTTATGCTTGTATAATCTGATAATTGCTTTAAATCTATATATCCGGGTTTCATATTTTCTATTTTTTTCATAACCTCATCACCTCTTTTTCTTAAATTAAATTTTAATTATTGATTTATATATTTATAATACATATTAATATATATTTATAATACATATATGTCAACAAAAAAATATATGCTAAAATAATAAAATAATTAATTTACAATGGGAATGTATGAAAAAATTAAATAATAACATTAAAAAACAGAAACAAAGTCCGAAGGAAGAAGCAAAATCTCATTTAAAAACTGGTAATGTATTTAATGAGATAATAGGTAAACTTATTAGGGAAAGAAGGAAAGAATTAAATTTATCTCCAGTAAATATAGCAAAATATTTAAATATTAATTATCAAACATACTCTAAATATGAAACAGGGAAAATCACAATACCGATTGAAAATTTATTTTCAATCGCTAAATTATTAGATGTATCGATCGATTCGTGGCTTGATTTATATTATAAAAAAATGTTCGGTGATAATTACACCGACAAAGATATTAATTTTTATGATACTTTATCTAATTTTCATGATACTAAATCGTTTTCTACTAATACCGGCAAAACCATGGAAGACTTTAATAATTTAATCGCCGCCAAAATCAAAATGGTAGAAGCAATTTATTTCTTCGGCGATAAAAAATTAGTTTCAGCCTTTAATAATAGCTTAAACTTTTTTCATTCCCTTTTAAAAAAAGATGAAATATAAACTTTAGCATAAATCATATCTGCCATAAAAAAAGCCGTGCTTGCCATTAAGGCAACCGGCTTTATTCTATCCTATACATTTATACCCTAATTTCTTTTTCCGAGCCTTAAAACGCAAATTAGAAGGGATTTATTTTTAAAATATGTCCCGGGTTCAGTTTTTTTATCAAGTTTTGAGATTTCAAGAGCCTTTGAGGGTGAACCGCCGCAGTTCACTTAATTTTTTAATCGTTCAAAAAAAGATTTAGCCCGCCGGCGCCGAAAAGTTATTAAAGATTTAGTCAAGATTTTTTATCCTGGCCGGCTTTTGGGTCAGGATGAAAAATCGTCAGGTTTTTTAACGACGCTTTTTGCCGTTATAAAAACCTGTGAGTAAATCGACCGGGCAAATTCAGGTTTATCATACAGGCTTTAAGCCTGTTGATTAACCGTTTAGGATTTGCCTGTTAATAACTTTTTACTATCCGTCCGGGGCGGACACGCAAACGAAACGGTTTCGTTTGCGTCATTTCGTTTTTCCGGAGAACCGGCAAAAATCACTTTATCGGTTTTTCAAGGAAAATTATAAGCTTTTCGGCTTCCTGTAAGGCGTTTTAAGGCGGGTTAGAAAGTTTTTTTTGCTTTAAGGTAATGGTATTTCTAATTCCTTGCAGATTTTTATTGCCAAAAAATCTTCAACTTCTTTGTGTCTTGGAATAGGAGCTTTTTTGGCATTAAGCGGATTAACATAAACACTGTGGTTTGAGCCTTCCCTTAAAAGAATACATTCGTGCCTTTCTAAGTGCCTGATTAAGTCTTTTCGCTTCAAGCAAACACTTCCTGTATGATTATTTCTTTTTCTTTTATGACGGAAGACGTATCGGCTTTTCTAAGTTCCATAATGGCATCTATTAAATTTTTTTCCGCTTCTTCTACTGTTTTTCCTTGAGACATCGCACCAGGAATGTCATCGGTATAAACAACCCAATATTTTTTACCTTTTATAAATGTAGCTTTAATTTTTTCCATAAAATTAGCCTTTGCCTTAAAATGATTTTTTTACCTTTTATTATATATTATTACGTATTAATGCAAAAGTCAATTTCACTTCATGCGGTAAAGAATCGGTAAAGTTTTTTTTAAAAAACAGTAATAAAGACGTTAATTTAAGATAAAATATAAAATTCAGAAAAGTAAGCGTCTGTCTGCCGTTGCTTGTTATTATTGAATTTCCGTAAAACCTTTTAAATAGCTTTTAATCAGGTGGTCGTGGGTTCGACTCCCGCGCGGCTCACCACTTCTTAAATTGAGATATGTAAATGCTTTATCGCTTTGCGGGGTCATTTCGCAAATTATTCGTAATATCTTACCGCATCTTTCAAACTTATTCTCGAGGTCTTAATATTATTAATAGCGCTATCCTTTTTATAATAGCCTATGGAAATTCCCAGCACAAATTTTTTGCTGCAGGGCAGCTTGAAAGCCTCTCTTAATATATCGGGATACCTGACCAAATAAGCCTGCGGACAGGCTCCAAGACCCAAATCGTGTGCTGCCAAAAGGATATTTTGAATTAACATTCCGCAATCGAGGGTTGACCAGTGTCCCAATTTTTGGTCCATATAAATAAATATTGCCGTTTGAGAGCCGAAAAACAGATAGTTCGAAAGGGCTATTTCTCTGCGCCCTGCTTTATCATCCCTTGTAATGCCGAGAGCTTCATACCTGCGCTTGCCGGTTTCAAACATATTCTTAGCCTGCCTTTCAGGCCAGAACTCAGGAAACGGATAATCGGGATTTCCTGGATTATCCTCCGATGCCAGCTTATAAATCTTTTCTTTAATAAATTCGCTTGTCCTGCCGGTTGAAACGGCGATTTCCCATGGCTGAGAATTAGCCCATGACGGGGCATTTAAAGAAACCTCCAATAATTTGTCAAGAACATCCCTCGGAACGGGAATATCCTTAAAGTCCCTTTTTGATGACCGGGTCAAAATACAACCTTGCAGTTCCATAAAAAAACCTCTTACCTATTTTATTGATTTGCAAAAATTAAATTTATTGAATTCCACTCATACCGACTGGTTTGTATTTTACCATAGGCAAGCTGTTTTTGCAAGTTTTGCCAAAATCCCAAAATTGTTGCCCATGCTTTTATAATTAATATTTTTGGATGTAAATACGCTTTGTTTTGCATTGACTTTATATTATAATGTTATTGATATGATTATAGCATAAAAATAATACCATAATTTATATAAAAACAAGGATGTTTGCAACTCTATAATCTAATATGCTTATATGATAAATCTCTGGGATCCTCAAAGTTTTTCATCCATGTTTTCTATACTGCTTACCGCATTTCTTTTAGGAATTATTCACGGATTTACCCCCGATGAACATACCTGGCCGATTACTTTCAGTTATTCCATAGGCAGTTACAGCACGATGGGCGGGTTTAAAACCGGACTTCTTTTTTCGCTTGCATTTACGCTTCAAAGAGCCTTCGCATCCGAACTGTCATACTTTGCCCTTGGAAATATATTGACAAAACCGGATGTCATCCCTGTCGTATATATATTCGTCGGAATTGTTATGTCGTACGCCGGAGCTTATATAATCGGCATTGGGAAAAATTTTGAATTATTCGAAGGGATAGAACACGCCGTAATGAATTTATTAAATTTTTTAATTCTAAAAAACTCGAATGGGAAACCACATCCTGCACATCTAAAAGACAGAAATAGTTTTAATAATATTAAACCCGGAAATGAATCGGCGGTTAATAAAAAACATAAGCCTATCCCGATATATATGGTATTGATACACGGATTTATTGCGGGATGGGGCACGGGGGCATTTGCCATTATCGTATATACCGTCCTTGCCCCTAAAATGCCGAATGCTTATTTTGGATTTTTACCGGGGCTTTTGTTTGGATTTGGGACTATGGTAACGCAAATAATTGTCGGTATGCTTATAGGAAGGTTTATGGAAGTTTTGGATATTCCCAAAAAGGGTATAGAATACATTGCCAAAAGAACATCGGGACTTACCCTTTTCTGGGGCGGCTTGACTTTTGTATTTGTTGCGATACTGGAATTTGCCTTTCCTAAATTAATTCAGACAGGTATTATAACCCCTATTAAGGTTCATAATCTTCATAGTCTTGGGGTAGGATTTTTTTTGGTCGTCTTTATTATTTCTTTTATAATGGTAATATCCTTTATAAAATCATTGAGATATGTAAAAAACCATAACCCCGATTTTATTTAAATATAAATTTTCCCGCTATCCGCTATTTTTCGACCAGCACAGGATTGTAATTAATGGGTGCAACATGAACCTGGGCCGGTTTTCCGCCTTTTGAATATTTATCATTGCTGTTATCCAACAAAGATTTATGTTTCCAGCTAACCTTTAAATTGCCGTCATTTTTAAATATCTTTTTATTATAATCCTTGAAATATTTCTTGATCCTTTTATAGTATCCGTAATAAAAATCAGAGAATAATTGATTTGTGCTTTCCAACTTATTTAAAATACTTCCTTCTTCTTTTAAATTTAATTGATTTGAATTTATGGTTTTAAAAATAACGGTCGGACCGGCGTTATAAGCAAACAGCGCCAGCTTTAAATTTTTAAATTCATACAATAAACTTAATAAATATCTTGCCCCGATCCTGATGTTTAAGGAAGGATTATATAAATAATTAACAGGCAGGTATTCTATGTGTTTCGTATTATAATTAAATTCTTTGGACTTAATCTTATACTTTTTAATTAGATAAAGCCCTGTGATTGGCTTAACCTGCATAAGACCCACGGCGCCCATATCGGAATACGAAAAATTGTTAAACGAACTTTCAACCCTGATAACCGCTAAAATTAAGGCAGGATTTATCGCATATTTTTTTCCGATATTAAAAATAAGGTCGGAAATATTTTTTTCTTCCGCAAGAGGAAGTCCCGAATGGAACGAGGTTATAATCTTTAAAATCTGGGTTTTTTCATAATCTATGCGAATTTTATTTTTAAGAACTTTTATTTCATGGTGTTCTTTTAACAGGCTGTAATACATCGGAAGTACATAATAATAAGAAAATAAAGCCACGGAAACTAATATGGAAATTACTACAAAAAAAGGCAAAAAATACTTAAATTTAATTTTCCTAAAAAAGTTAAAGGTGGATATGCGAAAACGGGACACAAGACCGGCTCGGGGAGCAACGGCGGACGGTGCGCCCGGCGGAACCAACACCAAATTTTTAAAAATTTTTTTAACTATCTTCACTATTTTCCCTCAAAATTATCTAAAATAAATGTTAATGAATATTATTTTTTGCAAAACAAATAAACTTTTTTATATTTTGTATAAAATTTACCACACTTTTTATGATTTGTCAAATTTAAGGCATAATTTTAGCTAAAACAATGCTTTTAAAACAAAAAACAGGGTATAAATTATGTTTTTTTATATTATTTTAATAAAAAATTAATTTAAAATTTAATATAAGTTATTTCTTATGAATTTATAAGGGATTACAATTTAACTATTGACAATTTTCGATTTATTTTATTAAATTAATAAATCATTTTATCTTTAAATTTAAATTTTGAATAGGTTTAGAGTATCGGCCTAATCCATATAAATTTAACTAATTTCGTTTATTTTATTAAAAAATTCAATTAAACCTTAAAGAAGGAGAAAGAAAATGGCTGATCAAAAAAAAATGGCTATAATTTCCATTCACGGCACGCTTGACATGGCATATCCACCGCTTATTCTTGCCTCAACCGCCGCGACGCTCGATATAGAGAGCGCCATATTTTTTACTTTTTACGGATTGCAAATTCTCAAAAAAGATGCGGGAGATACCCTTAAAGTCGCCCCTCTTGGCAATCCTGCAATGCCGATGCCCGTTCCTAATATTATCGGCGCGCTGCCCGGCATGACCGCTATGGCTACCTCTATGATGAAATCAATGATTAAAAAAAATGGGGTTGCGACCATTCCGGAACTTATTTCTTTATGCCAGGAAACAGGCGTTAAGTTAATAGCCTGCCAGATGACGATGGATTTATTCGGCTTTAAAAAGGAAGACATGATCGACGGGCTTGAATATGCGGGAGCGGCTTCATTTTTAGATTATGCCGCCGGCGCCAACATACACTTAGCATTTTAAAAATAAACGGCAAAAAAAACGATACCGTTAAAATTAAACTTGAATTAAATATTATTAAGGGTTAGCCCCTGTCAAACGGCAGGGGCTTTATTTTTTATTGACACAATTTTTAAAAATAAATATAATTACCATATATGTATATATTTATATTTTATAGTTATAGCTAATATTTTTTTAATCTATAATAAACTTTCACGAAAGTAAGCAAATAATGGATATAAAAAATGAAATTGAAAATCAGCGGAGCTCATTTGTCGCCGAGGCTGAGCTCCTTAAAACACTTGGCCATCCCATTAGGCTTAAAATAATAGAGGTTTTAATCAGCAATAAATCGTGCGTAAAAAATATATGGGAAACCCTCGGACTTCCTCAGGCAACCGTATCCCAGCACCTTGTTTCCCTTAAAAATAAAGGCATAGTCAGTTGTAAACGCGACGGCGTGATGATGTGCTATCAGCTCAGCGATAAGAGAATCGAAAAAATATTTAACGATTTAAAAGATTATAGCAATTCTTCCGGCAACAATCATGACGCAAAAGCCAAAAATTCTCCTCCTTTGAATTTACCAAAATAAACCTTAAATTTTATCGCAAAAAAAAATCTTTACGCTATGCCTGTATAAATTCTTTATTTTAGTTGCAATGTTTTAAATTTAAATATATAATTATCACTATATATGAATAAATGTAAAGTAATGAAAATTGCCGTCAATCATTTTAGCGGTATTTTTTATTTGATTCCAATCGCAATTCTTATAACGGCAATAACCGTTTCAAAAGGCGCGTGCGCAGCCGGAATAAAGGGTATGTCTATAAACAAAGCCTTTTTATACTCGTTAAAGTACAATAAAATACTTAGATTGGGAAAGGCAAACCTTGATATAGCCGGTTATGAAGAAAATGAGGCTTTAAGCGGTTTTTTTCCGAAGATTAATTTTAACGAAACATATTTAAACACGGATAACCCGTTATATGCATTTGGAAGCGTTCTGAACCAAAAAATTCTTACAAATCAGAATGTCCAGAGTTATTTCAGCCCAAATTTCTTAAATAATCCGGGAATGGTTCACAACTATCAATCCGAATTCCAAATAGAACAGCCGCTGTTTATGGGCGGAAAAATTTACCTTGGCTATCAAAGGGCGCGCCTTCACAAGTTATCTTTAAAAAAGGGGTTAAGCGAGACAAAGCAAAAGGTGCTTTACAGCGTAGCAAAGGCTTATTACTCCGTCATTCTGGCGCATAAGTATGTTAAGTTAATGAAAAGCATGGTGAAAACCGCCAGAGCTTATAAAAATTTGTCGGAAAACCTTTATAATGCCGGACAGGTTGTTTCTTCGGATGTTTTACGGGCGAAAGTCGAGCTTGCAAAGGCGGAAGAAAAGCTTGCCACGGCAAAAAAGGATTATAAACTGTCCAAATATTTTTTAAATATCACGATAGGACTGAATGTTGACGCAAAATATAAATTGACATCTAAATTGCTGCCTTCTTACAATAAATCCCTGTCAGTAGGTTCTTTGCAAAAAGAGGCGTTTGCCTATAGGCCCGATTATAAAGCGCTTCTTCTTGATAAAAAAAATATGGGTCTTGGAATTAAAGAGGCGTACGGAAAGTTTTTGCCGACGCTTGTTGCCGGATATGACTATTTTAGCAACGGGCCTGCCATACATCCGGATGATTCTTACAGTTACGCCTTTACCGTAATGCTCCACTTCAATATTTTTTCGGGATTATACGATTATAATAATCTGCAAAAATCAAAAAGCCGTTATAACACAATGATCGAATATCGGGGACTTCTTAGAAACAAGATTGAAATGCAGGTTAGAAAAGCCTATTTGCAATATAAGACAAATTTTATAAATACAAATGTTGCAAAACTAGCCGTTTTAAATGCCAAAGAAACATTAAGAATTACGGCCAATAGATATAAGGCAGGCATGACAACCTTAATAAATCTGTATAAAACGCTGGACCAGTATAAAGCAGCCAAGGTGAGCTATTTAAACGCGTTATACGAGTTAACTTTAGATAAATATTACATAAAACTTGTTACGGGAAGATTAACGGTGGTTCCTAAATCCAAATATTGATGCTCCGCTATAGATTTTCGGCGGGTTTTGTGTTATAATAACCAAAATAATAAATCTAAACTATAAAGGAGGATATTGTAAAATATGCCTATATATGAATATCGGTGCCAAAAATGCGGAAAAATATTTGAAATTTACCAGAGGCTCAGCGAAAAGGGCGAAGATATTAAATGCCCTGTTTGCGGAGCAGAAAAACCGGTTAAAAGGGTCAGCTCTTTTAGCAGCTATGGAAACTCCGGGTCTTCAGTAAGTTATAATCCATCCGGCTCTTGCGGCGGCGGGCACAGCAGCGGTTTTGGCTGAGCGTAATTTAGCGGGCGGTCTGCCCGTTTCCCATAAGTTGCCATTCCCTTGCTATTCCAAGGGGAGCGGTGACATATAATTTAATGCTGGCATTAAATTAATTTCTTAATGTGGCAATTAATTTCTTAGGATTTAATAAAAGATCTATAGCATTTTCTATTTTTGTCACAATAATATCGCAGTGAAGGGCGGCTTTAACGGCAAGCCCTTCGCTTTCCATTATTCCGATGCCTATAACACCCTGCTTAAACATTGCATAATCGTTATAGCCGTTGCCTATAACCGCAGTTTTTGAATACCCTAATTTATAAACCAACTCCTTTTTCTTTTGGGCTGAATTATCTCCTTTTATTATGTAAAGTTTGGCATTTATCCCTTTAACGGCTTCGTTGGCGCTTCCAAAGGTATCGGAGGTAATTATATATATGGCCGCATGCTTAGAAAGCTCGTTTAAAAGCCCTTTAACGGACTCTTTTATTAATCCGTTTTCCGAAAGCGTTCCGTTCATATCGAATACCACATTTTCTATTTTAACATTTGTAATGCCCGGTATATTTAAATCTATCATAACATACCTCCTCTGCCGTTTTACTTAAATTTTCAAGAATCAGGATTTTTTATTTTTTTATAACTCAAAGAAACCTTCCGTTTTTGATAACTCTGTTACCCTTCTATAAAGGCTCTCAAGGTCGTCATAAACCTCCTTTATATTTCCCCTTTTTATGGACAGTTCATATTTTTTATCCTTAATCGTTCTATTTCCGATAACTATTTTAAAAGGTATTCCGATTAAATCTACATCTTTAAGTTTAACCCCCGCGGATAATTTTCTGTCATCATAAAGAATGTCTATTCCCGAAGATTTAAGGTCGCCGTAAATCTTTTCGGAAAGGCTGACTATCCCCTCATCTCCCGTATTCAGCGAAACAACCGCAACAGTAAACGGGCTTACAGGCACGGGAAGGTTTATTCCCGATTCGTCGGAAAAAACCTCTATAAGCGTTTGAAGCGTTCTTCCTATCCCAATCCCGTAACATCCCATAACGAAAAATTTAAATTCTCCTTTTTCATCTAAGAATTTTGCATCTAAAATACTTGAATATTTATCGCCCAATTTAAAAATATGCCCAAGCTCGATCGCGTTTTTAACGCTTAAACTGCCCGAGCATTTGGGGCATTTATCCCCGTTTTGAACGCTTCTTATGTTGGCAACGGCGTCCGGCGTAAAATCGCGTTCGGGCTTTACATTCGCCATATGGGTATCCTTTTCGTTTGCCCCTGTAATCCAGTATTCCGAATTATTAATCTCCTCATCTATGACTATAAGGCGAATACCCTTTAGGCCGAACGGACCGGCAAAGCCGCAAGGAGCGCCGGTTATCCTTTCCACATCCGCTTCCTTGGCAAGAAATAAGTTTTTAACGCCCGCCGCCTTTTTTAATTTATGCTCGTTTATATCTCTATCTCCCCTTACGATTCCGGCAACAAAACCCAATTCGGTTTCATATATAATTGTTTTTGCAAAACAGGTTTTATCCACCTTAAGATATGCGCTGACATCTTCAACCGATTTTTTACCGGGGGTAAATAGCTTTGTCATTCTGGGCTGCCTGCATGACTCAAGAGGACCGTGGTAATCGGAGACGGAATCAGCGTCATCTATAGAAGCGGAATACCCGCAATTACCGCACAGTACTATCCTGTCTTCGCCGTATTCCGAAAAAACCATCAGCTCTTCGGAATACGTTCCTCCTATTTCCCCGGCCTCGGCTTTAATAAATTTAAAGCTAAACCCAAGCCTCTTAAATATGCTTTCGTACGCTTTCCTCATTGCTTTATAACTTTTATCCAGACCGGCATCATCAGCGTCAAAGCTGTAAGCATCCTTCATAATAAATTCTTTTGCGCGCATAAGGCCGAACCTTGGGCGCATTTCATCTCTAAATTTAAGGTGTATCTGGTATAAAGTTAAAGGCAATTCCTTATAGGATTTTATATTTCTTTTAGCTAAATCAGTAATAACCTCTTCATAGGTTGGCGCAAGACAAAAATCCCTGTCCTGCCTGTCCTTAAACCTTAACAATTCCTTTCCGTAGTCTTCGTCCCTGCCGGACTGCCTCCAGATATCCAAAGGCTGGACAAAAGGCATAGAAAGTTCTACCGCCCCCGCCGAATCCATTTCCTGCCTTATTATGTCCTCCAATTTCCTCAGGCTTCTTAAGCCGAGCGGCAGATAGGTGTAAATGCCTCCCGAAAGCTGCCTGACGTATCCCGCTCTCAAAAGCAGTTTATGGCTTTTAAGAACAGCCTCCTTCGGGTCTTCTTTTAAAGACGGTATAAAAAATTTAGAATATCTCATAAGATTTTTTCTCCGGTAATATTTTCGATCTCCTTAATTAACACATTAAATATTTCTTCATTGTCGAATTTCCCGATTATTTTACCTTTTGCAAACAAAACCGACCTCCCTTTGCCGCCTGCAATGCCGATATCCGCATGAGCCGATTCCCCGGGCCCGTTTACGACGCATCCCATTATTGCAACCTTTATGCTGGATTTTATTTTAAAAGAGATTCTTTCGAACTCTTTTGCGATATTAACTATGTCTATTTCTGCCCTTCCGCAAGTCGGGCAGGATATTAGCTGGACGCCCCCTTCCCGTAGCCCTAAGTCCCTTAAGATATGATAACCTGCTATAACCTCCATAACAGGGTCGTCGCTTAAAGAAACCCTGATAGTATCCCCCAAACCCTTATAAAGCAAAATCCCAAGCCCAACCCCGGATTTTATCGCACCGGAAAAAACGGTTCCGGCCTCGGTTATTCCTATATGAAAGGGGTAATCGACATGCCCTGCTAAAAGCTCGTACCCGCGAACGGTCGTTAAAACATCGGTTGATTTTAATGAAATTTTTATATCGTAAAACGATTCGTCTTCGAGCAGTTTAATATGTTTAAGGGCGCTTTCAACCATTGCGGCGGCAAAATCGCCTTCGTTTTTGTCTAAAATCCCCTTTTCTAAAGACCCGGAATTTACCCCTATTCTTATAGGTATAGCTTGGGCTTTACAGGCAGCCGCAACTTCTTTTACTTTTTTTTTATCCCCGATGTTTCCAGGATTAATTCTTAAACCGCTAACCCCAGCCTCTACCCCGGCTAAAGCAAGCCTATGGTCAAAATGAATGTCGGCAATTATCGGAACGCTAACCTGCTTTATTATGTCTTTTAAGGATTGCGCGGCATAAGTCGTATTCACCGCAACCCTGACTATTTCACAGCCATAACTTTCCAGTTCTTTTATTTGGCGGACGGTGGAAAGCGTATCTTCCGTGATGGTATTCGTCATGGATTGAACGCTTACGGGCGCGCCTCCGCCAATCAAAACATTGCCGACCTTAACGGTTCGGGCGGGTCTTCTTTTTGTTTGCTTTATTCCGTCCATTTTTATTGCTATTTAATTTTTTATATATATAATTTATTATATTATAATTATAAATTATAAAACAAATGAAAACTATAACCTAAATTTTGCAGTTTAATTTTTAACTAATCTTTTAATTAATAATTTTAACTATGTTCGAATTTCTTAAAAGCAAAACATACAATATCGGCAGTGATAAAATAAGCCTTTATTCAATAGTCCTGTCTATCTCTATTATCATAATTGCATATCTTGTCGCCTATTTATTTTCATTTATAATCAAAAAGGAATTCAAAAAGAATGCCGCCTTAAATAAGTTGTTTATAAAAACAGTAACAAGATTTATCAGATACATTATAATAATAATCGGTTTTTTTATATCGTTTCAGGTTCTTGGAGTAAACTTAAGCTCGCTTGCCTTTTTAGCCGGCGTTATAGGGATTGGCATAGGATTCGGCATGCAAAACATTATAAGCAATTTTATTTCAGGCATTATTATACTGTTCGAAAAGCCGATAAAGGAAGGGGAATATGTCGAGGTGTCGGGCTACGACGGAATTGTCAGCGATATAAGGGCAAGAAGCACAACGATTACCACAAGGGACAACATTTCTATCATAGTTCCAAATTCCAATTTTATAACCTCCAATGTTATAAACTGGTCGCATAAAGACCCAAAAATAAGATTGCACATACCGCTGGGCATCGAAGAAACCGCTTCCAAATTGGATCTGGCAAGGAAGGTTTTACTTGAAATAGCCGAGAATAATCCTGAGGTCTTAAAAAAGCCAAAACCAACGGTATGGTTTATCGGGTTTGGAAGCTCGTCTTTCAATCTCGAGCTGATTCTGTGGATAGCAACCCCGATTAGAAGGCACTTTGTTATAAGCGATATAAACTTCGAGATAGCCAAAAAATTTGCGGAACACGATATCGATTTAACTTATCCATGGACAAACCTTATGTTTAAAAATGATTTAAGGATACAAAATGCGGGCGGTGACAACGGCAACGGCGGCATCCTCAAGCAGGACAGCAATGACTAAGCGAGCCGTGCCTGACTTGCGTCCTGCCGATTTTCACCCCTTTAACGATTGGCGCCGTTAAATATTTACATCTACCTTTTTTTGAGCGATTCAAGATAGGACGCTAATTTTTCGACATCCTTGACAGGTATATATTTATAAGAAGGCATAAGGGCATAATAATTCTTGCCGTTAATCTTAATTTTAGAACCTGTTTTAAAGTGCGCCTGCGGATTTCTAATCTGGGTAATCGTCCACGCGTAGCTTTTATTCCCGTTGCCGTAGTTTGAAAGCGACGGTCCCAGCGTGCCGCCGATCCCGTTTACCGTATGGCAGTTTATACAATTATAATAACGAAAAATATATTTACCGAAACCCTGCGCATCCGCCGACTCTAAATGACCGAAATTTAATAAAACGAATAAGAATAGGGCGGGTATGACGAAAAAGAGCGCCGCCTTATCCAGACTTTTTATTTTCATAATTGTATAACTCCTTGGTTCTCCTTGGTTAGCCGTTAATTATTCAATTTTAAGCGAACTTTTTTAAATTTTATTTTATCTTTTCGTTTTTGTTATCTTTTGGCCGTATTTATCGTTACCTCAACCATCATTCCCGGCTTCAAAATATGATTTTTATCGTTCAATACTTTAATCCTTACGGGAAGCCTGTGCGTAACCTTTGTGAATGTTCCCGAAGGATTATTTGTGGGGATTAAAGCAAACTTTGAAGTGCTGACGGAACCTACGAATTTTACCACCCCCTTAAAAGTCTTCCCCGGAAAAGAATCTACGGTAATTACAACAGGATCTCCCTTCTTTATATTTCCAATGACGGTTTCCTTCACATTGGCGGTAACCCATACCCTTTTAGGGTTATTTTCCATAACTATCGGAGTTCCCGGTGTAATATACTCTCCTATAAATGACATCTTTTCGGTAATAACGCCGTTTATCGGCGAATGTATGAATGTATTTTTATAGTTGGCAAGGGTTGTTTTATATGCCGCTTTCGCAATTTTAACATTCGCTTCGAGCGGCTTTAAAGTCGTAAGATTATTGGCAGCCACATTGCTTTTCATATAACTTGACTGAAAATAATTTCTTTTCGCGGTCCCCAGCGATGAAATAGCCGCTATATAAGCCTGTTTCGACACTAAATATGCGGTTTTAACCGAATCGAACTGCTGTTTTGTAATAAATTCTTTTTTGAATAAGATTAAATCCCTTGCGTAATCCCTTTTATTCAGTTCGTAAGTAAGTTTTGCCTTGCGTAAATTTGCTAAAGCCGTCCTATAGGCAAGTTTGGAAAGATAATAAGAATTATAATTAGTTCCGATAAACTGGCCGATGCCTGCGCCCGCGCTAAAAAGTTTAGCCTTTGCCAGTTTATAATTAGCACGCGCCTGAAGCATTGCAGGGTAATAGGTGGAATCGCTGATGCGGGCAATAAGTTCCCCCTTTTTAACATGCTCGTTCTTATAAACATATATTGCCGTTATATTTCCAGGAACCTGGGTGCTGACGGAAACGATATGCCCGTCAACCTCTGCGTCTTCGGTATAAACATGGGTGAGGCCGAAAAGATACCATCTTAAAACAAAAATACCGCCTATTATGGCTAATAAAAGTATAATAGACGCGGTTATAATATTTTTTTTAGTAAATTTACTATTACCTTCGGACACACCGCCGTTTCCACTACCCCCGATTTTTTCATTATCACCGTTCATTTGGGTATCACCATTTTATTCCTATTATTATAATAATATTATTTAAATAAAGTTTAATTAAACTTATCCACGGTTAAACTAATAAGTTTCCTTTTAAAAGAACCGATAAGCCTTTTGAGGTTTAAAACGGATTTGTAATAGCTTAAATTAGCGGCCAAAAGATTATGCCTTGCGGCGGTAAGCTGGGCTAAAGCGGTTACGACATCGACGCTTGTAGCAACCCCCGCCTTATACTCTTCTTCGACCAGCATATAGTTTTTTGATGCAAACTTTTCCTCGTGCTCAAGAGCCGTAACTTCATATTTAAGGTTCTGTATATTGTAAAAATCGGAAACAACCTGCGCCTTTAAATTCCTTTTAGACTGAACCATATTATACATCGCCTGATTGGCCGCCGAACGAGCCTTTTCAATCGATATAATACGGGTTCCTCCCTGAAATAACGGCATAGTCAAAACTGCTCCCGCTGTCCAGTAATTTATGGAGCCTCCCGGTATAAAATGGTTATTGGAAAGGGCGCTGTAAGAAGCCTGAAAATTAATCTGAGGAATATATTGGGTTTCGTAATACTGCGTTTCATTGTTTGCAGCCTTTTGCGCATATCTTAACGACCTCAAGCCCGGGTTATTTTTGTAAGCCAAAAAAATATATTTTTTTAATAAAGCCTTTTTAATAACAGGTTCCGCCGGTTTAATGACTTTGAAACGGCGGCTGATGCCAAGAATCGCGGCAAGATTAGCCTTTGCCGATTTAAGTGAATTTTTAGCGCTGATAAGCTCTTGTTTTGCGGCGTAGAACTGGGATTTTGCCTGAAGAACATCGGTAATTATGGCAAGCCCCGCCTTAAGTTTCGCCTCGGTAAGTTCAAGATGGGACTTCGCTTCGTTATATGTCTTCGTATCGGCATTAATTAAACTGATGTCGTTCAAAACAGTGTAGTAAGATGCGGCGACATTATAAAGGGTCGCCGCCGAAACATTATTAAGGTTCATTTTTGCCTGCGCAACTGTATTCTCGGCAGCCCCGTACGCGGGAAGCGCTCCCAGCTTAAGGAGCGGCTGGTCTAATGTAAAACTGTATTCATAGTCGGGATAAAGAAAGGCAAAAATATTGCCTGTGCCGCCGGAAGACGGGGACGACTGGACATTCGAATGCATCCTCTGGTCTTTATAAGTAAGGTCTATATTAGGCAAAAGCATGCTAAAAGCTGACCATTTTAAAAGGGTCGATTGATAATAGCTCTCTTTATTGGCCTTAATGGTGCCGTTTCGACGAGCCGCTAAGATGTAGGCTTCTTTTAAAGTGAGCACCCTTGAGCTTCGCTGATTTTCAATTCCGGCCACTGCTTTAAAGGCAAAGGCTTTGCCGCCCGGAATCATTAAATAAACCGAATATAGTGTTATAATTAAAGCTAAGGAAAGGGCAATACGGTATTTTTTATTTTTAGGCTTGTCTTTCATATTAATTATATTAATCCTTGTTATACTTAATGCTTAATTAAAAGATTTATCTGCCATATTATATATATCATATTTTGAAGCATAAATTTTATTATAATGACTTTAAAGTCATAAGTCAACAATTTATTTCTTCCTGTCAAGGCGCAATTATATTGACTGCTTAAAATATTTTATACTGCCGCTTGAAAATGGTAAAAACTGTGGTATTATTAAAGTAGAAGGAGATATAAGAAGGATAAATAAAATGAGTCGGGCAATAAACCCTACAAAATATAATTAATAAATTAAAATGAAAAGAAATTAAAGATTGGAGGTGGTATTTTATGGCTAATGTTTCTGTGTGGGATCCTGTTAGCAACATTAGAAGCGATTTTGAAAAGTTGTTTTCAGATTTTTTCCCAACAAGCGTTAAAAGAATATGGGGGTATGAACCAGGATTAATCGAGCCGGCTGTCGATGTGGTAGAAAAGGAAGACACGATGATAGTAAGAGCTGAACTTCCAGGTATCTCAAAAGATGAAGTCAAAATTGAAGTTCACGAAAACAGGCTCATATTAAAGGGTAAACACAAAACAGAAAAAGAGGAAAAGAAAGAAGACTACTATAGGAAGGAAATTGAATGCGGGTCATTTTATAGGAGTATCGAGCTTCCTTCCAATGCTGAAGCATCTTCGGCAAAAGCATCTTTGAAAGACGGCATTCTGGAAATTACCCTAAAGAAAGCAGCTGAGGCAAAGCCTATCGCTATAGAGGTTAAGTAATGCTCTTGTATGCCCGGCATACTGCTTATGCAACTGTGGCGCGCAACTCGGGTATGCAGGATAAGAGTTTTGGTAAGCGAACTTAGAGACTTGACAATTGATAATATGAAACCGTCAGCGTAGGTATGCCCGCCGCTTCTTAATAATTGGGAACTGAAGCAATCGGCAGTAAAGTGATAGACGATTGGATAAACAACAAATTTAGGAAATACCGACTTAGGCCTATTTAATGCTTAACTTTAAGCACGTTAGTCATTAATAACCCGGACCTGGTCGGTATTTTTATTTTATCCTGAATTTATTTTTTATTTTACCGGCCATCGGTTCTTAAAGAATTAAGGTAATCTTTAAGGGTGGAAAAACAATCCTCTAAGATAGCTTTGCTATGGGAAGATTTTGAAAGCATAATACACCCCTCGAACGAACCTGTAATAAAACCGGATATGTTTTTTGCATTTAAATCCTGCCTGATTATGCGGGAAGATTTAGCGGTTTCTATAGCTTTTTCAATAAAAGATTGCCACAAAATCATTATTTCGTTTACATGCTTTGATAAAACTTTATCCTTAGCCGAAAGTTCAAGCACAAGATTCCCAAGGGGGCATCCCGTTTCGGCAAGCTCTTCGGCTTTTTGGCCGTAAACCTTATCGATAACAAAACAAAGCTCGCTAATTGGATCCTTGGCTTTATATGCATCGCCCCATGTATTTACATATGCAGGCTTTATTATCTCTTGAATTACGGCGGCGGCAATATCTCTTTTTGATTTAAAGTGGTAATACAGGCAGCCCTTGGTAGCGTTTATTTTATCTATTATATCCTGAATGCTCGTATCTTCATAACCCTTTTTAAGCATCAAATTGTACGTGGCATCCAAAATCTCGCTTCTTTTTAACAACTTCTCACCCGCTTATAAAAATATGATACACGCCATCCGTCCCGAATAATTATTGCCCTAAACTATTAAAAAGCCGGGGCATCAAAATGTCAACGGCTGATAGCCTTCCGCCATAAAACCTGCAATTGCCTGTCCCGCATGAACAAGTTCTATTTTTTTATCCGTTAATATGGGAGCAATGCCGTATCCTTCGGCAACCGCCACGCATGCTTGGGGCATAATATTGTTTGCAAGCACCTGATTGTATGCTTCTATAATATCTTTATCGTCGGTTTTTGCAATAAAATCTTCCCCCGGCCCGAAAAATATAACTTTAACATCTTCGAATGCACCGCTATTTTTTGTTCTCCACGCAACATTAAGACCTAATTTTACCTTTATCGGATTGTCTGCCCCCGAAAGAATAATGATTAAAGCTTTTGCTTTTGCCATAAAACCCCCTTTTTTTAATTTAACAAATTAAGTTTATTAACTTTATACATACCGACTGGTTTGTATTTTACTATTAATAAACTATCCTTGTCAAGAGAAATGCTATCCAAAAATTGCGCTATTTAATCAATTCAACAAATTTAATCTTTCATCCAAATGAAACCTTAAAGGCTTCTTTGCCCATTCTTTCGCATAACCAACTCCTATGCGGGGACTCATAACTATCATATTCTCATCGATTTTTATGCCTCTATCCTCGAGAAAGATTTCTAAATCCAAATTATTTCCGGTTTCTATGGCATCATCCTGACAAACTAATACTCCATTATGCCTCATCTCGATTCCCAGCGCTTTGGTTAAATTACCGGGCCCTTCCGTTAAATTGTTATCCGGTTTAAGGCTGCCGCCCCTTCTTTCCCTCATAATATCTATCCCGTAAACGGGTATTAATCTCCTTATTAAAACCCCCTGCGGAACACCTGCCTTATTAGTTACGATATTAAACATATTGTGAATTCCATAGCATAAATGGATATAAGCTATCCCTCCGTCCTTATATAAAGATTCGTTCCTGTTCGAACGGTGTCCGTTATAAGCATGGGATGCCATATCTTTTACGCCCAGATAAGCCTCTACCTCAGTAATTATTCCCCCCGTCAGACCGCTTTCTTTAATATGGGCTGCTTTTGAATTTTGTTTCGTAAGCAAAAACTTGCCTAAAAGTTCCCGCGCTATTATTTCAACATTATTTCTGGTAAAAAAGGCTCTATTTAATATTTCGGATTGCATACGAATGTTATATTCATGTAATATTTATATATTAACCTTATTTTATACCCGTTATTATAAAAGCGATATGAAACGGCAGGTTTTTAATTTTTAAATCTTTAAACCCTTTGTCTTTTAATATATTTAACATCTTATTTCTATCGAATGCCATTATGCTGTATGTAAGCCACCTGTACGCGGTCTTATCTATCGAGGAGCCCACTAATCTTAATAATATAAAATACACCTTAAAAAACATGTTTAACAGTTTGTTTTGCGGCTTTCCCATTCCCAGCAATATAAATTTTCCGGTCTTTTTTAAAACCCTTTTAAGCTCATCTGCAAAAATCTTCGTATCATCGACATTTCTAAGCAAGAATCCTGCCGTAACAACATCATAATAACAATCAGGCTCGTCAAGTTTCATGGCATCTTCGGCTTTAATGCATATATTGTTAATCTTTCTTTTATTAATTTTTTCTTCGGCGAGCCTGAGCATATCTTTGTTAAAATCCACAGCCGTAATTTCGACCTGTTTTTTTGCCTTTTTTGCCTTTTTGGCAATATCTATTGCAATAGAACCAGTACCGGTTGCCACATCGAGTATCTTATAACTGCTTTTTTCTATCAAAGCCTCTCTGGCGGTCATTTCTCGCCATAATCCGTCAATCCCAAAGCTGAATAGATGCCCTACAACATCATATACATCCGCAATGGAAGAAAAGATATTAAATATTTTTTTTGACATTTATGTATTATGTATTATTTTAATCACATAAGTTTAATTTTCAGAAAATCGATTTTAGTAAATTACTCCCACAATCAGATACTATTTTAGTGAAAGGTTGGGCTATCGTCAAGAGAATAAAATACAGAAAATATAGGGGGTCAGACCCCTTTCTATTAAAAAATATTAAAACAATAAACGATTTTTATTGCCTAATATTAATATTTGATATATATAATAATTATAATAATTAACAGGGGGTGATATACAATGGCAAACAAGCCGACAAAGAAAGAAACAAAAAAACCGTCGACAAAGAAGAAATAAAATCAGAGATTCCGGCGATAATATTCAGGCTGGGGTTTAACCGCCGCAGCCTGAATATTTTGAAACCTTGGGGATAGTTAATTATTATTTTCTTGTCCCATGCCGTTTATTTTTGAGACGAATTTGTTTTTGCTCCGGCTTTTTTTAAGAGGTTCATTACCTTTGCATGACCGGAAAATACGGCTGCCGCCATAGCGGTAAAGCCGTTATTCGATTTTGCATTTATATTTGCGTTATATGAAAGCAGCAGCCTGACTATCTGGACATTTCCGTTTAAAGAAGCATATATCAAAGCAGTGTTGCCCGTTTTTGCATCGCTCGCATTCGGATCCATTCCTGCGCATAAAAAAAGCTTGACTACGGGGAGATTGTTTTCTTTGACCCCGATTAAAAATTCCTTTTTTGTGAAGGAAATTTTCATTGTTTCTAATTCTTTTTCGGCATTGGCGCAGGCGCCGTTATTTTTTGCGGACGCTAAATTATATGCATGACCATTTGCATATGAAATACCGAAAGAAACAAGTAAAAGAAAACAAATAAAAATTCCGCGTAGAAAATATCCAAAAATATATTTCATATATTTATATTTTTTAGGGGAATATCTCTTCGAATTTTTCTAATTAAAGATGCGCGCGTCATAATACCGATATTATACCATTTAAATTATTCTTATTCAAATGGAGCCGGCGATAGGAATCGAACCTTGGTAGCTGATCCTTTTACCCTGCCTTTTAATCTAAGGCATTTCCTTTCCTTTTAATTATCATGCATCGAAAAATCATAGAACAGGCCACCGGCTCAAGCAATTGGCGGACACCCAATCGTGTCCACTCTATTATTTCAACCCGTCGTCTGCAGCATCATCACTAAGTTTCATCTTGAACTGCGCACGCACCTCCGACCAAGCGCCAGCCAATATCGTCTTTCTCGTAGAGTTGTCCCGACCCACAGCCGATTTGCCCCCCTGCTTGATTAAAGCATACAGCACACATGCATCCCCATGGTCCGCCTGGACCTACAGGGCTATCTATCATGAAGCGCACCGATGTCATGTCTCGCTTACATACATCGCACCGCTCTACAGCCCCGATCCAGTAATTTGATTCCGCATCTTCACTGACATCTTTGAGTCCCTCTAGTTTTTCCTCGAAAAGCATTAACGTAACCAGCTCATAAAGCCTCGTAAATTCTTGCTCATGCCTGAGAAACATTTGAATTAAACTGGCCATAAACATTGAATTTGCGGAAGGGAAAGATTCAAGAGGCTGGCGCTTAGGGCCCCGAACGTCCTCAATGCTTGACGGCAACACCCGAACCGGAATCAGCCCATCTTCTCCCATCCTTCCCAGTGCGTAGGCAAGACCCATCTCATCCATGAGATCGGCATTAAGTGCACGGTGTTCCCCAAAATGCCGGAGCATAAAATACTGGAACGAATCACCGTTGAAATATTTCTTGAGGATATTTTCGAAATCCGGCTCCATACCATCCCATTCGATTATCCCAAAGATCTGCTCAACCTCTTCATTTCTCTGGATTTCAAACTTAATGTATGGCACATAGCCAGGATAGCCAATAACGATACCTGCAACCGTTTGCAAGATATCGTCATTAGAAAATGCTTGCATCTGGATTGAATCCGCTGAGGTATTGACTGCATATTCACACATGGCATGAACTGCGGAACACCAAATCGGATTAAAATAAAAAAGATTGTCTGCTGTAGCCTTTAGTGCCGCTATTTCAGCTTTGGATTCTACTCGCGCTGCTACTTCTCCGTGATAAAAAGACGCGCCGTCATCGCCAATTATCTCTTTAATGATCGTATCGTCAGTTATATTTGAATCATTAAAACGGCCGAAGCGGAAGACCCCCACGGGAGTCGAATTATCAGGGCTAAACCAAAATTTCGCTTTTTCAGGGTGAGCGATCTGAGCATCAATAGCACAAGTACTACTATATATTGAATCAATATCTTCGTAATCTTCCCAAACTTTGTCAGCTGCCTCGCTGACTTTATCATCATATTCGCTCATATCGCCAATATATTCCTCAAATTCAGCAACGATTTTCGGAGAAAAGCGAGTGCGGATCAATTCCATATATCGATCTAAGGTGAGTTCCTGTTGTGCAAAGTATACTAAGCGCGTTACGAGGTTATGTTCGCTATTAATCGCCAGCACTATTAACACGAAGTCCTGTAATCCTGCGACCTGCATGTAGTTAGCAATTAAAGGTATGGCGGCTTTAGCTTTCTTCTCACTATCATACTTCCAGATAAAATGCCGCCTGCTTATACGACGCGGCTTATCCTCAGGCGCGAGTTCGACATGGCTGGTAGAAACGGTAAGCTCGTCTGACCCGAGCTCAAGTCGAATACCTGTGCAGTCATAGCGGGACCCTCTCACAAATTCTGAAAATGGCACGAGTAGTTCATTCCAATCCGTAGACGCGACCATTAGGCGAATCTCGGTATTCTTCACCAAGATATTTTGTCTTAAGAGAACAATATACTTTAGAAGTTCCTGAACCGCCTCGCGGGCAGCTGCATCGCTGCGCTTCACCTCAATTATTAGATATTTACCATCCGCAGTCCTGCAGAAAATATCCAAAAACCCCTTCGCGCCCTTATCATTTTTAAGTAGCAACTCTTTTTCGATAAGCACCAGGCCGGGTTCAATCAAATCTAAATTAGTGGCGAGATGGTCTCGAATTTCATCTTCTGTCCGCTTCATACCCTTCTCCCTTTTTCGTTTAGCCAGTTTTCCATAATCCTATTTTATCACACCTGTTCTTTACCTGCTCCGATTTTTTAAAATTCTTATTTTGCAGTAGTGATAAAAAAGACGAAATGAAAAAATAATCTTTTGCCCAAGACAGCAACGTTCCGTTGCGAAAATAGCTTTTAGCGATTAACCTGCGGTTTAGGAGGGGCACCCCCCTTTAAAATCCTTCATTAGATATTAATAATAGATTATTTTTATTGACTTAAAATTAACGGTATTATATAAAAAATATAAAGGGATTAACCCGTCCAGTTAGACCGGAATACGCACGTTGTCATAGTTTCATATCCTCCGAAAAGCTCTTTTGTCCATTGTAATTCTTTTTTGCAGTTTTTATATCTTTTAACAAGAAGGAGAATTAGGATTTTTACCAGCGTATACTATAAGCCGTCCCGCGATATTCTTCCAATCCTTTATTTCCCTCTTGTCGGTTTCAGTTACGAATCGGTTAATTTCCTTTATCGCATCACATGTATTTATATCGCATTTTTTCTTCATTACAAAGATTGGAAATTATGAATTATAGCAAGTTCAAATATTTATATTGGAGATAGTATAAAATAATAACTATACCTTTTTTCCACCCGATTTTAGCCTTATAATTTCCGCCTTTATTTCCAGAAGTACTTCCTTATTCTCAATTTTATCGTCGATACTGAAAACGATAAAAACCTTACCGCCGAATTTTCTCTCGAATTCTTTAAAACTTGCTTTCATTCTTTCCGAAGCCGAATAGTTGCCGAAGTTTGCCCTGGACGTTACTGGTTTTATCTGTATGCCAAAAGCTTTATCTCCAACCCAACCAAGGTAATCTATATCTCCGGCATGGTCAAGTTGGGGGTCGGATTCAAGAAAATTAACTTCTGGAAATTTTTTAGCCAAATTGTCGTTTACTACGGACTTTTCCGTCAAAAAGCCGTCATATGTCCTGCAGATTGTCAGATTGTAAATATAGTCAGTGCAATCCTGAAGGGTTAGTTGGCTGAATGCTTCTTCCCATTCCGGTATAACAATTTCTTTAATTTTAACATACAACCTTTCGCCAAGCTCTATAAGTTCCTCTTTCGTGATTTTGGTTCTCGTCTTACTCTTACTCCTGCTTTCCGTATAAGCATTTTCAAAATACCAGCGTTCCCAATCTTCAAAAGATTTAGGCTGGCATTCCCTTATTAGCGCCATAACCGCCCCAACTTTATCCGGCCTTGACAGCTGATAAGTCTGGCAGGTGTAATTAAGAACCTTTTCTTTTTTGCCGAACTCTTTCGAATATTTTTCTTTTTTATTTTTCGGCATGACCGCCCCTATTTAGGTTAATAAACCTTTCTTTATATTTAAAATCGGCCTCCGTATCCACGGCAACCAATCCTTCTTTTATAAGATGGGCGTTAATAAAGGTTTTATTTTGCAGGTAAAGATAACATAGCAGATTATTTTCATTGTCATACTTTAAGCTATCGTATCTCAAAAAAACCTTTTGCCCTTTTAATTTATCTATAAGGTATGCCAAAGCCTTACCGTTAACAATCGGATTTTGTTTGATGCCAAGCAGCTTTATCGTTAATCCTTTATTTAGTTTTATAAATTCAGGGCTTATTACCTCTTTTACCGTAAAATATTCCTCACGCTCCCCGCTATTTTTATCTATCTTGGAACCGAATTGTAACTTTTTAAGGTCAACCTTTTTATTGAATTTGTGCGGGTCTTTAAAAATATAGGGCAGTCTATTTATCATTTCCTGATAAACAGAGGGGTCATTACGGCTGCCATTGATAATATTGAAATCGGCGGCGTTATTAACTTGTTTTATAGTTGAATGGTTAATGCCGAGTTTGTTTTTTATCGTATCTATAAAATTAGGATTAATTTCATATCCGGCGGAGTTGCGATTCAAATTTTTTGCCGCCAAAGATGTAGTTCCGCTTCCGAGAAATGGGTCGAGCACGGTATCTCCCACAAAAGAAAACATTTTTATTAATCTTTTAGGCAATTCTTCAGGAAACATTGCTATATGGGCATCCTGCTTTGCTCCTGCAAAATTCCAGTGCCCCTGAAAATAAGAATTCCATTCGTCTTTCGTGAGCCTCGATAATTCTTTATTTTCTTTTGCGGGTTTCGGTGGGGTACCGTCTTTTTTAAAGATTAAAATAAATTCGTAGTCCAATTTTAAAATACCGTTCCTCGGATAAGGAAATGACCCCATTATTGTTGCCCCGCCGGTGGTATTCGACGTAGTAACCTTTTGCCATATAATGGCCCCCATATAATCAAATCCGATTGTTTCGCAGAACTTGATAATTTCCGTCCTTATAGGAATTACCTTGTATCTTCCGTAATAAACTGCCCTTGCAAACTGGTCGCCTATATTTATGCATAGTCTGCAGCCTTTATGCAAAACCCTGTAACATTCTTTCCAAACAAGATTAAGATTATTGATATAACTTTCGTAGCTGTCGTTAAAACCTATCTGTTCGGCTATTCCGTAGTCTTTTAATTGCCAGTAAGGAGGGGATGTAATAATAAGGTGAATACTTTCATCTTCAGACTCTTTCATGATTCTTGAGTCCCCGATAATTATCTTATGACGGGTTTTAACCACAATTGAACCCCTTATTATTAAAATTTATCTAAGGAATTATTATATCATAAAAATTATTTATTTCTCATAATGTATTATTATGTATGCCAAGGCAACATGGGTTTAAATGGACTTTGTAATATATTCAAAACTAACAAAATCGCCAAAAGTATCCAGCCGCCAAACAAAGATAAAAAATAAAATTTTAGCTTGGATTAAAATAATGGTAAACTGAAACTAAAAATGCGGAATCATTGAAACATTGAAGTTTTGCAGGTAAATAATGGAGCCGGCGATAGGAATCGAACCTACGACCCGCTGATTACGAAAAAAATTATATTAATTTAACTAAACCGACTTTCCGCCTGCTCTTGCAGTTATTTAAACGCTTTGAGCTATTCCGCCAATTCCGTAAATTCCGCTTAATTTTTGGCTTTTTTGCCTCCTACCGTTGCAAAATCGTTGCACTAAAAAAAAATTCACAGTCCGAGCGTCTGATTTTTAGTCAGACGGCCAGGGTTTTTATGCGAATATAAAAATATATCGAGAGGGCTCGCTTTTGGCGACAAAAGCTACCCTCTCAAACTCTCCCAAGAAAATCGGGAATGGGGTTAGAAACCTTAAAAAACCTGATTTCCGGGTTTTTCGTTAAATAAATCCTTCCAAATTTGCGTTTTAAGGCTCGAGAAATAGCGAATAGGTAGTTTGATCAACTTTCTTCCAGATAAACCCTATACTTAAAATCCGACTGCCTATCGCTGGTTTCATGCCCAAACCCCCAACGGCCAAAACCCCGTTACCGCTTCGGGCCGCCTTTGCCCTTATTAAGCCGGTTATTTAAGTCCTTAGTGAAGGCGTCTTCCTGAGGCGGAATTTCTTTTGAAAGATTATTATTAATAGTTTTCATATATTCCTTTGCAATGTAATTATCCGCTTCCTTCTCAAAGTAGAGCCTTATGCTTACTTTATTGATACTGTATTTTGGCTTTAAATAATCTTCTATGAAAACATCCCTTAATTTATCGTCCATTTCGACGAGCCTTTTTATAAATAATTTTACGTTGAAATTAGGGTCCGCTTTCAGGGATTCGTCTATTATCTTCTTAAATCCTAATTCCTTAGATACGGCGTATAAATCGTAATAATCCCTTATCTTCTCCCTGCTTTTCGAGGCATCGGCTTTCATTGCTATTAAAGTACCGATATCTGTAATCTTTATGTTTCCAAATAACGGTTTGCTGTTTTCCTCTAATAAGCTGCTAAATTTAGGGTAAGAACAGAATGTCGTTTTTGTTTTATTTATATAGAAATCCATCTGTTCTTCTTCATCTAAAGTATTTGAAACCTTATAACCTTTGCTTTTTAATTTATCAATAAGCCTGTTTATATTTTTTTTATCCAGCGTGAATGACGACGAGAAAGAAAAAAAATCTACATCTTCGGAATATCTGTGTTTTAAATAATAAGAAAGCGCGGAACCGCCGCAAAAGGCAAAATCGTTAACTTCCTTATAGGTTGAGAATTCTTTAAGAAGATTTTCAGTTTCAGGCAGCCACATAGTATTAACTCCTCTTTTGTTCCCTAATTTTATATATTGTAGGTAGAATAATATCTAAAAGTTTGACGAGTCCGGGGCTTCTATCTAAATTATTCCGCATATAGGTTTTTTGTTCGGATTCGGATAACGAATCAAAAAAGGCCGGAACACCTTTGCCTTCAAATATCGGTCTTACTTTATTTTTATAGATATCCATGAATTCGTCGGCATCCATGAGATTAAAAAGGGTAAATATCTCTTCCAGTGCGCCGTACTTTAAAATATGTTCTATAAGGATTTCAGCGGGTAATTCGGCTTTGTCTTTATCATAACTCCAAAAATGGATCCTGTTTATCGTCTGCGGCAAATCTTTAAGCCTGTATAATTTTTCCATAATCCACACCTGATTACCCCAGCTTGGGGCCTTTGCCCTTATTAAGCCGGTTATTTAAGTCCTTGGTAAAGGCGTCTTTTTTTGCAGGCGCCGGACAGGCAAATCCTATTTTCAGAGCTTCCTGCCGGTAATACGGCGTCAGCCAGGATAAAAGGGTGTTGTAATCCCCTGAGTCGTAGAATTTTATCATTTCTCTGTTAAATTCCAACTTGTCTTCGGCTTTAATGTTTAATACGGGATAGCCGTTTTCTATTAATACGCCGTTGGCCATAAGCCGAGACGTTCTTTTATTGCCGTCCCAGAAGAACTGGTTTATGCTGCCGAATCCGAAAAAAACCAGGGCGCGGGTAACCGGATTTTCTATCCCCCTTATATCCTTAAGTCCTTCTTCGAAAACCCCGGGCAGTTTATCCGGTTCCGGAGGCATATGTTCGGTTCCGCCTATCGTTACCCTGCCTGTCCTGAATTCTCCGGGAATAAGGGCTTCTCCATTAGACACGAGGTAGTTAAGTTTAGAGAAAATATCTTTATTCAGGTCGAATTTCTTTTCTTTAACCAAC